>JAIELG010000003.1 GCA_019753155.1 Burkholderiales bacterium
GCGGCACTTCAGCATCCACTGGGGCGCTTCAATGCCTCGGGGTACACCTGGGAGGCAAACTGTACAGGGGACACAAGGGCATCAACGACAAAGGCTATTTCGAGCATAACGATATCGCCGATGCCAATGACGAAGTGCTTGCGATGCTTGGATCCTGCTGGGACGATATCCTCCTGAAGGAGGATGACTGGTGGCGCAAAAAGGAGCTTGTACGCTACGCCGACAAGATTCGCAGCCATATCCGACGCGACTTCTCGAAGAGCATGCTTTGGGCTGTGAAAGACCCCAGAGTGTGTCGATTGCTGCCTTGGTGGCTCGATATACTGGCTTCCGAAGGGATCGCCCCCTACTTCGTCTTCGTGGTTCGCTCCCCGCATGCAGTCTATCGCTCGCTCGAACGTCGCGACGGATTCTCCATGGAAAAGTCATTCCTGTTGTGGTCCCTGCATTATCTGGAGGCCGAACATTGGAGCAGAGGGTTTTCCAGGGTATTCATCGATTTCGACCATTTCCTGGAGAATCCCGCAGACTCCCTGCTGAAAATCGAGCGTGAGCTGGGAATCACCTATCCTGTTCCGGTCAGGCAGGCAGGCTCGTGCCTGGAACAGTTCCTGTCCAGCGACTTGCGCCATCACAAAAAAAATGACGGGCATGACGACAGCTCTCCGATCATCGCGCTGGCACAGGAACTCCATCAGAAACTGCTGGCGGCAGCCGGAGCCGGCCCTGCAAGCCTGGAACAGGCTGCAATGGATGAATTGTGGCGCCGGATGGCGGTTCTGCAGGCGGCATTCCCGAAAACGCTGGTCGAACATATTCGCACAATCGGGTTGCCGCGGGGAAATTTGCAACTCACGATGAACCGCCTCATGCGCTCCTGGTCATGGTATACCGGAAAACCTGTGCGTTTCATGGAAAGGCTCCTCGGGCGCGATGTATGATCGTATGCTTCATGTGGATTTGATATGACTGTTTTTAAGCCCGTCGTCTCCGTCATCATCCCTTCGTATAATTGCGAGCGCTATATCGGCGAAACAATCGGCAGCATCCTGAATCAGACTTTTCGTGACCTGGAACTCATCGTGGTGGACGATGGCTCAACAGACAGGACGCAAGAAATCGTGCAGAGCTTCGGCGAACCGGTCAGACTTGTCACTCAGACCAATTCCGGCGTATGCGCGGCCAGAAACAGGGGAATAGCCGAAGCCAAAGGCGCGTTCATCTGCCTGATGGATCACGACGACTACTGGTTTCCTGACAAGCTTGCCCGTCAGCTTGGAGCCTTGCAGGATCAGGCCGAAGCAGGGGTGGTCTACAGTCCTTTCATCATGTGGCACCCGTGCGCGGACGGATCATTTCCAGCGCCTTCGAGCCTCGCGCCGCCCCCCGAGCCTGACGAAATCGACCCCGAATATTCCGGCTGGATCTATCATCATCTCATGCTCGACTGCATCATGCTCACGAGTTCCGCCATGTTCAGGAAGGAAGTCTTCGAGAAATGCGGCGCATTCGACTTGAGTCTCCCCTACAGCGAGGACTGGGAACTGTGGCTGCGCATCGCCAGGGAATACCCTTTCATCAAGCTGCGCCAGCCAAGTACGCTATACCGGCAGCACCCCAAGCAGGGGAACAGGCTGGTGAGGAGCATAGACTACCGGACCGTGCTGCTGACGAAAGCGGCTCGGAAGTGGGGCCTGTGCAGCCGCGACGGGCGTTGCGTGAAGAGCCGGATATTTCATGTCCGGCTTGCCGGTTACCATGCCGATTTCGGACTTCATCACCTTCAGGCCGGCCATCTCAAGACGGCCATACGATCTTTCCTGAAGGCATGGGTGACCCATCCGACACGAATGAAGTACCTTGCATACATTGCGGCGGGACTTCTCGGCTGGAAACCGAAATGGTGAAAGTTTGCGTAGTCATTCCCTACTACCAGAGCGATTCCGCCCCCCTCGTTCGGGCAATCCATTCCATCCTCGCCCAGGAAGGGGTGGATCGGCCTCATGTGCTGATCGTGGACGACGGTTCCCCCTGTCCTGCCCGCAAAATCCTTGATGAAAATTTTCCCGGTCACGAGGCATTCATTCGCATCATTGCGCAGGAAAACGGGGGAGCCGCGAAAGCCCGCAACATGGGACTCGACCATCTGCCCGAGTCGGCCTCTCATATCGCATTTCTGGATTCGGACGACGAATGGGTTGCGGATCATCTGGCTAACGCTTTGCACCTGCTCGAGCAGGGCTGCGATTTCTATTTCGCCGATCACCAGCGCGCCGAATGGGATAGCGGGAAGTTCAGCCGGATAGGATTGTCCCTGGACCGGCATAAATGTCTCGACGATGCTGCCGGGTTGTACGAATATACCGGGGAAATATTGTTTCCGGTGATGGTCGACCATATGATTCAGACTTCCTCTGTCGTTTACAGCAAACTCATGTTGGGAGATATCCGTTTTCCGGTAGATCTGGTTCTGGGAGAAGATGAAATTTTCTGGGTCAAAGCCATGCGCCGTGCGCGCAAGACCGGTTTTTGCAGCAAGGTCGAAGTCAGGATGGGAAAAGGCGTGAACATCTCCCAGGGAGGGGAGTGGGGCGATGAACGATCGTTTCAGTTGATGGCCCAGAACATTCGTTACTGGCAGAGCGTCCCTGATCTGCTGCCGGAGGAAACGCAGATCGAGCCGCTTCGGAGACTCAAGACCAGCCAGCTTCGCCAGAACTTTGCCGCAAGCGTCTGGTACCGGATCAGGCGGGGAAAAACACTGCCCATGCGCCCTATCGCAAGCTTCACTTCTTCGGACCCGGGATGGTTCTTCAGCTTGTGGGCCGTCCTGTTCAAACACATTGCAGGTAAACCATGAATGACAGCAAGCTGCGCGTAGGCGTCTATCAAGCCCCCGACATTCCCCAGAGCTTCAAAGTCTATGCATCAAATGTCGAACGGCATTTGCCGAAAGCCGGCATCGAACTCGTCCCATTCCACGGAAAGAATGACGTGCCTGGAAATGTCGACCTGTTATGGGACATCCGTTCAGGAGGCGGCAATCCTCCGCTCGAATTCATGATTGGCGGCCCGCCCCTGGTGGTGACCGTTTATGGCTTTGCCCCGATCACCCTTTCCGGTTGGGAATATTTCAGAACGGTAAAGGGCGCCCTCATGTCGAAGCGATATGCCGGAGAGAAACTCGACGCATGGAAAAAGCTGAGGGATGGGGTGACTTCGATCATCGCCATTTCCGAATTCACCGCAAAGGAGATTACAGGCTACACCGGAATCCCCCCGGAGAAAATCCATGTCTGCCATCTCGCTGTCGATAGCGCAGCCTTTGCTCCGAAACCCGGCGCCGCACGGGGAAACTATTTCCTGCATGTGTCGAATGATGAACCCCGCAAAAACCTGCCGAGAATCCTGAAAGCGTTCCGGCATCTGAGAAAAACCCATGACGTGGAACTATTGCTCAAGCTGCCCGCCGACCGGGCACGCCGCTACCAGGGTATCGACGGCGTTCGCGTAATCGCCGGTCTGCTGGGCACGGAAGAGCTCGCAGAACTTTACCGGGGCGCGATGGGTTTTGTTTTCCCCTCGCTCTATGAAGGATTCGGCCTGCCCATACTGGAAGCGATGGCCTGCGGTTGCCCGGTCATCACCTCCAATGACAGCGCATGTCCGGAAGTGGCCGGAGATGCCGCCATCACCATCGACCCGCGCGACGAACACGCCATTTTTAAGGCAATGGAGACGCTTTTCCGGGAAAATGAAACACGCGACAAGCTGGCGGCTGCCGGACTGCAACGGGTACGCTCATTCTCGTGGCGGGCGAGCGCCGCCTGCCACGCGAAAGTCCTGATTGCCGCGTCCGGCGAAACAAATATTACTCAGGGAACCGTTGATTAAATCAGCGGTTCCCTGAGTTCCTCAGCAACGACATCCAGGTAAGCGTGACCATACTTCAAGTCCGGCTCAAGATAATTGCCTTCGGCCCACTCGTTCCATGATTTGACGAAAACGAAGCGGCGCTCATCCGGCAAGCGCCCTGCCAGATCAAGCGCTTCCTTGAAATGCCTGCGAAATAATTCAGGGGTGGAGCCTTGCAGCACGAGGCCGTTTCCTCCGCTTCTGGGCGTGTTATCCCAATTAGGGATGACGCAGGGATAATTTTCTATTCCCGGCGCAGGCTTGATGAGCAGGCTGTCCAGAATTTTTTCATAGGAATGTACTGTCGGCCAGCCCTTCATTTGCCGATACTTCTGCATCAGCTTTTTCACCGGCGTACGCCAGGATACCCACCCGCGTCGAGCGGGAAGCCTTGGCGTGATGGACGCATCGAACCCATGCTCCTGCGGCTTCCAGCTTGGGCCTTCGACGCCGACCAGATGCAAGCCCTTGAGTCCTGCTGCCGTCGCCATTTCCTGCCACAGATCCATGGTTCTTTTTACATCGGGGATCTCCATCGGACGAAAAACGACAAATACGGGTTTTCCATCCACCGTGATGTGGCGCCTGTCCTGAAATGCCGGCAAAAGGGAATCGAAATGGCGGCGATGATCCTCATCCCCAGGATAGGTTTGTTCCACCAGAATGCGATTGGGTGCGCCATGCCAGATCCCGGTCCAGGTCTGATTCGCCCAGCAGAGACAAAAGCCGAAATCAGGCTCTCCCGAACGCAGAACCTCCGCGAAGGGCCGCTCCAGCAATTCCTTGCCTGCAAACCAGTAATGGTAATAGCAGAATCCCTCGAAGCCGAATTTCTTCGCCATTTCCGCCTGTGCCGCCCTTGTTTCGGCAACGCGCAGATCGTAAAAACCGAGATCGGCCGGGACATGCGGCTGATCATGACCGGGGAACAATGGCTTGGCCTTTGCCGTATTGGTCCATTCGGTAAAACCCTTTCCCCACCATGCGTCGTTTTCAGGAATGGGGTGGAACTGCGGCAGATAGAAGGCGATCGGTCTGGTTGATTTCATGAGGTGATTCCGGCTCTGGTTACTTATAGGCGCATGGCTTTCTTGGCGATCAGGAGAGACTGCCCTATTTCGACTCTCATGGGATGCTTGAACAGGAAAAGACCTGCAACCCAACCCAACATGCAACTTGTCAGCCCAAGAAACAATTGCAGCCATAGCTTATCAGCCAGGAAGCCCTCTGTGAACAGGAGCATCATCAAAGGCGGAATGGCGGCCATAAAGGTAACTCCTGCGCTTTCATACAATGCTGCCGCAATATCACTCAATCCGACATCAAGAATAATCCGGCATTGGAAATAGGTCACCACTGCGCCGACAAGGTTGGAAACAATCATCACGGCGCCAACAGCCTTGAGTCCGAATGGCGCAGCCAGGTATATGAGCAGGATTCGAATCGGGACATGAATCGCAAGCAGATAAAGATTCTGTTTCATTTGCCCGATTGCAGTCATCATCGAACCCGCAAGCAGAAAAGGCGATGATAACATCATGGATACGCAGAGCAGTTGAAGCACGGTTACCGAAGGCTCCCAGTTCGAACCATACAGGATCAGGATGATGGGATGAGCAAGGAGGCCCAGGCAGGAGAAAAAAGGCCAGGCCAGCACGGTCGCATAGGTCATTGAGCGCAGGAAACTGTCCTTTACGGCCCCCTTGTTTCTGGATTGCTCGGCAAAGTGAGGCAGTGCAACGCTCCACAAGGCGCTCATCACGAACCTGTCGAACATTGATACCAGCCCCGAGGCCCGGCCGAAATAACCGACTACAGACATGCCGGACAGGCGGCCCAGGATCAAGTTGGACACCCCATCGTTCATCTCGCTTAAAATCATGACAAGACTGGAAAGCGACCCGAAAGAAAATACCTTCCGTATTTCCCTGAAACCGGGCAGAAAAGGCAATTCCTTGGGGCGCCATACCTGCGCCAGGGCCATGTTGCACACGATACCCGCGACCGATCCCCATGCCAGCGCAAGGTAACTGAATCCCATATAGGCCAACCCGACCGAGGCAACTGTCGACAGGACATTGGAAATAACGTTGATCAGCGCAATGTGCTGGAAATCCATCTGCCTTTGCATGTATGCCATGGGCACCGTCCCGAAAGGGATGAGGATGAAGTTGAGACAGAGCACCAGCATGACCGACCTGATGCCGGGTTCACGATAAAATTCTGCCGCATAGCCGCTTCCCAATCCGATCACGGCGGCCATGATCCATGCAGTGATGAGTGTCATGGCAAAAGCAGAGCGGATTTTATCCGGCGTAAGATCCTTCTCCTGTATGACATAGCTTGCCGCGCCGAAATCCCTGAGCCTATGGGCAAAACCAATGAGCACCACGGCTACGGAGTAGATTCCGATTTCTGCGGGGGTCAGGAGGCGGGCTATGATGATCGAAGCCAGGAATTGAAGCACGAAGCTGATGTAATTCTGGCCGAAGGAAAGAAAGATGGACCTCCTGACCTGGCTCACTGAAATTCCCTGGCAAGCCGGAAAGTAATTGGAACCCGCGTCACGAGAAGCGCCTCACAGGATTGCGCAGGCCAGAATCGTGCTTTCATTGCGATCGTATCATCTTTAAATTGTGGGGCGTTCTCGACAGGGCTGCGTTGCGGATTATATAACGACCACTCGCCTTTCTCCAAACAGTGGCCTGAAATCTAACCGGCAGTCTTTGGCTGGAGCAGACAGAGGAAAAGCATCAGGTAGACAAGCAATGCAAGTCGCGGAAAATCCAGTATGCTGTCGAAAAGGCCCACTATCAGGAATCCGGAGAAAGACGACAGAAAAACAGCGGAAAGAAGGCGGTTCCGACCAGTTCCGTACATGAGTCTCACCACCGCCAAAAGAAGCAACATGAAGAATGCACCCAAGCCCAACACGCCCTGCTCGAAATACACATGAAGCATGAGATTCTTCTCATGCCATGGAAGATGGTAATGGTCGCTGCTGAAAAACCACCGATCGGCGCCGTGAGAAAAATCCCCGTTATGGAGAATACTGCCCCCCTCGTCCGCAAGAACCACGTTTTTCAAATCCATGAAACCGCCCTCGCTCGCATTTGCCAGATAAAACTGGACCGTCGGACGCTTGTACCAGGGGGCCGAACCGATATCGCCGGAATTGAATTGCACCGTATAGCGATGCCATTTCCCGTCCGGCTCCATGGACAAGGTATTCTGAATGCAGTGATCTCCGTACAGCAGCAGCTTTTCGCACATCCCGGACACCAGCAATTCCTTGGAAAAAGTGCTGCGCGCCTCCAGTTCGAGGACATATGGGCGGTATGGCTGGATATCCACGCGCTGACCGTAACGCAAATAATCTCCGGACCACCCAGGCATCGATCCGGTCAACCTGAGATAAGCGCCACCTTCTTCTGTTTCGATCCGATAGGTGCCGGGCCGCCCTTTTTTCGTCTTCCAGAAATAGGTTTCAGGAAATTTACCCAGCCCCATACCGAATGCATGGGTTTCCCAATCCGCGTCCATCATTGACAGAACCTCGAACCAATGATCGGTGCGGTCTTGCCAATCCGTGTTGACCTGGGAAAACCTCTCCCCGACGTAATAGTTGCCGATAACCGGTATGGCAAGCGATACGAGCATGAGAGCGAGGGAAAGAAGCTGGGCGTTCGAGCGATCCCACCGCCACAGGGGAACGGCTATCCAGGCGTTGACGAGGACAAGGGCAAAGATCAATGCAGACATGGCGACACCGCTCACGAGAGCGGGCTGCCCCCCCCAATGCCAATCCACCATCAACCCACTTGCAGCCATTGCGAAAAATCCCGCCGCAGCCAGCATGATTCCAATTTTTCCCATCTCATTCCTGAATATGGCATGGATCAAAAACCCGACGAGAAAAATTGAACATGCCAAGCCAAAAGACAGGTATGCGCCTTTTGCAGACATTTCGAACAGAATGAAACTGATCGGAACGAACAACACCATTAACGCTGCAATTGCCCCCTTGAATGGCAACGGCCCAGATCCTCCTACAAAAAAAGCCGCCCATAGGGACAGAACGGCAACGAACAGGCCTCGATACCCACCTGAAGCAAACACATTGACAAGCAACGCGACGACAACCGCAAAAATGACCGTCATCGACACGACGCTCCCCCGTCTTCGTTGCGACCCGATTGTCACAATCCCCAAGATCACAGCCAGGGAAGCTGCAATAGCCATATAAAGGCCGCGCGAAAAAGTGGCCAATGCGGCATAAATACCAGATACCAGCACCGGAATGACCGCGATGCTGGAAAGCATGCCCTTTCCCCGCAAAATCCAGAACAGTGCAAAGGGAAGCGTCAGCGCAAGGTAGGCATCAAGCGCTGCCCCGCCCGTGTGCATCTCTGGAAAAGTCGAGGTGATGCGGTAATCGCTGGAAAAATCCATGAGTCCTGTGAACGCCAGGCGCTCCCACAATGCGGCAAGAGCAACCAGGGCCAGCCCCGTCAATATTCCGGGAATAAACAGACGTTCAATGTTGCCCCCATCGACGCTTCGCTTCAAAAGAGGCAGCAGCAATAGCGCCCAGACGAACGGCTTGAGTATCCTGAGACTGTTGTAATGACTGAAATAATTGCCAAACGCATTGGCGTCGAAACCCTGCAGGGGAATCAATCCGCGCCAGGCGCTGATTGCAAAGGACAATGCCAGCAGGAAGAGCAGGAGGGCGGCGGCTGCCGGCAAACGGCTGTCAGGCTCATTCCGGGCCAGTTTGTAGTAACCCACCATCAATGTTGCCAAAACGAACAGATCCAGCTCCTCGAAAAACAGCCATCCGCTCCAGGGCGCAAGATCGGCAATCGGCAAAATGGCGGGGATCACGAAAAGCCAGAATCTGGGCTTCACCCGCAGAAGGCCGGCGTAGCAGGCCAAGGCAAGCCCGAGCCAGAACGGATTCAAGGGATAGTGCATGATGCCGAGAGCTACGCCAGTCAGGCTTGCAGGAATCAGGAGAAGCGACAGCAGTTTCATCGAAACCGTGTTGCGGACCCGAGGTTCAAAGTAAGGCATAGCCCAGTCGTCGGTTCATTTTATCCAGCACCCTGATGCGGTGGAACGCTTTTTTTGTTTTGGTTTCCGAACCCGACAACATCGGCTTCAGAAAAAGCTGAAAATATAAATTTTCCTTGAAGCAACTGGTGGTGATTTCTGCAATATTTTCATTTTCGAATTCGTTCTTGTGTTCGGAAATCATTTGACTGAGTATCTCCCGAGGCAGGAACCTGGTAACAATCGCATTCGTCATGATTCGTTCGGCATTCGGGATCACGCCCTGGAGATATTTTTTTGTTATGGCGATCAAGTTGATGCCGAACACTTCGATCAACTTATACCCTCCGGAGTTGTTCGCTAGCGCGCCAAACAAGGGCGTACTGACATAATAATGAATTTCGCATGCTTCCAATGCCTTGAACGTCCATGACAATTGGGACAAACTGGAATTCAATTCAGCGTAAGCATCGAAGTTCCGGAACCTGTCCTTGATCAATGCCCGGTTAACCACATTGGCTGAAATGAACGTCAGGAAAATATTGGTCAATCTGAACAGTTTCCTGGAGCTTACGGACTCGATTTTGACCATATCGGGCTTCTCCCGTGTACACACCGAGTTTTGCTGCCCCTGAACGAATCCGCTGCTCGATAAATGCAGCAGGCCAAAGTTTTCAGTTCGGCACAACGCCAACACGTACTCGACCGTCCCGCGATACATCACCTCGTCATCACCGATGACCCAAAGATATTTGCCTCTTGCCAAATCGAAACTTGCTGCAATATTGCCATCGGCCCCGATATTGGTCTCGTTGACAATATAGCTGATCGGATAACCACGTTGCAAAAAGCCACGTATAACCGCACCCGTTTCATCGGGAGACGCATTATCCGACACGATCAATTCCAAATCTTCCGGCCATTGATCAAAATCCTGCACAACTGACTCAAGCAAACCGTTTAAAAGTTGTGCACGGTTATACGTGGGGACAACAATCGATAACATGACAGTACTCAATGCGCCTCCCATTTCGTATCCCGTTTTCAATCCGGCCTCCATATTATCAAAAATTCAGCGTTCCATTGATTCCTTATATAAATTACAATACTGCACCAGCCTGCGGAATCAGGCTCCGATTTTCCACTATCAAACTGAGGAAAACATGTCTCTGGATCAGGAAAGAATAGTTTCTGTGGTGGGATTGGGTTATGTAGGACTTCCTGTTGCCGTAGCCTTTGGAAAAATCAGCCGCACCGTCGGATTCGACATCAATGCAACCCGCATAGCCGAACTGAAGGCAGGTCACGACAGGACAGGTGAAGTGGACCCCGGCGACCTCCAGAAAACGGACATCCTCTTTACCGACAAGATCGAGGAACTCAGGCTTGCGAATTTTCATATCGTGGCAGTACCGACTCCGGTGAACGATGCCAATCAGCCCGATCTCTCTCCTGTGCATAAAGCTTCCACAACCGTCGGGCGCGCCCTGAAACGGGGCGACATCGTCGTTTATGAGTCGACGGTCTATCCCGGCGTCACCGAAGACGAATGCGTCCCCATCCTCGAAGCGCAGTCCGGCCTCAAATGCGGCATCGATTTCAAGGTAGGCTACAGCCCTGAGCGCATTAATCCGGGCGACAAGGAACACACCTTCACCAAAATCAAGAAAGTGGTTTCCGGTCAGGACGAAGAATCGCTCGAAATCGTAGCCAGAGTCTACGAATCGGTCGTCACTGCAGGCGTTCACAGGGCGCCCACCATCAAGGTGGCCGAAGCTGCGAAAGTCATCGAAAATACCCAGCGTGACCTGAACATCGCGCTGATGAACGAGCTTTCCCTCATTTTCGACAGGATGGGAATCGACACCAATGACGTGCTGGAAGCTGCCGGCACGAAATGGAACTTCCTCAGATTCAAACCGGGGCTGGTAGGCGGACATTGCATAGGCGTGGATCCCTATTACCTGACGCACAAGGCTGAAAAACTCGGGTATATTCCGCAGGTCATCCTGTCCGGACGCCGCATCAACGACGGCATGGGCAAATTCATCGCCCAGCGCACCATCAAGGAAATGATCCACGCCGGGCACAATATTCTCGGCAGTTCTGTGACGGTTCTCGGATTGACTTTCAAGGAAAACTGCCCCGACCTGAGAAACTCCAAGGTGATCGACATCATCAGGGAACTCCAGGATTACGGAATCGATGTCCAGGTAACCGACGCGCTCGCCGATCCTGAAGAAGCGCGGCACGAATATGGCGTGACGCTGACCCCTTTCGATGCCTTGAAACCGGCCTCAGCCTTGATCGTGGCAGTATCCCACGCCGATTATTGCTCATTGTCCGCTGACCGTCTGATCGCACTCTCGACCGGCACGCCGGTTGTAATCGACGTCAAGGGAATTTACGACATGGCAAAACTCAGGAGTTCAGGCATCCGCCTCTGGCGGCTTTAAACTCACCCTCACTCATTAACATACAATCGACTATGACAACAGCATACGAAGCCTGTTCAGCGAAACTGCTTCAAACTCCAAAAAAATGGCTGATCACGGGGGTAGCCGGATTCATCGGATCGAATCTGCTCGAAACCTTGCTGAAACTGAATCAAACTGTGGTCGGGCTGGATGATTTTTCGACATCCGACGGGCGAAACCTCGAAGAGGTGAAATCTCTCGTAACCGAACAGCAATGGCGGAATTTCTCCTTCTTCGAAGGGAATATCTGCGATTTGCAGACTTGCCGTCGCGTATGCGAGGGCATCGATCATGTCCTGCATCAGGCTGCATTGGGCAGCGTCCCCCGCTCGATCGAGGACCCGGTGCTCACCAATGCCAGCAATATTTCCGGATTCTTGAACATGCTCGTGGCATCGAAGGAATCCGGGGTTACGCGTTTCGTCTATGCCGCATCCAGTTCGACCTATGGAGACCATCCCGGCCTCCCCAAGATCGAGGATGAGATCGGCAAACCCTTATCCCCTTATGCAGTCACGAAATACGTGAACGAGCTTTACGCGGATGTCTTTGCGAGAACCTATGGTTTCCGTGCCACTGGATTGCGCTACTTCAACGTATTCGGTCCGCGGCAGGATCCTGAAGGAGCGTATGCTGCCGTGATCCCGAAATGGTTCTCCGGAATGCTGCATGGGGAAGCCATTTACATCAACGGCGACGGCGAAACCAGCCGGGATTTCTGCTATGTCGACAATGCGGTCCAGGCCAACATTCTGGCAGCATGCTCCGAAAACGAAGCCGCCATCGGTCAGGTGTACAACGTTGCTTTTGCCGAGCAGACTACATTGAACGAACTCTTCAATCTGATCCGCGGGCAGCTTGCCGAGAAAGTGCCGGATCTGACCGTCGTCCCGCCAGTCCACCGGGATTTTCGGGCGGGAGATGTGCGTTATTCCCTCGCCGATATCGGGAAAGCGCACCGGCTGCTCGGTTACGAACCTGCCTATTCATTGAAAGCGGGACTCGAAAAAGCGGCACAGTGGTATATCGAGCATTTACGGTAGAAGTGCAGAAGCCTCAGTCGAGATGATGCCTGAACCACTGTTCCAGCATCATCAAAACCCACACCATGGTTCCGTAATAACCGGAGTGCGACTCCGAATGAAGTCTGAACAGATCGTCGACGAACTCGGGCCGTATGATGTCGCGCTGCTTCAGTGAATTGAGGCTGTCGCGCCCGAGTTCCTGCAAACGACCGTCATTTTTCAACCATTCCCCGAAAGGCAGGCCGAAACCATGTTTCCGCTTGGTGATGATTTCGTCTGGAAGAAAACCTCGCAAGGCTTCCTTGAAAAAATAACGGAGTTTCGTGCCCTTGAGTTTGAGCTCGGGATCCAGCCGGGATGAAAAAGCCACCACTTCGTCTGCAAGCAATGGAAAGCGGATGTCCACTCCCGCCAGATGGCAGGTTTTCACGACTTTCGGCAGATCGTTGTCCGCCAGGGTGAATTTCAGATCAAGGGCAAGCATGCGGTTGATCAATGTCTTTGCATGCGCCTTGTCGTAAATTTCCCCGAGCAGCCTGACCGGATTGGATGCATCGACCCCAACCAGGAACCCGGAAGTGAATACGTTTCCCGGCCCGAGGCGCTCGAGCAGATTATAGGTTTCCAGGCGTGCCGGCATGGGGATGGAAGCCTGCTCGATATAGCTGCGCAATTTCATCACGGGCGGTATGGCTCCCGGCATGCCGAAAGCCACAGGCTCGATGACGGATTTGCGCAACAGGCGCGGGATATTGCCGTAAAGCGAGAATATCCGCTGTTTGGCATAACGGCTGTTGCCGCCGAACAACTCATCCCCCCCATCCCCGCCCAGAAGCCGTTCCATACCGTCCTCTCTGGCCAGTTTCGCACAATAATAGGTCGGTACTGCCGAAGAATTCCCGAAAGGCTGATCATATGCAGCCGCGATTCGTGGAATTGCGGATGCGACATCGTCCGGCGTCACATAATATTCGTGATGATCGGTCCCGAAACGATTTGCGGCGATTCTGGCATATTCCATTTCATCGTAGCCCTCCGCCTCGAACCCGATCGAATAGGTTCTGGCGGGCGCCCCGGTGACTTCTCCCAGCATGCCGGCGATGGTGGAACTGTCCGTCCCCCCGCTCAGGAAGGCTCCCGTTTTTGCGCCTTGCGCAGCATCCTGAACCGCCTGACGCAAGGTGCCGAGAAACTCGCCCTTGAGTTCATCGAAAGGGCGTCTTTGCCCTTCATCGAAATGCATCTCCCAATATGCCCCGACCCTGGCGCCACCCTTTCCAAAAACCAGGCACTCTCCCGGAAGCAGGCGATATTGCCCGTTATAGATGGTTTCAGGGCCGGGAATCATGTGGAAATAAACGTAATCGTAAATTGCCTGCCGATTGATTTCCGGCTTGATCGCCGGATGCCGGTTGATCGAATCCAGGCTGGCCCCGAAAACGAGACTCCCTCCTGCTACCGCATAGCTCATCGTACCTATCCCGCTGCGGTCTACCGCAAGCAGGGCAGTCGCGTTTCGCTCGTCCAGAATCGCAGCTGAAAATGGGCCTGATATAAGCTTGAAAACGGATTCGCCCTGTTCCAGGTAGGCCCGAACCAACGCGTTTGCAATCCCATTTTCCTTTGCATACGCATTCAGACGGGGTTCCAAAAACCCCGGGTGGCCGGATATCGCCGCAATCACCCCCTGCACGGATACCGCATCCCCCTTCGAACCACAGGCCAGGGCACCTTGCCTGCCGACGACGATATCCGGCTCTGCAAATTCGGATGCCATCGCCCTGATGGTATTGGAAGGATCGGGGAGTTCCCCTGCCCAGCCGCATATTCCCTTCATTCCTGATCCTTTTCGTCAGACGAGCACTTCAACTGCCTTGGGGTGGCTTAGAAATGCGCTTGGGCTTGCAGTCGGTCCATATGCGCCCGACTGGAAAACTACGATGAAATCCCCGACATCGGCTTGCGCCATTTCCATTCTGTCAGCCAACAAGTCCAGCGGCGTGCAAAGCGGCCCCACCACGGATACAACTTCCCTCGCGGAACCCTGCATTTTGTTGCCCACTGCGACAGGATAGTTTTTCCGTATCACCTGACCGAAATTCCCCGATGCAGCCAAATGATGATGCAAGCCCCCTTCAGTCACCAGAAAAATCTGTCCGCGTGAAATTTTCCGGTCGATTACGCGGGTCACATAAATCCCGGCCTCCCCGACAAGATACCGGCCCAATTCGATCACCAAACACGCACCCGGAAAGTCGCGCTTCACCATGGGCATCAAGCGCCCGAGGTTGTCCCCCACCGCAGCCAGGTCAAGCGGCGTTTCGCCGGGAAAATAGGGAATGCCGAAGCCGCCGCCTATATTGAGCACTCTGACAGGCGATGGCGCATGTCGACTCAGGTCGAGCCCCAGCATGATCGATTTCTCCTGGGCCTCCATGATGGCTTCGGCTTTCAGATTCTGTGACCCGCTGAAAATATGAAACCCGACGAATTCGAAATCGAGCTCGGCCATCCGTTCGAGCATCTTCGGCACCTGCTCCGCATCCACGCCGAACTGCTTCGCCCCGCCCCCCATCTTCATCCCGGAGGATTTGAGTTCGAAATCAGGATTTACACGAACCGCGACTTTGGGCCTGTAACCCAGAGATTGTCCGATACGCGCAGCATTTTCCATTTCCTGCACTGATTCGAGATTGATCACGATGCCTGCGGCGATTGCGCTCTCAAGATCATCCCCGGTTTTCCCGGGGCCGGCAAAACTGATATGTTCAGATGCGAGCGGCGTATCCAGCGCAACGTTCAATTCGCCTCTGGAGGCCACATCCAGGCCATCCACCAGGGTCGCCATATGTTGAACCAGAGCCGGCATGGGATTGGCCTTCATTGCATAATGGAGCGCCACCTCCGGCGGCAGGTTTTTTTTGACATGATCGACGCGCTCTGTCAGCAAACGCCTGTCATAGGCGAAAAAAGCTCCGCCCGCCCTTTTTGCGAGCCGCGTCAACGGCATGCCCCCGATTTGCAGGCAATCGTCGATGACAGGAAATGCATTCACGGAAAAATGAACCGGTTTGTTCGGGATCATATGGAGTCCAGCCAACAGGGTGGAAGACGTTATCTTGAACCGGTGAAGTGTATTCGATCCCGGAGTTTCGATCAAGGCAGCAGCACCTTTTCCGCCGGACCATCCGGCAGATGCGCACTCATGCAGTGAGGATTTCCGTCCGAAGCAGATTCCCGGTCAAACGGAAAGAAAAACGCGAAAGCGGGATGTCCCATGGCGTAAAACGCGGTAACTGAAACACATCACAGCCGAATCTGCCCACGCCCTTCGCGGTGGAAACAGCCGCATCGAATCCCATTTCCTCGATCATCCGCGCATGTTCGTAGCGGTAGTCCGTGGACGGTATGCCGTTGGGATAAGCAAACAGACTGACAGGCTTCCCCGTCATTTCCTCGAGCCGGATCCTCCCCTCATCGATCTCCGCTCTGGCGGAATCCATGTCGAGCTTTGCTATGATGGGATGATTCACCGTATGCCCGCCTATTTCCATGCCGGCATCGCTCAACATTTTCACCTGCTCCGTCCGCATCATGAGGTCGGTCGGAAGCGACAGCTTCGCCGCATCGATGATTCGATCCATGAAATCGCGCCTTTCCTCGACAGGTCTGTATTTCAGTACGGAAAGCAGACTCTTGATCGTCTCCTTGCGCTGCGGCAACGTGCTGAGGGAACGCACGCCCAAACCCATATCCGACAGATCCAGCCCCCCCCAATCAAGCCTTCTGATCACTTCGATGACTTTGTCGTTGAACATGATGCCGCCGTTCAAATAGCCCGTTGCGATGAAGAAGGTGGCGGGAATCTTGTGGCGCTTCAGTATCGGGAGCGCAACTTCCGCATTATCGGCATAACCATCGTCGAAGGTAATACAGGCTGCCCTGGCAGGAAGCGTCCCGCTCTTCAACCGCTGAACCGCCTCGGAAAGGGGAAGTATATTGAACAGGCTCCCCAACACTTCCATCTGGGATTCGAATCTTGCGGCATCGACCACATCCGGAAGCAGGGGATCGATTTCCCTGAAAACCCTGTGATAGATGAGTATGGACAGCAGGCCATTGGGACCGGCGGGCGACAATAAATTCCCGAAGGTGCGCAGAGCAAATTCCAATGTATTGTTCATGAGATCGAAGTAACCCCGGAATGCCGATGACGGCACCATTATACGTTATTTTGTTACTTTATGTTACATGCCGTTACGCTCCGGACATGCACGTAAACTTCTCGATGTCTCACTGAACTTCCCGGTCCGTCCTTACGCTGATGGCGGAGGCGCCAGCGAATAGCGGCGTTCGACGAAAATGAAGAGCGCAACCGTTGGGATAAGCGTCAAGGTGAACATTATCGGCAATAGCAGCCAAAAAAACAATGGACCCTGCCCCGCAGCAGGCAGTAATCTGGACACCACCATAAAGTCGGCCTTGAGCGCAAGACCATGCAGCAGGTAATATGAATAGCTCATGTTGCCGAACCAGCGCAAGGGCGTCCATGTAAAAGCTCGCGGCAACCATGCAGTTGGATGACCAAAACAGGAAAAGCACAGCACAAAAAAAGACAGAAAAAGGATCGTGATTTTCAAGGCATAAGCGCCGGAACCCTCCATGGGCACAAGCATTGCAAGCAGCCCGCAAATCAGGGCAATTAGCGCGGGAATGCTTCCCGGAGGCGAAAATTTCCGGCTGACGACAGCTTCGTAAAGCAAGATGCCGGACACGAACATGATCAGCCTGACATGCCCCCCGTAAATCGCACAGTAAAGCGCGGTCAGCATGGCGACCATCGCAAACAGGGAAACACGCCGCATGACGCTGCGCTGCCGCAAACCGAACACGGCAATTATGAGCGGAATGGTCAGATAATAAAACATTTCGTAGCTCAAAGACCACGCCACCGTAATCAAGGGCTCGATGGGAAACAACCCCGGCAATAGAAGGAAATTTTGAACCAGATAGAGCGCTCCGGCTGAAAAGCCGGCGGGAATCTTGTTCTCTGAAACGAAAAAAAATGACAGCCCGACATAAATCACGAATACCACGAGGAATGCAGGATAAATTCTTTTCACGCGCCGTGACATGAAATGCAGAAATTGCTGGGGACGGGATATCAATGAACCATAAATCAGGTAGCCGCTGAGGACGAAAAAGAGGTCAACTCCGGAATTACCGATAGTGTGCAATGCTCCGGAAAACGAATGAAGGACTGGATCGCCGGCTATCCACGGATTCACCAGCGTCACATAATGCACCAGAAACACAAGGAAAACTGCAAATCCCCGCAGTCCTTCCATGGAGCGGACATTATGCCCTGCCCCACCGCGCGACAACTCGAATTGCCGCCTCAGCCATTCCAACGAACCCCCCCGCATGAGTACGCTACGGATTCCGGAATCCATATCAGATAAACGACTTTCGACAATTTCACTTTGCGCTTCTGGCCGAGAAGGATTTTCTGATTTCACAAAATTCGGAAAGCCGCGAAAGCACCCTGCCATTGATGCTGCTTTCCGGAAATCCCCCCTGCTCATCGGGTTCACCGGCATCGACGCCTGTCAGGATCGCTATCGCCTGATCGAAGTGCTCGACGGCATAGATGCTGAATTTCCCCGCTTCCGCGGCGCCCGCAACTTCCGATTTCAGCATCAGGTGTTTCACATTTGCTGCCGGAATCACCACACCCTGGCTTCCCGTCAACCCTCTTTCGGAGCAGATGTCGAAGAAGCCTTCTATTTTCTCGTTGACGCCGCCGATGGCCTGCACCTGTCCGAACTGGTTCACCGAACCCGTCACCGCGATGGATTGGAAAATCGGGGCTTCCGCCAGTTTGGAAACAAGCGCGCAAAGTTCGGCCAACGATGCGCTGTCGCCCTCCACTAATCCGTAGGATTGCTCGAAAGCGAGGCTTGCCGAAAGAGAAAGCGGCTGATTCCTCGCATAACGCGAAGCAAGATAGGACGAGAGAATCAACACCCCCTTGGAATGAAGGGCCCCGCTCAATTTGACCTCGCGCTCGATGTTGATCAGCTCGCCTTCCCCTATCCTTGCAGTGGCCGTGATTCTCGTCGGCTGGGCAAAAGCATAACCGGCAAGACTGATCACTGAAAGCCCATTCACCTGCCCCACCACGGCCCCGCTCGTGTCGATCATGATCGTGCCGCTCAGGATTGCCTCATAAAGCCGCTGCTTCAACCTGTCAGCCCGGCGGATGCGAGCCTCGATCGCCAGTTCGATGTCTTTCAAGCCCGCGATTTCACTGCCTTGCGCTCTCGCCACGAAATCGGCTTCGCGCAGCAGATCCGCCAAATCCTGAATTTGCGTCGTCAATTTCCCCGAATCGTCGACAAGCCTCGCACCGTGCTCGATCATGCGTGCAACGGCAAAGCGATCGAATGGCAGCATCCCTTCTTTTCTGGCCAAGGTCGCAATCAGCCGGGCATAAAGCCGGCTGTTCTCATCGTTTCTTTCCATATGATCGTCGAAATCCGCAGCGACCTTGAACAGTTTGCCGAATTCCGGATCATATTCCTTGAGCAGGTAATACAGGAAACGGTCACCGAGCAGAATCACCTTGACTTCGACAGGGATGGGCGCAGGTTCCAGAGAAACCGTGCTGACAAGGCTGAGCGCCTGCCCCAGAGACTCCATCCTGATTTCACGCGACGCAAGCGTGCGCTTCAACCCCTCCCATGCATAAGGCTGGCTCAACACCTTGCGCGCATCGAGCAGCAAATAGCCGCCGTTTGCCCTGTGCAGCGCGCCGGGCTTGATCAGCATGAAATTGGTCACGAGCGCGCCGAGCTGGGCGACATGCTCGACCCGCCCAACCAGATTGCCGTATGTGGGATTCTCTTCGCTTACGATCGGGGCTCCGTCCGCATGGTAATGATTCCCGAGGACATTGACCTTGTAACGCTCGAACGAAGGATGCTCCGCGACACCGAACAGGTTGACCGGCTTCTCGTCTCCCTTCAGGAAATCCTTTGCGTTTTCGATCACATCCTGCTGCACCGCATCGAGATAGTGCAACACATCTTCCAGGCCGGAATAAGACTCCCGCACCTCGTCGATCAGGTGAAGCACGGCGATCATCGTGGTTTCCCGGTTCAGAGTCTTGATTTTCGCCCTGTTTTCCTTCATCCATTTCGGTATCTGGCGGACGATTTTCTGCAAATCGTCCTGCAAAGCGGACATCGCCGCCTCGAATCCTGCTCTCTTCGTTTGCGGCAGCTTCTCGTAATCGCCCGGCGCTATCACGACATGATCGATGGTAGGCGCGAAAGCGAAGCCCTCCGGCGTTCTGAGGAGCGCGACACCCTCTCCCGTCGCTTTCCTGCCCAACTCATCGAAAGCATTTTCCTGTTTCCGATTGAGATCTTCCTGGATAGCCTCGAGCTTGGCCCGGTATTCGTCGCTTTCGAAGGCAGCAGGAATCGCAACCTGCAATTCCTCCACCAGATGGAGCATGTCCCCGGCCAATCTGCCCGCCATGGATGGCGGAAGTTTAAGGGCAACGGGTTTGTGCGGTATGGAAAAATTGTTGACGTAACACCAGTCCGATGGCTCGTGCTCGTTCTTCGCCTTCTCTTCGAGAAAACGCAGCACCATGCTGCGTTTTCCCATTCCAGGCGGCCCCATAACGAACAGGTTGTAGCCATCGTGATCGATGCCGACACCGAACCTGATCGCAGAAAGCGCGCGTTCCTGTCCGACAAATTCCGTCAGATCCTCAAGTTCTTCCGTCGTTTCGAAATCGAATGCGTCAGGGTCGCATGTGAAGCGGAAATTCCGGGTATCGAGCGGCTTGATCATCGATCATTCCGCCCGTCCGGAGCCGCGGCGCGACTTCACAACTGCCCCATAAACGCCTGCGCCTCCGCCTTCTCCGGAAAATCCTTGCCCGACTTCAGCGCCCCCTGGAGTTCCTGACGGGCCTTGGTTTTGTCCCCGTTCCTGGCCAAGGCCACTGCATAGTGATAGTGGATATCCGGCTCGTCGGAAAGCATGGAAGCTGCCTTTTGCAACAAATCCAGTGCATGCTTCTCGTCCCCGCTTCCAACAAGAATCCATCCCAGCGTGTCCATGACCTGAGGATTATCCGGGTTCAACTTGTAAGCTTGCTGGGCTGTTTGCACGGCAAGCGGATTTTTCGTCTGCAGGTACAGCATTGCCAGGTTGTTCAAGGATTCCACATCGTTCGGATCGGTTTTCAGTGCCGACTGGAATTGTTCGATGGCAGCCTTGACATTGCCCGCCTTCGTCATTACTTCAGCCATGTATCTGCGGGCCATCGCATCGTCCGGATGCGCTTTGATCCATTGCAGGAGCAGCGCATCCGCACTCTTCGCATTGCCGTTCATGCTCATGGCGCCATGCAGTTTCATGACGCCTCCCGCAGAAGGCGACATTTTCTGCGCCCTCTGCAAAACGGCGACCGCCTGCCCGTACTGCTTCTGTGCCATCAGGATATCGCCTTGCAGATACAGCCCGAGGGGAGATTTGGGGAACTTACGCTCGACATCCTGGGCGATTTTTTCCGCTTCGCTGTAGTTTTTCGCCTTGACCTCCAGGGAAATCAGCGCATTGTCCGCATCGAGATAATCCGGCTTCAGTTCCAGAGCCTTTGTCAGGGAAGCGGCAGCCGATGCATAATCCTGGAAAACCATCTGTGCTGTCGCCAAACGGTAAAAGGCCACCGGGGATCTCGGCACCACCTTGACCAGTTTTCCGAAAGTTTCGACTGCTTCCTTGGTCTGCCCTGCGGCAATCTGCGTCCCGCCCAGCAAATCCAGGGCTTCCGGGTTGTCCGGCAGCGCGGTGACCGCCCCTTGCGCGGCATCGAGCGCTGCCTTCTGATTTTTCTGAATCAGGTAGTACCGGACCAGGGCGGCTTTGGGCTGTATCACGGTCGGATTCGATTTCACAGCGCGATCGAGCCAGTCGAGTTCTTCCTTTGAATTCCCCGCATCATGGGCAAGGGCGGACAACACCATCATCGCCTGCAGGTTGTTCTTATCTATCGACAGCACGCTTTCGAAGCGTTTGTGCGCAGCCTGAAAGTCCTTGTCGCGCATGTCGAGCATGCCAAGATTGATCGCTGCCGGAACATAGTTCGGCACCGCATCGAGCGCCTTGCCGAAACTTTTGCGCGCACCGGCGAAATCGTTCTTGCCCACATATGCCGCGCCCTGGAGATTATAGGCTGCCGGTTCCTTGGGGTTTTTCGCAACCATCTTGCCGATAACCGCCAAGGCTTCGTCGTACTGTTTTTTTCCAAGATAGGTCAAGGCCAAGGCAGTTTGGGCTTCCAGTCGTGAAGGATCAAGCTTGGCCGCAGCCTCGAAGTCCGATATGGCTTTATCGGTCTGCCCGCCCGCCACGCGGCTCATCCCCAATTGCGTGCGCAAATCCACGTTATTGGGATTCAGCGCGGTCACGCTTTCGAGGTAATGCGCAGCCTTTTCGTAATCTCCCGTTTGCGTATAGGCTTCCGCCGCAAGGGACTGTACCTGGGCATCCGGATTCAAGTCGCTCAGCAACGGCGACAAAGTCTTGAGCGCATCGGCAGGCTGCTTGAGCTTCAACTGGGTCGCCGCAAGAAGCTTCCTAGCATAGACGTTGGACGAAAACGCCCCCACGAAACGCCCGAGCATTTTTTGCGCTTCCTCGAGCGAATTCAGGGAATAATCGATCGCCCCCATCAGCAAAATGGAGGGCATGTGGTCCGGGGCGAACTTGAGCACCTGTTGCAAGGTATCCCGCGCATCGGTAAATTTCGACTGCCTGAAATAAAGCAGGGCCTGCAAATATTTCGCCATCGGACTATTCGGCTGAATCTTCACGAGTGCGTCGATTTCCTTCTGGGCATCGTCGTTCCTGCCTGCGGAGAGATCGAGCGAAGCCAGGCTGACATGCGCGGGCATATTCGCGCCATCAAATTTCAGAATTTCCCGATAAGCTTCCGCCGCCTTGTCGTTGTCGGACTGTGCGCGAAGCAGGTCTCCCTTCATGACCCAGGCCTTGACATATTTGGGATCCCTGGAGATGACCTGCGCGACGAGTTTCAGCGCATCATCCACCTTCTTGTCAGCAGCGGCGAGGCTCGCCTGTCCGAGCAGCGCATCCGGAAAGTCCGGGGAAACCTTGAGCGCGCCATCGAAAGCGGAACGCGCATCATCCTTCCTGCTCAGCCCGAAATAGGCATTTCCCCTCAGAACCAGCACTCTCGCCTTAGTCTGGGCATCCATCCCGGCTTCGGGCTGCAATTCATCGATGATTTTCTGAAATTCGCCGCGTCCCAGATAGACGCCGCCAAGTGCGACCTGCACCTTGCTCCTGTCCTTCTCAAACTGGAGCGCCATTTTGAGTTCGTCTTCGGCTGCGGAGAAATCCCCCGCCTCACTGTAAATTTCCCCGAGAAGAAAACGCGCATCTCCGTTATTCGGATCTTTTTGCAGGGCATTTTTCAACTGGATAATGGCCGCCTTGTTGTCGCCCTTATCGTGGTAGCCCCTGGCATCCTTGAGGTATTCCAGGCTGGACCCGGATTTGCTGCAGCCGCCCAATGCGCCCGCCGCAATCAAAATGGCCATCGAGAGTGATAAGTACCGTTTGCTGCTGCTCAACTTTCCAGGCATGCCGAAATCCCTCATCTGTTATTTACGAATCAAAGTATATCCGAATTTGCGGCCATGAAATATCCGGCTTTGCCGCGAGCCAATCAGGCGGGGAAAACGCCTGTGGAAAGATAGCGGTCGCCCCTGTCGCAAACGATGGACACAATGACCGCATCACTCAGGGTTTTCGAAAGCGCAAGCGCAGCAGCCATTGCGCCTCCCGACGAGATGCCGGCGAAAATCCCTTCCTCGGCCGCCAGCCGCCTCGTCGTTTCTTCCGCTTCGACCTGGGATACGAGCATGATTTCGTCGACGAGACTGGAATCGTAAATTTTGGGCAGGTAGGCTTGCGGCCATTTCCTGATCCCGGGAATCTGCGCGCCTTCGTCCGGCTGCACCCCGACGATGCGGATGCCGGAATTTTTTTCCTTGAAAAACCGGGCACAGCCCATGATCGTCCCGGTAGTGCCCATGCTGCTCACGAAATGGGTGATTCTGCCTTCGGTTTCGCGCCAGATTTCAGGCGCGGTAGCTTCGTAATGCGCAACCGGATTATCCGGATTCGAAAACTGGTCGAGAATTTTCCCCCTGCCCTGCGCTTCCATTCGCTTCGCCAAGTCAATCGCCGCCTCCATTCCGCCCTCTTTCGGGGTCAGTACGATTTCAGCGCCGAAAGCCCGCATGATCTGGCGCCGCTCCATGCTCATATGCTCCGGCATCACCAGCACCATCCTGAATCCGCGAACGGCTGCCGCCATGGCGAGCGCAATCCCGGTATTGCCGCTGGTGGCCTCGATCAGCGTATCGCCCGGACGAATTTCGCCCCTATGCTGCGCCCGCGATATCATGGAAAACGCCGGACGGTCTTTCACCGATCCGGCAGGATTGTTCCCTTCCAGCTTGGCAAGAACGCTGTTCGAGGTTTCCCCCGGGAGCCTTCTCAACCTTACGAGCGGCGTATTGCCTACAAAATCCTCGATATTCCTGAACATCCCTACCCTCGCCGCATTTTAAGTATAATCACTCGAAATTATCGCATAACGTCAGGCGAAATTCGCCTTAAATTCGCCGGATAAGGAAATCATGTTCAAATGGTTTGCATCCGATTCAAATCACCCACTTGCCAACCCGAAAAAGGCAAGGGAGTTGCTCGCCGGACTGCCCAGGGACAATCCGCTCAAAACCATAGAGGAACTGTCGGACTGGATCGAGTCACTACCCGACCTGAAGCTCGAAGCGCGGGCCGACCTGTGCAAGCTCTTCGACGAGCATTCCCAGGCATACCGGCGCAAACTGGGACGGGATTATTTCGGCGCCGACAAGGTCCAGCAAAACAGAAGCGGGTTTGCCCTACACCGCTTTGCCGACCTTCTGGCAAAGGCCTATTTCTCATGCATCGAAAGTTACCGCTCCGGAGAGAAAGGCGCCGATGCCATCAGGAGCGACCTGCCGCTGCTCATCTGCCGCACGATCAACGCCATCAAATTGCAGTACAAGTGGGCACACCTGCACTCCGGCCTGATCGACGAATCAATCTGGAAAAAGTTGTTCTGGCTGTTCGCTTTCGCCGAAAAAACCGGGATCACACAGAAAGAAATAACGCTTTTTCCCACGAATGAGCACAAAACCAGCATCAAACAGGAATTCCTCAAAATCCTCATGATTTCGGCTTCATCCCCCGACGCGCTGCCGCCCCAGGAATTCGAAATAGCCGACCATATCGCATCCCTGCTTTCCGGACATTTCGTGCTGGCATCCAGTACAAACATGCCGCACCTGACCCACTATGTCGATCTGGCCTCGAACAAGCCGCCATCGAGGCTGAAATCGCCGTTCCCGAGTTCGGCCCGTTTTTTCGGCCCCGGAAATGCCTATTCAATCGTCCACAGACTGGTGAATGAATTTGGCGATGGCGTATTGCAAAAAATCACCCTGGGGGGAGCTTATTCCGTCGAGCAAACCCAAACCGTGCTCAAACATCTGTCCGCGCAATGGGATTCCCGGCCTCCCTTGAGAAAAAATGAGCGCAAGCCGGCAGCAGTACCCCTTGGCGTGACATGCAGCCTGGATTTCACCGAAAGGGAAGCCTGGACCAGCGAAAATATCAGCGACGGCGGTTACGATGCAATCATTCCGGGAGAGCTTCCCATCTGGGGGAAAATCGGCCTGCTTTTTTTCAGCAGGCAGGCGGATCGATGGGATTTGTGCATCATACGCCGGCTGAACCGGGACGACCTGAAAAGGTGGCATGTGGGCGTCGAAATCCTGGCGAAAGGAATCCGACCTCTGGCGCTGGAAGCGGAAGGATTCAACATCCGCGCCGCATTGATGCGCCTGGACAAGGGAGAAGCCGAAATCCTGGTCGATGACGACGGCTTCTCGCCCGGCAACAGCTATCGCGTCGAATACGACAAAAAAACACACACCCTCATCCCGCTGGAACTCCTCGAAAAGGGGGTCGATTTCAAATTATGGCGTTTCCGTATCACGAATTCCTGAAATGATCCCGGTCATCCATCCCGAGATATCTTCGATCTCGTCCTGGCAAACCGAGTGCGCCATCCCGTACTGACGCCACGCCACGTCATGTCCGAGATTCACAAGGGCATTTCTCGATGCCAATCCCGCCGAAATCGGGATGACATCGTCCTCGACCCCATGCGCCATGAATACGGGCGTTCTCGAATTGGCAGGATGCGCTTCATCCCTGACCGTATCGGCAAGCGGAAGATAAGTCGACAGGGCCAGCAGGCCGGCAAGTTTGGAAGGATGGCGCAAACCCGCATGCAGCGCGATCGCCCCGCCCTGGGAAAATCCGGCGAGAAAAACATGATCCGCGACCACGCCCCGCCTCTCTTCCCTTGCTATCAATTCCGCGATGCTGCGCTGCGAATCGAATATGCCCTCCCTGTCCTCGGCGCAATTCATGTCCAGGGAATAAATATCGTACCATGCGCGCATCCTGTAACCGCCGTTCAGCGTAACGGGCCGTACCGGGGCATGGGGAAAGACGAAGCGCGCGGGCAATTGCAGCGCTTTTGCCACGGGCACGAAATCGCTCCCGTCGGCGCCCAGCCCATGCAGCCAGATGACTACGAACTCAGGCTCGGCACAAGTTTCGAATTCGATCGTTGGCAGTGTCATAACGGGCCTGAAGCAACTATAATTGTTCTGTTCCGGGTTTTAAAGAAAAGGGGATGCAATGAACCGTCGTGATTTTATCAAACTTGCCGCATCCGGCGGCACTTTATTCGCTTTCCCGGCCTGGGGCTATTACGACGAAATCGCATCCTGGAAAACATATCGCCTGAACTACCATGTATCGCTCCCCGAAGAAGCCGGCAGCGCAAAGCTCTGGCTTCCGCTCCCCGACAGCAACGACACCGTATATCAGCGCAACCTGGGAAGCGTCTGGAGCGAAGGGCCTGCCAGGGCGAGCCTTTTCGATCCGCCGAAAAACCCTGCCGCGGCTTTTTTTGGCGAATGGATAAAATCCGGCCCCAGAAATATCACTGTCGGCACGATGATCAAAACTGCGGACAGAACGGCGGACCTGCGAAAACCCGGCTCGGAAAAAATTCCTCCGGCCCTCAAGCATTACCTCGCCCCCGGATCGAACGTGGTACGCAAAACCGCCATGTCGGTGACCCGGACTGCGAAAACGCCCCTAGGAAAAGCGCGCGCCATTTACGACTGGGTTGTCGAAAACGCCTATTACGACCCTGCGATCGAAGGCTGCGGCAAGGGAGATGCAGGCGAGATGCTCGAGAGCGGGAAAATGGGCGGAAAAAGCATGGATATGGCAAGCCTGTTCGTGAGCCTTTGCGGTTCCGCAGGCATTCCCGCAAGGGGCACCTACGGCATCCTGCTCACGGAATCGGGGAGCGGCAAAATCGCAACGTCCTACCATGTCAGGGCGGAATTCTATCTTGCCGGCCCCGGATGGGTTCCGGTCGATCCAGCGGAAATCCACAGGGTGATGCAGGAAGAAAACAGGCGCATCGATGACCCAAAAATCGCGGAATTGAAGGACAAGCTTTTCGGATACTGGAAAATGAACTGGATAGGACTCAACCACGAGCGCGACGTTCCCCTGCCCTTTCTCGGCAGCAAAATCCCGTTATTCATTTACCCTTACGCGCAGGTCGGGGGAGAATTCCTCGACCCTGCCCGCATTGCATACCAAATCGAAGTCAATGAAATGGTCGGGACCGGGATTCATTTTTCCTGATACCAGTAGCGCCTGTGTTCCCTGCGCCAGGACTCCTCGCGTATGCCGTATGGGTCGAAATCGAAGCGTATCGCTCCATCCCGGTCGGACCTGAACATCCGGCTCCCGACTGCGCGATAACGCGCAAGCACTTCAGGCCTCGGATGATTGAAGCGGTTTCTGTAGCCCACTGAAAACACGGCATGGCGCGGGGAGACCGCCTGCACGAATTCCTCGGTTGATGCGCTCATCCCGCCATGGTGCGGCACGACGAGGATATCGGATTTGAGCCTGCCGCCCACCTCTGCAACGAGCCGGCGTTCGACGCCTTTTTCGATATCCCCCGCAATCAGGGCGGAACCCTGCAAAGACGAGACCCTGAGTACGCAGCTTCTCACATTGCCCCTGATTCTCGGGTTCGAATAACTCGAACTGGGCGGCCCCAGGATTTCGAAACGCACGTCATCCCAGACCCAGGACTCTCCGGCCTGGCAGCGCATGCCTACTTTCGCGTGGGGAAACACAGGGTTGTCCTTCGGCAGGGAAGACAGCAGCCATCCCACGGGAATCGAATCGAGCACTGAAATCGCGCCTCCGGTATGATCCCCGTCTTCATGGCTCAGGATCATGGCATCCAGCCTCATGATGCCCACCCCTCGCAGAAAAGGATAGATGATCCTGTTCCCGCTATCGGCTTGCGGCGTAAAGGCGGGGCCGGAATCGAAGAGCAGCGCATGATGCCTGGTCTGAACGACAACGGCGAGCCCCTGCCCCACATCGAGCACGGTCAGCCTCAAAAATTGAGGATCGGCAGGAAAAATCAGGAACAATGGGACTACCCCAAAAAAGCCGAGCCAGCGCGCGGGAAACCCCTTCGGCAGCAGTATCCAGAAAATCCCGAGAAAGGCTGTAAAAACAGCCCATGCAGGCGGCGCATGCTGAATCCATACCGCATCCGGAAGATTGCTCAAACAGATGAGAAAACGCATGAAAATCGAAAAAATCTTGTGCGCCAGAACAATAGGAAAATCGAATGGGACTATGGCGCCAAAAAGCGTCAAGGGCACGACTGCGAAACTCACCACGGGAATGGCGAGCGCATTGGCAATAGGCGAGACGAGAGAAATCTGCTGAAAAAAGACCAGGAGGATGGGAATGAGTCCTATCGTCATGGCCCACTGTATCGAAACCCATGCATTCAACCAGTTCGCGCGTCTTATCCTGTCCGTACTCACATACATGATGAGCGCAACTGCGAGAAACGAAAGCCAGAATCCCGAAGACAGCACCGCCCATGGATCCAGCACGGTCACAGCGAAAAGCGCCCAGATGAGAAGCGTGGAAGGCGAACTCATCCGCCCCGACCAGAGCAGCGCGGCAACAACGGCAAGCATGTAGACCGTGCGCTGGGTCGGGACGGCGTATCCTGCCAGAAGCGCATAACAGAACGCCGAAAACACGCCGCAGAGGGCCGCCGCCTTTCTGGCCGGAAGAACAACGACCCATCCGGGATTCAATCGCCAGAGCCTGTAGGCCAGGAGCGAAAAAAAGCCCGCGATCATCGTCACGTGAAGCCCGGAAATGCTCATCAAGTGGATGATTCCGGTGCGCCTGAAGATCTGCCAATCTTCCTGCGAAATCGCCTTCTGCTCCCCCATCAGGAGTGCCGCAATCACGCCCCTGTAAGGCGAACCGGGCAACGCGGCAAACACCTTGTCGCGCAGCTTCTCCCTGACGGCTTCGACAATGGTGGAAGGCTTCATGACAAAGCGATCCAGCAAAACACCCTGCCGCACATAGCCTGTGGCCCTGATACCGCGCTCCAGAAGCGATGCCTCGTAATCGAACCCATAAGGATTCGAATTGCCATGGGGCTGCCTGAGCCTCACCGTAAAACGCCATCGCTCCCCCGGATGAAGCACGACCCCATCGGACTCGAAATACCGGCTCAACACGATTTTTCTCGGCACGCCGTGAGTCCTTTCGACATCGAATGCAAAATACTGGCCTTTATCGTTGGATTGAGGAAGCTCCGCGACTATCCCTGTGATATCGATGTCCACGCCTTCCAGTTCCGCCGCCAATGAATCGGAAAGCCGTATCTGCGCGATGCACGCCGCATAAAGGAATCCCATAATAAAAAAGAGCAACTTGAGCAGTATTTCCCTTGGCAGTTTTTGCGCGATCAGCATCGAGACGACAAAGAGGAGCGGCAATGCAAGCACCCACCATAATGAGGGCAGCACGGCCTGATTCTGCAGCAAACCCACCCCTGCCACGAAAAAAAGCAGGTTAATGCGCACCCTTGAATACCTCGAACCAGGCAACGCTCAGGGTACCCAGGATGAAGCTCAACGCGACATCCCGCAGGCTCAGGGTGGAAAACCCGAAAAGACCGTGGAAAAAAGGCAGATTCAACACCAGCAGGAGCGCAGCAACAGATCCGCCCAGCACCCACCACAACAGCGGGTTCGGTTTCTTCAGGCAGGAAATAACCGATTCTGTCCTGGAGCGGCTCACCAGGATCAGAGCAAGATCCGAGAATACCAGCGTGCTGAAGGCAATCGCTCTCGCATGAGTTTCGCCTCTATCGAGATTGGCGGCATACATTGCGAGAATGGCGGCAAGCACGACGCTTCCCTGCAACAGACTCAAGGCCATGGTCTTTCCATCCAGCAGGGGAGCGCCGGTTTTTCTGGGCGGCTCCTTCATCAATGCCGTATCCGCAGCCTCGGCCTCGAATACCAGGGAGCATACGGGATCAATGATGAGTTGCAGAAAAGCGATATGCACGGGATAGAAAACCAGCGGCCAGCCCATGAAAACCGGGATCAGGGACAGGCCGGCAATGGGCACGTGAACGGCGAGACTGAAGGAAAACGCTTTCTTCAGGTTGGAATAAATTCTCCTGCCCAGCCTCACGGCATGCACGATCGAGGAGAAATCGTCATCGAGAAGAACGAGCGCGGCCGCCTCCCTTGCAACGTCCGTCCCCCGTCTGCCCATCGCCACGCCGATATGGGCCGCTTTGAGCGCCGGGGCATCGTTCACGCCGTCCCCGGTCATCGCGACGATCTTCCCTGACCGCCTCAACGCATTCACGATCCTGAGCTTCTGCAAGGGCACGACCCTTGCGAAGATATCGATATTTCCGATGCGGCTGACGAATTCATCCTCGTCCATGGCTTCGATCTCGGGGCCGCTGATCGTCTCGAGGTCAAGTCCGATCCGGCGCGCAATCGCGCGCGCGGTGAGCGGATTGTCGCCCGTTATCATCACGACGCGGATTCCCGCTTCCCTGCATTCCCGCACTGCGGAAACCACGCCGGCCCTGACCGGATCCATAAGCCCCGCAAGGCCAGCGAGTTCGAATTCGAAATCATGCTGTATCGCAGGCCACGATTCGCCCCGATAGCGCGCATGAGCAACCCCCAGGACGCGAAGCCCTCCGTCCGCCATCCTTGCCACCTCGTTCGACCAGAAAGCGAACTCATGCTCATCCAGATGACACAGATTGAATATCGCCTCGGGAGAGCCTTTTGCCGCCACGATATATTCGCCACCCTTCGAAGCCTTCCATACATGGGACATCGCCAGCATTTCAGGAGACAATGAATATTCGTGAACGAGTTCCCAATCAAAATGGAGGTGCTCGGTTTGCGCAAGAAACCGTCTCCCGAGATCATGGAAAGCCTTTTCCATCGGATCGAAGGGATCGATTTCGCTTGCGAGGATGCTGTATTCGAGAAGTTCGTGAAAGTCTTCCGGCAGGACATCCACCGAATTGATTTCCAGCGGCTCACCCCCGGCGCACAATTGTGCCACGGACATCCTGTTTTCGGTCAAAGTCCCGGTCTTGTCGACGCAAAGCACGCTTGCCGACCCCAATGTTTCCACGGCATGCAGACGCCGCGTCAGGACATTGCTGCGCGCAATCCGCCAAGCGCCAAGCGCCAGAAAAACCGTGAGCACGACAGGAAATTCTTCGGGCAGGATGGCCATCGCCATGGTGATCCCCGCAAGCAGGCCGTTCAGCCATTCTCCATGCATCATGGCGTAGGAAACGACAAGCAGGACAAAAAGGCATGCTGCCAAAATCGACAGGTTTTTGACAAGACGAGCGATTTCCTTCTGCAAAGGCGTTTTTTCCGATTCCACGGATTCGATTGCAAGCCCGATTCCGCCTATCTCGCTTTTCATGCCTGTGGCGAACACGCTTGCCATCCCCTTGCCCTGTGTCACCATCGTTCCGGAATACACGCGATCCTGAGGCATTTTCAGGACCGGGGCGGACTCCCCTGTAAGCAGAGATTCGTCGGCAGAAAAATCGTTGCACTCCAGTAGAACCGCATCGGCCGCAATGCGGTCACCTTCGGACAGGAGCAGGATATCGCCCGTCACCACCTCCCTGCCAGCAATCCTGCAGGCCTGCCCTTCCCGGATCACGTTCGCCCTCGGACTCGTCAAATCGTGCAGCGCTTCCAGCGCCCGCTCGGTCTTGTTTTCCTGGTAGACGGTGATGCCCATCACCACGAACACGAAAAAAAGGAGCGCGGCAGCCTCTCCCATATCCCCGAGGACAAGATAGATGATCCCCGACAGAACCAGCAGCAGGAACATCGGCTCGAACAGGACATCGCGTGCAATGGCCCATAAATTCCGTTTCCCCTTGGGCGCAAGCTCGTTGAAGCCATCCTGCTTCAGCCTGATTCCCGCCTCTTCCCGGCTCAATCCATCGTGCATTTTCGCTCCTTTATAAAGAACTATAGCGCATGGCGTTGACAGGATAGTTTCAATCGTTATAATAAACCAATGAACTAATCCCCGGATCCCCATGACTTCATCGTTCGAACCCTTCGAAAACAGGATAGAAGCATTCACCTGCCATCATCCCGATTCCCCCAAAAGGGAAATCATCCTGAGCCGGCTGTATTTCCATGTATTCAAGCTATTCAACGAAAGACAGAATCTCAATCTGGCCGAGTTCGGGCTCAACACTACAAGCTGGTTCGCGCTCATCATGATCTATTCGACCGGGGAAAATGCGATCAACCCGTGCAATTTGAGCCATGCCATGGTTTCTTCCAGAACGAACATCACCCGCCTTTCCGACGAACTCGTGGAAAAAGGCTGGGTGGAACGCAATGCAAGCGGCGAGGACAGGAGGCGAATCGTCCTCTCGCTGACGCAGCAGGGACGAACGCTTGTCGAAGCCGTCCTGCCGCAGCAGTGGAATTACTACAGGGAATTGTGGTCCGCTTTCGAGCCTGATGAGCTCGAACAATTCGAATTCCTGCTGCGCAAGCTCCTCAAGCGTATCGACGCATCCCTGCCGGAGGGGGAGTCGTGTCCAGATTGAAGATGACATTCATGATCGCATCGTTATGCCTCTGCGGATGCGCGAATTTTTCCGGGATTCATTCCGAATCGAAGCCGGCTTCCATTGCCGCGACGAAATTCAGCGTGGATTCGAAATGGTGGACCATTTTCAAGGACGATCAGCTCGATGCCCTGATCGGAGAAGCGCTCGCCGATTCGCCGGACATCAACATAGCGCAAGCCCGCATCAGGCTGGCCAAAGGACAGGCGGCCCTCTCCGACGCAGCGCTTTCCCCCCGGATCGATGCAAATGGATCGGCTGTACGCCAGAAAATCAGTTCCAAAGGCTATTTCCCGCCTCCTCTGGGCGGAAGCACCCTGAACCTCGGCCAATTGACCCTGGATTTCGATTACGAGTTCGACTGGTGGGGCAAAAATCATGCGGCACTCAATGCGGCGTTGAGCGAAGCGAAAACCAGTGAAGCCGAAGCCGCCGAAACACGCCTGATCCTGGGTACTGCGATTGCACGGAGTTATTTCAGACTCGAGGCCGATCTTGCAAAACTCGAAATACTGAAGCATATCCGGGACAGGCAGGAAGCGCTGCTTCGCCTTGTCAGGCTACGCGCGCAGAACGGGATCGAATCCGACTTCAGGGTAAGGCAAGGGGAAAGCACCGTGGCCGGCGCAAAACTCGATATTTTGAAAACGGAAGACGCCATAGCACAGGGAAGAAGCCGGATTGCCGCCCTGTTGGGCAAGCCGCCGGAAAGAGGGGACGCCATTACAGGCAGAGTCGCTCCCCCGCCGCCCATTCCGACCTCCATTGCCGCCGACCTCATCGGCATGCGCCCCGACATCCTGGCGCAGCGATCCAGGATAGAGGCTGCGTCAAGCCGCGTCGATATTGCAAAGGCCGAATTCTACCCGAACATCGATCTTGCGGCTTACGTGGGTGTGCAGAGCATAGGCTTTGGCAATCTTGTGAAAGGCGGCAGCGAAATCGCATCGATCGGCCCCGCCATCCACCTGCCCATATTCGGCGGCGGAAGACTGAGATCGAACCTGGGTATGAAATACGCGGAATATGACATCGCCGTGGAACAATACAACAAGATGGTGATCGATGCGATGCGCGATGTCTCCCAGGCAGGGGTCGCGCTCAAATCGATCGTAAACGAAATTTCAGAGCAAAACAAAGTGACGGACGGACTTCTGGAAGCGCACAAAATCGCGCTGCTGCGCTACAGGGCGGGACTGGGCGACGAGTTATCCGTTCTCGAAACCGAAACCCCGCTCTTGTCCCAGAGAAACGTCAAAACCGAACTCGACGAACTGCGCCTGGAGGCTGTCACAACAATGATCCAATCATTGGGAGGCGTTCCCACGCTGGAAAGCGCTCCCACGCAGGGAAGCGCTCCCAATTCAAATCCGGGGTAAAACATGGAAGACAACGGTACAAAACGCAAACATATGCTGCTCGGACTCGGCTCGCTGCTCCTCATCGCGGGAATAGCCTATTCGATCTACTGGTTCAGTCGCGGGCAATTTTTCCAGGCTACCGATGATGCTTACGTCTCGGGAAACCTGGTGCAACTGATGCCGCAGGTCTCGGGTAACGTGGTTTCCATCCATGCGCAAGACACTGAATTGGTAAAGGCGGGGCAAGTCCTCGTGAAACTGGACGGCACCGATGCAAAACTCGCGCTTCGAACTGCCGAAAACGACCTCGCCGAAACGGTACGCAGTGTCAAACAGCGCTTCGAAACCGCAAACGAGCTGCAAGCGACGGTCAATGAAAAACAGGTCGAACTCGACAAGGCGAAGGAAGACCTCATGCGCCGCCAGAAGCTGATTTCCGATCATGCGGTATCGAGCGAAGAATTGCAGCATGCGAAAGACAACGCCGTCATCGCGCAATCTTCTCTGGATTCTGCGAAACACAGGTTTGAAGCCGCCCGTTCCGCGGTCGCAAACACGACCCTCGACGCCCATCCATCCGTTCTCAAGGCGGAGGCCCGCCTCAGGGAGGCCTGGCTCGGCGTGCAGCGCACCACTATCGAGGCCCCTACCACCGGCTATATCGCAAAACGCAGTGTCCAGATCGGACAGCACGTGAGTCCGGGATCATCCCTGATGGTCATCATCCCACTGAACGAAATCTGGGTCGATGCAAATTTCAAGGAAGACCAGTTGCGGCATACCCGGATAGGGCAGTCCGTCATACTCACTTCCGACCTCTACGGCAGCAAGGTGGAGTTTCACGGCAAGGTGGCGGGGCTCGGAGCGGGAACCGGAAGCGTCTTCTCCCTCCTCCCGCCCCAGAATGCCACCGGCAACTGGATCAAGGTCATTCAGCGGCTGCCTGTAAGAATAACGCTCGACGCCAATGAAATAGCACAGCATCCCTTGAGAATAGGACTTTCCATGGTGGCGACAGTCGATACCCATGACGAAAGCGGGGGCATGCTCTCCGGAGGGCAGCACGAAGAACCCGTCTATTCGACCCCGGTATTCGATAAGAAAGACGACGCAGTCGAGCGCCTGATCGAAAAAATCCTGAGTGACAATGCGAAATGAGCAAGGCTCCGATCCAGGGCGCGTCCCTCGCCCTGCTGACGCTCTCTCTCTCGCTTGCGACCTTCATGCAGGTGCTCGACACATCGATCGCCAACGTATCCATCCCCACCATCGCAGGGGATCTTGCCGTGAGTCCGAACCAGGGAACCTGGGTCATCACTTCGTTTGCAGTGAGCAACGCCATTGCGCTGCCGCTCTCCGGCTGGCTCGCCAAGCGTTTCGGGGAAGTACGGCTCTTCGTGGCAGCGACCCTGCTCTTCACCCTCGCCTCCACGCTCTGCGGTCTTTCATCGAGCCTGCCCATGCTCGTCATATGCCGTATTTTACAGGGCGCGGTGGCCGGCCCCATGATCCCGCTTTCCCAGAGCCTGCTTCTGGCAAACTATCCCGATGAAAAAAAGGGGCTGGCCCTTGCGCTGTGGTCGATGACTGTCGTTCTCGCGCCCATTTTCGGCCCCATTCTCGGCGGCTATATCACCGACAATTTCAGCTGGCCATGGATCTTCTACATCAATATCCCGGTGGGATTGATTTCAAGCTACATGACCTGGCAACTGCTGAAAAATCGTGAGACCGAAACGGCCAAGCTGCCGATCGACACTGTCGGTCTGGCATTGCTCGTGATAGGCATAGGCAGCCTCCAGTTGCTCCTCGACAAGGGGAACGAGCTCGATTGGTTCGGATCAAGCTTCATCGTGACCCTCGGCGTCCTGGCCACAGTCTGCCTTTCATTCTTCATCATATGGGAACTCACCGAGCGGCACCCGGTGGTCGATCTGTCGCTCTTTTCCGTGAGGAATTTCTCCGTGGGCACGCTTTCGATCAGCCTGGGCTACATGACTTTCTTCTCCGGAGTGGTGGTCTATCCGCTCTGGCTGCAGACCCAGATGGGTTATACCGCGACCTGGGCAGGCCTTTCCGCTGCGCCGATAGGCATACTCTCCGTCATTTTCTCGCCCCTGGTCGGCAAAAACATGCACAGGATCGATCTGCGCATCCTGGCAAGCATAGGATTCCTCGTTTTCGCAGCGGTCAGCTTCTGGGCGGCATCTTTCAACACGAATGCAACATTCTGGCAACTCACCCTGCCCCGCTTTTTCCAGGGGATAGGCATGGCCTGCTTCTTTATTCCGCTGATGTCCATCCTGCTCTCCGGCCTGCCGCCCAACCGGGTTGCAAGCGCTTCGGGGCTTTCGAACTTCCTGCGCGTGCTGGGGGGCAGCTTCGGCACGTCCCTCAGCGTGGCGCTCTGGGACAGGCGAGAATCGCTCCACCACAGCCAGCTCACGGAGCACATCTCGATTTCGGATCCGGTGACGAGCCATACGCTGGAGAGCCTGAATATGCTGGGCTTCTCCCATCTGCCCGCGCTTCAATTCCTGGAAAGGTCTGTCGACAACCAATCCTACATGCTTGCCGTCAACGACGTATTCCTTGTTTCCAGTTGGATATTCCTTGGATTGATGCTTTTCGTCTGGTTTGCCCGTCCGCCTTTCGCATCCGGGAAAGCCCATGGCGGGGAATGATTGATGCAGACCTGTTCGGATCAGGGATGACTCGCAGCGCAGAAATCCGAAATCTCGACGGCAAGTCTGGCTACGGCCCTGTTCGCAGCCAGCACCCCGCCGTAGGGATCGTTCTGTGGGCAATTCTCAAATATATCGAATTCGCGGGTGGTCATCACGCCCCGGCGATCCAGGATCTGGGCTCGCACCACGAGATGGACCCTGCTTGCGCTTTCTGAAAATTCCTGCCTCAGCATGACGATCTCGGAATCGAGCCGCATGTCGCCCCTGGCGGGGGATTTCACTACAGCCCTGAATCGTTGCGACAGGGTTCTCACCAGTATCGGAAGCAGCATCTTGCCGGGAGAGTCGACCCATTGATTTTTCGAAAAATATTCGATCTGATGCGGCTTCACCACATAAGCCATCCTGGACGTATCGTATCCCGGCAGCGCGCCTGGCTGGCCGACCGAAAGCGTCAAAGGCAGCTGATTTTGCGCAGGTTCGATACCGCCCGGCGCATCCAGGGAAAAGAGAGCGATCTGCGGGGAAGCGCAGGAAGCCAGCAAAAACGTCAACAGCAGCAATTTTGCATACATGGTCATTCTCCGGGTCCCGGGCGGCCTGCCGGCCTGCCGTAAACGAGCAGTGAAGGATTCTTTTCGATCTCGTCGCTTACCCGCCTCAGGGAAGCGGATAGATCGTGCAATTCGGCAATCAGCGAGCGGAATTCGGGAACCGCTTCATCGACATGAACTATCGTACTTCGCGCAGCCGCGCTCGACATGGATGCATCTTTCGCCATGTTTTCGAATTCGTCGGCAGTTTTTTCGATTCGTTTAACCAGTTGCGGCAAAGCTTCGCTCATCTTCTCGCTGTTCGCCAGCGCTTTCGATGCGTTTGCCAGCCCGGAATCGATCTCTTTCGAGCGCCCCGCCAGGGTATCGCTCAATTTGGCAAGATCCGAGAGGATACTGGAGAGATTTGCCCGGTTTTTTTCGGTCAAGGTGTCGTTCAGATTTTCGATCGATTTGTTGAGATTGGCAAGAAGCGGCGTGATCGACGTATCGAGACGCGTCATGAGCGAAGGGGACGGTTTGATCACAGGATACTCCTCGCCTTTTTTTGCCCGCAGAACAGGCGCACTCACGCTCCCGCCGGACAACTCTATGGTCGCGATCCCGGTCAATCCCTGACTCCTCAGCATTGCTGCGGTATCTTCCCTGATGACGATCCCCCTTTCGATTTCGAGGAGCAGCCGGACAGCCTCGGGCTTGTCGGGCGCTATGGCAATATCCTTGACCCGACCGACCGACACCCCGCGGTACCGTACTGGCGCATTGAGGTTGAGTCCCGCAACCGATTCGTTCATGTAAACGATGTAAAGGTCGTAGGTTTTCCGGTACTCCGCGCCCGCACCGAGCCAGATCACCCCGGCAATCAGGGCAAAGCTGAACACCAGAACGAAAATCCCGACAATCGTGTAATTTACTTTTGTTTCCATGACTGCTCCCAAGCTGCCCTGCCCCTGGGTCCGTAAAAATATTCGCGGATCAGGGGATGACCGGATTTCGAAAGTTCATTCATGGTGCCCACCCCGAGCACATGCCCGTCCCCCAGAAAAGCCACCCTGTCCGCCACATGCCAGAGCAGATCCAGATCGTGAGTAACGATCACCATGGTAAGGTCGAGCGTATGCTTGAGATGTAGAACGAGTTCATCGAACCCGCTTGCGCTCAGGGGATCCAGCCCTGCAGTCGGCTCATCCAGGAAAAGGAGTTCGGGGTCGAGCGCGAGGGCTCGCGCAAGCGCCGCCCGCTTTCTCATCCCCCCCGAGAGTTCATCCGGGTATTTGAACCTCGCAGTCGGCGGAAGGCCTGCAAGCGCGATCTTGATGGAAGCGATCTCGTCGATCAAGCCCCCGCTCAAGCCGGTATGTTCCCTGAGCGGCAAGCCCACGTTTTCGAGAACATTGAGCGAGCTGAACAGGGCGCCCCGCTCGAACATCATCCCCCATCGCTTCCTGAAGAGAAGCGCCCCCTCGTCATCCAGTCCAACCAATTCCTTCCCGAAAACCCGTATCGATCCCGAACTGGATTTTTGCAGCAGGATGATTTCCCTGAGCAGGGTCGATTTTCCGCAACCACTGGCCCCTGCGATCGCAAAGACTTCCCCCCGCAACACATCGAGATTGACATGGTCATGCACCACCGCATCGTTGAAACGCGTACACAGTTCGCTGATCTCGAGTATCGTTTCGCTCACAAGTCTACCAGACTGAAAATAATGGAAAAAACGGCGTCTGCCACGATCACGATGAAGATGGACTGCACGACGCTTTTCGTCGTCTGACGCCCCACGCTGTCGGCGCCGCCCGAGACCTGGAAGCCCTGGAAACACCCCACCACGGCGATTATCGCGGCAAATACAGGCGCTTTCCCAATACCGACGAGAAATGCGGAAACCTTGATGGATGAACCGAAGCGGTCGATGAAATCAGTATAGTTCACGCCCAGATTGAACGAAGCCATCATCATTCCGCCAAGAACCCCCATGATATCGGCATAGACGGTCAACAACGGAAGCGCGATGAGCAGGGCCACTATTTTTGGCAAAACAAGCTGATCCATGGGAGAGATGCCTATCGTTCTCATGGCATCGATTTCCTCGGTCACTTTCATCGTACCGATCTGTGCGGTGAAGGCTGAACCCGAGCGCCCTGCGATGATGATTGCGGTGAGCAGCGGCCCCAGTTCACGCAGCATCGAAAGTCCGACGAGGTTGACGACGAAGATGCTTGCGCCATACCGGGTCAATTGCTCCGCCCCCTGGTAGGCGATCACGACCCCCATCAGGAAAGAGAGCAGACCGGCAATAGGCAGCGCATCGAAGCCCGCATGCTGGAGATTGTGCCATATCGGCTTCCAGCGCACCCTTGCAGGATTCGCAGCCGAGCGCCCCATGGCGACGGAGGCTTCCCCGATGAAGGAGAGCATCGCGTAAACCTGCGCCAGCCCCGTCCAACCAGCAAGCCCCAGTCTTTCGAGAAAATCCCTGGGCTCCGGCATGGCTCTTTCAGCCACACCAAGAGCGGAAACCATCTCGATGAGCGCAACATGCTCCGGACGCAATCCTTCTATCTCGAGCGCCATGTTCTGGAAAGTTCTGTGGAACAGCCAGGCGCCGGCGGTATCCATCGATTCGATGCCGTGCGCGTCGATGCGCAGGATGCCTGCAAACGAAAGCTTCGCGAGTTCCCTTTCGAAATCGGACAATCCCGCAAGACTCCATTTCCCTTTGAGCCGGATCTCCGCATCGACGATTTCGATTTTCGCGAAATTCATCCTTACCCCTCGCCCTGCTCCATGGCTGCCTCGATCAACCCGGCAGGAAGCGCCTTGGAAGGCTTGACACCAAGTTCGCGGATGCGCTCCGCGCTCCTGACAAGGTTGCCCCTGCCGGAACTCAGTTTGCCATAGGCTGCGTCGTATGCCGTCTGCGCCTTGTTGAGCCGGTCTCCGACATCTTTCAGGTCATCGACGAAACCCACGAACTTGTCATAGAGCGCCCCCGCCTGACGTGCGATTTCCTGCGCATTGCGGTTCTGGTACTCATAGCGCCACACATGGGCAATGGTCCTGAGCGCCATGAGCAGCGTGCTCGGATAAACGATCAGCACATTCCTCTCCAGGGCATCCTGGGTCAGCGCGGGATCGGCCTGCACCGCCACGGAATATGCGGATTCGATCGGGATGAACATGATGACGAAATCCAGCGTCGCAAGACCAAGAATCTTCTGGTAATCTTTCTTCCCCAGGCCCACCATGTGGCTGCGCACGGAACTCACATGTAACGCCAGTTCCCGCTCGCGTTCGTGTTCCGCGGCCGATGCGCATAACCGCTCGTAAGCGGTCAGCGATACCTTGCTGTCGATCACCATGTGGCGGCCTTCGGGAAGGTCTATGATGACATCCGGTCTCAGCCGCCCCCCTGCCTCGTCCAGGTAATGCTGCTGTATACGGTATTCGCGATCCTTCGTCAGCCCGGCCATTTCGAGCGCACGCTCCAGTATCATCTCCCCCCATGCGCCCTGGGTCTTCGAATCCCCCTTCAAAGCGCGGGCAAGGTTGGTGGTATCCGAACTGATTTTCGCATTGGCCTCGACCAGTTTGGCGATTTCTGTCTTCAAGGCAGTTCTTTGCTGCGTTTCGTTGTCGTAAACGGACTGTACCCTGGTTTCGAAATCCTTGATCCGCTCTCCCAAAGGCCCCAACAGGGTGGCAAGCTGATCCTGATTCTGCTGCGTGAATTTCTGCGTTTTCTCCTCGAAAATGGCATTGGCAAGCACCCTGAACTGATCCCCCAGAGTTTCCTTGGCCTTATCCAGAAGTTCGAGCTTTTCGGCAAAACTCGCCCTGTCCGATTCCATGCGGGTTTCGATCTGCGCTTTTTCCGTCGACAGGCGCTCCCTTTCGCTGCGCAGTCTATCCCGCTCGCACATCGCATCGGCAAGCTCGGTTTTTAATCTGGAAATATCCTCTTTTGCCGCATCGAGCGCCGCGCCGATAGAGGCAATTTTCGGCTGCAGTTCTGCCCTGACCGATGCAACCGAGGCTTCGGCTTTTACGCGAAACAAAACCCACGCGCCGATCCCGCCGAGGACGATTCCTGCAAACAATACTGCGAGCATTTCCATTGCATATCCCGATATAAACCAGACTACAATGATATCCTAATTCAAATTCCCCGTAGACCGCATATCAGTCCGACCCACCGAGTAAACAAGGGTCTTTGACTATCGACAAAACAACGGTATAATTCCGCTTTTACCTTGCCTTACCGTCTTCGCATGGCGGGAGGCTTTACCCATAAGGAGAATACATGCGACATTATGAAATCGTCTTTATCGTCCATCCCGACCAGAGCGAGCAGGTTCCCGCCATGATCGAGCGCTACCGCGGCATGATCACGTCGAAAAACGGGCAGATCCACCGTCTCGAAGACTGGGGACGCCGTCAGTTGGCCTATCCCATCCAGAAAATCCACAAGGCGCATTATGTGCTGATGAACGTCGAATGTGACCAGGAAACCCTCGATGAACTCGAACATACATTCAAGTTCAACGATGCGATCCTGCGCCACCTGACCGTCAAGATGCATTCCGCAGTGATCGAGCCCTCGCCCATGATGCGCGAGGAAAGGCCGAAAACCTTTGCGTCCGAGGAAAGCAGGCAGACCGAAACCGCCTAGGTGGATTGCAACAGGGTCTGCCTGACCGGGAAATTCGCCGAACTCGGCCCCTTGCGTTACTCACCAGCCGGGATACCGATCATGGAATTCAGATTGACCCACGTTTCAAGCCAGATCGAAGGGGCGATTGAGAGGAAGATCGAATTCGAAATCAGTTGCATCGCCATTGCAGATACAGCGGTCGGGGTCTCCAAATTGCAGGCCGGGAATCAGGTCAAACTGGAAGGATTCCTGGCAAAAAAGGGATCGAGAAACGGAGAAATCGTTTTTCATACAAACCATATTGAATTAATAGGATAAAATCATGTCACGTCCATTCAAACGCAACGACAAGAACAAGAAAGACAACGCGAATGCTTCGCGCAATCTTTTCAAACGCAGGAAATTCTGCCGCTTCACAGTCGAAGGAATCAAGGAAATCGATTACAAGGATATCGAACTCCTGAAAGATTTCATCAGCGAAAACGGCAAAATCATTCCTTCCCGGATCACGGGAACAAAAGCCCATTACCAGCGCCAGCTCGGCACGGCAATCAAGCGTGCACGCTTTCTCGCGCTGCTCCACTATACCGATCTGCACTGAGGAGTTCAGCCATGCAAGTGATTCTGATGGAAAAAGTAGTCAACCTCGGCGTATTGGGAGACATCGTCAAGGTCAAGGATGGCTATGCCAGAAATTTCCTGATCCCGACAAAAAAGGCAAAACGCGCAACACCGGCAAATATCGCCGAATTTGAAGCAAAACGCGCGCTTCTCGAACAGGTACAGCAGGAAATTCTGGCAAAAGCGCAGGAACTTGGACAAAAGCTCGAAGGCCTCACCGTGCAGATCGAACACAATGCCGGCGTGGACGGAAAGCTCTTCGGCTCGGTGACGAATGTCGATATTTCCGAAGCGCTGAAAGCACGCGGCTTCGAAGTGGAGAAGGCGGCGATCCGTCTGCCCGAAGGCCCGCTGAAGCAGCTTGGCGAACATGCGATCTCGATCGCGCTGCATGCGGATGTCGTTCCGAGCATTACCGTTTCCGTGGTCGCCGCCTAAATTCGCTTTCGGTATGCAAAAAAGGGCTGCATACGGCCCTTTTTTGGGCGGCATGATGCCCCCTTGAAACCCGAGTGCAAAAAATGACCCTCGAAATCGACTCGATCAAGCTGCCTCCCCATTCAGTCGAAGCCGAGCAGTCGGTGCTAGGCGGGCTCATGCTCGATAACAACGCCTGGGACAAGATTGCCGACCTCGTCAGCGAAAACGACTTCTACAGGCATGACCACCGCCTCATCTACCGCCACATTTCGCATCTGGTCGGAAGAAATAACCCAGCCGACGTCATCACAGTCTCGGAGTCCCTGGAAAACAGCAAGGAACTCCAGAATGCGGGAGGGGTAGCCTATCTCGGCGCACTCGCCCAGAATACGCCTTCGGCCGCGAATATCCGACGCTACGCCGAAATCGTCAGGGAAAGATCGGTCATGCGCAAGCTTGCCGAGGTGGGCACGACGATCTCGGAATCGGCTTACAATCCCATGGGCCGCTCCGCCAGCGAACTTCTCGATTCCGCGGAAGCCAAGGTTTTCGAAATCGCCGAAGCGAGCGCGCGCGGCAAACAGGGGTTCGTCGATATCCAGCCCCTTTTGCGGCAGGTCGTCGAACGAATCGAAGTGCTGTACAACCGTGACGAAGATAGCGATGTCACCGGCATCGCAACCGGGTTTACCGACCTCGACCAGAAAACATCCGGGTTCCAGCCTGGAGATCTCATCATCGTAGCAGGCAGGCCCAGCATGGGGAAAACCGCATTTTCACTCAATATCGCCGAAAATGTCGCACTTTACTCGAAAAAACCGGTTGCAGTCTTCAGCATGGAAATGGGCGGCACGCAGCTTGCAATGCGCATGTTGGGTTCCGTGGGACGCTTGGACCAGCACAAACTGCGCACCGGGCGTCTTGCCGACGACGACTGGCCGAACCTGACTCACGCGCTTGGCAAGCTCTCCGAAGCGCCAATTTTCATCGACGAAACCCCTTCCCTCAATTCCATAGAGCTCAGATCCAGTTCTCGCAGGCTGCACAGACAGCACGGGGAACTCGGACTGATCGTGGTCGATTACCTTCAACTCATGTCGGCAAATTCTCCTGGGGAAAACAGGGCAACCGAAATATCGGAAATCTCCCGCTCGCTGAAAGCGCTTGCCAAGGAACTGCATGTGCCGGTCGTCGCGCTTTCCCAGCTCAACAGAAGTCTCGAGCAGCGGCCCAACAGGCGTCCGGTCATGTCGGACCTGCGCGAATCCGGGGCGATCGAGCAGGATGCGGACCTGATACTCTTCATCTACAGGGACGAAGTATATAACCCCGAAACCCAGGACAAGGGACTTGCCGAGATCATCATCGGCAAGCAGAGAAATGGCCCGATCGGAACGGTAAAACTGACATTCCTGGGCGAATATACACGCTTTGAAAATACCGCCCATTCCGGGCAATACTAACGCGAGAAATCATGATTCGGACCCGTTTTGCACCCAGCCCAACCGGATACCTGCATATCGGCGGCGCACGTACAGCCCTTTTTTCCTGGGCATTCGCCAAAAAATTCGGCGGCAAATTCATCCTCAGGATCGAGGACACTGATCTCGATCGCTCGACCCCGGAATCCGTGCAGGCCATACTCGATGGCATGAAATGGCTCAAGCTCGACTACGACGAGGGGCCCATCTACCAGATGCAGCGCCTTTCCAGGTACAGGGAAATCGCCGGGCAACTCCTTCATGAGGGAAAAGCCTATTATTGCTACGCCTCAAAGGAGGAACTCGAAGACATGCGCGAAGTACAAAGGGCAAAGGGGGAGAAGCCTCGCTATGACGGCAGATGGCGGGATTGCAGCCTGACGCCTCCCGAGGGCGTCAGGCCTGTTGTCCGTTTCAAGAATCCGACCGGTGGCGAAGTTGTCATCGACGATCTCGTCAAGGGCAGGATCGCCGTTCACAACAGTGAACTCGACGATCTCGTCATCATGCGCGCGGACGGCACGCCGACCTACAATTTCGGCGTCGTGATCGACGACATGGACATGGGCATCACCCATGTCATCCGGGGGGACGACCATGTCAACAACACGCCGCGCCAGATCAACATCCTGAAAGCCATGGGCGCCCCTCTACCCATCTATGCCCATTTGCCGATGATTCTGGGCGAGGATGGCGAACGCCTTTCAAAGCGCCACGGCGCCGTGAGCGTGATGCAGTATTTCGAGAACGGTTACCTTCCGGAAGCGCTCCTCAATTACCTGTCAAGGCTGGGCTGGTCGCATGGAGACGACGAAGTGTTCGACATGGAACAATTCGTGAAATGGTTCGATCTCGACAAAATCAGCAAATCCGCTGCGCAGTTCAATCCGGAAAAACTGCTCTGGATCAACCAGCAGCACATAAAAAACGCAGATAATGGGAGGCTTGCGGATCTTGCGAAGCCCTTTCTGGAGCAGGATGAATGCAATCCGGATCAAGGCCCGAGTCTCGAAGCAGTATGCGGCCTTCTGAAGGAGCGGGTGAACACCATTGCGGAACTTGCAGATGCGGCGGTGTACTTTTACAGGAGGCTCGCCCCCTCTCCGGAACTTGCGACCCAGCACTTCTCCCCGGAAACCAAACCGCTTTTCGATGAACTTCTCGAGCGTTATTCTGAAATCGAATGGACCAGGGAAACACTCGCCCAGACACTGAAAACATTTGCCGCAGAAAAGGGGCTGAAACTGGGCAAAATCGCCATGCCGCTCAGGGTGATGGTCACAGGAGAAACCCATACCCCACCGATCGACGCCGTTCTTGAATTGATCGGCAGGGATGAGTCGCTTGCCCGAATGCGCAGCCAGCTTGCGCGCTTTTAAAGAGCCATTTGATTGATCCGGTTTAGCGTGTAAAATTAGGCAAGCGCTGATTTAATCCTTCATGGGCCGCGTTGATGGGAAAACCGAGATGATCGCGCAACGCCGGCCGTAGCCGGGCGGCCTTTCCCGCACTTGCCCCACCGCGTCGAGGCTGCCATGCCGAGGAGCGTGACAAGGCGAGCGCTCGATTTCCGAATGGAATAAGCATTCGCTGCGCGTAGCAATGCGAATCTCATCCCGCAAAGTCGACCGTCGCGACCACGCCGGATTAAATCAGCGGGCTCTTTGCCTGAACCACACTTTTGGAATAAGCATGACTAACAAAGCATCGATTACAGCATTGCAGGCGGCAATCAAGAAAACAGACACACTTCCCACTATTTCAGTGATCGGGCAAAGGCTGCTCACCCTGCGCCTTGATTCGGACGAAGGTGAGCGTGAGCTCATGAACCTCGTCGAATCGGACCCGATGATCGCCGCCCGCATCATCGGACTCGCCAACGCCCCGGTTTTCGCCTCCGCCAAAAAAGTCTGTTCGATGCGCGATGCGATGATGGTTCTGGGTTTGTCGAGAGTCAAGGCGATCGCCATCAGCATCGCACTCATGGGTCCGCTTCGCATCCGGGAAAGCGAGTATTTCAGCGTAAAGCATCTCTGGCTGCACAGTTTTTCCATGGCGGTCGGAATGCGCACCCTGTCCGGCATGATCCATCGCCAGATCCGCCCCCATGAGGACTCGCTTTTTCTGGCGGGACTGCTGCATGATATCGGCTACCTCGCATTCGCCTATCTCGAACCCAAAAAATTCGACGACTTTCTCTCCCAAATCGAAGCGGACCCGGAACAATCCATATCCGAACTCGAAACGCAAGTTCTCGGCATCAGCCATGCAGAACTGGGAGAGTTGCTCGGGCGCAACTGGGGGCTTCCCGATGAAATCATTGCGGTCATAGCCGGGCATCATCTGAAAACCATCCCTGCCGACCCATTGCTCACCTTGGCCCGGATCACCGAAAGGATACTCGGAGACGGGGCGATACGGGAAGAAGTACATAAGCTCAGCCCCGAAGAGGAAATGGCCGAACTCGCAACCCTGGGCCTGGAGCCGCTGCACCTGGAAAAAGCCGTCACCATCCTGGCGCAGCAGCAGGAGCAGATACGCATTCTTGCCGACATGCTCGGAGGATGACCGGCCTTTACATGGACGCGCCGCTTGAGTATAATTTACGTCTTTGTGGGGGTATAGCTCAGCTGGGAGAGCGCTTGCATGGCATGCAAGAGGTCAGCGGTTCGATCCCGCTTACCTCCACCAAGAAAGTTTCAGTCCCCATCGTCTAGAGGCCTAGGACACCGCCCTTTCACGGCGGCGACACGAGTTCGAATCTCGTTGGGGACGCCATATGCGACTTGTTCAGGGGTTCCCTAGGATAGGGCGGCTTCCTTAGGCACATCCGCGTAGAGTTTATGCCGGTTTTTTCCCCTCTGTTTGGCCAGGTACATTGCTTCGTCAGACTGCTTGAGGAGCGTTCCGGGATCTTCCGAATCATCCGGAAAGATGGAAACGCCGATACTTCCCCCGACCTGACATTGCCTCCCCTCCATGTCGAACGGCTCGGAGAGGGCATCGATGATCTTGCCCGCAACCTGTGACGCAAATTCCTGAGCCGCAACATTACCCAGAATCAGGGTGAATTCATCCCCGCCCACCCTGGCCACGGTATCCGAAGCCCTGACAATATCAGCCAATCTCCGCGCAACTTCCTGCAGCAGCATATCGCCCACATCATGCCCCAGCTCATCGTTGACGCGCTTGAATCCATCGAGATCGAGAAACAGGAGGGCCACCTTGCAGCCGGCGCGCCTTGCATGAGCAATGGCTTGCTCAAGGCGATCAAGAAACAACACCCTGTTCGGAAGACCGGTCAGATAGTCATGATGGGCGAGATGCACGATCTTTTGTTCGGCCGCCTTGCGCTCCGTAATATCCCGGACGATACCGATGAAGTAGCGCTGCCCGCCCAACGCCATTTCGGATATGGACAGTTCGGCAGGAAACTGCTCGCCATCTTTCCGGGTAGCCATGACCTCGCGTCCATGCATGCCGACGATCCGCCCCTGACCGGTTTGCAAGTACCTGCTTATGTATGCGTCATGCTCACTCCGGTAAGGACTCGGCATCAGGATGCTCACGTTTTTCCCCAACACATCCTTTTGTGAATAACCGAATATTTTCTCTGCCGCGGGATTGAAACCCTGGATTTCAGCAGACTCATTAACCGTGATGATGCCATCCATCACATGGTGGATGATGGCCTTCAACTGATCCTGGCTCTTTTCCAGCTCTCCCCTGATCCGTTTCAGATTCGTCACCATCTGCCAGAACAGCATGGCTTCAGGGCCGCTAGTCACCTTTTTATTGCCGAAAACCTTGCCTACAGTTTCAATGACCGAATCATCATGCGTCAGGTTGTACACGATACAATCGGAATAGTCCTTACAGGCCAGGGCCGCTTCGCCGACATCCAAATAGGCAGGAATCCCTTGACTTTGCGCCAATATTATTCCAGGAGCCTCGGGATTGGGATCTGCCACGGCGACGACTTCGACAAGCTCGTCCTCCAGGAACATTTCAAGCAAAGCAGAACCGCCGCGTCCCGCCCCAAGAATCAGGACGGGATGCCCATGAATTTTTCTTACGGTCATTACGGGCTCCATTACCGGATCAATCATATTTTGACGATACCATAATGAACTTGAACCGGGAAGTGTTACCGGAATGTTACCGGCTTAATGAAGCTCTGAGCATGCCGGGCAAGCACTCAATCAGTCTGATGGATAGCCGCCAGGAACTGGGAATACATCTCTTCGCCTATGGGCCGCTGCTCTGAATTCATGGCATACAGGGCTATTTTGCTGTCTTCTTTCCCGATATGCGTGACCAGCCACTTATTCATGAAAAAAAGCAGATCGTCGGGAAATTCGCGTTTATGGCTGATCCTGGATATCAGGATTTCAAGCTGGGCCAGCAACTGGGAATGCATGACTTCGTGCTTTGCCAATTCCGGGTAGTTCAATTCATACATCAGGTTCTCTTCGCTGATGAAATGGAATTCTGCAAATTTTTTCGCTTCGACGATTATGCGCAATATCGTCTTATGAGGCTGCCGGGTCTTGATTGCAATATCCAGTTTTCTGAACAACATGATAAGCATTCGATGTTCGGTATCGATCAGTGTATTGCCGATTTCGAATTGCTTGTCCCAGTATATATGCATCGATCGAGATTGCCTTTCTCCGAAACAATTTCCGAAAGCTGCTCCGCCGAGATCATTTTTTCAAGCCGAGTATTTTATGATTATAAACGAAAATCGTTCGCCTACGGCACGCGGTACGCGGCACGCAATTCGCTGTAATGAACCAAAAGATCGCCGCTTGGTCTAGAATAAATTACCGATTTCAGGGAAGCGGCATGATCGAAAAGGGACACAAGAACTGGCGCCTGGAGGACATCGACTTCAGCATGCTGCGCAGGGAACTGGTGGTCAATGACGAGCGTCTTTTTTACCTGCTCGCCTCCGCCTCCTTCGTCGAAATCCTCTCGGAAATTTATACGGATAACCTGATCGAGCACTACCGGGGAAACGACGATGCCGCGCTCTGGCTGAAGCAAACCTGGCAGCGCGAAGAATTGCAGCACGGCAGATCGCTCAAAGCCTACGTCAAGGCAGTCTGGCCCGAATTCGACTGGGAAGCAAGTTTCTCAGGATTTGCCGCCGAATACGGACTATTGTGTTCCATGAGCAACCTGGAATCGAGTCGCGCTCTCGAAATGATGGCGCGCTGCGTGGTCGAAACCGGCACATCCACCCTTTACCGATGCCTGTACGATTATGCGAAGGAACCCGTCCTGAAACATATTCTCGCCAACATCAAGGCGGACGAAGTCAGGCATTACGCCAAGTTCAGGCGTCTTTTCATCGAACTCAATCACGCCGAAAACAAGGGCGCGCTGGCCGCACTCCACGTCATCTGGAAACGCATGCTGGAAATTCACGGCGAAGACGGTTACATCGCGTTCAAGCATGCCCACAGATGCCGATGCGGCGCTTCCGAAAGTCTCGACCGGGACTGGATTGGATTCAAGAACGGGCTGAATGCCTTGGTGCGACGCCACTACCCTTTCCACATGGCAGTCGAAATGCTGCTCTCGCCCGTACCGCTTTCCTCGCGCATGAAAAGGATGCTTGGATTTCCCCTGACCGGGCTTGCCCGCATTGCGGTTATCATTCAGGGTGCCGCTTTCTGAACGGGATTGCCCCCCCGACAAGAGGGCGATCCCGTGATGAGACTTTATTTGGAGCCGGAAACAAGCATCAAGAGCGCAACCAAAATGAACGGTGCGAAAACGATATAAAAACCATAGCTATTCATTGCATCATGCATTGTAGTCTCTCCGAAATGATTTAGTTTTTTGCGTCGGCAAAGGCAATGATACCCAATACCATTCTCAGTATATCACCGTAGTCCCGTTTGAAGGGGTATCGCCTCGAAATTTCAACGAGCGGAACAGGTAACGCCGACCCTCGACACAAGCCCGTTTCGGGGCTTGCTACAGCACATACCTCGACAGATCCTCGCTCTGCGCAAGATCCGCAAGACGCTGGTTGACGAAATCCGCGTCGATGCTCACCGTCTCTCCGGAGAGACTCGCGGCATCGAACGAGATTTCTTCCAGAAGCCGCTCCATCACGGTATACAGGCGCCGCGCGCCGATGTTTTCCGTCTTCTCGTTGACCGAATAGGCGATTTGGGCAAGCTGTTTGATCCCATCGGCCATGAAATCGAGCCTCACTCCCTCCGTTTCCAGGAGTGCCTGGTATTGCACGGTAAGGCAGGCGTGAGTATTGGTCAGTATCTGCTCGAAGTCTGAAACGGAAAGCGAATCGAGTTCCACCCGGATGGGAAAGCGCCCCTGCAGCTCGGGAACAAGGTCGGAAGGCTTGGCAAGATGGAACGCCCCACTCGCTATGAATAGAATATGGTCGGTTTTCACCATGCCGTATTTGGTGGACACGGTGGTGCCTTCGACGAGCGGCAACAGATCCCGCTGCACCCCCTGGCGGGAGACGTCGGAACCCATGGATTCCGAACGACTCGTGATCTTGTCGATTTCGTCGAGAAAGACTATCCCGTTCTGCTCGACATTCTTCAGCGCGGAAAGCTTCAATTCCTCGTCGTTGATGAGCCTCCCGGCTTCCTCCTCGGTCAGAATCCTCATGGCTTCAATAATTTTGAGCTTTCTCTGTTTCCTCTTGCCGCTGCCGATGTTATGAAACATGCCCTGGATCTGGGATGTCAGATCCTCCATCCCGGGCGGGCCGAATATCTCCATGGAAGGCTGGACAGCAGCAATTTCGATCTCGATCTCCCTGTCATCGAGCTGACCTTCCCTCAGCATTTTCCTGAATTTCTGGCGCGTCGAACTTTCCTCGGATTCGATCCCGCGTCCTGGAGGAATCAGCGTATCCAGCACCCGCTCTTCCGCGACATCCGCTGCCCGCTGCCTGACCTTCCTCGTCGCGTCCTCGCGCGCATCCTTGATCGCGGTCTCCACCAGATCCCGGATGATCGAATCCACATCCCGCCCGACGTAACCGACTTCGGTGAACTTGGTCGCCTCGACCTTGATGAAAGGCGCATCCACAAGCTTCGCAAGACGCCTTGCAATCTCGGTTTTGCCCACCCCGGTAGGCCCGATCATCAATATGTTCTTGGGAGTGATTTCCTGTCTCAAGGCTTCCGGAACCTGCTGCCTGCGCCAGCGGTTCCTGAGCGCGATGGCAACAGCGCGCTTGGCATCCTTCTGGCCGATGATGTGCTTGTCGAGTTCATGCACGATTTCCTGCGGAGTCATCTGCGACATCTTGTCACTCCAAAACTTCTATTCTGTGCTGCTGATTGGTATAAATGCATAGATCTCCGGCGATCTCCAGCGATTTCTTGACAATTTCATGCGGAGAATACTCCGTATTCTCCAGCAGGGCGCGGGCTGCGGACTGCGCATAAGGGCCGCCGCTTCCGATCGCCACGATGCCGAATTCGGGTTCGAGAACGTCCCCATTTCCGGTAATGACAAGGGAAGTATGGGTATCCGCAACGGCAAGCATCGCCTCCAGCCTCCTCAGCATCCTGTCGGTTCTCCAGTCCTTGGCAAGTTCGACCGCCGAGCGCAACAGATGCCCCTGGTGCTTCTCCAGCTTCGCTTCGAAACGCTCGAAGAGCGTGAAAGCATCCGCCGTCCCCCCCGCGAAACCGGCAAGGATGTTGTCGTGAAAAAGGCGCCTGACCTTCCTCGCGCCGGCCTTGACGACGATGTTGCCTAGCGTGACCTGCCCGTCTCCGCCAAGCGCGACGCTCGTGCCGCGCCTCACGGAAAGAATCGTAGTGCCGTGATATTGCTCCATTTCATCCCACCTCTATGTCTATATGCGGACGATTTTCGAAAATATCCCTGTAGCTTGCGTAAGAAGACGTAAACATCAAGGGGATCATCAGAAGCAGCCCCAGGCCGAACGTGATTCCAGAGAGAAATGCCAGTGCGAGGAAAACGCTGCCAAACACCAGGAATGGCAACATGTTCGAAAAACATGCGGAAAAACTGAGACGCATCGCGACTTTCGCCTGCACCCCCCTGAAAATCACGAGCATGGGCGCAAACCAGATCATCATCATGAGGGGAATGGAAGCCGCCATCCCGACCAGCAGGGCAAGCATCACGCGGCTCATTTCGGCAGCCGGAAGGGTCGAGGGGTCAACGTCGCTGGTCCCGAAAAAGAACTTGCTCATCGTATCCCCTCCAAATGCGATCATCAGGCCCAGGATCAGCATCTGTCCGAAAAGGTAAACCCCGCCCACCAGGAAGAGTTGCTGGATGTCCTTCCTGAACCCCACGAACAGATGGGCAAGTTCGAGCTCGCCCCCCTGCTCCAGATCCCTGCAGCCCTGCATCAATCCCGCAGCGAATATCGGAGAGGCAAGGTATAGGACAATTTCTCCGGCAACCGGGATCAGGGACAGGGTCAGCCCGATACCGGTCAGGATCATGCACAGCACGATCCAGATCAGGGGCGCTTTCCTGAAGAGCATGAAGCCTTCCACCACCCACTGCCATCCCTGGCCCGCCCTGACCTGTCTGAATCCTTTTTCCGTTTGCTGAATCCGGGAAATCTCCGGCGCTGCCAGGGTCGCTCTCACCTTCGAGACTGACGCCATCAGCTCGCTGATGGTTTCTTCGGAGAAGGAAAGACGCCTCAGGTATTCGGCAAGCATTTCATCGTCATAGCCCTTGAGCGCAAGATCGAGCGCGAGATTCAATTTTTCCCTGAAAGAAGCATCTTCTCCTTCTGCGTCATATTTCGCGCGCAATGCATGATCGGAAAGCACGGCATAGGCATGTGCCCATTGCCTGAAACGCATCCTTTCCTCCTCTTTCCCATTTTGCAACGCCCCCCAGTCGAACGCATGGGCACGGAAAGCCCTCAGAATATCCTCCTGAAGCGCCCCTTCCCGGGTGCCCAGAACGGCATAAAGCGATTCTTCGGCCATGTAGGTTCCAAAACGGTTAAAATAAAGGTTCAAAGTATAAGCGTCTTTCGGACTAAAGACAGCATCCCGTCGATGAAAAACAGCGATTTGATCCATAGAAGCCTGAAATCGGTATGGCATCCCTGCACCCAGATGAAGCAGCACGAATCGTTGCCGCTCATCCCGTTCGAGAGAGGCCAAGGCATCTGGCTCCATGACTTCGAAGGAAAGCGCTATCTGGATGCCATCAGTTCATGGTGGGTCAATCTCTTCGGTCATTGCAACCCAAGGATCAATTCAGCCATCTCGGCGCAGATGGAAAAGCTGGAACATGCCATCCTGGCAGGATGCACACATGAAGCGGTGGTCGAACTCTCGGAAAGACTCTCGGAAATCACGAGTCTCGGGCATGCTTTCTATGGGAGCGACGGCGCATCCGCAATTGAGATCGCGCTCAAGATGAGCTTTCACTACTGGAAAAATTCCGGGCATCCTGAAAAAAAGAATTTCATCAGCCTGGAAAACGGCTACCACGGCGAGACGCTCGGAGCTCTTTCCGTGACGGATGTCGCCATCTTCAGGGATACCTATTCCCCTCTTCTTGCGAACAGCATCCGGGTAAAATCCCCGGATTCACGCCTCGCGGAAAAAGGGGAGTCCCCACACGACTATGCCCTGCGCGCCGCAAAAAATCTCGAAGCCTTGCTCGAAACCTGCCATAAAACCACCGCCGCATTGATCCTGGAACCCCTGGTTCAGTGCGCAGCCGGCATGGGCATGCACCATCCCGTCTACCTCGCAAGAGCAAGGGTCTTGTGCGACACGTATGGCATACATCTCATCGCAGACGAAATCGCAGTCGGGTTCGGCAGGACCGGAACCCTTTTCGCCTGCGAACAGGCAGATATATTGCCGGATTTTCTTTGTCTCTCGAAAGGCATCACCGGAGGCTATCTCCCGCTTTCCGTGGTGCTTTCACAGGAGCAGATTTTCGATGCTTTTTATGACGACAGCCTCGCCCGAGCCTTCCTCCACTCCCATTCCTATACGGGCAATGCGCTCGCCTGCCGCGCCGCAATCGCGGTGCTCGACATTTTCGAGGAAGACGATGTCATCGAAAAGAATCAGGGAAAATCCGCTCTCATGAGCGCGAAAGCCGCTATCCTTTCCGGGCACCCCAAAGTCACGGGGTTTCGCAACACAGGCATGATATGGGCATTCGAGGTCGAAGACCCTTCGCCGGATTTTTCCCGGCACTTCCATCTCGGAGCCCTTGAGCGCGGGCTGCTGCTAAGACCGATAGGCAACACCGTCTATTTCATGCCGCCCTATGTCATCACGGAAGCCGAAATCGAACTTCTCGTGGAAACCACCCTGGACATACTTTGAAACTTGCACTCCTCCTCCTTTTGGTTGTCGTCCAGGCCAAAGCTTCAGAATTGCCTCGGGAAATCGGCGATGCACTCAAAAAATCCGGCATTTCCCAGGATCATGTCGGGATTTATGTCCGGGATGTCTCGAAAAAAAATCCCGTGATTTCATGGCGCGCGGACAATGCGATGAGTCCGGCATCGACCATGAAGCTCGTCACCAGCTACGCAGCGCTCTCTATCCTGGGGCCTGCCTATACCTGGAAAACCGAAGCCTATATTCCGGGGAAAATCGTGAATGGAGCGCTCGACGGCCCCCTGATCCTGAAAGGATACGGCGACCCCAGGTTCGACATCGAGCGCATCCGACTTTTCGTGGATGACATGAGAGCCAGGGGGCTGAAGGATATCAGGGGTGGCCTCGTCCTGGATCGCAGCTATTTCAGCACCAAAGAGAACCCCGGCAATTTCGACAACAGGCCGTACCGCCCCTATAACGTGACCCCCGATGCGCTGCTCGCCAATTTCGAAGCGACCAGCCTGAAATTCGTCCCGAACGAAAAAGGCATCGAAGTGATCGCGAAACCTGATTTCGGAAGCCTTTCCATCACGAACGCATTGACGCCATCGCAAGACCCATGCGGCGACTGGGAAGACAGGATTTCCAGCCGGATCGAGAGCGACGGCAAGCGCGCGAGACTCCATTTGAGCGGGGAATTCCCTATGGCCTGCGGAGAAAAGGAGGACAGCCTTGCCCTGTATGATCACTCCGAATATTTATACCAGCTTTTCTCCAGGCTCTGGATGGCGTCCGGCGGCAAAATTGACGGCGCCTGGCGCGAAGGCCCCGCCCCCGTGGATGCGAAGCTGTTTGCAGTATCCGAGTCGCCCCCGCTCTCCTCCGTCGTGATCGACATGAACAAGTTCAGCAACAACGTGATGGCAAGGCAGATGTTTCTCACTATCGGGGCGTTGAACAATCCTCCCGGAACCGAACAATCCGCTGACGGCGCAGTCAAGGCATGGCTACGGGGACGCGGCCTTTCCTTTTCCGAACTCGTCATCGAAAACGGCTCGGGCCTCTCCAGGATGGAGCAGATCAGCGCGAGACATCTCGGGGAACTGCTGGAAGATGCCTATAACAGTCCGATCATGCCGACATTCTTCGCATCACTCCCCATCGCCGGAATCGACGGCACGATGAAAAAAAGGCTGAAGAACACGCCGGTCGAAGGACGAGCCTGGATCAAGACGGGTGCGCTCGAAGAAACGAGGGCGATTGCCGGAATCATCCAGACGCAATCCGGGAAAAGATTCGTGGTCGTGTGTTTCGTCAACGACCGTGAGGCGGCGAAAGCGAAGCCCGCGCAGGATAAACTCCTCGAATGGATCGAAAGCAGCCTTTAACAGCCCGTCAAAAAAGTTCTTTCAACGATTGAAGATAGGCCGCAACAGCCGGCTCCCCTTCTTTCGGCGCCCAGGCAACCCGTTCCGCGTCCGAAAGCGGGACATAGGGCCCCGCTTTCGCTTCGAAAAAAACCGTTCCGGATTCGAGACATACCAAGGTGTGTATGGTCCCATGCGAAACATCTACGCCGTAAAGCGCGCTTGCAGGATCGAGCACCGTCTTCATGACGATATCGCCTTCCTCCGAGAAGAACAGCACGCCCAGCTTCCCCCTCAGGAGGATGATCGTCTCGTCCTTTTCCGTATCGAGATGGCTGTGGGGCTGGATATAGGAATCGGGTTCCATCGCATTGAGCAGCCTGTTGCAGGCGCTGGCATCAAACGGATGAAAATTCAGGTTCCTGCGGCGCCTCGGTGTCGATGCAGCCTCCAGGCTCAGGGAATCCAGCATTGTTTTGTCCAAGATCATGGGTAAACCAACCTCATTTTTTCAACATGGTTTTTGAGCGTATCAAGCAGCGCATCCTCCGGCCTGACCTGCCAGAGTTCGACTTCGCAACTCGCCTTTCCGTTATTGTAAAGCATCCTGGCGGGGCATCCCTCCCCCCTGAAAGGGGCGATCATGTCCATCACCCTGTCTATGTTCGAACCTGCGCTGCAATGGAATTCGAGCATTTTGGCAAAACGCGATCTCGCCCCCGCCAGATCGTAAAGACTTTCCGCAGTCACGCGGGTGCCGCCTGAATAATCGTCGTAACCTGCCTTGCCTTCCACGATCAGAAGCTGGTCTTCGCGAATCAGATTCCTGGAAGCTTCGAAAAGTTCCGAAAAAATGGAAACTTCCACCTGCGCGCTGCCGTCGTCCAGGGTAATTATCGCCATCCTGCCCCGCCTTGTCTGCTGTATCCTTGCGCTCGACACGATTCCCGCGAGCAGGACAGGCTTTGCCGGTCCTTTCTGGGCATTCAACTGGTTGAGGCGAATCCTGCAGAAATTGGAAACCTCCGCAAGATCGGCATCGAAAGGATGACCGCTGAAATAGAACCCCAGACTGGATTTTTCCTCCTTCAGCTTTTCCTTGAAGCTGAAATCCTGCGTTTCGACATAGGCGCATTCATCCTCGCCGACGTCGAACAAGCTGATCTGGTTGGCGCAGCGGCTCGATTGCTCTGCGCTTTCCATCGCCACACCCACGGATGCCAGCAAGCTCTTCCGGTTCGGGTTCAGGCTGTCGAATGCGCCCGCGCGCACGAGCGACTCGATCACGCGCCTGTTCACAGTACGCTTGTCCACCCTTTTGCAAAAATCGAACAGGTCGGAAAAGGCTCCGTCTTTCCTCGCCTCCAGTATGGCGCGAATCGCAGCCTCACCGGTTCCCTTGACGGCGCCGAGACCATAGCGTATCCGCTTCCCATCCACCGGGAAAAAGCGATAATCGCTCTTGTTGATGTCGGGGGAAAGCATTTCCAGGCCGCTCGAAAGCGCATCCACGTAAAAATTATGCACCTTGTCGGTGTCGTCCATGTCGGCGGAAAGGGTGGACGCCATGAATGCCGCCCCATAATGCGCCTTGAGGTATGCCGTCTGGTAGGCAACCAGGGCATAGGCTGCAGAATGCGACTTGTTGAAGCCGTATTCGGCGAATTTCTCCATGAGGTCGAAAAGCTGCTCCGCCTGCCACTGCGGCACGCCGCGCTCGATTGCCCCGCTCACGAAAATGGTGCGGTGTTGCGCCATTTCATCGGCTTTTTTCTTTCCCATCGCGCGCCGCAAGAGGTCCGCGGAACCCAGGGAATATCCCCCCAGAACCTGCGCGATCTGCATCACCTGCTCCTGGTAGACGATCACGCCATAAGTCGGCTTCAACACGCCTTCCAGGTTGGGATGAAAATATTCTACCCTGGCTTTTCCATGCTTGCGGTTGATGAAGTCGTCGACCATGCCGGACTGCAATGGCCCGGGCCTGAAAAGCGCAACCAGCGCGATGATGTCTTCGAAACAGTCGGGTTGCAGCCTCCTGACGAGATCCTTCATCCCCCTCGATTCGAGCTGGAACACCGCTGTCGTATCGCATGATTTCAAGAGGGCATAGGTCGCAGGATCGTCCAGAGGAATATCGCTGATGGAAAAATCCGCCTTCCCTTCGTCGAGCATCCTGAGATATCGAACCGCCCAGTCTATGATGGTCAGCGTCCTCAGGCCCAGGAAGTCGAACTTGACGAGTCCGACCTTCTCGACATCGTCCTTGTCGAACTGGCTGACTACGGCTTCGCTCCCTTCGGCGCAGTAAATGGGGCAGAAATCGGTCAGCTTTCCAGGGGCGATCAACACCCCTCCGGCATGCATGCCGACGTTCCGGGTCAATCCTTCCAATACCGCGGCAAGATCGAGCAACTCGGACACTTCCTCCTCGACGGCGGCCCTCGCATTGATTTCAGGCTCCTGCTCGCGCGCCTTCTTCAAAGTCATGCCGATCTCGAACGGAATCAGCTTCGCCAGGGAATCGACGAAGCCGTAGGGAAGATCGAGCACCCTGCCAACGTCCCGAACCACGGCCTTTGCCGCCATGGTGCCGAAAGTCGCGATCTGCGAGACGCTTTCCTCGCCGTATTTGTGCCTAACGTACTCGATCACGCGCTCACGCCCGTCCTGGCAAAAATCGATATCGAAATCAGGCATCGAAACGCGCTCGGGATTCAAAAAACGCTCGAAAAGGAGATCGTATCTGAGCGGATCGAGATCGGTGATGCCAAGGCAGTAGGCGACAAGGGAACCCGCGCCCGAACCGCGCCCCGGCCCCACGGGAACGCCGTTTCCTTTCGCCCAGTTGATGAAATCCGCGACGATCAGGAAATACCCTGGAAACCCCATCCTGATAATCATGGCGACCTCGAATTCCAGCCTCTCCATGTATTTCCGAAGCTGCCCCGCACGCGCTACCGCATCCGGGTAAAGCGCGGACATGCGCCTTTCGAGTCCCTGCACGGCCTGCTCGCGCAAATAGTCCTCGAGGCTTTGCCCACCCGGAGTCGGAAACGCAGGAAGCTTGTTGTTGCCAATCTCGATGGTCAGATTGCATCGCTTGGCGATCTCCACGCTGTTTTCGAGCGCTTCGGGAATATCCGAAAAAAGCAGCGCCATCTCATCCTGGGACTTGAAATATTGCGCCTCGACGAAATGCCTGATCCTGCGCGCATCCCCCAGGATGGAGCCTTCCGCGATGCACACCCTGGCTTCGTGCGCCTTGTAATCCTCCCTGCGCATGAATTCCACGGGATGGGTCGCGACCACGGGCAGACCTATCAGGGATGCGAGCCTCAAGGAATGCCGGACGCAGAGCTCGCTCTGCTGGTCTATCCTCTGCAATTCGATGTAAAAGCGGTCAGGGAAAATCGCATGCCATCTGCGCGCGGCTTCGTTCGCTTCCAGGTCATTGCCCTGCAAAAGCGCATGACCGATTTCTCCCAGATGGGCACCAGAGAGCGCGATCAACCCTTCGCTGCCCATTTCCTCGAACCATTCTCGCCTGATCTCGGCCCGCCCCCGGTTCTGGTTCTTCCTGTAGGCGCGGGAGAGGATCTCGCAAAGCTTCAGATAGCCTATCCTCGACTGGCACAAAAGCAGCATGCGGTGTCCTTTTTCCAGCCAGACATCGCATCCGATGATGGGTTTGACCCCTTTCTGCCGCGCCGCGAGGTAGAACTTCACCATGCCGAACACATTGGACAGATCCGTCATGGCGAGCGCCGGCATGGCGTCCAGGCAGGCGGCATCGAGCGCATCGTCCAGCCTGACGATGCTGTCGGAGATGGAGTATTCGCTGTGCAGCCTCAGGTGGATGAAACGGGGATCTGGCATGGGAGCATTTTACCACCGCAACCCGGAATTTCGTCTATCCTGTAGACATGAAAAAACTCCCGTTCGCTATCTTTCTTTCAACGCTGGCATTCACGGCAAGTGGGACGAACATGATTCTGACTTCTTCCGCCTTTTCGGAAGGCGGGCAAATCCCGAAGCAATTCACCTGCGACGGAGCGGACATATCCCCTCCGCTCTCGTGGAGCGGCATCCCGCCCGGGGCGAAAAGCCTCGTTCTCTTCATGGACGACCCGGATGCGCCGGACCCTGCACATCCCGGGATGGACTGGAGCCATTGGCTGCTCTACAACATTCCGCCGCAAACGCTTTCCCTGAAAGAAGGGTTGTCGGTGAGGGAACTGCCCAAAGGGACTCTGGCGGGCTGGACGGACTGGAAGAGCGCGCAGTACAGGGGCCCCTGCCCTCCTGTGGGCAGCCACCGCTATTTTCTCAGGCTCTACGCCCTCGACATCCTTCTCCCGGAACTCGGAAAGGCATCGAAAAGCAAAATAGAGGCCGCCATGCAGGGACATGTTCTGGAGAAAGCCGAACTTGTTGGAAAATACAGGCGCTGAGAATCAGCGGCTCCTTAGACCTGCGGCCCCAGGACGCGCAGCACTTCCTCCACGCTGGTGAGTCCCTGGTTAACCTTGACGAGCGCATCCTCGAGCAGGGATGACGTGCCTATCCTTTGCGCCACGCGAGTCAAATCCAGAATGCTCGCCCCCGACGCGATGAGATGCCGCATTTCCTCGTCCGGGGCAAGCACCTCGTATACGCCCAGCCTTCCCTTGTAACCGTTGCCGCCGCAATGCTGACATCCGCGCCCCGTGTAAGCTGTCACTTCCTTCTCGAGGAAGATCGGGCCCAGCCTGGGAAGCAAGGCGGATGCCACGGGGTCAGGCTCCCTGCATTCCGGGCAAATCTGCCTGACGAGGCGCTGGGCGATGATGCCCTCCAGGGCGGTCGCAACGACGAAAGGCTTCAATCCCAGGTCGAACAGCCTGGAAAGCGTCGCCACCGCCGAGTTGGTATGCAGGGTGGAGAACACCACATGGCCTGTCAGCGCCGCATGGAAAGCGACCTCCGCAGTTTCGAAATCCCGTATTTCTCCGAGCAGGATGACATCCGGATCCTGCCTCAATATCGAGCGCAGCACGACAGGAAATGTCAGCCCGATTTTTTCACGGATCAAAACCTGGCCCGCCATGTCCATGTAATACTCGACAGGATCCTCGATCGTGACATAGTTCTTGGCAGGAGAGGCATTGTGCTGCAAAAGCGCGTAGAGCGTCGTCGTCTTCCCGCTTCCCGTCGGGCCGGTCGCCAGAATGATGCCCTGCGGCTTGTCGACGAAATTGAGCACTTTCGCAAGATCGGGCTGGGAAAACCGCAATCCTTCCAGGCTGTGGATTCTCGAATTGCGGTCCAGAATCCGCATCACCACCTTTTCGCCGTTGATGGTCGGAAGGGTCGATATCCTGAGATCGACGACGCGCATCGGCGTCCTGACCGTGATGCGCCCGTCCTGGGGCCTGCGCCTTTCGCTGATATCGAGTTCCGACATGATCTTGATCCTGGAAACGATGGACTGGAGCAGGGGCGGCGGGATATTGATCTTGTCCATCAGAACACCGTCTATGCGGTAGCGCACGACGACATTCTTTGTCCTGGGCTGGACATGGACATCGCTCGCGCCCAGCCTGATCGCTTCCAGTATGATCGCATTGACGAGCCTGATCGCCGGCGGCTCATCCCCGATCAGGAGTTCCTCGAGCGACTGGTCTTCGGTATCGTCGATGACGATCTCGATGCCTTCGTAAGGATCGATCCTGGACAACAGGGTTTCCAGATCCCTGAAGTCCATCACTTGGTCGGGACGGTAAACCTCGTTTATTTTCGCCTGGATCGAGATGATATCGGACACCACTGTGTGGATGTTCAATCCGGAAACGAAACGCAGGTCGTCGATCAGCCCCAGATCGAGCGGATCGGCCACGGCGAGCGTGAAGCGCTTGCCTTCGAGCCTGAGCGGCACGACAAGCTGCCGCTCGCAAAAGCTCATCGGCACCAGGGACGCCACGGCGGGATCGACCTGATATTCGGCCAGGGAAACTTCCTCTATCTGAAGCTCCCTGCGCAGGAGGTTCCTGATCTCGTTCTCGCCTATCCAGTTCTGCTCCAGGAGAACCTTGATGAGCGGTTCTTTTCTCGAAACCTGGAGCCTGTTCAATTCCTGAACCTGATCCATGGTGAGCAGATTGTGCTTGTTGAGCATGACGGCGAGCTGGCTCCTGTTCGTCACCATCAGCTTCGAAAGCGCGGCGATCTCGCCGCCCGCCTTCTTCGTCGTCTCGGGAAGGTCAGCCTTGCCTTTCTCGTATTGTTCTATCGAGAGGGCAACGATGGCGCGCAGATCCTCGTCCTTCCAGGGCTTGATGGCGAACCTGAACGCGATTCCCTCGCTGATCGCGCCCATCACGGCGCCGATGTCGCTTTGCACGGTGAGCAGAACCCTGACCAGATCGGGTTGTATATCTTTCGCCTGCCTGAGGAGATCCATCCCGTTCATCCCAGGCATCTGGTAATCGGAAATCAGCACGTTGAAACGCGAGCGCTTCAACTGTTCGAGCGCATCCTCGGCCCTCGTGGCGGAGACGATCTGGTAATTGTCGTAGCGAAAAGTCTGGTGCAGGGCTTTCAGGACTACCGGATCGTCATCCGTAATCAGGATGCGGTAGGGCGCTGCGGGAAACTTGTTCGGTGTCTGGGCTTTCCGTGGCATTGCATTTCTTTTATCGGTCGATCCGATATTATAATGGAAATACAGCCGCTCGCCTTAAGCTGAAATTAAGAACGTCCCAAATCCTTCCATTTCTCGCAAGCCCTCGAATACCCCAGCCCGCAACTTTCCCTGAAGTCCGGCATCGCCCTGCCGTCGTTCAGATGCTGGTGGGCCAGGGCGCGAACGAAATAAGCCTGGGCATACGCGGGATTCAATTCGACAGTCCTGTCGAGATCGCGGATCGAAAGGTCGTACTTGCGGTCGTAGTAATAGGCAAAACCCCTGTTGTACCAGGCCTGGTAAATCTTCGGACTGATCGCGATCACCCTGTCGAAATCCCCTACGGCATCAGGATAATGCCCCGTTTGCAGGTTCGCAAGTCCGAGGTTGTAATAAATCCTGTCCACCCCGACGATGCCGCTCCTGCCTTCCACGAGCCTTGCCGCATCCCCCCACAAAAGAAGGGGGCTCGAAAATGTGACGAGCCTGTCCTTCGCCAGGGGGAAAAGCAGTATGGAAAGCCCCAGCAGAGCCGGGAAAGCGAATTTCGCCGGAATTCTGGAAAAGATCAGGGGCAACACGGCGAACATCCCGCCGATCCACAGGTAGCTCCGGTACAGGACGAACGATTCCTGTATCCTGACCGTCGAGAGCTCGGTCGTGAAGAGCATCCATGGAAACAGCATGCCGAATCCGGCAAGCCCTACTCTCCCACCCTTGAGCAGAAGCCTGATTGCGATGACGGGATAGATCAGGAACGCGATAAAGCCGAACAACTGCGGCATGGCGAAATAACTCGATGCGAACGGCTCTCTCATGTCGACCGACATGAGGGAAGGATTCGGAAAAATCCAGAGCAGAAGGTATTTGAAAAAAAGCAGGCATTGGGTCAATATGCTCATGGGATAGGCGTTCACGGCCTCGATCTTCTCCGACTCCACCATCGAAGCGCCGTAGATTTCGTAGGGCGCGCCCAGTACGCCTTTCGCCTTCATGACGACGAAAATGCCGATGACGGCAAAAAGCAGGAAAGGCAGCCAGAGCTGCTTCAGCCATTTCAGGGAAGGTTTCTGCAGCAGGAAGGTGAGTGCAAGCGCGACCGCCGGGAACATGACCGCATGCTCTTTCGAGAACACCGCAAGAAAATAGAACAGGGCCGAGAGGGGAAACCATGCGCTTTTCTTCCCTGCCACGCCTTCCATGTAGGCGAAGAGCATCAGGAAGCCAAAAAAAGTCGCCATGAGGGTGGTACGCTGAATGAGATAGCCTGCCGCATAAACGGACACCGGATCGAGCGCAAACACGATGGCGGCGAAAAAAGCGAGCCAGTCGCAGGAGATCCCGCTCGTCTCATCCTTCAAAACGATGATGAAAAGGCGCCTCAGGAAAAAAAACAGGACAAGAGCGGTGGCAAAATGCAGCAGCATGTTCCCCATCCTGAACCAGATCAGCAGGGGACCGAACAGCTTGTATGTCCATCCGAGAGAAGCATAGGCGAACCACCTCAAATCGAAATTGAACATCGATTCGCCGTATCGCTGAACAATCTTCCCGTCGAAAAAATTATAATCGTCGAAAACCAGCGGACTCCACAGGAACTTCCCGTACAGCGCGTCGACCGCGAGAAAAAGGAACAGGGCGAGGGCGAAAAAAGGCGTTTTTCCCTTGAGCGGGGCTTCGAGACTGAAAGAGGGTTTGCCGGATAACATTCGCCTAGCCTATCCTTATCAAATCGACGCCATATTGTTCGAACGCTCTATCCGCCGTCACGATGACCAATCCGTCGGAGAGCGTCCGCTCCACCAATTTCGACAACGTCGTTCCGGCATCATGCATATCCACCATCAGCATCGCGCCTCCATGATAGCCAAGGAGCCGCTGATTATGCGTCAGAACCCGGCGCAAGACGCTACTGCCATTTCGATATGACGCCGGCCAGCATCGAGTCGGACGGCGGATTGCCGAGGGAGGAGGTAATCGTCCACGTGATGGCGGTCGTCCCCCCGGTCGAAGGGTTCCAGGTGAGGGTGGAGCCGTTTATCCCGCTTTTCACGTTCTGCAGCGTGACCGTGATCGCGCCGGTGCCTGCCGCGACGGAATAGGTGGAAATTTCGTTCGTGGGCGTGGGGCCGGAACCGAGTCCCAGTGAAGTCCAGTTATTCAGGGTGAGCGAGGAAAGGCCGCCGTTATCGTGGTAAAAACTTGCAACCGCAAGCTTCAAGGGGTCGACGGCAGCCGCCACCCTGGAAAGTTTGGCCCTGGCGGCATAATCCTGGTATTGCGGGACTGCGATAGCGGCAAGGACGCCTATGATCGCGACAACAATCATCAGTTCGAGAAGCGTAAAACCCTTTTGCATGTCAATCTTTCAAAAATTCGACTTTCAGGATACAGCAAAGCCCGCCACCTTTACAGGGTGGCGGGCTTCGTCAAGCTACTGCTATACAATCATCAGGTGCAACCGGGGAAGACTTTGATCATGTTGGCACTCCCTGTAGGCGTGCAAGTATTGCCCCACGAAACGGTCGTGGCATTGAGCGTCGGGGTCATTACCACGGTCGGCGCAGTGGTCGTTGTACCACCCACCGTAACCGGAACACCCAAAGTCAGCGTGAGGACACCATTTGCGGCCAACGACACGGAAGTAACTTCCGTAGTAGTAGTCGGGGCAGCGGACATGCCCAGACTGGTCCAACCGGAAGCTGCGCCATTCGCGGCAGTAAACGTCGGCAAGGCGCCACTTTCCTGCGCATACATGCCAATAGCCGTCTTGATCGGATCAGCGAAGCTCGCAGCCTTGGCCAGCTTGGCGCGGGTGACATAATCCTGGTACTGGGGAATGGCCACGGCGGCCAGGATGCCGATGATCGCGACCACGATCATCAATTCGATAAGCGTAAAGCCCTTCTGCATCTGTTTCATGATAAGCCCTCTACGATGGTTGATTAAAAATTCCGGGAATGCAGTTCCCATGAAGCAATGAGCGTGCCAGGGAAACGAGTCCGGCCCCGGAATTCTGGGTTCGAGACTTCCCGCCACTTGCAGCGCATGCCCCGCTCCTGTTCTCGCACCGCATCCGCTTCCCGCATCCCAACTTTTCGGCACAATGTGACGTTTTTCGTCACTCCGGCTTGCATCACCCCTGGATCAAGGCCGATATCCCGGAATTTTCGAAAGATCGACCGCATCGATCTGCTCCGCGTCCATGAATTCCTGCGCGTATCTGAGGTAAACCCGGCTTCGAATGAACACATCGAAAAGATCGGGGTCGATGTGCCCATCCAGGCAATACCGCCCGAGAATTCCGAGGGTCTCGCTCAGGGTCTTGCCCTTCTTGTAGGGCCTGTCCTTCGCGGTCAGGGCCTCGAAGATGTCCGCGATCCCCAGGATTCTCGCCTGTATGGACATTTCATCGCGTTTCAATCCCTTGGGATAGCCCGTTCCATCCATGTGCTCGTGGTGTCCGCCGGCATATTCCGGCACATGCTTCAGGCGATTGGGCCAGGGAAGGGACTCGAGCATCTCCACCGTCACGTTGATATGCCCGTTGATGATCGCCCGCTCGGCGCTGTTCAGGGTTCCGCGCATGATCGTCAGGTTTTCGATCTCATCCTCCGACAGGATAGCCTTCCCGTCAAGCCTGTAGCGGGAGGCAATGCCATGCACTCTCGCGACATCCTCGTCCCGCATCGATTCGGTCCCGACATTGCAATGGCGCAGGAAAGCCAGATCTTCGTCCAGTTGCAAAAGCGTCGCCTCGTATTCGCGATCGATATCCTGCTTTTCTCCGGGCGCCTTCAGGAGGGATTCCAGCCGCAGTATTTCGGCATCGCGCTTCAGCACTGCGAACCTCAGCTCGACCTGATGTATCCTGTCATAGACTGTTTCCAGCTTGGTCGATTTCTCCATGACATGGGTAGGCGTGATGATTTTTCCGCAATCGTGCAGGAGACCCGCTATCCTCAACTCGAACCGGTCCCGCTCGTTCATCCTGAAATCCTTCAGCGGCCCCTCGCCGGCTTCGTTCGCAGCCTCGGCCAGCATCATGGTCAGAATGGGGACGCGCTGGCAGTGCATCCCGGTATGGGGCGATTTGTTGTCGATCGCGGCATTGATCACGTGAATGAAAGACTCGAAGAGTTCCTCCAGTTGAACGACAAGCTGCCGGTTGGTCAGCGCAATCGCCGCCTGGGATGCGAGCGACTCGGCGAAACTCTGATCCGCCATGGAAAACCCCACGATTTCCCCGGTCGCCCTGTCCTTGGCATTGATGAGTTGCAGCACCCCGATGATTTCCTGTTCGTGGTTCTTCATCGGGATGGTCAGGAAGGACTCGGAATGGTAGCCCGTTTTTTCGTCGAATTTCCGGGTGCCCGAGAAATCGAACCCCTTTTCGGTATAGGCATCCCTGATATTGACCGTTCTGTCGTTCAATACCGCATAGGCGACCACATGGGAATGATTCGGCCGCATCTCCTCGTCATAAAGCCGGATGGGGGAAAAAGGAATCTCTATCCCCGTCGTCCCCCCCATCGCGATGCCGAGGGAATCCGTCACCAGCGTCTCGAATTTGATGTGCGATCCGCCGACCACCCGGTAAAGCGTGCCGCCGTCGGCATTCACTATGTTTTTCGCGGCGACGAGGATCGCTTCTAGCAGGAGGCGTATGTCCTGTTCCGCGGAAAGCGCGGCGCCGATATTGTTGAGTTCCTCCACCCACTTGAAGAGCTCCATGACGGGGATTTTCCTGTCGAGCAGCAACGCTTCGTAAGCCGCCGTTTCGAAGCCTTTCATTTTATACATGCCGCCCTCACCTGTTGCATGTCGGTGATTCCCTGCAACACCTTCTCTATGCCGTCCTGCTTCAGCGTCCTCATCCCCTCCGCCAGGGCGGTCGCAACGATCTCGGCGACCCTCGATCTTTCCTGGATATGCCGCTTGATCGTATCGCTCCCCGTCAGCAATTCGAATATGCCAAGGCGCCCGCTGTAGCCGATCCCGTTGCATTCTGGGCATCCCACCGCATGATAAAGCGTGAATTCCCCATGTTCATTCGCATAGGATTTGACCCACTCTCCATATTTTTCCTTGAGCGCGGCATTGGGATCCCGCTTCCAGACTTCGGTATGTTTCAATTCTTCGCAATATTCGGCAAGGAGCAGCCTGATCTCTTCCTGGCTTGCAACTTCGGCCTTCTTGCAATGCCTGCAAAGCCTCTTGATCAGGCGCTGCGCGAGTATGCCGAGAATCGCATCCGCGAAATTGAACGGATCCATCCCCATGTCCAGAAGCCTGACGATGCTTTCCGGGGCGCTGTTGGTGTGGAGGGTGGACATCACCATGTGCCCCGTCAGGGATGCCTCGATACCGACTGCGGTGGTTTCCTGGTCCCGCATTTCGCCCACCATGATCACGTCGGGGTCCGCCCGCAGGAAAGCGCGCATCGCAACTGCGAAAGTGAATCCCGCCTTGGGGTTCATCTGCACCTGCCGCAAGCCTTTCTGGGTGATTTCGACCGGATCTTCCGCCGTCCATATTTTCGTCTGCGGCGTATTGATGAAACCCAGCACGGAATGCAGTGTCGTCGTTTTACCGGACCCGGTCGGCCCGCAAACGAGAAAAAGCCCGTAAGGCTTGGTGACGGTGTTCTTGAGCGTGGCAAGCGCGCCAGGCGCAAGCCCGATTTTGTCGAGGGGAATGGGATCCCCGGAAGCCAGTATCCGCATCACGATGTCTTCCACCCCGCCCGCGGACGGAATGGTGGCAACCCGGAGTTCGATATTGAGCGGCGCATATTTCCTGAACTGGATCTTTCCGTCCTGCGGCCGCCTCTTTTCGGAAATATCCAGGTCGCACATGATCTTGATGCGCGCCACGATGGCATTGCGGTAATTCGACGGCACCTCGACATAAGGCAGCAGCGTCCCATCCTTGCGAAAACGCACCTGGGTCTTTCCCTTCCCCGGAAAAGGTTCGATATGGATATCGGATGCGCCCATTTTATGGGCGTCCATGATGATCTTGTTGACCAGTTTGACAAGCTCGTTGTCCGCAGCAGCCGAAATATCATCCGAGACATCCTCCGCCTCCGCCTCGCCATCCATGGAGGAAAGCAGTTCCCCTATGGAAGAGCCTTCTTCCACTCCGTTGCCGAAAAACTGGTTCACGGTCTGGGTGAATTCGCGCTGCGAACAGACCCTGAATACCAGCCTGTGCTTGGGGAAAACATTGTTGACGATGCGGGAAGTCTGGATTCTCTCGGGATCGGGACTGATGATGACCAGCCCATCCTTGGTATCATCAACAGGCACCCATTGATTCGCTTCGACATAATCGCGCTTGATGTTCTTGAGCAGATCGGACGGCCTGATCCTGTCCGGCTTGAAAGGCTCGTAATCCACTCCGAAGAAATGGGAAAGCGATTTTCCAAGGGCCGGCGGCTTGACCTGGAATTCGTCTATCAGCACTTCTTCGAGCGATACGCCCCGCCTTCTTGCGGAGCGCGAAGCCAGATCGAATTCGACTGCGGAAATCACGCCGTCCGCGATCAGTACGTCGAAGCGGGTCCTGACAAGCTGATGGGAGCGCTGCCTTTGCTTGAGCGCGATCGCAAGCGTCTTGGCAAGCTCGATCACCCCTTCTTCCGTCATGGGCTGGAAGGGCAGGCCGAACTTGTTGTTGATGATCTGCACTACGCCGATCAATTCGTTGTCCGCACTATCGATGACCGGCGCCACAAGCATCTGCTTGGTCCTGTAGCCGGTTCTCTTGTCGACTTCGCGCATGAAATGCAAGTGCGGACTGTACGACTGGAGTTCCTTGTCGTCGTAGACATCCTTCACGTTCACCATTTTTCTGTGGAGCGCGACATATCCCGCAACGCTTTGTTCCGAAATCGGAAGCCTCAGATCCTTGAACGATGACAGCCCTGTCTTGACCTTGGAAATGATGGAGGATTTGTCGTCGCTCACGACATAAATGGTCAGCCTGTCCGAATTGAACAAGGTGCAGATATCCTTGCCAAGATCGAATATGATCTCGTCGATGTTGCTCGTGGCATGTATCCTGTTGGTTACAGCATGGAGCGCCTTGGAAAAATTCAGCTTGATGCTGACATCAGCAAGGCTTTCCTGGGGCACGGGAATGTTTTTTCCGCCGCTGTTGATATCCGTCAGTTTAGCCATATTCAGAATTCGAAAACCTGATCGTTGCGCAGCATCTCGGGCTTCATCATCGCCGCATCCCGTTCCACTTCCTGCATGATCAAACCCATTTCACCGGGTTTGAGATGGGTGATATAGACCGGCACCCCCCCCTTGAATTTCCTGAGCTCCTCCCCGAGCAGGCTGGGGCACAGATGCTTGGAAAGGATGGCCACATCGAGTTCGCTGTTGGAAAAGGCGGTCTCCACGATCAGGTATTTCAGATTGGCGATGCGGTTGGCCGCTTCCCAAAGCGCATCGTTGGTCGTCGTGTCCCCGCTGAAGACGAGGCTGCCCGCCCCGCTGTCCAGATGATATCCGACGGCAGGAACCGTATGATTGGCAGGCAGCGGCGTGATTTTCCTCCCCGCGAGATCGACGGTATTTCCCATCGCTATGGTTTCATAGCGCAGATAAGGGCTTTCAGGGGAAGGAATCCGGGCAAAATCAGGCCATATCACCGCATTGAAAATATGCTTCTGCAAAGCCTCCAGCGTTTCGGCAATCGCATGGACGGTGATCGGCTTGTTTCTCAGGTAGCCCACGCTGTCGACGAGCAGGGGGATCGATGCGATATGATCGAGATGCGAATGGGTCACGAAAATATGATCGATGCGGCACATCTCCTCCAGGGTCAGGTTGCCCACACCCGTACCCGCATCGATCAGCACATCATCATCGAGCAGAAAAGAAGTGGTGCGCAACGCACCGCCGATTCCACCGCTGCAACCGAGTATTCTGACTTTCAAAAGCTTCCCTTCCTGACTACTTGAGAAAAAACTCCATCTTGATCCCGAGCAACTCGACGATATCGTGATCCCGCAAGGGATGCGGCTGAAGATCGAGAACCCGTCCGTTCAGGGCCGGAGGCTTCGCTCCATCCACATGAGTAATGAAATAGCCCTGCGGTCGCCTGGTGATTACGGCAACCTGCACCCCCGGCTTGCCGAGGGTGGTAAGGTTCTTGACGAGATCCAGCTCCCGCCCGGCGCTCGGCCCCGTGAGCAACTGTATCGCAGCCATGCCCTGCCGGATCTGCGGGGGGGGCAGAGTCTTTTCCGGCGGCGCATCGCTCTGGATCGAAACGGAAGAAGGCAGCATGGCCGGTATCGCTGCGGGAGCCGGCATCGCAGGGCGCGGCGGCGGCGCGGCAGGACGCACCATGACCGTTTTATCGAAATCGGGCGCGGGACGCGGCGCATCCTCGCGGATATAGGTCAGCTTGTATTTTCCGATCTCTATCACATCGCTTTTCTGGAGAAAGCACTTCTTGACGGCGTTGCCATTCACTTTCGTGCCGTTCGTGCTGCCCATATCCTCGAGGAAGGAATCGTTGAGAATCGTGATGACGACCGCATGCTCCCCGCTGACCGCGACATTGTCGATCTGGATGTCATTTCCGGGTTTTCGCCCGATCAGGATGCGTTCCTTGTCGAGCGGGTATTCCTTGAGCGTTTTCCCATCAAGGCTGAGGATCAATTTCGACATGATGGCCCTTTATTTCCTGAACGAAGTCATGAGTTTGGAAATCAGTCCAGGCTGGACGGCAAAACCCTGTTTCACTTTTACCAGAATAACCGATATGTTGTCACGCCCGCCATTATCGTTTGCCAGCTCGACCAGTTGGTTCGCGGCCAGCTTCAGATTCGATCTCAACGTGTGAACGGCAAACCGGATTTCCTCATCCTCGAGCATATCGTTCAAACCATCCGAACATAACAAATAAATATCCTCCGGCAGGATATCGAAACTCCCGACCTCGACTTCGACATCCTGCTCTACGCCCAGGGCGCGCGTGACGATGTTTTTATGTTTCGATACACGCGCTTCTTCAGGCGTAAGCACCCCCCTGTCCAATTGTTCCTGAAGGAACGAATGGTCGTGCGTCAGAAGGTCGAGTTGTTCACCGCGCAGCCTGTACATGCGCGAATCCCCGAGATGCGCCACGCTGACCCTGTCGTCGTAAAAAAGCGCAGCGACAAGCGTCGTCCCCATTCCCGCATATTCAGGCTTGCTCTGTGCAGCATTGAAAATCGCGCTGTTTGCCGCAATCACCTGGTCCCGCAGCATTCTGGAGCCGAATCTTTCGCCATTTTTCGCGTCCTTCCGGGCAGGATCGATGCGCTTCAATACTTCCTTCATGCCCGATGAGATCAATGTCACCGCAATTCCGCTTGCCACTTCGCCGGCATTATACCCGCCCATGCCATCGGCAAGAACGACGAGACCCATCGCCGGATCGCAGGCGATACTATCCTCGTTGTGGGATCGCACGCGCCCCGCGTCGGACTGACTTGCGATTTCCAGAACCTGACTTAAATCCATGTCACCCAATAATCATCTCTGAAATGATCCTGTACGGCCTGTTCAGCGCTTCCAAAGCAATTATGCACCATAAGTTGCATTTTTTGGTAATCCAACCAGCAAAACCGGGGTTTCAGCCGGATGAATCAGCCTTGCCGCCACCGACCCCAGGAAAAAGCCCGCGCCGCCCGTTCCCATGCAAATCTGGTCGCATCCATATTCCTTCGCATACTTCAGGATGGTTTGCGCCACATTGCCCACCCCGATATGGACATGGCAGGCAATGCCCGCCAAATCCAGCCGCTCCTTCGCCTCCTTCAGGGCGCACATCCCTTCGTCATGATAATACGCCTCTATTTTATCCTGGCTGATGAAAGCCCTGATATTGCCTGAAAGGATCGGGAACTGCACGTTGAGCAGGTGGATTTCCACCCCTCCCGCATACTGACCGGCGGTTTTGATGACATGATCCACCGCCCCCAGGGCCGCTTCCGAACCGTCCACAGGAATCAGCATCTTCATCGGGTCCCCTTTCCTGAATCGTTTTCCGCCGGATCGATGCATGCGGCCTTCGAAGCGCGCCATTTTCCGACGAGGACCGTCGCAAGGGCGAACAGAGCCGGGCTTCCCCAGGAAAGCCCCGGCGCATTCGCCTTCACCCAGCCCTTCAGTCCCGCATCCATCACCATCATGTCGCCTGCGATCCATCCTATCAATGCCGCGCCCATCAGGATCGTCGATGGGAACCTGTCCATCACTTTCAGGACCAGCCCGCTTCCCCAGAGTATGACCGGCACGCTGATCGAAATGCCCAGAACGATCAGCGGCATGTTGTCCCTGGCCGCCCCCGCGACCCCGATGATATTGTCGATGCTCATCACCACATCCGCCACGATGATCGTCCTGACCGCCGAAACCAGACTGTCATTGCTTTTGATTTCCCTTTCGGCTGCGCAGTCCCCGGACCCGAGCAGGTTGACGCCGATCCAGAACAGCAGGAAGGCCGCGGCAATCTCCAGATAAGGCACTTTCAGGAGTTCCAGCGCGAAGAAAATCAGCACGAGCCTGATGAGCACGGCCCCGATCATGCCCCAAATCATCGCCCTGCCGCGCTGCTTCTCCGGGAGATCGCGGCAGGCGAGCGCAATCACTACGGCATTGTCCCCGCCGAGCAGAATATCGATGGAGATGATCTGGAAGAGTCCGACCCAGAACTGCGCCTCGATCATAAGACCGACTTCATCAGCCTTCCTATTTCGGCAGGATTGCGCGTCACCTTGATCCCGCAGGATTCCATGACTGCAAGCTTATCCTCTGCCCCGCCTTCGCCTCCCGAGATGATCGCACCGGCGTGGCCCATGCGCTTTCCCGGAGGCGCGGTCAGTCCTGCCACGAATCCCACTACGGGTTTTCTCATGTTTTCCCTGATCCACCCTGCACAGTTTTCCTCGTCGCTCCCGCCGATCTCGCCGACCATGACCACGGCTTCGGTTTGCGGATCATCGTTGAAAAGTTTCATCACGTCGATATGCTTGAGGCCGTTGACCGGATCCCCCCCGATGCCCACGCACGAGGATTGTCCGAGGCCGACTTCCATCAGTTGCCAGACGGCTTCGTAAGTCAATGTTCCGGAACGGGAAACAACGCCTACCCCGCCCTTTCTGTGGATATGCCCCGGCATGATGCCGATCTTGATTTCGTCCGGCGTGATGATGCCGGGGCAGTTCGGCCCGATGAGCAGCGTTTTTTTCCCCATCATCCTGTACCGGACATCGATCATGTCGTGAACCGGAATGCCTTCGGTGATGCAGATCACGAGATCGAGTCCGGCATCGACCCCTTCCAGAATCGCGGCGGCGGCAAACGGAGGCGGGACATAGATGACCGAAACGCTCGCGCCTGTCTCGTCTTTCGCTTCCTTCACCGTATCGAAAACCGGGATGCCTTCGAAGCTCTGCCCGCCCTTGCCCGGCGTCACCCCCGCGACAAAGGCATTCGCCCCGTTCGCATAATTTCTGCACTGGACAGTATGGAACATGCCGGTTTTCCCGGTCATGCCCTGGGTCATCACCTTCGTGTCTTTATCGACGAGTATGGACATCAGCGCCCCCTTGCCGCATCGACAGCCAGCTTCGCGGCATCCATCATGGTATTCGCGGAAATGACGGGGAGGCCGGATTCGGCCAGGATTTTCTTGCCCAGTTCCACGTGGGTGCCTTCCAGCCTCACCACGAGCGGGACATCCAGGGCGACCTGGCGGGCCGCCTCCACGATCCCCTGCGCGATCACATCGCATTTCATGATGCCTCCGAAAATATTGACCAGGATCACTTTGACCTTGGGATTGGCGAGCATCAGCTTGAAGGCTTCGGTGACTTTTTCGACAGTCGCCCCCCCCCCCACGTCGAGGAAATTGGCGGGGGATGCCCCGAAAAGCTTCACGATGTCCATCGTCGCCATCGCAAGCCCTGCGCCGTTGACGAGGCAGCCGATATTCCCGTCCAGTGAAATATAGGAGAGTCCGAAGCGGGACGCCTCGATCTCCGCCGCATCCTCTTCGTCCAAATCGCGCAAGGCAAGGAGTTCCGGGTGGCGGAACAGCGCATTGTCGTCGAAATTGATTTTGGCATCGAGGGCAAGCAGCCGTCCCGCGTCATCGAGCACCATGGGATTGACTTCGAGCAGCAAGGCGTCCTTCTCGACGAAGGCCCTGTAGAGCGACTTGAAAAATTCGCAGGCTGCATGCACGCAGGCTTCCGGAATGCCGATCCTCCTCGCGAGATCCTGCGCCTGTCCATCGGGCAAGCCCATCCCCGGATCGATGACAAGCTTGTGTATCGCCTCGGGGGAGCGCCTCGCAACCTCCTCGATTTCGGTTCCGCCTTCCCGGCTGCCTATCAGGACCACACGCTGCGAACCCCTGTCGACGACGAGTCCGACATAATATTCGGCTTCGATCCGCGCGCCTTCCTCGATCAGGAGGCGCCTGACGATGCGCCCTTCCTCCCCGGTCTGGGGCGTCACGAGATGCATGCCCAGCATTTCCCCGGCAACGGCATCCAGTTCCTCTTCCGAACGCACCACCTTCACGCCGCCTGCCTTGCCGCGCCCGCCTGCATGGATCTGGGCTTTTACCACCCAGGCGTTCGCGCCTGTTTTTTTCGCGCAATCAAGCGCCTCGATACGGCTGAAAGCCGGAAAACCCTTCGGGATCGGGACGCCATATTCACGCAGGAGGGCCTTCGCCTGATATTCGTGGATTTTCATGCTTCTCCTTCTCCCCACCTGGCTGAAATATCCTGGGGGATATCCAGATGGTCGAGTATCCTTGCAACAATGTAATCGACAAGATCGTCCACGCTTTGCGGATGCTGGTAAAAACCGGGATTCGCCGCAAGCATGACTGCCCCTGCCTGGACGAGCCTCAGCATGTTCTCGAGATGGATCGCTGAGAACGGGGTTTCCCTCGGCACGATGATGAGCTTTTTTCGCTCCTTCAGCATGACATCCACTGCGCGCTCGATAATATTCTGGCTCATGCCGGCGGCGAAGGCCGCAAGGCTGCCCATGGTGCAGGGGCAAACCACCATCGCATCCGGCGGGTTGGATCCGGAAGTCACGGGAGCGAACCATTCCTCGCGCCCGAACACACGGAGTTGCCCCGGCTCCGGCTTGAAACGGTCGATGAAGCAGGCTTCGGCTTCGCTTGCCCGCGAAGGCAGCGAGATCCCCATTTCCTGCTTGATGACGACCTGGGCCACGGCAGAATAAACGAGGTAAAGACGGTTGCCGCTCGCCAGGATTTTTTCCATCAACCTGATCGAATAAGGCATGCCGGATGCGCCGGTCAGCGCCAGCACGATGGTTTTCATTTTATTCATGCACGCATTGTATTGGAACTCGATGAGCGGCCTCAACTTTTTCGAGGAAACGGGCCGAGACCAGGCCATTGACCGTGCCGAAAACAAGCGCCGCCAGCGCGAAGAAAGGCACGAGCGCAAACAGCCCGACATTCGGGATCAGCCAGAAATAGGCGAGCGCGAGCTGTCCCGCGATATGCGCGAAAGCGGCGATGATGCTGCGGCTCACTGCGCCGAACCATCTTTGCGGCAATGCGCCGGCCAGGAAAAGCGCCGTCAGGCTGCACAGCGCGCCGCAAAAGCTCAGAAAAAAACCGGGGGAAAGGAAAGAACCGAAAAGCAGGCTGCCCCCCAATACGCGCAAAATGGAAACCCATATCGCAGTACCCATGCCGTAACGGGCCAGAACGATCAGGACGACAATATTCGCAAATCCAGGCTTGATGCCGGGAACCGGAAGGGGAATTGCCGCATCCGCCAGGGAAAGCCCGATCGCGAGCGCCGCCATGCGGGCGATATGATGGTCCTCCCGCGTCGCGGCAATTTCAATAGTTGAGCGAATCATAGCGCTTCTTCCTGCCCACGAGTTCGACGCTCACCTGGTTCGGCAGGCAAACAGCGACATCCCCTTCGTGCCGGAGCCAGCCCTGCCTGACGCAATACTGGCGCGGCCCCGGGTCCTGCACGATGCGCGCGGCCCCTCCCGAAATGGCGATCATGCTCACGCCCAGCGGCCCCGGAACGGAAATCCTGCGCTCCTGGAACAGGCTGACCTCGGCAAACACCTCTCCGCCCTTCCTGATCAAGGCCTGCTGCGCTTCGCCCCCATGCCGGATTTGTGAAAAAAGAAAACCCGCAAGCGCCAGCCCGAGAACCATCACCAGCCAGTCGCCCGGCTTTATCAGGCGCATCACTTCAATTCCCTGTGGCGGGCCAGCGTCTGGTTCAGGGAAGAAAAATGCCTGGCAAGCCGCTCCACCATGTAGACGGAACGATGCTGGCCGCCGGTGCACCCGATCGATATGGAAAGGTAGTTCCTGTTGTCCCGTATGAAACTGGGCAGCCAGGTTTCGACAAAGCCGCTGATATCCTCATACATGCGCCCCACGCTTTCCTCGCTTTCCAGGAATTCGACAACAGCGGCGTCCTTTCCGGTCAAGGGCCGCAGCCTGAGATCGTAAAACGGGTTGGGCAGGCAGCGTATGTCGAAAACCATGTCCGAGTCGAGCGGCAGGCCGTGCTTGAATCCGAAGGACTGGAACAGAAGCGAAAGCCTGGAGCGATCGATGTGGATGAATTCCTGTATCCAGGTTCTGAGCACATTGGCGCTGAGGTCGCTGGTATCGATCTTGTGCGCGAGATCCCTGATCTCGGACAGCATCTCCCGCTCGGATTCTATGCATTCGGGCAGGGTGAGCGTGTCGTCCGAAAGCGGATGCTTGCGCCTTGTCTCGGAAAAGCGCTTGACCAGGGTCTCGGTCTTGGCTTCCAGAAACAGCAGGCGCACGTCCATTCCGCGCAACTTAAGCGAATGGATATGCTGGGGCAACTGGGGAAGCGAAGCGATGCTCCTGACATCGATGCTCACGGCTATCCGCTCGTTTCCGGACTGCAGCAGGATACGCGTCAGATCGGAAAGCAGTTTGAGCGGCAGGTTGTCCACGCAATAATAGCCGGCATCCTCGAGCACATTGAGCGCAATGCTCTTGCCCGAACCGGAAAGTCCGCTGATCAGGATAATCTGCATGTCAGGTACCGGAGATTCCCATTTGCGCCCTCTGCCTGTCGACGAATTCCCTGGTGCTGTCGATCCCGCGCATCAGGAGAATATGATTCCTGACGGCGACTTCGACGAGAACGGCGAGATTCCGGCCAACCGCAACCGGAAGCGTCACTTCCGACACCTCGACTCCCATGATTTCACGCTTTCTCCGCTCCAGGGGCAAGCGTTCGATTTCCGTAAGTTCAGCCTCGTTCGAGCGTTCGAGACGGATGATCAGCTTCAGGTTTTTCCTCGGCCTCATCGCATTTTCGCCGAAAATGGTGCGTATATTGAGCAAGCCGATCCCGCGCACTTCGAGAAAATCGCGCAGCATGGGCGGGCAGCGGCCTTCCAGCGTCTCCGGCGCGATCCTGTAGAATTCGACGGAATCGTCCGCGATGAGACCGCTTCCCCGGCTGATGAGTTCCAGTGCAAGTTCGCTCTTTCCCACGCCGCTCTCCCCCGTGATCAGGATGCCCATGCCCAGGACATCGAGAAAAACGCCGTGCAGGGAAGAGGAGTTTGCCAGATTCCGCGTCAGGTAATGGCGCAACAGCCACATCAGATGAACGCTCTGTTGCGGGGAGCTGAAGAGGGGCACGCCGTATGCATCGGACATCCCGGCGAGTACCCCGGATACGGGCTCGCTCTCCGCCACGATCATGCATGCGATATCGCCCTGGAAAATCGGCTCCAGCATTGCCCTTTGCGCATCCGCATCCATCCTGTCGAGGTAATCGTTTTCGGCCCGGCTGACGACCTGCACCCAGTTGGGGTGAATGAAATTCAGGTGCCCGATCAGACCCTGCGAAGAAATCGCTATGCCGTCGCTGTCGAGCAGCCTGGCCCCGCCCGCCCTGCCCGCGACCCACTCCAGGACCAGCTTGTCCTGCTGTTCGCGGAAAAGCTCCGCAACGCTAATCTGAGGCATGAGGTTTCCAAGCCGCAATCAGGCCGATGACCGAATCCGTATCCTGAACGCTCATGAGGCTTTCCCTTAAACTCTTGTCGCTGAACATCTGCGCAAGTTCCCCAAGAATCTGAAGGTGAAGGTCGGTCGCCCGTTCTGGAACGAGGAGCACGAATATCAGGCCAACCGGCTTCGAATCCGGCGCATCGAAAGGAATCGGCGAAGCCAGCTTGACGAAAACTCCGGCAGCCTCGCGCAACCCCTTTATCCTGCCATGCGGGATCGCCACCCCCTGCCCGAGGCCGGTTGAGCCGAGCTTTTCACGCCCGAAAAGGCTGTCGAAAACTTCGCTCCTGGCGATCCCCAAGCTGTTCTCGAACAGCAGCCCAACTTGCTCGAACACGCGCTTCTTGCTCCCCGCTTCGAGATCCATCAGGACATGTCCAGGGGAGAGCAGCTTGGAGATCAGGTTCATTGCGGATTATTCGGCTGCCTGCGCTTTCAGATCCTCACCGTCCAGGCGTCTTTCGATCGCCTTTTCCTTGTGCTTCTTGATCTGCCGATCCAGCTTGTCGGCCAGACTGTCGATTGCCGCGTACATGTTCGCGTCGCTGCACTCGGCGAAAAAATCCTTGCCCGGTATATGGAGCGTCGCTTCTATCTTCTGCTTGAGCTTTTCGATCGAGAGAATGGCGCTGATATCGATCACATGGTCGAAATGGTTGGCCACACGTCCAAGCTTGGCATTCACGTAATCGCGGATTGCAGGCGTGATTTCCACATGGTGTCCACTGAGATTGATATTCATCGAAAAACTCCTTTTTGGTTATAGCGACTTACGAAGATTCACCGGGGGTATCTTCAAAGACTCCCGGTATTTTGCAATGGTTCTGCGGGCAACCACAATACCCTGCTTTCCCAGTATTTCAGAAATCTGGCTGTCGCTCAACGGATTCCGCGCATCTTCCGTATTGACGAGCTGGCGGATAAATGCCCTGATTGCCGTCGAGGAGCACTCGCCGCCCGCCTCCGTCGAAACATGGCTGCCGAAAAAATACTTCAGTTCGAAAATGCCGCGCGGCGTGAACATGAACTTCTGGGTGGTGACGCGGGAAACGGTAGACTCGTGCAACCCGAGTTCTTCCGCGATTTCCCGTAGCACCAGGGGACGCATAGCGACTTCGCCGTGCTCCAGAAAGTTGTGCTGCCGCTCCACGATCGCCCGGGACACTCTATGTATGGTTTCGAAACGTTGCTGCACATTCTTGATCAGCCATTTCGCTTCCTGGAGCTGCTGGCCGATCTGCTGCTGGCTGGAATCCTGTCCGCGCTGCAGAATATCCGCGTACATCTTGTTCACCTTCAGGCGCGGAATGGCATCGGGGTTCAGGGAAACAACCCACTCGCCCTTTACTTTCTCGACGAGGACATCCGGAATGATATAACGCGCAATCTGGTTCGAGTATTCGCTCCCCGGCCTCGGGTTGAGCTGCGTAATCAAATGCTTCGCCACCCTCAATTCGTCGTCCGTGCAATTCAGTATTTTTTTCAGTTTCCCGAAATCATGGGCGGCAAGGCTTTGCAGGTGGCCGTCCACGATCTGCAGCGCGTCCTCGAGCATGGGGGTGTCGGGCGGCATCGCCTTCAATTGCAGGGTAAGGCATTCCGCCAGATTTCTCGCGCCGACGCCCAACGGATCCATATGCTGCAGATGCTGCAGGGCGATGCTCAAATCTTCCGCGTCGATTTCCAGTTCTTCAGGCAGCATGGCCGCCAGCTCTCCCAGGTCCTGGGTCAGATAGCCGTTGTCGTCGAGCGCATCGATGAGGAGCGAGACGATCTTCTTGTCCCGCTCGGTCAACTGGGTCATTCCGAGCTGCCAGTTCAGGTGTTCCCTGAGGCTGGGGGTCTGCGCCGGATGATAATCATGTCCGTCGTCTTCGCCCGCAGGATCGCCGGAATAGGATGGAGTCTCGTTATCCAGCCAGTCCGATTCCTGCGTGGAAGGCAATTCCTCGGGTTTCTCCACGGCGCTTTCCCCGGCCTGGAAGCCGCCCTCCTCTTCAGCGGACTCTTCGCGCTCGAGAAGCGGGTTTTCCAGCAGCAGCCGCTCCACCTCCTGGTTCATTTCGAGGGTGGAGAGCTGCAATAGCCGGATGGCCTGCTGCAATTGGGGGGTCAGCGTAAGTTGTTGAGATAACTTGAGCTGTAGTGTAGGTTTCATTAGGTCCTGTTACATCCGGAAATGCTCACCCAGGTATACTTTCCTGACATTTTCATTATAAATGATTTCATCGGGTTTTCCGTATGCCAGCACGACCCCTTCGTTGATGATGTAAGCCCGGTCGCATATCCCAAGCATTTCTCTCACATTGTGGTCCGTAATCAGGATCCCGATCCCGCGTTCCTTGAGGAAGTGGATGATTTTCTGGATGTCGAGCACGGCAATCGGGTCGACGCCGGCAAAAGGTTCGTCGAGCAGGATGAAGCGTGGGGAGGTCGCAAGCGCCCGCGCAATCTCGACCCGCCTTCTTTCCCCGCCGGAAAGGCTGGCGGCGGGACTGTCGCGCAAGTGGCCGATATTCAGATCCTCGAGCAGATTTTCAAGCAGCGCGGGAATATCCCCGGGCGGATGGCGCTGCAATTCCAGCACAGCCTGTATGTTCTGCGCAACATTGAGTTTCCTGAAAATGGAAGCCTCCTGCGGAAGATAACTCAGTCCGAGACGTGCGCGCAAGTGTATCGGCATGCGGCTCAACTTCTGCTCGTCGAGATAAATGTCTCCACCGTCCAGCGCCACCAGGCCGACCATCATGTAAAAGCAGGTCGTCTTCCCGGCCCCGTTCGGCCCAAGCAGGCCGACGACTTCGCCGCTGTTCACTTCGAGCGACACATCCTGCAAGACGGTTCTCGACTTGTAGTGCTTTCTCAGGTTTTCCGCTTTGAGGCAACTCATTGCCGGGGAGGGCTTGCCATGGTTTTCGAAGGCTCGATCAGGAGGGGCGCCGCGCCGCCCGCATCCTTCTTCTTCGGCTGAATCACGGCATGCACACGTCCGGTAGGCGTTCTGGCCCCGCCGACACTCTGGAAGAATTCGGTATTGGAGTTGTAGGAAATGTAATTTCCGGTCACGATATCCTGCGCGCGCTTGACATAGGCATTGCCGAAGAATTCGACGGTGTCGGTTTTCCCATCGTACTCCGCCCTGTTTCCTTCGCCTTCGACATATTCGTCGAAACCTTCGCGCTTCTGCCTGAAATGGACGGGGCTGCCCGACGAATAGGCAACGGCATGCTTGTTGCCGGCTTCGTCCTGGGTCACGACGATCCTGTCGGCCCGGATGACCAGGGTTCCCTGCGTCAGGACGACATTCCCCTCGAAGGTGTTGACCTTTTTCGCATCGTCGATCTGTATCCTGTCGGCATCGACCTGGATCGGTTTTTCCTTGTCCGCCTTTTCCGCAAGAACCGGCCCGGCCTGGAGCAGCAAGGCGACAAGAATCCATTTATTTTTCATAAGATCCCCTGACATGGGAAAGCAGCGTCACCACCCTCGTTTCGTCGTTGAACGCCATGCCGACGGCATGAATATCCATGTTTGCATCCTTTATCCTGACCGGCCTGTCCGTCTCCCCGACATGCTTGTTCGGGTTCATGTGAAGGTAATCGGTCGTCACATCCATCTGGCTCCGCCCGCCTGAAGCATCCCGCTTCAGCCTCACCTTGTCGTGCAGATAGATATCCTCTCCGTTGTCCGAAAGCTGCGCCCAACTCGAATATACGTGCACATCGGCCTTTCCCGGAGCAACTAACAGAAGATGGGGCTCTTCCAGCCTGGTGCTGTTGTCGTCGGAATAATGCAGCAATTCCTTTGCCAATAATGACTGATGCGGCTTGCCATCCATGCCGAGCTTCGTCGCGGACAGATTTTCCACGATGACATCCGGAACATGCCCGGATTTCGATTCCTCGGAAAGCTCGGAAAGCCTGACCTTGTTTTCCAGCCAGTAAGACAATGCCGCCAGCAGCGAAAGAAACAGGATCGGAAACCATTTCCTGGCGAAATCCGAGATCACGGGGATCATAGATATCCCGCAAGCTGCGCATCGAACTTGTCCTGCATCTGCATCAAGAATTCGCATGCCTCGCGAACCGCGCCGCGCCCGCCCTGCCGCCTCGTCACATAATGCGCATGACGCCTGACGGTATCCGGCGCATCAGGCACGGCAAACGCAAAGCCGCATCGACGCATCACCGGCAGGTCGACAAGATCGTCCCCCATATAGGCGGTGTCTTCGGGAGCGAGCCCCAGGGACGCGATCAAATCCCGATAGACGACAAGCTTGTCGGAGGCTCCCTGAAACAGCAGGGAAACGCCCAGGTTCTTCGCACGCAATTCCACGCAGCGCGAGCTTCTTCCCGTGATGATGGCAAGTTCCACCCCCGAGGACTGGAGCATCTTCATGCCGAGGCCGTCCTGGGTATTGAACGCTTTCATTTCCTCGCCCGAATCGGAAAGGTAAAGGCTGCCGTCGGTCAGCACCCCGTCCACATCGAATATCGCAAGACGAACCCGCCTCGCTCTTGCCAGGATATCGTCCAATCAGATCACCTTGGCCCGCAGCAAATCGTGCATATTGAGGGCGCCGGCCAGTTTCCCCTCCTCATCGACCACGAGAAGCTGGCTGATCCTGAATTGCTCCATGATTTGCACCGCTTCGACCGCAAGGCGATGCGGTGAAATCGTCCTGGGGGTTTTCGTCATGATCGACGCGACAGGCGTTTTGCGAAAATCGATTTCGTTTTCCAGGGTGCGCCTCAGGTCGCCATCCGTGTAGATGCCGATCACTCGATTTTGGTCATCAACGATCGCGGTCATGCCCATCCCCTTCCTCGACATTTCGAGCAGCGCCTCCGACAGGAATGCGCCGTCGGAGACAACCGGCAGGGCGGCGCCCTTGCGCATGATGTCCCGCACATGGGTGAGCAGTCTGATCCCGAGCGAGCCGCCGGGATGCGACATCGCAAAATCTTCGGCGCTGAATCCGCGCTCGACCATCAAGGTCACCGCCAGCGCATCCCCCAGAGCAAGCGCTGCGGTCGTGCTCGCGGTAGGGGCAAGATCCAGGGGGCAGGCTTCCTTGTCGACCCCGGCATCGAGGTGAACGTCTGATTCGGCCGCAAGCATCGACGCCGGATTTCCCGTCATCGAAATCAATTTCGCGCCCTGGCGCTTGATAAGGGGGACTATGGCAAGGAGTTCCGCGCTTTCGCCCGAATTGGAAAGCGCAACGAAAACATCCTCTCTCGTGATCATCCCGAGATCGCCGTGACTCGCCTCCGCAGGATGCACGAAAAAGGCAGGCGTTCCCGTACTGGCGAGCGTGGACGCGATCTTCCGGGCGACATGCCCGGATTTCCCCATCCCGCTCACCACCACCCTTCCCCTGCAATTCATGATCAGCTCGACTGCCTGGACGAAGCGATGATCCAGCCTTTCGATCAGACCCATCACCGCCCGCGCTTCGGTTTCCAGCACTTCGGCTGCGATTTCGAGCGCCGGAAAGACTCTGTTGGATTGAGGTATCATGTGTGGAATTATACCAGAAGTGGCACGGGGGGTTGCGCACACCCTTTTGCCGGCATTATTCGGAACCGGAGACCGTTTCACCATGCACGACACCCTGCTGCTCGTTCTCGTCCTGCTTGCATCGGCCGTTCTGGGCGTTGCGCTGTTCCGCATATTGCGCCTGCCCCAGATGCCCGCTTACCTGCTCGTCGGCATCCTGACTGGTCCGCACGCCCTGGGCTGGATTCCCGATACCGAGGAAACCCGTTACCTCGCCGAATTCGGCGTCGTTTTCCTGATGTTCAGCATCGGACTGGAATTCAGCCTGCCCAAGCTCCTCACGATGAGGCGCATCGTCTTCGGACTCGGATTCTCCCAGGTCATGCTGGCGACTCTCCTGACGCTCGTCATCGGCCTCTTGTTCGGAATCGACTGGCGGATCGGGCTTGCCGTCGGAGGCGCGCTGGCGATGTCCTCGACTGCGATCGTCAGCAAGATGATGGCGGAGCGGCAGGAACTCCATTCGGCCCACGGCAGGAAAATTTTCGGCATCCTCCTCTTCCAGGATCTTGCAGTCGTGCCGCTGCTCATCATCATCCCATCGCTCTCGCATCACACCAACAACATCCCGCTGGAATTAGGCGTCGCGCTCCTCAAAGCCGCGATAGTCCTCGCCGTCCTGCTTTTTCTCGGACAGCGCATGATGCGCCCCTGGTTCCACCTCGTCGCAAAGCAAAAATCATCCGAGCTGTTCATGCTCAACGTGCTTTTCATCACGCTGGGACTCGCCTACGTCACCAATGCAACGGGGCTGTCCATGGCCCTCGGCGCATTTCTGGCAGGCATGCTGATCTCGGAAACCGAATACCGCTACCAGGTCGAGGACGACATCAAGCCTTTCCGCGATGTGCTGCTCGGCCTATTCTTCATCACCATCGGCATGCTGCTCGACCTCAGGGAAGTCTGGAACGAACTGCCCTGGGTTCTGCTTGCGCTCGCCGCGCTTTTCGCCATCAAGCTCGCGCTCGTGTCGGGGATCAGCTACCTGTTCGACCGCGACTGGGGCGTGGCATTGCGCACCGGACTTCACCTCGCGCAGGCGGGGGAATTCGGTTTCGTCCTCATGTCCCAGGCAAGACACCTGCACCTCATCAGCGAACCTGCGCTGCAGATTTTCCTCGCAGCCATGCTGATCTCCATGCTCGCCGCCCCGTTCCTGATCGAAAGGAGCGACGAGGTTGTCAGACGTTATTCCGCGGGCGAATGGATGAGCCGGGCATTGCAATTGCACAACATCGCGGTGCAGACCATGTCCCTGGACACCCAGATCATCATCTGCGGCTACGGGCGCAGCGGACAGACGCTGGCGCGCTTTCTGGAACAGGAATCGATTCCGTACATCGCGCTCGACCATGACCCCCAGCGTGTCAGGGAAGCATCTGCCGCCGGGGAAAACGTGGTCTACGGGGATGCAAGCCGCAAGGAAGTGCTGCTCGCCGCAGGAATTTTGCGCGTCAAGGCGCTGGTTGTCGCCTATTCGGATGTGCGCTCCGCACTCATAATACTGCATCACGCGCGCGAACTGAGGCCGGATCTTCCCGTCATCGTCAGGACGCTCGACGACTCGGAAATGGAGAAGTTGCGGCAGGCGGGCGCCGCCGAAGTCGTCGCGGAAATCATGGAGGGCAGCATGATGCTCGCATCTCATGCCCTGCTTCAGCTTGGCGTGCCGCTCAACCGGGTATTGAAGCGCATCAGGGAAACCAGGGAAGAGCGTTACAGCGGCTTCCGCGGCTATTTCAGGGGCGTCACCGATGCCGAACAAAGCGAAGCCCTGCAACTGCGCCTGCGCAGCGTCATGATCCCGCAGGGGGCCGCCGCGGTCGGACAATCGCTTGCCGAACTCGACCTCGGCCGTTTTTCGGTCGACATCACCGCAGTGAGGCGCCGCAACATCCGCGGGCTCGCCCCCTCCCCCGAAACCGTCCTCCAGGCGGGGGATGTCGTGGTCCTGAGGGGAACGCCTTCGGGCCTTGCCGCAGCGGAGATCAGGCTGCTGCAGGGATAAGGCTCGCCCATCAGAACGCCTTGCAGATCGTGAAGGGATTCGACCCGGTATCGGTATAGGGCGGCCCCACCGCATTGGTCGAAATCGGGTCGGGAACCGCAGTCTGCTGGGCGCGAATGTTGCCGGTATTGGTGACGCCGTCGTCGAGCTGGGCATCCACCGCCGCCGCCACCCTGTCCGGAAGGCCCGAAGAACAGATCATCAGCCCCGTCAGCCCCGTGTCGTTCGTGTTGGTCTTCAATACCCCGGCAGGTGCAGTCCCCGATGCGGGACCGTTGCCCGTCTGCACCCCGATGATCCCGCCCGAGGAATTGATGGGCTGCCTGGCGGATGCCGCAGAGCCCGTCACGAGTCCGGCAGCGCGCAAATGCTGCCAGAAATAACCCGACTCCGCAGCAGTAGTCGTCGCGACATTGTAAGCGCCCGAAATCACCCCATCGCCGTTGCCGCTGGAACTCGCGGGAAGAATGCTCGTTCCCCAGCGGCTGTTCGCCTGACTGTCATCCCCGGGAAGCGCCTTGTAGCGATCGAGATAGGCGTAATAGGCCGCGGTGACCCCGGAAAAATCGATGATCGCGTTCTTGATCCTGCCCTGCGTGATCATTTCCTGCCCCTTGAGCACGCCGCCCAGCAGCAATCCGATGATCACCAGGACGATCGCGATCTCGACCAGAGTAAAACCGGATTGCCTCGCTTTCACGACAGCCTCCTCAGGTTGCCGAGCGGCACAACACGTAGCTGCTGCCGTCGGTATAATCGGTTGCGGGCACTGCACTGGTAAGCGCCGGCAAGGCGGCGGTGGTATAGGCATACCCGCGCACCGTTCCGGTCTTGGCGCTTCCATCGTCGAGCTGGGTATCTGCAGCAAGCGCTATCTTGTAAGGCACTGCAGTCGAACAGATCGCCAGTCCATTCAACCCGAGCACACTGCTCTGAACGCCCATTACGCCACCGACGGAATTGATGGGCGCCGCAATGCTTCCCGCGCCAAATGCAGTTCCCGTATAAAAACCTGCCGCGCGAAGATCCGCCCAGAAAAGAGCGGTTTCGGTAGTGGTAGTAGTCGGAGCGCTGCTGTTCGTGTCGGTATAGGCGCCTTCGACAACCCCGTTTCCATTGGCCACGCTGGTTGCCAGCCCCATGCTCGACCATCTCGCGACAGCGCCGGAATCGTCCCCAGGAATCGCCTTGTACCTGTCCTGATAGCCGTTGTACGCGGTCAGCACGCCATTGAAATCGTTGATCACACCCTTGATCTTGCCCTGCGTGATCATTTCCTGCCCTTTCAATACGGCTGCAAGCAGGAGTCCGACGATCACCAGCACGATTGCGATTTCGACCAACGTGAATCCCTTTTGTTTGCACTGTTTCATGATTCGCCCTTTCTTGAAATTTCATCGGTTTTTCGGTAAAAATTACCTACAGTTTCACCTTAGCCCGCATATTTCATGGGTGTCCGGAAATTCAGTTTTTTCAGCAGGCGGTTGATGTTCAGTCGCGTTGGCAGAGC
>JAIELG010000028.1 GCA_019753155.1 Burkholderiales bacterium
ATGACGGCCGACGACCCCGAGCTGGCCGACATCCGCGCCGACGAGCAGAAAATGGGCGTCATCGCGCTGACGGGCCGCTCCGGGGGCGTGCTCTCGGAAATCCTCTGGCCGGAAGACATCCATATCTGCGTATCCTCGATGAGCACGGCGCGCATCCAGGAAGTTCACATACTCGCATTGCACTGCCTGTGCGATGCGATTGATTGTCTATTATTGGGAGTCGAATAATGAAACCATACTGGGTTCTTCTCATCATGCCCCTGCTGTCGGGCTGCTTCCCCGTCGTTGCGACAGGCGTGGGCGCGGGCGCTCTGATGGCGTCCGACCGGCGCACCAGCGGCGCCTATGTCGAGGACGAATCGATCGAGATCAAGGCGCAGAACCGCATCAGCGCGGAATTCAAGGACGAGGCGCATGTCAACGTAATGAGCTATAACAGGAGCGTTCTCCTGACCGGAGAAGCGCCTTCCAAGGCCACGCGGGACAGGGTGGCGCAGATCGCGAGGAGCATCGAAAACGTCCGCGCGCTCTCGAACGAAGTCGCCGTCATGGAAAAGAGTTCGCTGGGTTCGAGAAGCAACGACGTATTGATCACGGCGAAAATCAGGGGGCAATATCTGAACAGCAAGGAAGTTCCCGGCAATGCCGTGAAAGTCGTGACCGAAAGGGGCGATGTCTATCTGCTCGGCATCGTTTCCCACAAGGAAGCCGATGCGGCCGCGCAAATCGCAAGCACGACCGGGGGCGTGCGCAAGGTGGTCAAACTTTTCGAATATAACGATTGATCATGCTCTATCCCGATCTCTTCAAATCCCTGGAAAAAGCCCGCTGGAGCATGGTCGACGACGTGCCGTGGGACGACTTCCATGCCGACATGTTGAGCGAAGAGCAGGCGCTCACGATCAAGATGAATGCGATCACGGAATGGTCCGCCCTGCCCGCAACGGAAATGTTCCTGCGCGACAACCTGCACGACAGCGATTTTTCCGCATTCATGTCGATCTGGTTCTATGAGGAACAGAAACATGCCCTCGTCCTGATCGAATATCTCAACCGATTCAGGCCCGAACTCGTTCCGAGCGAGGAGGAGCTTCATGCCGTGCGCTTCGAGTTCGATCCGGCGCCGCCCCTGGAAACCCTGATGCTGCATTTTTGCGGCGAATTGAGGCTGACCCAGTGGTACAGGAGATCCTCCGAATGGCATACCGAACCCGTCATCAAACGGATATACGACCTGCTCTCGAGGGATGAGGCGCGCCACGGCGGCGCCTACCTCAGATACATGAAGCGCGCGATGGAGCGCTACGGCCTCCAGGCGCAAATCGCCTTTTCCAAGGTGGGCGTCCTGATGGCGAGTTCGGGAAGAACCAGCCGGGCGTTGCATCCCACCAATCTTCATGTCAACAAGGCGCTCTTTCCCAGGGATACCGTCCAGAGCAGGCTCCCGGATCCCGAATGGCTCTCCCACTGGCTGGATGACCAGATCGTCTTCGACAGGGAATGCGAGTCGCGGGTGGTGGGCGGGATTTTGCGCAACCTTTCCAGCCTTTTCGGGGAGGAATTCCAGACGGTCACGCAACTCAACCATTACCGGAAGACGCTGGCGGCATGAGTTTCGATTTCGAAAGGAAATTGTGCAGCCCCGAAGCATTCCGGGAAAGGACCGCCGCGCTGGAGCGGCCGCTCGTGTTCACCAACGGCTGCTTCGATATCCTGCACAGGGGACATGTTTCCTATCTCGCCCAGGCGAAATCGCTGGGCAGAAAACTCGTCGTGGGCGTGAACAGCGACGATTCGGTAAGAAGGCTGGGAAAGGGGGAGGAGCGTCCGATCAACCCCCTGGAGGACCGCATGGCGGTGCTTGCCGCGCTTGAATGCGTGGATCTCGTGACATGGTTCGAGACCGACACCCCGCTGGAATTGATACTCGCCTGCAGGCCTGACGTGCTCGTGAAGGGCGGCGACTGGAAAATCGAAGATATCGTGGGGGGACGCGAAGTGAAGGGTTGGGGAGGAAACGTGCATGCCATCCCTTTCGTTTTCGAAAGGTCGACGACTGCGCTTCTGGACAAAGTTCGCCGCTCGCCCTGACCGGGATGAACACGCAGCGCGGCTCAAGACTGTATTTCTATCTGGCGCTCGCTAATCTATGGATCGTCGTTTTCGCCAGCCTCTATCCTTTCTCGGGCTGGCGCGACCCAGGAATCGGCATGTTTTCCTTCGCGGTCATGCCGCTGCCCAGGCATGTGTTGTGGGGGGACTTCCTCATCAACCTCTCGGGCTATATTCCGCTCGGCTTTTTCGTCGCTCTGGCCGCGCTTTCGAGATTCAGGCATTTGTTCCTGATTTCCATCGTGATCTGCTCGCTCGTGAGTTTTTCCATGGAGTCCATGCAGACGTATCTCCCGGCAAGGGTCGCATCCAATCTCGACTGGATTGCCAATACGGCAGGCGGGGCTGTCGGGGCATTGATTGCCCTGCGGACATGGCGTCTTCCGTTTTTCGACACCCATCTGGCGAGGCTCAGGGATGCCTGGATCATCGAAAGCAGCGCAGGGGACATCGGCATTGCATTGCTGGCGCTGTGGCTTTTCACCCAGACCAATCCCGCCCTTCCCCTCATGGGGAGCTGGGTTCCGGATGAAGGGCAGATGCTGCAGCAACTCTTCAGCCCCCACCATTTCAACGCCATCGAGGCGGGTTCGATAGCGCTCAACCTGCTTTCCTTCGGACTCATCGCATCGTTCATGCTCCGCCCCGAAAAGAAAATAGCGATTCCCGTCGTCCTCATGCTGTTTCTCGCCATACTCGTCAAATCGGCCATGGCGGGCTTCCTGCTCAAGCCCAGCGTCTTTTTCGCCTGGGCAAGCCGGGAAGCCATGCTTGGGGTAGGAGGCGGACTTCTTCTAATTTTCGTGTTCAAGGATTTCGCGCCGCGCTTCAGGGCGCTCGTTGCATCCGCTGCAATAGCCGCGCAGATCGCCGTCGCGACCCTGACTCCGGATATCGCCCCCCCCACATCCCAGCTTTTCCTTTTCGACTGGAAATACGGGCAACTGCCCACCCTGAGCGGCGCCACCTCCTTTCTCGCAAAACTCTGGCCGTTCCTTGCCCTTGCCTACCTCGGCTTCATTTACCGGAAAAATCCTCAGGCATGAGATAATCATGATTTTTGGAATCCAGAATGGGCTATTTCGAAAAACATGTCTTTTTCTGCCTCAACCAGAGGACTCAAGGGGAAGCCTGCTGCAATGACCACGACGCGACCGCCATGAGGGGGCACGCCAAGGACAGGATCAAGGCGCTCGGGCTGGACGGAAAGATCAGGATCAACACCGCAGGCTGCCTCGGGCGCTGCTCGGAAGGGCCGGTTCTGGTCGTCTATCCCGAGGAAACCTGGTACACCTATGTGGATATCGAAGATATCGACGAAATCATCGACTCCCACCTTGTGGGGAACAAAGTCGTCGAACGCCTCAAGATTTAGCTTATGATCATGTAAACGCACAAAACTCGAAAACAAATCATGCGCCATACATGGAATATGTAACTCCGTGTTCGATAACGAGAGGAATCTTTCCACCTCTATCGAACCTGATCGGCGCAAAATCGCGGTAAAACTGCAGTTACTTTCAGCAATGACACAATGACGATTATTGAGGTGATGATATGGCAAGCAAGTCCATCAAAACACTGAAAATCACCAACTTCAAAAGCATTGATTCGCTGGGGTTGAACGACCTTACTCCGTTTTCCGTTTTTGCCGGCCCCAATGGCTCAGGCAAGAGCAATTTTTTTGACGCACTGGATTTCATCAGCATTTTTGTTCGAAATGGAATCGAAACGGCGCTTCGTTCGCACGGAGGATTTGTAAACATCCATTCAGAAAAGCGAAGAGCTGAATACTCAAGAAAATTCAGCTTTGAAATCGAATGTGAATTGCCCGATCAGGATGAAGTATCGATTTTCCGCTATGAATTAAATGTTCATGATCTCGATAGCATTCCAAAGATCGAAGAACGTTTGGCCGTTAACGGGAACCCGCTGCTCACCCGAAGCAAAGGCGAAAAGCCGATCATTACAGAAGAACAAAACAGAAGAATCGAGCAATTTCCGGATACCTATTCAGCGTTATTGTTGTTCTATCAGCTGCCTCTTGCCGAATTATTGAGAAATCTGAAGTTATATCGAATTGACCCAATCGGTGCGAAAGAACCCAACCAATCCGACAGTGATCCGACAGAGCTTGACCGAAAAGGGCACAATCTGGCAAGCGTATTGAGCCGCATGGAAAACAATGACCGGGCGCGTGAAATCATTCTGGACTGGATGGAAATGATCGTGCCCGGTGTAGAAGATATTCAAACGGAGTCGCAACAACTTGATAGTAAAACAGCTCTGCTGTTCAAGGAACGGGGAACCAGGAGACGTTTTCCGGCTCGCATGGTCTCGGATGGCACGATTTACGCGCTTAGTTTGCTGGTAGCGGTACTCGATTCGGCATCTAGCCACGGAATTACTTTGATTGAGGAGCCGGAAAGAGGACTTCATCCCAAGGCAATCCGCGAAATGATCGAATTGATAAGGGAGCAGGCATCGTCCGGAAATCCAGTCTGGTTAACGACTCATAGCGAGTCGGTTGTTCGGGAATTGCAGCTTGAAGAACTGGTGTTAGTTGACAAGCTCGATGGTCGCACAAGGATGAAGCGCGCTGATTCAGGAAACCTCACCCAGAAAAGCCTGGCACCCCTCAATCTTGATGAGGCATGGCTCTCCAATCTACTGGACGGGGGATTACCATGGTGACAGTTGGGTTCGTGGTTGAAGGTAATTCCGACGAATTTTTGCCACAAAGCGAGGCTTTCAGAAATTGGTTGCGTGATGAATGCAATATCGAGGTTATTGATCCGGTAGTTAATGCCGGCGGCAACGGAAACATGTGCAGACGTAATATCGGAGTTTTTGTCGAAAAATTGAAAATTCAGGCAAACCCGGACAAAGTCATTGTGCTTGCTGACCTTGATCCGGATAAATGCGCACCTTGCATTGAGAGGCGCAAGGAAATCATAGGCCATGGGGGGATTGATCTAATTGTTATCGCGCGAAAGGCAATCGAGTCATGGTTTCTCGCCGATACCGAGGCGATGAGACGATGGACAGGAAACATTAATTTTTATGAGCCTGAGCCTGAAACCCTGGAAGGCATGCCATGGGAACGGTTAAAGCAAATTGGCCGCGAAATAGGGCACGGTCCTGGCAATAACAAACCAGGTTTTGCAAATAAGTTCATCCGTAGAAATGGATTTGATGTAAGGCGGGCGGCAAATCACGCTAATTGTCCAAGCGCTCGTTATTTTATCGAAAAACTTCGTACCTTAGGACAAGATTGATGGTCCTGCACAAGGTTTTTAGTTTCATCAGACGCCATTCTTCCCCAGAAAATTGCTGTTCTGCAATTATTGACTGTATGCGTGCCCACAATTAGACAATCGAACAAATCATAACGATGGAACAATACCGCTTTGAAATCGAAGGGCCTGCCGGAAAAATCGAGGCCCATGCCTACGACCCAGGGCAAAACAGGCGAGGCATCGCGCTCATCGCGCATCCCCACCCGCTTTTCGGCGGGACCATGGACAACAAGGTGGTCCAGACCCTCGCAAAGTCTTTCCTCGAACTCGGCTATCTTTCGGTGCGCTTCAATTTCAGGGGCGTGGGGGAAAGCTCTGGAATTCACGACGATGGCAGGGGGGAAACCGAGGATGCGGCAGCGCTCGTCGAATTCCTGAAGAAGAAAGTGGGCGACCTGCCGCTCGCGCTCGCAGGATTTTCCTTCGGAGGTTTCGTCCAGGCAAGGCTCGCCCAGAATATCGATCCTGAAAAAATCGCCTTGGTCGCTCCGGCTGTGAAAAAATTCGACGTGCCCGCAGTAAAAGGGAAAATTCTGCTCATCCACGGCGAAGAAGACGAAGTCATCCCCCTTGCCGATCTGTTCGAATGGGCAAGGCCGCAGGGACACCCTGTCGTCGTCCTGCCGGGAGCCGGCCATTTTTTCCATGGCAGGCTCACCCAGATCAAAAAAATCGTGATCGATACTTTCAAGGATTGAACATGCCCTGGGTCAAATCCTTTCACATCATCTTCGTCGTCAGCTGGTTCGCGGGGCTGTTCTATCTGCCGCGCATCTACGTGAATCTGGCGATGGCAGGAGACCATGCCGAGCGGGAGCGCCTCATCCTCATGGCGGGAAAGCTATACCGCTTCATGACGCCCCTGGGGATTCTCGCGCTTGTCTTCGGCACATGGCTCTGGATGGGATTCGGCTTTGCGGGCATCTGGCTGCATGTCAAGCTGCTTCTGGTGCTGTTCTTGATCGCCTACCATGCCTATTGCGGCAAGCTGTTGAACGATTTCAGGCTGGGCAGGAACATGAAAAGCCATGTCTTTTACCGCTGGTTCAACGAGTTTCCCGTGCTGATGCTGATTGCAATCGTCATCCTTGTCGTGGTGAAACCTTTTTAAGGCTATATTTTTTAACATTTCGATAGTATAGTTCTGCGAAACGAAGCCGATTCGGGACTATACTGTAACGAATTGCAAAAGACTTCTCCACGGGAAATTAAAGATGAAAGCAATCTGTCTGAGATCAACGGGCGTCTCCCGCAACAAGTATATCGGCGCCGTCGCGCCTTTCGGCGTATTGCCGTTCCGGCTCAATGTCGGGCATGACGAGATTTTCGAAATCTGCCATGCGGACGGCTCCATGCGAAATGCTCCCCTGCTGCACGGGGAAACCATCGCGCTCAAAAAATCCGGCACGGAAAGCTTTTTCGACATGAACGGTTCGAGACTCTCTCCGCAAGCCTGCCCCTTCGTCATCGAAAAGCAGGACGCCTTGCCGGACGGAAAAATCAACGATGGCGACAGCATAGGGTTGCGTTCCGCAGCAGGTTGGCTGAGTTCCGACTGCCATGGACTGAAAGCGCGGGACAGGCTCGACTGGAGCGATGCGGCATTCCGTATCTATGAAATACCCCGTTTTTCCGGGCAAGACCCCCTGACCCTGATGCAAAGCGGCAAGGCAATCGATTTCCTCCCCCTCGGGCCGCACGGCCGCCCGGTCGGAGGCGACGCGCACGTGCATGTCAGGCTGGACAGGCCCGCCCCCCCCGGAGGAATCATCGTCTCGTTCCATTTCGACTCCCCGGAACACCAGCATGTCTGCATACCCTGCATCCTGCTCGATGGGGTCACGGAAGGGTTCGCCCCCATCCATTTCGCGCATGTCCATGAAATTCCCGAGAGCGGCATCAGACTGAGCATCGCTGCGGAAATATCCTGCACCGGCGAAAACTCCGTCAAGTTCTACGCATACGCCGAAGGGCTGGCGCGAAAGGGCAGCGTATCCCTGTCCGTCCACAAACGCGCGCACTTCGAACCTTCGCTCAAGGAAGCGGAAAGAAGGGGCGCGGACAGGCGGGTTCAGGACAGAAGGATGCAGTACCGCAGGGGAGCGGAAAGAAGAGCACTGAAATACGGCCTCGACATCCTCGGCAGAACCCTTGATTCCTGACGGAATCAGTGCTTCCCTAAACCCAGTAAGTAAGCCCGGTCATCACCTTCGAACTCAATTTCATCAACATCCTGGCAGGAACCGGGAGTTCCGCGGCGCCCAGGGACACCGCCATGGCCGCATGCCGGGCTTCATCGAGTTTCATCTGCTCCACCACGGCGCGGCTTTTTTGATCGTTCCGGGGAAGGCGCTCGAAATGCCCTGCAAGATGACGCTCCACCTGACGCTCGGTCTCGGCAAGAAAGCCGAGATTCCATTTGTCCCCGATCAGGCCGACTCCGACGCCTATCGCAAGCGAGCCGGTGTACCAGAGCGGGTTCAGGAAGCTTTTTCTTCCCCCAAGTTCCGCGATCCTGTTCTCCGTCCAGGAGAGATGCTCGGTTTCCTCCCAGGACGCCTGTTCCAGTGAGCGCGCGATTTCCCTGTTTTTCGCGGTCATGGCCTGCCCCTGGTAGAGCGCCTGGGCGCAAATCTCCCCGCTGTGATTGATGCGCATCAGGGATGCGGACACGCGCTTCTCATCCGAACTCATCTGGTTTTCGCCCATCTCCTCGCCCGGCTGTGGGCGCAGCGATGAAGCCGGGGCGAACAGGGTGCGCAAGCCCCTGTCGAAAGCCGTGATAATCCTGTCGATTTCGATCATTTGAACCCCATCTGATAAGCCAGAATGACTACAGGGTGAAGCACCTTTACCCCCGCCCCGCGCAACGACATCGCGCATCCCACATTGGAAGTCGCGACACAGCCTGTGCCGCTTTCAGCCACCATGTTCATTTTATCACCCAATAGCGCATTTGCCATTTCCGGCTGGGTCAGAAAATAGCTTCCGGCCGACCCGCAGCATTGATCGTTTCCCCCGAGCGGGACGACCTGAACCCCCGGGATCTTCTCCAGAAGGCGAAATGGATAGGCCTCCCCCTTCAGAACGTTGCGCAAGGAACAGGGGACGTGGACCGCGATTTTTTCGTCGAGCGGAGAAATTTCGATAGTTTCCCAACCCTGCGCTTCCATCAGGAAGCGGTTGATGTCGACAATCCTGCCGGAAAGCTCGGCGCTGCATGCGGACGATGTTCCCACTATAGTATCCAGCCCTGCAAAGGCGAGCGCATTGCGCTCCTTCAGCTTCGAAGCCTCCTCACCGAAACGGGCATGGAGCGCACCGCAGCAGGTCTGGCTTTGCGGCACATGCACGGTATACCCGAGTCTCGTCAGAACGTGGATGGCGGCATTCAGCGTCAACGCATCGGTGATGCGCGCGACGCAACCGAGGAAGAGGCCGACTTCCCCGATGACGGCCCCCCTTGCCGGATAGACCGGGCTATCCGGCAAGGGATGGACGATTTGCGGGAGCAGGTGGCCAAGCTTCGAGCGGATCAGCTTCGGGATTGCGTCCAATGCCCACCCGATTGTTTCCAGTCTTGCGGGATGGGCGACCAGGCCAAGAGCAGCCTTTTCGAGGCTTCTGCGCCAGAAGCTTTTTTTTCTGGCCGATTCGATGGGCCGTCTCATGGCTCTCAAAATGGCGCCGTAGGCGACATGGTTTGGGCAAGCGCGCTCGCATGCCCGGCAATCGAGGCAAAGGTCGATATGCCAGGTGAAGCGGGCATTGAGCGGAATCTCTTCCTTCATGACGCCGCGCATCAACGCAATCCTGCCCCGGGGAGAATCGGCTTCCGAAAGGGTCTTGCGGTATGTCGGGCAACTGGGCAGGCACAGGCCGCACGAAACGCAACGATCCGCCTCCAAAATTGCAGTTGAACCTTGCATGGCAATGCCTGATATCGATATCGTGCTAATATATCACCTTGAGATTCTTTGTCATCAAACCGCCTCGGTTTTGCTTTACAATTCGACAGTATTTCGGCAAAAACTATCCTCACTGGGCATCGGAACCCCAAAAAACAGACATGGACGAGCCTTCTAAGGCAAGCTGGCTTCACAGGATAAGCGCGCTCCTGATGCGCGAACCCGAGGACAGGGAACAACTGGTCGAATTACTCCATTCCGCCTACGATCGCAATTTGCTCGATGCGGATGCGCTCGGCATGATCGAAGGAGTCATGCAGGTTTCCGAAATGCAGGTGCGCGACATCATGATTCCAAGACCGCAAATGGACGTGATCGACATCAACGACCCTCCGGAAAAATTCATTCCATTCGTCATCGAAACCGCCCACTCCCGCTTTCCCGTCATCGACGGCGACAGGGACAACGTGATCGGAATTCTCCTCGCCAAGGATTTGCTGCGCCATTACGTGGACGGTGAATTCAACACCAGGGAAATGCTGAGGCCCGCGGTATTCATTCCTAAATCGAAGCGACTCAACGTATTGCTCAAGGATTTCAGGAGCAACAGGAATCATATCGCTATCGTGGTCGACGAATACGGCGGCGTCGCCGGACTCGTCAGTATCGAGGACGTGCTCGAGCAGATCGTGGGGGAAATCGAGGACGAATACGATTTCGACGAAACAGAAGACAACATCATCGCGGACGCGCACGGACACTTTCGCGTCAAGGCCCTCACGGAAATATCGGATTTCAATGAAAGCTTCGAAACGCATCTTAGCGACGAGCACTACGACACGATAGGCGGGCTGGTTTTGAGCCGGTTCGGCAGGTTGCCCAAGAGGGGAGAACACATATTCGTGGAAGGACTCAAGATACAGGTTCTTCGCGCCGACAGCAGGAGAATCCATTCGCTGCTCGTCGAAAAACTCAAACCCTCTGAATAATGCCAAGGCTGGCTGCGGCTTTTCTGCTCGGGGCCCTCTGCGTTGCCGGATTCGCCCCTTTCCATTTTTTTCTTCTGACGATACTCTCCGTCGCAGGACTCATCCGCCTTTGGTCAGGAGAAGCGAAAGACTCGGCGTGGATAGGCTTTTCTTTCGGCATGGGGCTTTTCCTGTGCGGGGTAAGCTGGATTTACGTGAGCCTGCACGATTTCGGAGGGATGCCGCTCTCCGTCGCAGCCGTCGCCACGGTGCTTTTCTGCGCCTTCTTGGCGCTCTATCCTGCGCTCGTGGGCTTTTTTCAGGCGCGCCTGCCGGGCTCTCCCGCAACCAAGGCCGTTCTCCTGATCCCGGCGCTCCTGGCCCTGGAGGACTGGCTGAGGGGCTGGCTCTTCACGGGATTTCCCTGGCTCGCCCTCGGCTATTCCCAGACGGACAGCCCGCTCGCGGGATATGCGCCGATCCTGGGCGCCTACGGCCTATCCCTCATCACGGCGGTTGCAGGGGGACTCCTCTTTCTGGCCTCGAAAACAGCTTACAGGAAAAAAGCCGCCATCCTGTTCGCCATCGTCTTTCTTTGCGGCTACGGTTTGCAGAAAATCGACTGGACCCATCCCGAAGGGCCGCCCGTCACGGTCAGCTTGCTCCAGGGGAACATCCCGCAGGACAGGAAGTGGAGCAATGACGAGCTCGAGAGCACCATGGATATTTACCTGAAGCTTGCGCTTTCGAGCAAAAGCCGGCTGATCATCCTGCCGGAAACGGCGATTCCGATTTTTTACGACGAAGTCCCGCGCGAATACCTGAACATGCTCGAAGCGCATGCGAGGGAAAATCACGGGGATGTGCTGATCGGGCTGCCCGAACGCCTGACAGAAAACGAATACTACAACGGCGTTTTCAATTTCGGCCTCTCTCCCCATGAGCGCTACAGGAAATCGCACCTCGTTCCTTTCGGCGAGTTTCTTCCCGTGAAACCGGTCTTCGGCTGGCTTCTCGATTTCATGCATATCCCTATGTCGGATTTCTCCAGAGGTTCCCTTGACCAGCAGCCGATGCATGCGGCAGGCGAGCGGCTCGCCATCGATATCTGCTACGAGGATGTCTTCGGCGAGGAAATCATCCTGCAGTTGCCGCAGGCCACCATGCTGATCAATGTCACCGACGATGCGTGGTTCGGGGATTCGATCGCCCCGCGCCAGCACCTGCAGATTTCCCGGATGCGCGCCCTCGAAACCGGAAGGATGATGCTGCGCGCCACCAACACGGGGATGACTGCCGTCGTCGACGCGCACGGACGCCTGGTTTCCGAGCTTCCGACATTCATGCAGGGATCGCTCGATGCTTCTGTGCAGGGCTATTCAGGCGCCACCCCTTATGTGTCGTGGGGAAACCATGCATTCCTCCTGCTCGCGGGGGCCATGCTTTTGCTCGGGTTGGCGAAATCCCGCAAGAACAAGTAGAATCAGCCCATTTATGAACATGTTCCAGGACATCATCTTCACCCTCCAGAAGTACTGGTCGAACCAGGGCTGCGTGTTGCTTCAGCCCTACGACATGGAAGTCGGGGCGGGCACGTCCCACACGGCGACTTTTTTGCGCTCGCTCGGACCCGAACCCTGGAAAGCGGCTTACGTGCAGCCTTCGCGCCGTCCCAAGGACGGCAGATACGGGGAGAACCCCAACCGCCTGCAGCACTATTACCAGTTCCAGGTCGTGCTCAAGCCTGCGCCCGCAGATATCCTCGAGCTTTATCTCGGTTCCCTGGAAGCGCTCGGCTTCGATCTCAGGCAGAACGATATCCGCTTCGTCGAAGACGACTGGGAAAATCCGACCCTGGGCGCATGGGGCCTGGGATGGGAAGTGTGGCTCAACGGCATGGAAGTCACCCAGTTCACTTATTTCCAGCAGGTCGGCGGCATGGACTGCAAGCCCATCACCGGAGAAATCACTTACGGGCTGGAGCGACTCGCGATGTATCTGCAGGGTGTGGAAAACGTTTACGATCTGAAATGGACGGCAGGCATCACTTACGGGGACGTTTATCACCAGAACGAAGTCGAGCAGTCGAAATACAATTTCGAGCACAGCAACGTGGAATTTCTGCTCCATGCGTTTTCCAGCCACGAGAAACAGGCCGCCTACCTGATGGCGCAGCAACTGCCCCTGCCTGCCTACGAACAGGTGCTGAAAGCTGCGCACAGCTTCAATTTGCTGGATGCGCGCGGTGCGATTTCGGTCACCGAACGCGCGGCCTACATCGGGCGCATCCGCAACCTCGCGAAGAGCGTCGCGGCAGCCTATTTCGAAAGCCGCGCCCGCCTCGGTTTTCCCATGGCGCCGAAAGAATGGGCGGACGAAGTGCTGGCGCAAATCGAAAAGAGGAATGCAGGAGCATGAACAACGAAATCGTCATGACCGATGATTTTAATTGGCATTCATTTCAGGGTGTGCAAAAGAGACTGTTTCATGTCGCGATTAAGCAAGGCTATCAGGACATCAAGCTCGATTTTTCGAATGTGAAACGAGCATTTCCTAACGGTTTCGTTCCGTTAATCGTGTTGTCCGAGCAACTCAGAAAACAGGGCATCGAAATTGAAACTGTTTTGCCCGACGATGATGCATGCAGACACAACATTATTGAATCGAATTATGCAGCGTATCTTTCTCCGCAATCCGGGCACCCATTATCCAGCAAGCCCAATGCACTCCATCAGTTTTCCGATGATTCAAGCCTAAATGACCTGATCAATAGTCAGGTGCACCAGATATTGGAACGAGCCACATATGCGGAAGGCGTACTGCAATCATTTGAATGGGCGCTTAATGAAATTGCAGGCAATGTTTTAGTCCATGCGGGCGTTGAGCACGGATGGATGCAAATAGTAGTGCATCCAGCGACGCATCATATGGCAATTGCGGTAGCAGACGGCGGTGTTGGCATACCGGAAACAATTCGCAAGGCATTTCCAGAAATCCAAAGTGATGAGGATGCCATTGCTCACGCGCTGAAAGAAGGCATCACTTCCCGCCCTGATTTTGGTCAGGGAAAAGGATTAACCGGCACCTTGCAAATCGTAAAAATAAATGCAGGCGGCAGACTATCCATTCATTCACAGAAAGGGCGAGTCGAATGGCTGAACGACCGATTGGAAATCAAGGGTGACTTCCCGCCCTTTCCTGGTACTTTTGTCGATATCCAGTTAAATACGGCTGAGTCCATAGAAATTGAAAAAGCGCTCTGGGGAAATTTTCCGGGCCACCCATTCAATGAATCCCTCTATGGCAAGGACACCCCTGCCGGACTGATGAGAATGGCATTGGCAAGCGAGGCAACAGGATTTGGAAATCGACTTACCGGATTGAAAATCAGGAACAAAATTGAGAACCTGCTGATTTCTGCTCCGAACGATATACTGGAAATCGATTTTTCTGGCGTAGAACTCATCGCGTCCTCATTTGCTGATGAAGTTTTCGGCAAACTTGCATTAACGCTTGGATTTGTCGGGTTCGGATCAAAAATCAGATTGATACATATCAATAAATTTTGTCGTAGCATTATCGACGACGTAGTGCAATCACGAATTGTGCAATCGCGGGTATCCAATGGTCACTAATCATTCATTGCTGGTCGAGCTGTTCGTCGAGGAACTGCCGCCGAAATCGCTGAACGATCTGGGCGTCAGTTTTGCTGGGAGGCTGCATGAAAGCTTGAAAGCGCAAGGTTTGGCCCTGGAGGAAGGCGTCCGAATTTCCTTTGCTTCGCCTCGCCGACTTGCTGTGCGGATAAGCCATGTACTCCCCAATGCTGCGGACAAACCGGTTTCGCAAAAGCTGATGCCTGTTTCGGTCGGCCTCGATGCCGAAGGCAGGGCGACGCCCGCATTGCTCAAGCGGCTCTCCGCGCTCGGCGCGGATGCTGCAGCGGTGCCGCAACTGAAACGTGCGATGGACGGCAAGTCCGAGGCGCTGTTTTTCGACAGCGTGGCAATAGGTGCGACGCTCGCCGAAGGCCTGCAAAAAGCGCTGACTGATGCCATAGCCAAGCTTCCCATCGCAAAAGTGATGACTTACCAGCTCGGAGATGGATGGAGCTCGGTGAACTTCGTTCGGCCCGCGCATGGGCTCGTCGCGCTTCATGGACCGGATATCGTGCCTGTAACCGCGCTGGGACTGGCTTCGGGGCGCGAAACCCGGGGCCACCGTTTCGAAGCGGCAAGCCCGATTCTGGAAATCCGGAATGCCGACAGCTACGAAGTGCAGATGGAAAAAGAAGGCGCGGTGATTCCGAGCTTCGATAAGCGCAGGAAAGAAATCAAAGAGCAATTGGCTAAAGCTGCGGCAGAGGTAGGCGGCGGAGCGAAGCCCGTAGAGGATGCAGCGCTTCTGGATGAAGTCACCGCGCTCGTCGAGCGCCCCAAAGTGCTCGTCGGAAAATTCGACCCCGAGTTCCTCGAAGTGCCCCAGGAATGCCTGATTCTCACCATGAAGGCGAACCAGAAATATTTTCCGCTTCTGGATGCCTCAGGCAAACTTACCAACAAATTCCTCATCGTCTCGAACATCCGCCCCATTGATGCATCGCTTGTGATCCAGGGCAACGAGCGCGTGGTAAGGCCGCGCCTCGCGGATGCAAAATTCTTCTACGACCAGGACAGGAAGAAGCCGCTCGACTCGCGCATCACGGGCCTCTCCAGGGTCGTGTATCACAACAGACTCGGCAGCCTCGGCGATCGCATCGAGCGCGTTCAGGCGATCGCGCGCATCATAGGACATCGATTGGGCGGTGAAGAACTTGCGCTGCAGGCCGATCAGGCAGCCCTGCTTTCCAAAGCCGACCTCCTCACCGACATGGTGGGTGAATTTCCCGAACTCCAGGGCATCATGGGGCGCTATTATGCGCAGCACGACGGCCTTTCGGACGAAATCGCCCATGCCATAGAAGACCATTACAAGCCGCGCTTTGCGGGGGACGAATTGCCCCGCAATACCGTCGGCCTCGTCGTCGCGCTTGCCGACAAACTGGAAACGCTGGTCGGCATGTTCGGAATCGGGCAGATTCCCACGGGGGACAAGGATCCCTATGCATTGCGCCGCCATGCGCTGGGGGTCATCCGCATGCTGATGGAGAACGATCTGCAACTCAGCCTTGACACCCTTATTTCTTCGACCGCCGGCGTATTTCGGGATGTCGAGGCTTTTGAGTCTGGTCGCGCTGTCGTAGAAACGGAAGACTTCATCTCTGACAGACTGGTAGGAACTTTAAGGGATATAGGCTATTCAGCCCAGGAAGTCGATGCCGTGCTGTCCCTGCGCCCCCAGCGTCTGAGCGACATACCCAAACGCCTTGCCGCAGTGCACGCTTTCGCCGAGCTTCCCGAAGCCGAAACGCTGGCCGCGGCCAACAAGCGCGTGAGCAATATTCTCAGGAAGGCCGGAGGCGCAGTGGACGGCGAAATCGATGCTTCCCTGCTGAACGAGCCCGCCGAGCAGGCGCTGCACCAGGCATTGGGCCTGATTGCGCCGAAAGCGGATGAAGCGTTCTTTTCCGGAGAATATGCCTTGTCTTTGCAAATATTGGCGGCGCTCAGAAATCCGGTCGATGAATTTTTCGACAACGTAATGGTGAATGCCGAAGATCCCGCATTGCGCGCAAACCGGCTGGCACTGCTTTCCCGGCTGCATTCGGCCATGAACCGCGTCGCAGACCTGTCGAGGCTCGCATCGTGAAGCTCGTCATACTCGACCGCGACGGCGTCATCAATTACGACTCCGACCAGTTCATCAAGAGCCCGGAAGAATGGAAACCCATTCCCGGCAGCCTGGATGCGATCGCAAGGCTTAACCATGCAGGATTCACCGTGGTGGTGGCGACGAACCAGTCCGGAATAGGACGCGGCCTTTTCGAGATGTCCACGCTCGCCCACATACACGAAAAAACGCAGAAAATGCTCATGCTGGCGGGGGGGAGGATAGACGCATTCTTCTACTGCCCGCATACCGCCGACCTGAAATGTTCCTGTAGAAAGCCGGAGCCCGGCATGCTGCTCGAAATAGCTAGGCGTTTCGATGTCGACCTCAAGGGCGTTCCGGCGATAGGCGATTCCTTGCGGGATCTCGTCGCGGCCGAAAAAGTGGGGGCGGTCCCCATTCTCGTCCTGACCGGGAAGGGGCAGAAAACCCTGGAAAACGGCGGCCTGCCCGAAGGCACGAAAATCTTCCCCGATCTTGCAGAAGCTGCGCGCTTTCTCGCAGGGTGAACATGGTTTTTTTCCGTTCCCTGATTTTCGCGCTGCTGCAGATGGTCTTCACCCCATTCTTCTCCATGATCTCCATCCTCACTTTCCCCTGGCCCCCCATGACGCGCTACAGGGTGATCTCGCAGTGGGCGCGCATCATGATGTTTCTCGTAGAAAAAATCTGCGGCGTGCGGTACAGGCTGGAGGGTGCCGAAAACATTCCGGATGCCCCCTGCATCGTCCTTTCCAACCACCAGTCCGCATGGGAAACCATCGCTTTCCAGGTCATCCTGCCCCCCCAGGTCTGGGTGCTGAAGAAGGAATTGCTCAGGATTCCTTTTTTCGGATGGGGTCTCGCGATGACGAGTCCGATTGCGATAGACAGGGAAGAAGGGCGCGCAGCGCTCAAGCAACTGATCGAACAGGGGAAGGACAGGCTCGATGCCGGATTTTTCGTCATCGTGTTCCCGGAAGGCACCAGGATAGCGCCAGGAAAAACCGCCCCTTTCAAGATAGGCGGGGCATGGCTCGCAACGCACACGGGCGCGCCGGTTTTGCCGATCGCCCACAATTCCGGCTACCTGTGGGGGAAAAACGCGTTTTTCAAGCGCCCCGGTGTCATCACCGTCAGCATAGGGAAACCTGTCGAGACGAAAGGGATGAAGCCCAACGCACTCAACGAAACAACCGAGACATGGATTCGATCCGAAATGGAGCGCATGGGGAAGCCATGAAGCATACGGTCAGGCTCTTGGGGCAGGAGACGAGCTATACCCTGAAACGCAGCAGCCGGCGCACGGTCGGGCTGAGGATAGACACGCAGGGATTGACGGTCAGCACCCCGCTCAGAATGCCGGAAAAAACCATCGAAAACATCCTGCATGAAAAATCCGCGTGGATATTGAAAAAACTGGAAGAATTAAGGTCGAAACCTGCGCCCTTGCAAAACTGGGGCGAAGGAGAAGCCGTTCCATTTCTGGGCAAGAATTACATCCTGCGCATTTCCATGGCGGACAGAACCCGGATCGGAACGGGGGAAGGATTTCTCGAAGTTGCGCTTCCCGACCCGGAGCCTTCGAAGATAGGGGCCGCAGTCGAGTCATGGTACAAAAGGCGGGCGCGCGCCCACTTTGCGGAAAGGATCGCTCATTATTGCCCCATGCTCGAAGTAAAATTGCCCCGGCTTTTCCTTTCGAGCGCGAAGACGCGCTGGGGCAGTTGCAATTCGAAAAGGGAAATCCGCCTCAACTGGCGCCTCATCCGCATATCGCCCGATCTCATCGACTATGTCGTCGCCCACGAGCTTGCGCACCTCATCGAAATGAACCATTCCGCGGCATTCTGGAACACTGTCGGAAAAATCTATCCCGAATACAGGACAGCGAGGGCAACACTTAAACGCAGCCATCATCCCATGTGTTAGTATGTATCCATGTCCCGCAAACTGAGAACTCTTCTTGTTTTGATGCTCTGCGCGCTCGTCCTGGAAGGATGCGGGCTGAAGGGGCCGCTGTACCTGCCGACATCGCAGGATCAGAGAAAATGAATACTTTTTGCCAAATAAACAACCACCTGCACGCGGAAGAAATATCCCTGGAATCTGTCGCGGAAGAATTCGGCACGCCCTGTTACGTCTATTCTAAAGCAGCGCTCGCTTCGGCTTTCAGGGCTTATTCGGATGCATTCTCATCGCGCGACCATCTCGTTTGCTATGCGGTCAAGGCGAATTCCAATATCGCGATCCTGAATCTTTTCGCTCGCATGGGAAGCGGCTTCGATATCGTATCAGGGGGGGAACTCGAGCGCGTCATCAAGGCAGGCGGGGAACCTTCGAAAATCGTCTTTTCCGGGGTGGGCAAAAAAACCGACGAAATACGCGCGGCGCTGGATGCGGGCATCCTGTGTTTCAATATCGAATCCGAAGCCGAACTCGACCGCATCGATGAAGTCGCAAGGCAATCTGGAAAAAAAGCGAACATCAGCTTCAGGGTCAACCCGAATGTGGACGCAAAAACCCATCCCTACATTTCGACCGGACTCAGACAGAACAAATTCGGCATTCCCTACGGTGACGCCCTGAGGCTCTACCTCAAGGCCGCAGCACTTCCCAGCCTCGCCGTCGTCGGGATCGATTGCCATATCGGCTCGCAATTGACCGAAACCTCTCCTTTCGTCGAAGCGCTGGAAAAAATCCTGCTGCTCGTGGACGAACTCGAAAAAAACGGCATCCTGCTTTCCCACATCGATGTCGGGGGTGGACTCGGCATACGCTACGGGGACGAAAATCCCCCCGAGATCGGAGATTACGCGACAGCCTTGCTGAAAAAGCTGGAGGCGCGCCCGCAGAAAATTCTTTTCGAGCCGGGGCGCTTTCTGGTCGGAAACGCAGGGATTCTCCTCACCCGGATCGAATACCTGAAGCACGGAGAGGAGAAGAATTTCGCGATAGTCGATTGTGCGATGAACGACCTGATGCGACCGGCTCTTTACGATGCCTACCATGAAATAATACCCGTCAGGCAGGGCGCACGCTCGGGCGAAATCTTCGAGATCGTCGGCCCGGTCTGCGAAACCGGAGATTTCCTGGGGCATGCGCGCAGGCTGGATGTGCAATCCGGCGATCTGCTCGCCATCCTTTCCGCCGGAGCCTATGGCATGAGCATGAGTTCGAACTACAATTCGAGACCCAGAGCTGCGGAAATTCTGGTCGACGGAAATTGCGCCCATCTCGTCAGGGAAAGGGAAACGACAGCCCAGTCGATTGCGCTTGAAAAAATACCAAAGGAGAACCCATGAATCTCGACCCGGCAAGCATACTGAAAAGCATCGCCATTCCTCCCAGACCGGCCATCCTCATCGACCTGATGGAAGAGCAGAAAAAGGAGGACCCGGACGTCAAAAAAATCGTGACCCTCATCGGCAAGGACATCGGCCTTTCCGCGGCGCTGCTGAAGACGGTCAATTCTCCCCTCTTCGGACTGCGCTCGAAGGTGACTTCCGCCCAGGAAGCAATCCATTTCCTTGGCATGAAGAACGTCATGAACCTGATTTCGGGCTTCGCGCTGCGCGGCGCCGTCGGAAACACCCCGGCTTCCGTCGAAAAATTCTGGAACATGACCGAATCCGTCGCTCTGATTGCGGCTTATATTGCGTCGAGGCTGCCCGGCATTCCAAAAGACGAGGCCTATACCTTCGGCCTTTTCCACAATTGCGGCATGCCGCTCCTGGACAGGAAATTTCCCGAATACGAAAGCCTGCTCCTGAAGGCCGGCAAACACCAAGGGAAATCCCTGACCGAATTCGAGAACGAGAAACTCCATACCGATCACGCCACCCTGGGTTACCTGATGACGAAGAGCTGGAATCTTCCGGACGAGATTTGCGAAGCGACCCAGCGCCACCACGATCTTTCCATTTTCGGAGGATCATCCGGCCAGGCAAAAACCCCCACGCTGGTCGCGATCGCCATGCTCTCCAACAATGCATACCGCACTTTCCACAAGGTGCCTCACGAAGGAGGCAGCGCGCAGGGGGTTCCCATGGCTCTGGAGCATCTCGGATTTTCCTGGGTCGAATACGAAGACCTCAGGGAAAGCGCGCACCAGAAGCTGGCGGAAGCCGGTTGAGGCATACGGCATGACGCAAGGCTCGAAAAAGCTGTACATCAAGACCTACGGATGCCAGATGAACGGGTATGACTCGGAAAAGATGGCCGATGTGCTGCGAATCGAATCCGGACTCGAACTCACCGATAACCCGGAAGAAGCGGGAGTGATCCTGCTCAATACCTGTTCTGTGAGAGAAAAGGCGCAGGAGAAAATCTTTCACGAACTGGGACGGATCAGGCTCATCAAGGAAAGGAATCCCGATCTCCTGATAGGGGTCGGCGGCTGCGTTGCGAGCCAGGAAGGTGCCGCCATTTTCAGGCGGGCCGCCTATGTCGATCTGGTTTTCGGCCCGCAGACCCTGCACAGGCTACCGAAAATGATCAGGCAGCGCATCGAATCCGGACGCCCCCAGATCGACATAACATTCCCCGAAGTGGAAAAGTTCGATGCGCTCCCGCCCGCCAGGGTTTCCGGAGCCTCGGCATCCGTTTCGATCATCGAAGGATGCAGCAAATATTGCAGTTTCTGCGTCGTCCCCTACACCAGGGGCGAGGAAATCTCGAGACCGCTGGAAGATATCCTCGCGGAAGTCGGGAGCCTGGTCGCGGGAGGCGCGAGGGAAGTGACCTTGCTCGGGCAGAATGTCAATGCCTACAGGGGCTCGATGGAAGATGGGGAAACGGCCGACCTGCCGCTCCTCATCGAGTATCTCGCAGCAATTCCCGAACTCGGTCGGATACGCTACACCACGTCCCACCCCAGGGAATTCACGCAACGCATGATCGATGTTCATGCCGCCATCGGCAAGCTCGCGAACCACCTCCATCTTCCGGTCCAGTCGGGCTCGGACAAGATACTGTCTGCGATGAAGCGGGGCTATACTATCCTCGAATACAAATCCATCGTCAGGCGCGTGCGGGAAGCGCGCCCCGACATTTCCCTTTCGTCCGATTTCATCGTGGGTTTTCCCGGCGAAACTGACAGCGAATTCGAGGAAACGATGCAGCTCATAGCAGATCTGAAATTCGATTCGAGCTTCAGCTTTATCTACAGTCCGAGACCGGGAACCCCTGCCGCATCCATGCCCGACACCGTCCCGATGGAAGTCAAACAGGCGCGCCTCGCAAGATTGCAGGCGCAAATCGATGCCCAGGAAAAGGAAATCAGCCTCAGCATGGTGGGTACGAAACAGCGCATCCTGGTGACCGGCCGCGCAAGGAAAGACGATGCGGAGCTTGCCGGGCGCACCGGAAACAATCGCATGGTCAATTTCGTGGGAAATCCCATCCTGATCGGTCGGTTCGTCGATGTGACGATCACCGAAGCCCTCACCCACTCGCTGCGCGGCGAGATCGCGGGGATGACTTGAAAACCGCGTCCATTTCCTTCACCCCCGCCGACAACAGGAGGCTTTCCAGCCTTTGCGGCGCACTGGACGAAAACTTGCGCCAGATCGAGATCGCCATGAACGTCAGCATTTCGAGGCGGAGCGAGAATTTCACGGTCAAGGGAGAGCCGGAAAAAATCAGGCTCGCGATTTCGGCGCTGGAACGATTCTATCTCCAGACCCAGGGACGGGATCTCGATATCGAGGAAGTCCAGCTCGGCCTCGTGGAGCTCGTCGCACCAGGGAAAATGGAAGCAAATCCCGACATGCCCATCCTGATGACGAGAAAACCCAATCTGCACGGCAGGACGCCGCGCCAGATCGAGTACCTAGGAAAAATACAGGGACACGACATCACTTTCGGAGTGGGTCCAGCGGGAACCGGGAAGACCTATCTCGCCGTCGCAGCCGCGGTCGACGCCATAGAACGCGAGTGGGTGAAACGCATCGTGCTGGTGAGGCCCGCCGTCGAAGCCGGGGAGCGCCTCGGATTTCTGCCGGGGGACATGGTGCAGAAAGTCGATCCCTACCTGAGGCCGCTTTACGACGGACTCTACGACCTGATGGGATTCGACAGGGTGCACAGGCTGTTCGAATCCGGCGCGATAGAAGTCGCCCCGCTCGCCTACATGCGCGGAAGGACGCTCAACCATTCCTTTATCATCCTGGACGAAGCGCAGAACACGACACCCGAGCAGATGAAGATGTTCCTGACCCGCATGGGTTTCGGCAGCAAGGCCGTCATCACGGGGGACGTGACCCAGATCGACCTCGCGCGCGGGCAGAAAAGCGGACTCAACGAAGCCGTGGCCGTTCTCAGGAAAGTTCCGGGAATCGCCTTTACCTTCTTCCAGTCCGAAGATGTCGTGCGTCACCCCCTCGTCCAGCTCATCGTCAATGCCTACCAGGCTTATGAAAAGTGACTTCAGCCTGAGCGTGCAGTACGCATCTCTTGCCCAAAACCTGCCTCCGCGACATGCCTTCAGAAGGTGGATCAGGGCAGCCATACTGAAAAAGGTCGGCATCACCATCAGGATAGTCGACGAGGAAGAGGGACTCGAACTCAACCGGCTCTACAGGGGGCGGGATTATGCCACCAACGTGCTCACTTTCGTCTACGACGAATTCGATCCCGTCATGGGCGACATGGTGCTGTGCGCTCCGGTAATCGAGCGCGAAGCCTTGGCGCAATCGAAGAGCCTGGAATCGCATTATGCGCACATGAGCGTTCACGGCGCCCTGCATCTTCAGGGTTACGACCACGAAAACGAAAGCGATGCGGCAACCATGGAGGCTCTGGAGGCGAAGATCATGGCAAGGCTGGGTTACCAGAATCCCTATGGTGTATAATTCGATTTTTGAGTCGCCCTGCCATGAAGTCCATACTTGCGCTGCTGATCCTCCTTTTTTCGACTTCCCTTGCTGCAAGGCCTTTCGAAATCCCGCCGCCGCCTCTGGTCGAGGCAAAAGCCTACATGGTGATCGATTTCAACAGCGGCCAGGTGATCGAAAGCCGTAATCCGGACGAGCGCATCGAACCCGCATCCCTCACCAAGCTGATGACCTCCTATATCACCTTCAGCGCCCTGCGCCAGAAGCTCATCACCCTAAACCAGTCCATTCCCGTTTCCGAACGCGCATGGCGCGCCGAAGGCTCGAGGATGTTCATCGACCCCAAAAACCCCGTGACGGTCGATGCGCTGATCCACGGCATGATCGTACAGTCCGGAAATGACGCCTGCATCGCTCTGGCCGAAGGCATAGCCGGGTCCGAGGAAGCCTTTGCCGGGATGATGAACCACGAAGCGCAACGCCTCGGGATGAAGAACACGCACTTCGTCAATGCGACAGGCCTGCCGAACCCCGAGCATTACACCACGGTTCACGACCTCGCGATTCTCGCATCCGCGATCATCCGGGATTTTCCTGAGTACTATCCCATCTTCTCGATCAAGGAATACACCTGGAACAGGATCACCCAACCCAACCGGAACAGGTTGCTGTGGATGGACCCCTATGTCGACGGCCTGAAAACCGGTCATACCGAGGAAGCGGGCTATTGCCTCGTCGCATCGACAAAGAGGGGGCCGCGCAGGCTGATTTCAGTCCTCGTCGGCGCGCATTCGGACGCCGGACGGGCAATGGAAAGCCTGAAGATCCTCAACTACGCGCTCCAGTTTTACGATTCCGTCCGTCTTTATGCGAAGGGGCAATCCGTGACCACCCTCAGGGTGTGGAAAGGCAAGCAGAACACCCTGAAAGCGGGCTTTGCCCAGGATCTTTACGCCGCCGTGCCCAAGGGGGCGGCGTCCGGGCTGAAAGCCACGATAGAAGCGCAACAGCCGCTCATCGTGCCCGTCGTGGCGGGCCAGAAGGTCGGCGTCGTGAAAGTCAGCCTCGACGGAAAAAAATTCAGCGAATATCCGCTCATCGCGCTCGAGAGCGTGGAACGGGCGAATATCTTCGGACGCGCCTGGGACAGTCTCACACTCCTTTTCAATTGAGGAAATCATGATCTATCTGAACGGAGAATTCATGCCTATGGAGGAGGCCCGGATACCGGTCCTCGACCGCGGCTTCATTTTTGGCGACGGAATATACGAAGTCGTGCCGGTCTATTCCCGCCATCCTTTCCGCCTGCGGGAGCACCTCCTTCGCATGCAGCATAGTCTGGACGGCATCGGGCTCCCGAATCCCCATACCGAAGCGCAGTGGTCCGATCTCGTGCATCGTCTCATCGCCCTCAACGAGCCCGAGGACCAGAGCCTTTATCTCCATGTCACGCGCGGCGTTGCGAAAAGGGATCATGCTTTCCCCAGGGGCGTTCAGCCCACGGTATTCATGATGTCGAACCCGCTCGTCACCCCGTCCAGAGAGACGCTCGAAGCCGGGGTTGCCGCGATCAGCGCTGCAGACAACCGCTGGCTGCGCTGCGACATCAAGGCAATTTCCCTGCTCCCCAACGTGCTCCTGAGGCAGATGGCGGTGGATGCGGGCGCGGTCGAAACGATACTGCTGCGGGAGGGCTTCCTCACCGAAGGGGCTGCGAGCAACATTTTCGTGGTGAAGGACGATATCCTGCTCGCCCCGCCGAAAGGCAATCTGATGCTTCCGGGAATCACCTACGATGTCGTTCTTGAACTCGCCATGGGTCATGGCATCGCCCATGAAGTGAGAAAAATTGCCGAGGATGAGCTTTTCTCGGCTTCCGAAATCCTGCTCACTTCCTCCACCAAGGAAATCACGCCCATCACGAGCCTGGACGGAAAAGCGGTCGGAAACGGCAAGCCGGGACTCTTCTTCTGGAAGCTCCATGGCGCCTACCAGGAATTCAAGAATTCAGTGATGCGCCGCGCATGAGTGAAGAATCCCTGATCGAATATCCCTGTGAATTCCCGATCAAAATCATGGGAAAAAGCGAAGCATCCCGCTTCGCCCAGTCGGTCCTGGAAGTCGTCCTGCACCATGCCCCTGATTTCGACGCGTCGAGCATGGAAATGCGCGCAAGCCGCGAAGGCAAATACATCAGCCTCACCTGTACCGTGACCGCGACTTCGAAAACGCAACTCGATGCGCTCTACGTGGAATTGTGCGACCACCCCGACGTGGTGATGGTGCTGTAGTGGGTGAAGTGGTCGTAAAGCGGCTCGGCACTGTCGATTATCTGCCGACATTGGAGGCCATGCAGGAATTCACTTCCAGCCGCAATGCCGACACTGCCGACGAGATCTGGATGCTGCAGCACCCGCCGGTCTATACCTACGGACTCGCCGGAAAAACCGAGCACCTTCCGTCGAAAACGGAATTTCCCGTAATCAAGGTGGACAGGGGCGGGCAGGTAACTTATCACGGACCCGGCCAACTCGTGCTTTACCTGCTTCTCGACTTGAGGCGATCGGGCATGGGGGTGAAGACACTCGTCGGAAAAATGGAGCAGAGCGTGGTGGACTTGTTGGAACATCACGGCGTAAAATCCTGCGGCAAAGCCGATGCGCCCGGCGTTTACGTGGGGGAAACGAAAATCGCATCCCTGGGCCTCAGGGTGAGGCGCGGCTGCACTTACCACGGTCTCTCCCTTAACGTCGACATGGATCTCTCCCCGTTTCTCGCCATCAATCCCTGCGGCTACAGGGGACTCGAAGTGACCAGCGCGAAAAAGCTCGGGATGGAAGCCTCCCCGGAAGCGCTCGGGGAGGAATTGATCGTGATATTGAAGGAAAAGTTATGACGCAGAAACAGCGGGGGGAAGCCAAGACCTCCAGGATTCCCATCAAGATCGTGCAGCAGCCCATCCTGAGAAAACCTGAATGGATCCGGGTCAAATCGGGCAGTTCCGGGCAGTACCAGGAAATCAAGAAAATCCTGCGCGAGCGCAATCTTCACACAGTCTGCGAGGAAGCATCCTGCCCCAATATCGGCGAATGTTTCGGCAAGGGAACCGCGACCTTCATGATCCTCGGGGATCTCTGCACGCGACGCTGCCCGTTCTGCGATGTCGCCCACGGCAAGCCCCTTCCGCCCGACCCGCTCGAACCTACCCACCTCGCGGAATCGATATCCGCCATGAAACTCAAATACGTGGTGATCACGAGCGTCGACCGGGACGATTTGAGGGATGGCGGCGCCGCGCATTTCACGGACTGCATCAATGCGGTGAGAGCCGCATCTACGGAGACGAAGATCGAAGTTCTTGTCCCCGACTTCAGGGGGAGGCTGGATATCGCCCTCGATATTTTCGGCTCGGGACTGCCCGACATCATGAACCACAACCTCGAAACCGTGCCAAGGCTCTACAAGGCTGCGCGCCCCGGCGCGGATTACGGGCATTCGCTCAAGCTTCTTTCGGAATTCAGGAAGCTTCATCCCGAAATTCCGACGAAATCCGGGCTGATGCTGGGACTCGGGGAGGAAGACGAGGAAATCCTCGAAGTGATGCAGGATCTCAGGCGGCACGGCGTCGACATGCTGACCCTCGGTCAGTATCTTCAGCCCTCCACAGGGCACCTCCCGGTATCCCGCTTCGTCACCCCGGAAAAATTCCGTGAATTCGAAGCCGCCGCAAAAGAGATGGGGTTTTCCCACGCAGCCTGCGCACCCATGGTCAGATCCTCCTACCATGCGGATTTACAGGCACAAGGCATCGTCTGAGTTATTGCCGAGTTTCCCTCAATGAGGCGGTCAGGACCAGTTTCGACGCCTGACGATAAATCCGATCAACGCGAAGCCTGCCAGCATCAGCGCCCATTCGCCGGGCTCCGGCACAGGGGCCATCATCGAAACATTGCCCGGAAGCTCGACCCACGAATAGCTTCCGCCGGAACTGCCGTCCTCGCCCTGATTGCCACCAGACACAGACATGCTGCCGACATCAAAAGAAGTGGGCGCATACTCCGAACCAGCCCAGTACCCGCCGTGCTCGACATTTCTGAACAGACTGTAGCTGGAATTGTGGGTCTCGGTGATGGATTGCCCCGCCTTGCCGCCCAACTCGGTATAGAAAAACTCTTCCTGCTGGCCGACCGTCGGCAATGCCCATGTGTTGTGGCCAAGATAATCGGTGCTGTCCAGATACTTCACCCAAGCCGTCGCACCGAACAAGCTCATGGCGCCGGGAGTATCCGAACCGATGCCAAAGTCGGCCTCGTTCAGTCTGTGGACTTCGCCATTGGAGGTATCGACAGGCGCCGCCTCGATGATCTTGCTCACTAGCGAAGGATCCTCGGTCAGCATGGTGCCGAAAAGATTGCCGTCCGAACTCCAGGTGACATTCGCAACGCTGTCATACACCAGGCCGTTGCCGAGCGAGTCCAAGCTCGCATGAGCAATATTCGCGTTCAAGAAAACCGCCGCAAGCAATATCGCAGCTTTGAACTGATGGTTCACCTGTTCCCCCTCGAAGAAGTTTTCCGATTCATATCGAATCATCCGATCCCCTTATCGCCGGGGAGTGCAGCACTATTAGCATGAACCATGCCACAACATTTTGAATTGGATCAAACGCATGTTATTTCAATATGTTGCCATGCGTTACAGAATGTTGCAGAAGTTCTGCGCAAAAGACGCAACAGTAACTGTGTATTTTATTGACACTTTTTTCTGCCCCGCCGCGCCTCACCGACCGTCGCGACCACGCGGAACTTGTTCAGGGGTTCCTGAAACGCCGATCGAGCTGCGTCAAAGGGTAACTTTTAATGTAGAGGTCATATGCCGATTGCAGGGAATGATCCAGGGCCGCGCGGATGAGACTCATCCCCTTCCCGTCAGGCTGCGCATCCAGCAGTGACCGGTACAGCCCCGTATAAAAATGGTCTGGCTCCACATGCACCCGCATGACGACAGCGCCGGCATCCGGGTTGAGCGGCGCCAGGTATTCCAGAACCGCCTGCGCCCCAGGCGCGAGCCGCGTATCGGACAATTCCTCATCCAGATCGGCTGACACCTGTCTGGCGATGATCTTTTCCTGCAAGGTTCCAAAAATCGCCTTGTTGTCCTCGGATACCTGATAGATCTGCATGCTCACCCTGGGGGTGACATAAGTTGGGAAATAATGCCCCGTACCGCTGTTTGTCATGGCAAGCCGTGCGTGCAAGCGCCCACTTTGCGCAACAGGCGTGTTTACCGTAACTGTCACGCCTTTTCGAGACATCTCCACATCATGAATTCCGCGCCATAAATGTTGCCGCTCGGGCATGTGACAATTCTGGCATTGCGTGCCCGCATAAGGGGAGGCTTGCCACTCCGCGTAAGTGTTTTCCAGGGGTTTGCCGTTCAGCACATAGCCATCTTTCCCGAATTGATGGCAGGTTGCGCAGAAACGCCCATCCTCGAATGCGGGAGAGCTGACGAATCCGCCATGAGATTTGCCGGGCTGCAACCCGATCGGCGGCGGGCCGTAATGCACATGGCGCCGCACATGGCACGCCGCGCAAACCAGCCCCTGTTCATGCAAATCACTCGCTACCCCGCGCAAGGCTTTCCTCAGGCTCGCTTCCTGCTCGGCGAGCGGAGCATGGCATCTCGTGCAGGCACGCAATTCACCGACCGCATTCGGCTTGATCGAGAGCAGTTGCCCCATCACTCCGGGCCCCATTGCATGTGAGTGCAAACTATTGCGCCAACCATCATACTGCCTGGGATGACAGGCGCCGCATGAATCCGGACTCAATTCGGTTTCGAGTGCGGTATAGGATTTTGGCGCTTTTCCCTGTGACTGGATCGGGAACGCCCAGTGGCGCTTCAGAAAAGCTTTTGTCGCATCCTGCGCGCCGGCTGGCAAGGCCGCCAGCATGAAAAAGACCGCAAGAATCCGCCTCGAACGTTCGTTCATTTATTTCGAAGCCAGTCGCTTCTCCAGCCAGGCGTCCGCCGACCACTTGCCGCGGCTGAGCACCAACAACACGCCCAGCAGTATGCCCCAGGACAGATGCTGATTGATGCCGGCAGGACTCAGGTCGGCATAGGATATGACCGCCACCACGTTGAGAATGGAGAGGCCGGCGGCGGCAAAGCGCCCGAAAAAGCCCAGCACCAGAAGCACGGAAAGGCCAAGCTCGGCACTCGCAGCCATCGTTGCCGCCACTTCAGGCGGCAACAGCGGCACATGGTAAACATCGCTGAAGAGATAAAGCGTGCTGTCCCAGCTTTGCACCTTGGTCAATCCTGACTTGAAAAATACGTTCGCCAGATACAGGCGCAAGCCCAGGTCGAATACAGGCGCCAGGCATTCCGGAAAACGCGAGGCGGTATAATAAAGTCTTGCAATTCGTGACAGAATATTCATAAGGCGTCTTTCAAGCAGTCAGTACAGGCAACAGGTTCAGCAGGGCGGCCTGCAAATCAAAGTTCGGATAGCACTCCAGCGTGGAAAAAGTCGCAACGCCCAATGGGATTCCGGCTCGTATCGAGTGCAGCCAGAGGGCATCGGCTTCCTGCAACGCTCTGACCCGAACCTCATCCTCTTCGCGGCTTACCAGCGCGATGGTCGGACCATCATCGAGATTTATCCGAAAATCGGCCGGCATTCCGGGTTGATGGGCATGCCAGATGGCCGTTATCGGATACCGGGATTTCACGATCCCGCATGACGGATGAACCGGCAGGCGCAGGGACTCGTATTGTTCCGGAACCACCTGTGCAAGCCTTGCCAGATCGAGCGGGTCCGCATCCTGCGCATAGTAGGCAAGGTGGCATGCCCATTCCAGCCTCGCGACATCCGCAAGATAAGGCAGTCCGGGTTCTAAAGCGCAGATGAAGTCCCCGAAGGCTGCGCCATAGCGATGCAGGTTGCCGCTATGCGACGGGTGATTTTCGATGAATTTTTTCGCCATCATCGCAAAAAAATTTTGCCCGACGATTTTTTGGATCACTGGATAGGCAATGGCAAGCGCACCTCGCAGGTTGCCGCGATAATTGTTGCGGTAGACGCCGACGGCGCTTTCTGCGGAATAGTTCGGGCAGATGACCTGATTGTCCGGCAACAGTCCTTCGCCGCGGATGGCGCGAGCAAAATTCTCAAGCATGCCTGTCCTCCACATACTGTCGCGCCCGAGCCGCCTCGTCCAGCAAAACCCCCAGTTCCGGGATGTCGTTGTCCCATTCGATCAATGTTGGGCGCGGCCCGATATGTTGCAGCGCAAATTCATATAATGCCCAGACCTCGGCGCAAACGCGGGAACTGTGGGTGTCCACCAGCATGCCGTCCGCAATGCTGTGACCGGCAAGGTGATATTCCAGTACCGCATCGACCGGCAGCGTCCGGATATACGCCTTCGCATCCACCCCGAGGTTGCGCGCATTCACGTACAGGTTGTTGACATCGAAAAGGATGACGCAGCCTGTGCGCCGGGACAGTTCGGCGAGAAACTCGCCTTCGCTCATTTCGCTGCGGGCGAAAAAAAGATAGCTGGACAGGTTCTCCAGCAGCAATCGACGGCCCAGCTTTTCCTGCACCTCTTCCACGCGAATCGCCACATGGGACAAAAATGCCTGGGTATAGGGAAATGGCAGCAGGTCGTTGATGACCGCGCCCCCGGCGGCATTCCAGCAAAGATGTTCGGATACTGCGGCAGGCTGCACCGCATCGACGAGGTTTCGCAACGACGACAAATGTTCCTCATCGAGTGGATCGGTGGAAGCGAGCCCCATCCCGACCCCATGCAGGCTGACCGGATAGTTCTCGCGCACCTTGAGCAAGGTATGGAGCGGCGCGCCGCCATCGAAGAAATTCTCGCTATGCACTTCGACCCAGCCCAAATCCGGATTGTCCCGCAATACCTCGCGGTAGTGAGGCGCCCGCAACCCTATGCCGGCGGTGCATGGCAGGGCAGCGGGCATCTCCATCACATTTCTTTCAGAGCGCCATGAGCGATCTTCTCGCAAGTGCCTTTGGGCACGGCGACAAAATCCATCGGATCGTTGTCGCGGGTGGCCTGTCCGGCACAGGAGTGAGCACTCTTGTTGCTGGAGCAATCATTCTTTCCTGCCTTGGCGATGCCCCAGCATTTTTCCATGTTCATCTTGTCTGCTGCGTTTGCATTGCCGCTGACCAGACCCAGTGCCAGCAAACCGCCGATCGCGGCGGATAGAATATGACGGTTATCCATGGTAAAACTCCTTTATCGAATTGGAAAAGGGGGCCGATGCCGGCTCCCCGGATTCATTACATCTTGCCGGCGCAAGGATTCTTTGCAGCGCAGGGATTGGCTTCCTTCTTGTGATGCGATTTCTTGTGATGCGTCTCGCCGCAAGGATTCTTTGCAGCGCAGGGGTTGGCCTTCATTGCGCAGGGGTTCTTTGCAGCGCAAGGATTGCCGTCCGCATAGGCGGAAGATGCAGCCACCATTGCTACGACAGCCAGAATTTTCTTAAATGACTTCATTTTGATTCTCCTCTATTGATAAAAACTGGTCTAATGACCACCGAACAAGCCTGCATGGTTGCCGGAAGGCAACCGTGCATGCAAATTTTCTCCATCAATCCCGATGGCTATTTGCGGGTTTGAATGTTCGCTGCATCTCGGCAGTATAAGCCGTCAGCGCAGCCAAATCCCGCGACTCCCATGGCAATGGCTTGGAAGCCATCGGCATCAATAAACAGAGATGATTGCGGCTATTTTTTTCATGGCACCCAGTTTACTTGAGCCACCAAACGACAGCGGCCACCATGAAAATTACCATCATTCCCGCCATCATTTTTTCGTGGATGCACATGCCTTGTTGCTGTTTGCATCCCTTCATCGGGCACATCAGTGACATTTCATCTCCTTATCCATTGAAATATTACGGGTTATTTGCCTATGAAGAGCGCGGCAGCGCCGACAATAACAGCCAATGCGACGAAAACCATCAGCAGCATCGCGGCCCCGTGGCCGCCGCAGCTTCCACACTTTTCACCTTCTTCCGTAGCGCATGTCCGGGACATTTCGTTCTCCTGTTAAATTGAGTGAAGGAAAAATGTTGCTTCCTGAGCATTAGTCGCGCCGGATTAAAATTCCTTACACCTGTCCGGAAAATTGTTATGCTTTACGCATGAAGAATGCACCTCACGATCCGGACAATCTTGATGCCCGACTGGTTTCATTGCGTGGCGATATGCTCAAGTTCGCCAGGCTTCAGTTGCGCGATGATGCCGCAGCGGAAGACGCCGTTCAGGAAAGCCTGGCGGCAGCGCTATCCGGACAGAAACAATTCAACAATCGCGCCCAGATCAAAACCTGGGTGTTCGGCATACTCAAGAACAAAATCATCGACATCATCCGCGAGCGCGTTCGCTCACCGAATTCGGCCGTCGAGGAAATCCCGGAGAATGCCTATGACGACCTGTTCAACGAGAACGGTTTCTGGCGGGAAGATACGCACCCATCCAGTTGGGGGGATCCTGAAAAAAGCTTCACCAGCCGGCAATTCTGGGAAATTTTCGAAATCTGCCTCACCCGTCTGCCGGAAAATACCGCCAGAATCTTCATGATGCGGGAGATGCTCGGTTTCGAAACCGAAGAAATCTGTAAGGAATTGTCGGTCAGCCCGACTAATTGTTGGGTGGTGCTGCACAGGGCAAGGATGGGATTGAGGCTTTGCCTCGAAGAACGGTGGTTTAATTCGGAGAACCGACATGCTGAATTGTAGGAAGGCGGCGGAATTGATGTCGCAGGGATTGGACAGGAAACTCGGCACGCTGCAAAGAATAGGATTGCGCCTGCACCTGCTGATGTGCAGTGGTTGCAGAAACTTCGACAAACAGATGAATTTCCTGCGCGATAGCTGCCGCAAATTTCCGCAGCAGGACAGCTAGCCCCGCATCCAATGAAGAGCATCCTACTCGAATCCGAGCTGACTTGCCCGCATTGCGGATTCGCCAAGTTGGAAACCATGCCGACTGATTCATGCCTGTTCTATTACGAATGCAGCAACTGCAAAAAGTTGTTGAGGCCCAAGCCCGGCGACTGTTGCGTTTTCTGCTCTTACGGCTCGGTCAAATGCCCACCCATACAGGCCCGGTGTTGCGACAGGCCGGGTTAATTGACAATCACGGAGATATCATGTTCAAGTTCATCCGGAATTTTTTTCTTCTATTCATTCTCACCGTCCCATCCGCATTCGCGGTGGGCGATGCATTCGACCAAACCCGGTTCAATCAACTGCTCAGGGAGGGCAAACCTGTCCTGGTCAGCATTCATGCCGACTGGTGCGCTACTTGCCGGGCTCAGGAAGCTTTCCTCAAAGACCTGCTGAAAACGCCGCCCTACAACACCCTTCAGGTGCTGCGAGTCGACTTCGACAAGCAGAAAGAAGTCGTGCGCGCTTTCAGGGCAAGATGGCAAAGCACGCTGATCGTGTTCAAGAATGGCAAGGAAATTGATCGCTCGACCGCCGATACCGACAAGGACAGCGTCGCTCTCATGCTGCGCAAGGCCTTGTGATGGCGGCAGGACTGGGGGTTGCCACATATGGGCTGTCCTTCGCGGCGGGCGGCCTGTCCACCCTGTCTCCATGTGTGTTGCCGTTGATCCCCATTTTGTTGGGCAGTACCGTATCTGAAAGCAAATTGGCGCCCATGGCATTGGGCTCCGGATTGGCGCTTTCTTTCGCCGTTACGGGCACGGCTTTGGCGAGCCTGGGGCAGCTATTCGATTTCGATCCTGCCATATTGCATGTTGTCTCCGCCGCATTACTGGCGGCATTTGGCCTGATGCTGCTGTCCGCCCGTCTGCAGCGACGTTTTGCATCGGCAACCACCGGGGTCGGAAATGCGGGCAATGCTCTGGCGGCAAGCCTTAATCCCGAGGGACTGCGCGGACAGTTCATGCTTGGCCTCCTGCTGGGTGTCGCATGGAGTCCCTGCGTCGGCCCAACCTTGGGCGTGGCGATTGGTCTTGCCAGCCAAGGGAAGCAAATTGCCCAGGTTGCGCTCATCATGTTACTGTTCGGCCTGGGGGCCAGTTTACCCATCATAGGATTGGGCATGCTCTCGCGCCAGGGCATGCAAAAATTCCGGGGCAAACTGCTGCTGCTCGGCGGAAAGGGAAAACAACTGCTGGGCGCGTTCATGCTGGCGCTTGGCGCAATGATGCTGACCGGCACGGACAAACTCGTCGAGGCCGGATTGCTCGGCGTGACTCCGGAATGGCTGCTCCGGCTGACAACCATGATATAGCCGTGCCTTGATGGCTGCGCTATCGAAGCGATGTGGGAAACAACCAATGAATGAACTCGAACATCTCCTGAACAGCCTTTTCATCATGGCCACCATGGTGGAAGCGCGCGACCCTTACACAGGCGGACACCTGTGGCGCGTATCCCAATATTGCCGTGTTCTGGCCGGGCGCGGCGGATTGCCTCCCAGCCAGGTGGCACGCATTTCTCTGGGGGGATTTCTGCATGACCTGGGCAAGATCGCCGTGCCGGATGCCATACTCAACAAACCGGACCGGCTGACCGATGGCGAATACGAAATCATCAAGACCCACCCGGAAGTCGGACGCCGTTTGCTGACAGACCATCCGCTTGCGGAACTGGCCGAATCGGCAGTGTTCGCCCACCATGAACGCCCCGACGGCACGGGCTACCCGCTGCGTTTGCCGCACGAGCGGATTTCCACCGATGCGCGCATCGTCGGCATTTGCGACGCATTCGACGCCATGACCAGCACCCGGCCCTACCGCAAGGGCATGCCGGCACAAAAAGCGCTGGACATCATCAAAGACAATCTCGGCACTCAATTCGATTCCGAATGGGGTTTGCTTTTTCTGGAACTGGGCGCAGCGGGCAAACTCGATCATATCGCAGGTCACAGCGAACCTGGCATTCCCATGCATGACTGCCCAATGTGCAGCGCCCCCATGGTCGTCAGACGCAGTCAGCGCGAAGGGGATCATGCCTATTGCCGGGGCTGCGGGGCTGAAACCGAGATTCGCCTGACCGACGGAAATGCGGTCATCGAAGCAACAGGGAGAAGGGGGACGCCCGCCCAACTGGAACCCGAGGTCGACGTAGACCTTGTCCGGGAACTGGTCAAGGAATCGGCCACGCTCCTCGCGGAATTCAGCCTGCGCAGCAGGGCTTGAGATTCACCTGTCCGTCATGAAGAAGACACATACTCTTAACAATGCCTGGGTATAGTAGCGTCATGCATATCATTGCATACCCTCCTATATTCGCCCGCTGCAAAGCGGGCATTTTTTTGGGCTTGCCGTTTTCCTCCCAAACGCCTTAGAATCGGCAAACTCTCGAGGACACATCATTGAGATTATTGCTGGCTGAAGACGACATGGTTCTGGGAGACGGCCTGACCCGCTCTCTTCAGCAACTGGGTTATGCTGTAGATGGCGTAAAGAACGGGGCCGATGCGGACCATGCGCTTGCCTTTCAAAATTACGACCTGCTCATTCTCGATCTCGGCTTGCCCAAAATGGACGGGCTCGAGGTACTGAAGCGGCTGCGCTTTCGCGACAAGTCCATCCCTGTGCTGATACTGACCGCTCGAGACGCCATAGGCGACAGGGTTACAGGACTCGATCTCGGGGCAGACGATTATCTGACAAAACCCTTCGATCTTGCCGAGCTGGAAGCCCGTGTGCGGGCGCTTGTCAGGCGCGGACAAGGGGCGCACAGCAACATCCTGAAGAATGGCCCGCTCATGCTCAACGTCTCGGGAAGGCGCGCTTATATCGACGAGAACCCTCTGGAATTGTCCGCGCGCGAGCTTGGGGTTCTGGAGATCCTGATGCTGAAAGCGGGACAGGTGGTGGGAAAAGAACAGCTTGCCGAAAAACTTTGCAACTGGGACGAAGAAATCGGACCCAACGCGATCGAGGTTTATATACATCGACTGAGGAAAAAGCTCGAGTGTGCCGACATTCAAATCCGCACCATAAGGGGCCTAGGCTACCTTCTCGAGAAAATGCAATGAAATCCGTTTCACTGCATCGCCAACTCATGCTCTGGCTCCTGATCCCGCTCCTTTCTCTATGGGTTTTTGGGGGAGTGATCGCTTACATCATTGCGGTGCGCTTTGCCGATCTTGCCCATGACCGCTCCCTGTTCGACTCAACGCTCACCCTCTCCGAACAGGTCAGGGCCGTCCATGGCAGGGTAATTCTCGATTTGCCCGAACCCGCCCTGAAAATGCTCGAGATCGACCCCTACGACAAAGTTTATTTCAAGGTCAGCAGCCGTTATCAGGGATGGGTTGCCGGAATGAACGGGCTTTCTCCGCCGCCAGCCGGAATGAACATCCCGTTCAATAGCCCTTATTATCATGACGATATTCTGGACGGACATCATGTCAGAATATCCTCGCTCTACCTTCATGTTCCGGGCAACAGGCAGGACTGGATCCTGGTTCAGGTCGCGGAAACATTGGTCAAGCGCAGAGTGCTCGCCGACGAGATTCTGGCTGGTGTGATCCTGCCCCAGATGCTTCTGACAGGACTCGCTGCCGGCATCGTCTGGATCGGCATCACGAAGGGACTCTCTTCCCTGAGGCGGCTCCAGAATGAGGTTCAGAGCCGCTCCCATCGCGATTTAAGTCCCCTGTCGGAAGAAAATGCCCCAAGAGAAGTCGGCTCGCTGATCCGTGCGATAAACGACCTGCTCAACCGACTTGGCAATGCGCTCGCGGCGCAAAGCCGGTTCATCGCGGATGCTGCGCATCAGCTGAGGACGCCTTTGGCTGGACTCAAAACCCAAACGGATTATGCCTTGCGTCAAAGCAACCCGGACGAAATCCGGCATTCCCTCAAGCAGCTCCAGACGAGTAGCGAAAGAACCATACACCTCATCAACCAGCTCCTGTCTCTTGCGCGGGCAGAGCCCGGATGGGAAAAAACCATTCTTCCTGCAAAAATCGATCTGAATACGCTCGCAAGCGAAGTCACCAGCCGCTGGGTGCCCCAGGCGCTGAAAAAAGACATCGACCTGGGCTTTGAACCCGCTCCTGGGCCGGTGATTCTTTCGGGCTCTGATTTCCTTTTGCAGGAAATGCTGGGGAACCTTGTCGACAATGCGATCCGCTATACCCATCCGGGCGGAAAAGTCACGGTAAGCCTGTTCAGGCGCGAAGGGGAAACCGGCATCTCCGTCGAGGATAACGGTCCCGCCATTCCCCGTTCGGAGCAGGAGCACATTTTCGAGCGCTTCCACCGCATCCTCGGAAGCCAGGAGGAGGGTTGCGGACTCGGCCTTTCCATAGTCAGGGAAATCGCCCACGCCCACAACGGAGAAGTGTTCCTCGTCGAACAGCCTGTCGGCAAGATTTTCGAGGTGCGTTTTTTCGTCCGGATGGGGCATCTGGATGATGAGTTCATTGATCAGCAGAAAGAGAAACTGGTAGTATGATCGCCACTCGTTGGAAGATGAAAGACCGAGGGAAGCTCAAAATATGCGTTACTGGCTGATGAAATCCGAACCTTCCGATGTCAGCATCGACGATCTTGCCGCCATGCCGGACCAGAGAATCGCATGGTACGGCGTGAGAAATTATCAGGCCCGGAATTTCATGCGGGACCAGATGCGGGTCGGCGACAGGGTATTTTTCTACCATTCGAGCTGCGCCGAACCTGGAATTGCGGGAATTGCCGTTGTCGACAAGCTCGCCTACCCGGACGAGACCCAGTTCGATCCTTCAGGAAAATATTTCGACCCCAAGGCAACCTCATCCAATCCGCGCTGGTTCAACGTGGACGTGCGTTTCCTGAGGAAAACCCGGCTCATCGGGATTTCGGAATTGCGCCGCCACCCCGAGCTTGCCCAAATGCGCATCCTGCAGAAGGGAAACCGGCTTTCCATCACGCCGGTGGACCCCGCGGAATGGGATTACATCAATCGCGTTTTTCTGGCCTGAGGGGTTCGAAAACTCCGCCCCGGTTCGCGAGCAGCATCCCGCATTCGATATCGAAATACCAGCCGTGAAGCAGGAGCCTGCCGGCTTCGACGCGGGACTCGATCCAGGGGAAAGTCGTCAGGTTTTCCAGGGAAGCCAGTATAGCCAGCTTCTCGCAATCCCTGGCAAGCAGATCGTCTTTCGCATCCGTATGCCTGGAGCAAGCCGCCTCCCTTGCGGAATCGGCGAGCTTCATCCAGTTTCTGACGAAAGAATGCTCCACTTCCGGGGGCGGCCCTTCCAGCAACGCGCGGATGCCGCCGCATTGCGCATGCCCCAGGACGATGATATGTTCTACGCCGAGGTTGCAGACCCCGAATTCCAGCGCGGCGCTCGTGCCATGATAATGGCCCGAATTTTCGAACGGCGGAACGAGGTTCGCCACATTGCGGATGACGAAAAGATCCCCCGGCGCGCAATCCAGAATGATCGCGGGATCGACCCTGGAATCACAACAGCCCAGAACCAATACCTTGGGCGCCTGCCCCTGTTCCGACAGCCGCTTGAAGAGGTCGGTTTCGAAGTGATTTTCACGGAAGCGTCCGAAACCTGCTACCAGCCCGGATAAATCCGTCATCCTGCGGCAAGCCGCGTCAAGGCTTCCCGATATTTCAGGGCGGTTTTTTCCACGACTTCGGCAGGCAGTTCCGGAGCCGGGGCTTTCTTGTTCCAGTCCTGTGCTTCCAGCCAGTCCCGGACGAACTGTTTGTCGAAGCTGGGCGGGTTGATCCCGGGCCGGTATTCGTCTTTCGGCCAGAACCTGGAGGAATCCGGCGTCAGGATTTCATCGATCAGGTAGAGACTCCCTTTTTCATCCTGGCCGAATTCGAATTTGGTGTCGGCGATGATGATCCCTTTCGAAAGCGCGTATTCCGCCGCTTCGGAGTAAAGCGAAATCGCCGCAGCCCTGACCTTTTTCGCAAGATCGACTCCAAGAAGACGCTCCGCCTCGTCGAAGCCGATGTTCTCGTCGTGCTCTCCGACCGGGGCCTTGGTCGAAGGCGTAAATATCGGCTCGGGCAGCCTGTCGGCTTCCTTCAGTCCCGCAGGAAGCGAAATCCCGCATACGGTTCCCGACTTTGCATATTCCTTCCAGCCGGACCCCGCGAGATAACCGCGCACGATCGCCTCTATCGGCAAAGGTTTGAGTTTTTTCACGACGAAAGCCCGGCCTTCGACTTCCGCTTTTTCCGCAGCATCGACCACGGATTCCGGCGTTATGCCCGTCAGGTGATTGGGAATGACATGACCGAGCTTTTCGAACCAGAAAGCGGATAGTGCAGTCAAAATCCTGCCCTTTTCAGGGACCGGCTCGGACAGAATGACGTCGAATGCCGAAATGCGGTCGGTCTGGACGATGAGCAGCCTGTGTTCATCCACTTCGTAAATATCACGCACCTTGCCGCGATGCAGGAGGGGAAGACTTTTCAGATTCGAATTCAGCATGGTCATGGAAGCGCCGGAAGCTCAGTGGCAGCGATTTTATCGGCCTGACTCTTGCGAAATTCGCTCAGGGCCGCGGCGAGTTCCGTATTTGTCCTGGCGAACATTGCAACGGCGAAGAGTCCTGCATTGGCCGCGCCCGCTTCCCCTATGGCGAAAGTCGCAACCGGGATGCCTTTGGGCATCTGGACCGTCGAAAGCAACGAATCCATGCCATTCAGGTATTTGGAAGGCATGGGAACCCCGAGAACCGGGAGCTGCGTCTTGGACGCGATCACGCCTGCGAGATGCGCTGCCGCCCCCGCTCCCGCGATAAAGCACTGCGCGCCGCGGGCCTCGGCGTCCCGGACATATTCGATCAAAAGGTCGGGGGAGCGATGCGCGGAAATGACGCGCGCCTCAAAAGCAATGCCGAAATCCTGCAAATGGCGGGCGGCATGCTGCATCACCTCCCAGTCGCTTTGGCTCCCCATCACGATGCTGACCTTTTCCATCCGTCAGCCTTCGAGATGATAACCCACGACCCGCTCGACCTCGTTCTTCGAACCCAGAATGACGGGAACACGCTGATGCAGTCCTGAGGGCACGATTTCCATGATACGCCCGCGTCCCGTAGAACTCAGGCCTCCCGCCTGTTCGACGATGAAGGACATCGGGTTGGCCTCGTACATCAGGCGCAGCTTGCCCGGCTTCGTCGGATCCTTGGTGTCGAAGGGGTACATAAAGATACCGCCGCGGGTCAGGATGCGGTGAACCTCGGCGACCATGGATGCCACCCAGCGCATGTTGAAGTTTTTTTCGCGGCCGCCGTCCTTGCCCTTTACGCACTCTTCCACGTAGCGCTGCACCGGTTCTTCCCAAAAACGCCTGTTGGACATGTTGATGGCAAATTCGGCAGTATCGGCCGGAATACTCATGTTCGGGTGAGTCAGGAAGAAGTCCCCCACATCGCGGTCCAGCGTGAAACCGTTCACGCCATGGCCGGTAGTCAGCACGATCATGGTAGCTGGCCCGTAAAGCGCATAGCCTGCGCACACCTGCTTCGTTCCGGGCTGCATGAAATCCGCCGCAGTCGGCTCGGTCACGCCTTCCGGGCAGCGCAGGATGGAAAAAATGGTGCCGACCGAAATGTTCACGTCGATATTGGACGATCCATCGAGAGGATCGAAGGTGACCAGATATTTGCCTTTGGGATATTGGGCAGGAATCGGATAGATGTCATCCATTTCCTCGGATGCCATCGCGGCAAGGTGTCCGCTCCATTCGTTCGCCTTGATGAAAATTTCATTGGTGATCACATCGAGCTTCTTCTGCGTCTCGCCTTGCACGTTCTCGCTGCCGGCACTGCCCAGAACCCCGATCAGCGCACCTTTGTTGACATCATGCGCGATCTGTTTGCATGCGGAAACGATGTCGTTGAGCAGACCGGTGAAATCCCCCGTTGCCCCGGGAATATTTCGCTGCTCTTCGATGATGAATTGCAAAAGACTCTTGCTCATGTTTTCTCCTCAGTCAGATTGGTTTGAATTCTTCAAGAAACTCGATTTTGCCTCATTTTACAGGTTTTTACGCCTGACTGCCTATTTGGTCAGCGCCATGAACAGCCTGGGCAGCCGATCTGGAAGACTGGCTACGTTGTCGATCACGGTGTAGTGCCTGCCGAAAATATCGGCGACATAATTATCCGCCCCAGGGTCGAGATTGATGCAATAGGTATAAATGCCCTTCATGTCGAGTTCCCTGACGGCAATACGGGCATCCTCTATCAGATGCCGTGGATCCTGAACATCGATGTCGGATGGCTCGCCGTCTGTCAACACGAGCAGAAGCTTCTTATCCGCCTCCTGGTGCGCAAGATAATGTCCCGCATGGCGCATGGCGGCCCCCATCCTTGTGGAAAAACCGGCTTTCATGGCCGAGAGACGCTCTTTCACATCCATCCCCCAACGCTCCCCATAACCCTTGAAGTGGAGATAGCGCACTTCGTGTCTCGTGTCGGAGTGAAACCCGCCTATGGCAAAGGGGTCTCCGATTTGATCGACCGCCCAGGCAAGCAGGGAAACCGCCTCCTGGCTGAGTTCGAGCTTGCTCTGCGTGCAGCCGCCGGGCACATCGGCAAGGGATGCCGAAAGATCGAGAAGCAGGGAAACGGCTATGTTCCTTCCATCATGGCGATGATTCATGTTAATGCGCGTATCCGGCTGAACGCCGCTTTTGAAATCGATCAGGGATCGGATGGCCACATCCAGGTCCAGCTCGGAGCCCTCTTCCTGGTAGCGGATGCGCACCCTGTCCTGTGGCTTCAGCCTATCTATGATATTCTTGAGGCGCCTGGCGAGGACGGCATGCTTGGCAAGCAGCCTGTCTATATGCGCAGGATCCCCTTTCGGATGCAGATGTTCGTAAACGCTTACCCAGTCGGGTCGGTAATGTCCGCTCGCATGATCCCACTCCGGGTAGAGCCTGGGCGGCATTTCGTGTTCAGCCGCATCCTGTTTCGATCTGGCCGGCCTTTTCTCGTATTCCTCCTCATCGTCTTCCTCGAAAAAGCGCCACATCAGCCTGTTGTCGTCACGGTAATCGACCTCGGTATCCTCGAAATATATTTTGGCATTGAAATCGCTCGGCACGCGGGTCTCGGCGATGAACCTGACGCCGAGTTCCATCATGTCCCGCGTCGATGCGGGCATCATCTCCTTGAAAATTTTCACATAGTTGAGTATGACTGGATTCGTATAGGCGTGTCCGGGATCGAGAATGGCCCGGGAGAGCATGCCTAGGCGGTGCCTGATGGCCGACCATCCTTCCGGGCATGCGTCCTCTTTCGGCGCAGGATGGAGCACCCGCCACAGGTTTCCAAGCCCCGGATACTCCCTCATCGCAAGCTGTTCCACACGGGAGTCCTCGAACACTTCTGCCGCGATCCTCTGGAACGGGCTGAGATTGTCGGCCATGATCGGCCTGGTCCAGCGCAAATGGGCGCACAGGTGGGCGAGCAGAGCGCGATAGCGGTCTATTCCACGAATGCCGTGCAGATCATCGTATACATCGGGAAGATGAACGCCGAGGCCATCCAGATAGGGAACGGGCTTTCTTAAGGTGTCGAATGCAAGCGAATACGGTATGAATGCAGCTTCCGTTTTCCAGAGTCCTCTGAGATAAAGATCGAGCTTGCGCTCATGGTCCGAGAACAGGGTGCCGTGCCGTTCGCGCTGCAAAACGGCGCGGCTGTCGACCGATTGCAGCAAAAAATAATCTCGTTGCCGGTCGGGGTCGGCTGCATGACTCCTGACCCCGTAATCCACCCAGGCCCTGATGCCGCCCAGAGAGAGCAGTTTGAAAAGCCGCGGTGCGCTCGTAAGAAATTCGACCAGGCAGGTGCTTGCATACATGGAATCGATGCCATGCACCTTGGGCGTGGTGCGCATCATGGTGTGCATTACGAGGCTCATGTATTCCTGGAATAATCCGCTGGATTCCAGCGATCTTGCGGCTGTAACCATGCTCTCCATAAATGGGACAATCGCGCGGCTGTTGGGCGAGCGGGCGAGCTTTCTCGTGAACTCCACTACCTCGGGAATGATTTCCTCGCCCAGAAGGGAGGCCACCGGAGGCATTTCCTCCAGAAAGGCCAGGACAGGTTCTTCGCCGCGCCCCATCCTGCATATAGCCTGCGCACCATCAATGTAAGCGTCCACTCCAGAGACGCTCAGCATTTTACAGGCGCCGTCCAGGCAATCCTCGAACACCGCCTTGACGCGGGGAAAACTGCATTCCAGCCGGGTCATCTCAGCCGAAAATCGAATCAATGGCGTGATCCAGCGTATCACGGATGTCGGCATCATCCGTGATCGGGCGCACCAGCGCCATGCGGCAGGCATCCACTGGCGCGATCCCGTTCACGATCAGGGTTGCCGCATAGACGAGAAGCCGGGTCGAAATGCCTTCGTCGAGGCCATGGCCCTTGAGGTTGCGCGATGTTTGCGCAATGCGCACCAGCTTCTGGGCCAATTCGATTCCTGCGCTGGTTTCATGGGCAACGATTCCCGTTTCGACTTCCGGGCTTGCATAGTCGAATTCCATCGCCGAAAACCGCTGCTTGGTCGACTGCTTGAGATCCTTCATCAAGCTCTGGTATCCAGGATTGTAGGAAATCACCAACTGGAAATCCGGGTGGGCCTCGATCAACTCGCCTTTCTTGTCGAGCGGAAGCGTTCTTCTATAATCGGTGAGCGGATGGATTACCACCGTGGTATCCTGACGCGCTTCCACGATTTCGTCGAGATAACAGATCGCGCCGACGCGAGCGGCGGTCGTCAATGGGCCATCCTGCCATCTCGTGCCGCCTGCGTCCAGCAGATAGCGACCGACAAGGTCGGATGCAGTCATGTCTTCGTTGCAGGCGACAGTAATCAGCGGCCTCCCCAGTTTCCAGGCCATATGCTCCACGAAACGCGACTTCCCGCATCCAGTCGGACCTTTCAGCATGACCGGCATTCTCGCAGCATATGCAGCTTCGAATAGCGCAACCTCTCTGCCCTGCGGCTGATAGTAAGGCTCCCTGCGTATCCTGAACTGTTCCGTATTAGCCATTTCACTCATAAGGTTTCTCCTCCCGAAATGAAAAGCCCCTGCTTGCAGGGGCTTTGGTTTGCGCCGGACTGCGGGTTATTTGTGCACGCCCAGTTTTTCGCGCCAGCCTGGGAAAAGCTTGTCCGCATCTTTCGGGAAGGATTCGAAGGCACGGGCAAACTCCTTATGCTCCTTTGCCCACTCGATCGGATCGGCGCCGGCCTTCCAGCACTCGTAGGACTGACGCAGGGAAACCGCGCCTGCAGCCGGGCTGTCGATATGGCCGTAGGAACCGCCGCCTGCCGTGTTGATCACGTTGCCGTGGCCCAGGTTCTCGAAGAAGCCTGGCAGACGCAGCGCGTTCATGCCGCCGGAGATGATCGGGGTGGTGGGCTTGATGCCGTACCATTTCTGGAAGTAGACCGGACCCTGGCACTCGTCGCGCTCGATCATGTAGGCGATGTTCCTATCGTCGCCTTCGCCTTCCATCTTGCCATAGCCCATGGTGCCGACGTGGATGCCGGAAGCGCCTTGCAGGCGGGACATCTTGGCCAGGACGAAAGCGGTGTAACCACGCTTGGCGGAAGGAGATGTCACCATGCCGTGTCCGGCGCGATGGTAGTGCAAATACTGGTTGGGATACTGACGGCGGGCAGTGGTGATCATACCGGGGCCACCGACGAAACCGTCGACCAGAAAAGCCAGCTTGTCGGCGTCGGGGCCGAAGGTTTCAAGCGCGAAATCGGCGCGTGCGCACATTTCATAGTGGTCGTCAGCCGTGATGTTCATGGAGAACAGCTTGGCCTCGCCGGTTTCGTCCTGGGCGCGCTTCATGGCGTCATAGACCAGCGGCAGGGTCTTCTTGATCGGGGAGAAGACCTGATTGCCCTGAGGCTCGTCGTTCTTGATGAAGTCGCCCCCCAGCCAGAACTGGTAGGCGGCATGGGCGAAAGGTTCGGGACGCAGACCCAGCTTGGGCTTGATGATAGTACCGGCGATATAGCCGCCGTTCACGACCGGGCGGCCCAGGATGCGCCACAGGTCGGAGATGTCCTTGGCCGGGCCGTCGAACATCTGGACAACGCGCTCCGGCACATAGAAATCGATCATCTTGGCATGTTCGATATCGCCCATGCCCTGATTGTTGCCGATGGCAAGCGTCAGGAAAGAAACCAGCATGAAGCGGCCATCGGTGACATTGCGGTCAAAGAGTTCCAGCGGATAGGCAATGCGCATATCTTCGGTGGCTTCGTCGATATGGTAGACCAGCGCGTCCACGCCCTTGGTGAAGTCGTCGGTGGTGGATACTTCCACATTGGTTCCGGTGGAGGATTCCGCAGCGAAGTGCGCCGCAGCTTCCAGATAACCAAGCCCAGCTTTGGGCTTCATTTTGTAGGCAACCAGAATGTGATTGCCGCCCTTGATGAGGTCTTCTTCCTTGAGTTCCAGATTGGCGTAACGGTTAGACTGATCCATATCAATTCTCCATGATTGTAAAGAGGATAAATAGCCATATGACGAACAAGGCTATACACCAACAAAATCATAAAAAATATTCATGTTTTCTGATAAGATACCAAATAATTTCTTATGCTAAGACTGACCCTACGCCAACTCGATATTCTCGAAGCCGTTGCCCGCTGCGGGAGCTTTTCCCGCGCGAGTGAAGAGCTGCACCTGACCCAGCCGGCAGTTTCCATGCAAATTAAACAGCTGGAAGCGTCCTTGGGTTTACCCCTGTTCGAGCAGATTGGAAAGCGCATTCACCTTACCCAAGCGGGGCGCGAGACACTGGGAACCAGCCGTGCCGTGAACCGTGAATTGGCAAACCTGGAACATGCCTTAGGCGATTTGCAGGGTTTGAAGGGGGGGGCACTGACGGTGTCGGTTGTGAGTTCTGCCAGCTACCTGGGGGCGCGGCTGATCGCTGCATTCCGACAGATCCACCCGGATGTGCGCGTGAGCCTGAATGCGGTCAACCGCGAGACGTTATTGCGGCATCTGTCCGAAAACAGCATCGACGTTGCTCTGATGGGTCGACCGCCGGAAGGTCACGATCTTCAGGCACAGCCCTTCATGGACAATCCCCTGGTAGTAATTGCTTCGCCATCCCATCCATTGGCGGAGATGCACGACATCCCCTTGCAGCGCCTAGCGGAGGAACCCTTCGTCGGCCGTGAGCAGGGATCGGGTACCCGCAGCGCCGTGGAAAAGTTCTTCGACGAGAATGATCTGACACTCAAAGTCGCCATGGAAATGAACAAGAACGAGGCCATCAAGCAGGCGGTGGAGGCCGGGCTGGGCGTGGGTGTGGTATCACTCCATGGAGAGCTCGCAAAGAGGAGTTTGTGCATCCTGGACGTGCAGGGCTTTCCGCTGTTGCGGCAGTGGTATCTGGTTCAGCGGCAGGGCAAGCGCCTCAGTGCTGCGGCACAAGCTTTTGCTCGGTTCGTGCTGAATGAAGCGGCGCGGATTGCGCATGTGGACGTGGCTGGCTGAAGGCAGTGGTTTTTCGACAAGCCGAGGGCTAGTCCTCGTCGCCCAGTTCCGGATCCCATCCCTTGGCTCTGGCAAGTACCGTTGCCTTTTCGTAAATTTCGATGTGGCGCTGGCGCAGGTCGGGCGGCAAGCGACTGGGCAGGTTGGCGTATTTGTCCCATTCCTTTTCGCATTGATCCATCAGGAGCTGCATGCGTCCCATATCCCAGCTGCTGCAATCTTCGGATTCAGGGATAAAGCCGAACAGCCAGCCATCGAGCACGATGCGGCCAAGCTGGGTCATGCCGTGTTTGTCGTTGTAAAGGCCGACATAACGCTGTTCCATTGTTACCTCGTCAATCCTGCGTAAAGCAGGGGCAGTTTCTCGGGAAGGCGCTCGACATGGTCCACAACCATGTAATTCTTCGCCCCGAAAATCCGGGAGACATACTGGTCGGCTCTCGGGTCGAGGCTCATGCAGTAGGCGAGAATGCCGCTTCGGCCCGCTTCTTCGACCGCCTTCTTCGCATCATAGCGCAGGTACTGGGGATCGCGCACGTCGACGTCGGCAGGCTCCCCATCGGTGACGACCATCAGGAGCTTCTTGGAAGACTTCTGCTGCTTCAGGTAGTACGAAGCGTGGCGGATCGCAGCCCCCATTCGGGTAGAGAGCTGCCCGGTCATGCCGGCGATCCTGGCCTTGGGCGCATCGTCGTAGGGCTGATCGAAGTCCTTGAACCGGAAATATTCCACATTGTGCCTGCCGTCGGAACAGAAGCCGTGGATGGCGAACGGATCCCCCGCTTTCGAGATCGCATCGGAAAGAAGGACGCAGGCCTGCCGGGTAAGCTGCAGAACGGTATGCTCCTGTCCGGCGACTTTCTCGTTGGTGGACTCGGAGAGATCCAGCAGCACCAGCACCGAGATGTCGCGGGTCTTCCTGACCAAGCGCATCATGATCCGCGGGTCAGGTTGCGTGCCCAGGCGGATATCGATCTGGGCCCGGATGGCGGCATTGATGTCGATCTCGTCCCCTTCCTCGAGTTTCCGGATGCGCTGCACGCCCTGGGGCTGCATGGCGTCGAGCAGGAATTTCATGCGAGAGATGACGCGCTTGTGCTGCGCGGCGATATCGTCGATGATCTGCAGGTCTCCGGATTTCGCCCTTTTTTCCAGCACGGTGGCCCAGGAAGGGCGCTCTAGCTGGATCTGGTAGTCCCATTCGGAATAGTGGAAGGGTTCGGAAACGGGTTCCTTTCCCTCGCTCTCGTTGAACGAGACTCCCATGTCCTCGTACGGATAGAGCTCCGTGTCCAGCACCCAGATTTCTTCCGCATCGTCTCCCGCGGTCTCCACGTCGACTTCGTTGGCCATTTCCATCACATTGACGTATTTGCGCACCTGTTTCCGGGTTTCGTAGCCTGCGCTTGCCGCCTTGTCGAAATCGAATTCCTCGAATTCCCAGAAATAGCGGTTGTCGTCCCGGTAAGGCGCATTCAACTGGTCGGTGCGGATGCTGAAGGAAATTTTCTTTTCCCGGAAGGCATGCGCAAGGGCCACGCCGATGTCCCAGGAAACCTGGTTGGTATCGAGCCGTTCGGATGCTCCCTTGAAAAGCTTGCGCCCCAGATCGATCCAGGAATCGTCGTCCCGGTAGCTCTCGTCCAGAAGGGCGCGGGCCAGGCGGTCGAGATAATCGCCTGCGTTTGCCGCCTGATCGGGAGTCGCCGTATGCAGCCTGGCCCAGAGCTGCCTCAGGCCAGGAAATCCGCGGATGGCAAGCGCTTCCACCCGAGCATCCTCTATCGCGGAAATCACCGCCATTTGCCAGTTGTTGAGCGCTTCCGCCGATATGGGATCCTTCGTATAAACGATGTGCGCTGCGGCATGAGCGGCAGCTGCGCGGTAGATTTCGACTCCTGAAACCCCCTCGAAATCATCATAGGCGTCCGGAAGGTGGATGAAGTAATTTTCGATGAAAGGTTTGTAGCCTTCGCGCTTCTCGAAGTCGCCGGAAGTGGGTTTCATGAAGAAATCCCGGGCCCACAGGGCGCGCAGATACATGTTGATGCGGCGCTGAACGTCGATGAACAGCGTGCCCTTGCGCTCCTTCTGCAAGACCGCAAGCGACTCCTTGGTTTCGAGGCCGAAGTATTTGATCTGCTCTTCGTAATCGGTGCGATGCGCATGTGCGCCCCAACTGGCCCAACGGCGCAGTCCGCCCAAGGTCAACTGGGCGAACAGCGTATCCAGTTTTTCCAGCATCGGCCTCACGCCCCGCGGCGCTTGGGAAAGCAGCGTATTGATGAACTGCAGGTATCTCAGGAAAAGCTCGGCGTCCCCCAGCCGGTTGGCAGCCGTGGGAGAAGTTGCGAGCATCATCTCGATGACTGCGCCGGATGTTTTCGAGGCCAGCGTCAGCGCAACGGCGGCGAGATCGGCAACGACATTCTCGCCGACTTCCTTGGCGACCAGGGGCGCATTTTCCAGCCACGCGACCACCAGGCCGCATCCCCGCCCCAGGCTGCGCAGAGCGGCCGCTCCCTTGATGTAGTTGTCGAGTCCCCGCGGCGAATACACTTTGACCGCTTCCGCCCAGGTCGCACGCAGGACGGCCTGCGACTCGGGCGATAGCTCGTCGACCAGTTCAAGATAATCGTCGAGATTGACGCTCATCCCGCGTCCGCTCAGAAAAAGGTTGTCACTGCAGCATCCAGTGCATCCCTCATGTCCGGGTCGTCGGTGATCGGACGAACCAGGGCAACGCGGCAGGCGTTCTTCGGATCAACGCCCTTTGCGATCAGGCTGCCGGCATAAACCAGCATTCTGGTCGATATGCCCTCGTCGAGGCCGTGCCCCTTGAGATTTCTCGCCCGCTCCGCGATGGATACCAGCTTGTCCGAAATTTCTCCGGAAACCCCCGTTTCGTGGGAGACGATCTCCACTTCGATCGCATGTTCCGGATAATCGAAATCGAGCGCGCCGAAGCGTTGCTTGGTCGACTGCTTGAGATCCTTCATCAGGCTCTGGTAGCCCGGATTGTAGGAAATCACCAGCTGGAAATCCGGGTGCGCATGCACCAACTCCCCCTTCTTCTCCAAGGGCAGAACCCGCCTGTTGTCGGTGAGCGGATGGATCACCACGGTGGTGTCCTGCCTCGCTTCGACCACTTCGTCGAGGTAGCAGATCGCCCCGAATCGTGCGGCGATGGCGAGCGGGCCGTCCTGCCATTTCGTGCCGCTGGCGTCGAGCAGGAAGCGGCCGACCAGATCGGATGCCGTCATGTCCTCGTTGCAGGCTACGGTGATCAGGGGCTTTTGCAGCTTCCAGGCCATGTATTCGACGAAGCGGGTCTTGCCGCATCCCGTCGGGCCTTTCAGCATCATGGGCATACGCACGGAGTAGGCGGCTTCAAAAAGCGCCACTTCGTCGGCTACGGCTCGATAATAAGGCGCCTTCTCGATCCGGTACTGGCTGATGATGTCGGTCATGGTCTTTCCTCGATATTCTCTTGCGGAAGGGTCAGACCACTGCGCCTATCCAGCGCAGTGGTCTGACCCCGCCTTACGGCGGGGAAATGCTTATACCGTCTTGCCGCGGTAGATCACCATGGAAGTGCCCTGCGACTGCGCATAGTTGTCATAGCCGATCAGGCGAACATGGTTGTTGGGATTGGCCTTGTGGCAGGCTTCCGCTTCCGCGAGGATCTTGTCGACATCGGTTTCGCCGAACATCGGAAGCTTCCACATGTACCAGTAATTGTCCATCAGGTGCTCCGGCTCGGTATGCTCGACCGCCGGGTTCCAGCCCTTCTTGACGATATATTCCACCTGTTTCCTGATTTGTTCGGCGTTCATCGCCGGCAGATAGGAAAAGGTTTCGAATTTGCGGCTGGCAGGGTCGCTCAGACGGCTTTTGTAATCCAGCATTTCAGACATGGTTTTCTCTCCTGTTATCGGTTTGAAATCCCGGCGCAACGCGCCGGGACAATCATCACTTGTGGGCAACGTCGAGTTTGTCGACCGTATCGAACTCGAACTTGATCTCTTTCCAGGTTTCCATGGCGATCTTGAGTTCAGGGCTCGATTTGGCGGCATCGGTCAGGATGGCCCTGCCTTCCCCCTCGACCTGGATTCCCCTGTTGCGCGCTTCGACGCAGGCCTCCAGCGCGACGCGGTTGGCGGCCGCCCCCGCCGCATTGCCCCATGGATGGCCCAGCGTGCCGCCGCCGAACTGCAGGCAGGCGTCGTCGCCGAAAATGGCGACCAGCGCGGGCATGTGCCAGACATGGATGCCGCCCGATGCGACAGGGAAAACCCCGGGCATGGAGCCCCAGTCCTGGTCGAAGAAAATGCCGCGGGAACGGTCTTCCTTGATGAAGGAATCGCGCATGATGTCGATCCAGCCGAGGGTCGCTTCGCGGTCTCCTTCGAGCTTGCCCACCACAGTGCCGGAGTGCAGGTGATCGCCGCCGGAAAGGCGCAGGATCTTGGCCAGCACGCGGAAATGGATGCCGTGGTGCGGATTGCGGTCGAGCACCGCATGCATGGCGCGGTGGATGTGCAGCAGGATGCCGTTGTCGCGACACCAGTTGGCCAGGCCCGTGTTCGCGCAGAAGCCGCCGGTGATGTAATCGTGCATGATGATCGGGGCGCCGATTTCCTTGGCGTACTCGGCGCGCTTGTACATTTCTTCCGGAGTCGGCGCCGTAACATTCAGGTAGTGGCCCTTGCGCTCTCCTGTTTCGCGCTCCGCCTTGTGGATCGCTTCCATGACGAAGTCGAAGCGCTGCCTCCAGCGCATGAAGGGCTGGCTGTTGACGTTCTCGTCGTCCTTGGTCAGATCCAGACCGCCGCGCAGGCATTCGTAAACTGCGCGGCCGTAATTCTTCGCGGAAAGGCCGAGCTTGGGCTTGATGGTGCAGCCCAGAAGCGGACGGCCGTATTTGTTGAGCATGTCGCGCTCGACCTGGATGCCGTGGGGGGGGCCGCCGCAGGTCTTGACATAGGCGATGGAAAAGCGCACGTCTTCGAGGCGCAAAGCGCGGATCGCCTTGAAGCCGAACACGTTGCCGACCAGCGAGGTGAACACGTTGACCACGGAGCCCTCTTCGAACAGGTCGATGGGATAGGCGACGAAGGCGTAGAAACAGGTGTCGTCTCCCGGAACGTCCTCGATGCGGTAGGCGCGTCCCTTGTAATAATCCAGATCGGTCAGAAGGTCGGTCCAGACCGTGGTCCAGGTTCCGGTCGACGATTCGGCCGCAACGGCTGCCGCGGCTTCCTCGCGGTCCACGCCGGGTTGGGGGGTGATTTTGAAGCATGCCAGGATGTCGGTATCCTTGACATGGTAATTCGGTTCCCAATAGGTACTCCGGTATTCCTTCACTCCGGCATTGTATGTTTTGACAGCCATGGCAGCCTCCTCAATTGTTTGAAAAAATCCCCAGGGGATCCGGTGAGTCGCTCGTTCTCGACTTGGAAACACTATACTGCCGACGGATCATAAGTTACAGTCAGATGATTTGATTGTTATCATCAATAAATTCTTATGATATAATCGCCCCAAGCCGCCAGCCCGGATTTCGATTATGGGTTTCCATGTTCCATCTGACCTTCCGCCAGCTCAGCGTTTTCGAATCCGTTGCGCGCAATTCGAGTTTTTCCCGCGCAGCCGAGGAAATGCACCTGACCCAGCCAGCAGTCTCCATGCAGATCAAGCAGCTGGAAGAAAATGTCGGCCTGCCCCTTTTCGAGCAAATGGGCAAAAAAATCTTCCTCACGGAGGCGGGGAAGGAGCTTTACCATTACAGCAAAATGATCGCGCAGCAGCTTGCCGAGGCATCCCTGGTTCTTTCCGAGCTGAAAGGGCTTGAGCGCGGCAAGCTCAACATTTCCGTCGTCAGCACTGCCAATTATTTTGCTCCGCAACTCCTTGCGCAGTTCTGTTCGCAGCACCCCGAGATCAATGTGAGCCTCAACGTGGGAAACCGTGAGTCGGTTTTGAAGCAGCTCCACGACAACGAAGTCGATCTCGCCATATTGGGCAGGCCCCCGGAAGGGATCGATGTGGAAGCGCATATCTTCATGGAAAACCGTCTCGTCATCATCGCGGCAGGCGGGCATCCCTTAGCGGCAGAGCGACATATTCCGGCATCGCGGTTTCAAAACGAGACGTTCATCATGCGCGAACAGGGTTCGGGAACGCGCCTTGCCACGGAAAAGTTTTTTTCGTCCCACAACGTCCTCGTCAAGACCGGGATGGAAATGAGCACGAACGAAGCCGTCAAACAGGCGGTCCAGGCCGGGATGGGCTTGGGCATTCTGTCCATGGACACCGTTTTGCTCGAAGTCGAAACCGGACGCCTTAAAATCCTTGATGTGGAAGACTTCCCCATCATTCGCCATTGGTATATCGTGCACAGGCAGAACAAGCGCCTCTCCGGGGTGGCCGAAGCATTCAAAACTTTTTTGCTGACGAAGAAATGAAAAAGGCGGCTTGGCCGCCTTTTTCATTTCAGGCAAAATCCGATTACTTGACTATGGCCTTCAATTCGCCCTTGGCATAGCGGGCCGCCATGGCATCCAGAGAAATGGACTTGATTTTCGCTGCCTGTCCTGCGGAGCCGAAAGCTTCGTAGCGCGCCTTGCAGATTTCCTTCATCGCCTTGGTAGCAACGGAGAGAAATTTGCGCGGATCGAAATTTTTGCGGTCTTCGGCAAGGAAGCGGCGGACTGCACCCGTGGAGGCCATGCGCAGATCAGTGTCTATATTCACCTTGCGCACACCGTGCTTGATGCCTTCCACGATTTCCTCGACGGGAACGCCGTAGGTCTCGCCCATGTCACCGCCGAACTCGTTGATGATCTTCAGCCATTCCTGCGGAACCGAAGAAGAGCCGTGCATCACGAGGTGAGTATTGGGAATGCGCGCATGGATTTCCTTGATGCGGTTGATCGCCAGAATTTCTCCGGTGGGCGGACGGGTGAACTTGTACGCGCCGTGGGAAGTGCCTATCGCAATGGCAAGCGCATCCACTCCGGTCTGCTTGACGAATTCAGCTGCTTCTTCAGGATTGGTCAGAAGCTGGTCATGCGAGAGCTTGCCTTCTGCGCCATGTCCGTCTTCCTTTTCGCCTTCGCCCGTTTCGAGCGAGCCCAGGCAACCCAGCTCGCCTTCGACGGAGACACCCACCGCATGCGACATGTCGACGACCCTGCGGGTCACGTCGACATTATATTCGAAGGATGCCGGGGTCTTGGCGTCTTCCATGAGGGAGCCGTCCATCATCACGCTGGAAAAGCCGGAGCGGATAGCCTGAATGCAAACTGCCGGGGATGCGCCGTGATCCTGGTGCATGACGACCGGAATATGCGGATAAGCTTCGACCGCTGCCTCGATCAGATGGCGCAGAAAGGCTTCTCCTGCATATTTTCTCGCCCCTGCGGAACCCTGCATGATGACGGGGCTGTTGCATTCGTCCGCAGCCTGCATGATCGCCTGGACCTGCTCCAGGTTGTTTACGTTAAATGCCGGAAGACCGTAGCCGTTTTCCGCGGCGTGATCCAATAATTGTCTCAACGATACCAGAGCCATGATTTTTCTCCTTCAGATTAATCCAGAATACAACTAGTTGGGTTATTTTCTATTATCGCCTACCTTGACGATTTTCATCGTATTGGTTCCTCCCGCCTGGCCTATGGGTTCGCCAATGGTCAGCGCAATGAAATCCCCATCTTCAACGATCCTGTTTTGAAGCATTACCTCTTCAACTTTCTCCAGAAGCTTGTCCCTGTCATAGCCTTTGAACTCGCCAAGCATCGGATAAACACCGCGATACAGCGTCATTTTCCTCCTGGTGTCCTCGATGTTGGTCAAGGCGTAAATCGGGACGCCGCTGTTGATGCGGGACATCCATAAAGGGGTCGACCCGGATTCCGTGAGAGACGCGATGGCTTTGACTTTCAGATGGAATGCAGTGAATACCGTCGCCATAGCGATCGACTGATCGATTCGAGTGAACTCCCGGTTTAGGAACCCCCGTTCGAGGGACGCTTCAACCGACTTCTCGGCTTCGATGCAAATGCGGCTCATCGCCTCTATCGTTTCAACCGGATACTTGCCCGCAGCGGTTTCGGCAGAAAGCATGACTCCGTCCGTGCCGTCGAGCACGGCATTTGCCACGTCGGAAACTTCCGCCCTGGTGGGAATCGGGTTTTCGATCATCGATTCCATCATCTGCGTTGCCGTAATGGTCAGCTTGTTCTTGTCCCGAGCCAGCTTGATCATCTTTTTCTGCAAAGCGGGAACTGCGGCATCCCCCACTTCAACCCCGAGATCCCCGCGTGCGACCATGATGCCATCGCTTGCATCGAGAATTTCTTCCAGGGCGGTTATCGCTTCGGCGCGTTCGATTTTTGCGATCAGGAGGCCATGTCCGCCGGCCTTGCGCAGCAATTCCCTGGCAAGCTCCATGTCTGCCCCGGTGCGGGGAAACGAAACGGCCAGATAATCCGCCTTGAGTTCGGCTGCCGTGACAATATCCTCCATGTCTTTCGCCGTCAGAGCAGGCGCGCTCAATCCACCGCCAAGGCGATTGATGCCCTTATTATTGGACAGGATGCCGCCGTGCTTGACCGTGCAATTGATCCGGGAGCCGTCTATCGATGTCACGTCGAGCACGATTCTGCCGTCATCGAGAAGCAGGACGTCGCCTGCGGACACGTCTTTCGGCAGGCTTTTGTAATCGAGCCCGACTTTTTGCTCGTCACCCAATGCGCAATCTGCATCGAGCACGAAAACATCGCCACGGTTGAGCCGGATTTTGCCCTGCTCGAATTTTCCGATGCGGATTTTCGGCCCCTGGAGATCGGCCATGACGCCCACCGAGCGCCCCTGTTCGTCGGCTATTTTTCTTACGAGTTCGGCACGCTGGATATGATCCTGGGCCGAACCGTGGGAAAAGTTCATCCGAACCACATCCATTCCAGCTGCGATCATCTCTTCCAACACTTTCGCATCGGTCGAGGCGGGGCCCAGCGTTGCTACAATTTTTGTTCTTCGTTGCATAGGATCATTCAGGAGGAGTTGCCAGCCTCGAATTATGAGGCCGGCACATTGCAGTTATTTTGCACGTTGTTCCAGGATGTCCACTGCGGGCAGTTTTTTTCCTTCGAGAAACTCAAGGAACGCGCCGCCTGCCGTGGAAATATAGGATACCTTGTCATATATATCATATTTCTGGATGGCGGCAATGGTATCTCCGCCTCCGGCCAGAGTAAATGCCTTGGTGTTGGCAATCGCATCGGCTATTTTTCTGGTCCCGGCACCGAACTGGTCGAATTCGAACACGCCGACCGGCCCGTTCCATACCACGGTACCGGCCTGCATGATGATGTCGGCAAGTTCCTCGGCGGATTTCGGTCCGATATCAAAAATCATGTCGTCATCCGCGACCTCTGTCGCTTCTTTCAAAACAGCCGGCTCGTCGGCATCGAATTTCTTCCCAACCACCACGTCCACGGCAATGGGGATTGTTGCGCCGCGAGCGGTCATTTTCTCCATCAGCGCCAGCGCCGTGGGCACCAAGTCATCCTCGCACAGCGACTTGCCTACATTTTTCCCGGCAGCCTTGAGGAAGGTGTTGGCTATGCCGCCGCCGACAACCATCTGGTCCACTTTTTCCGACAACGCTTCCAGTACGGTAAGTTTGGTGGACACTTTGGATCCGCCTACTATGGCCACCATCGGACGGGCGGGATTGGCAAGCGCCTTTTCCAGCGCATCCAGTTCTTCCGTCAGCAAAATGCCTGCGCATGCTATCGGTGCAAATTTTGCGACACCATGAGTAGAAGCTTCAGCGCGGTGCGCAGTGCCAAAAGCGTCCATCACGAACACATCGCAAAGCGCAGCATATTTCTTCGCAGTTTCGTCTTCGTTTTTCTTTTCGCCCTTATTGATGCGGCAGTTTTCCAGCACAACCAATTCGCCTGCAGCAACATCGAAGCCGCCGTCGACCCAGTCGCGTATCAGGCGCACGGGTTTTGCCAGACGCTGGGAAATATCATCGGCAACCGGCTTCAGGGAGTTTTCTTCCGAGAATTCGCCTTCGGTCGGACGGCCCAAATGGGACGTTACCATCACCCTTGCGCCCTGCTTCAGACAGTGGTCGATGGTAGCCATGGATGCAGCAATGCGGGCATCCGAAGTTACCTTGCCGTCTTTCACGGGAACGTTCATGTCAGCGCGAATCAAAACTCGTTTGCCCGCCAAGTCCAGGTCAGTCATTCGAATGAAATTAGCCATTTTTTCCTACCGTTAGTTGAGCATATAGCGTGAAGACGCCGATCCGCTTACCTGGCTACGACACCCACCAGACGCATCAGGTTGCAGGTATAGCCATATTCGTTGTCATACCAGGACACAACCTTGACGAAGGTGGGATCCAGTGCGATGCCAGCATCGGCATCGAATACCGACGGGCAGGTTTCACCGCGAAAATCGGTGGACACCACTTTTTCCGTGGTATACCCCAGTACGCCTTTCATGCTGCCTTCGGAAGCGGTTTTCATTGCAGCGCAAATCTCATCGTAGCTCGCCTCCTTGATCAGTTCCACGGTCAGGTCGACCACGGATACATCGGAAGTCGGTACGCGAAAGGCCATGCCGGTCAGCTTTTTGTTGAGTTCAGGGATCACCTTGCCGACTGCCTTGGCTGCACCAGTGGAAGATGGAATGATGTTCTCCAGGATGCCTCGACCGCCTCTCCAATCCTTGTTGGAAGGACCATCAACGGTTTTTTGCGTTGCAGTGGCGGCGTGAACCGTGGTCATCAGCCCGCGTTTGATGCCAAAAGCGTCGTTTAGCACCTTGGCAACCGGCGCAAGACAATTGGTCGTACAGGAAGCAGCCGAGACGATGCTTTCCCCGGCATACTTGTCGTCATTTACCCCATACACGAACATCGGCGTATCATCCTTGCTCGGCGCGGATTGAACGACTTTCCTGGCGCCGGCCGCGATGTGCTTTTCGCAGGTTTCTTTGGTGAGAAAGAGTCCAGTACACTCGATTACGATATCGGCGCCGATTTCATTCCACTTCAACTCGGCAGGATCCTTGACGGCGGTCAGACGAATTTTCTTGCCGTTCACAATCAGTGTATTGCCTTCCACTGCGACGTCACCTTTGAAACGGCCATGCACAGAGTCATGCTTCAACATATAAGCCAAGTAGTCAGGTTCCAGCAAGTCATTGATGCCAACGACTTCGATCTCCGGGAAATCCTTGACGGCTGCGCGAAACACCATACGTCCAATGCGCCCAAATCCGTTGATACCAACCTTAATTGCCATTTATATTAACCCCTTATATGTATTATGAAACTGTTACAGGACACTCATCACCTTGTTGGCGACATTGTCTACGGTGATCCCAAAATGCTTGAATAAATCGCCTGCCGGAGCGGATTCCCCGAAAGTATCGATTCCGACAACTCCTCCTTCGAGTCCCACATATTTGCGCCAGAAATCCGTTACCCCGGCCTCCACTGCAATACGGACAACGCCTTTCGGCAGAACGCTTTCCCTGTAGGATTCATCCTGACGATCGAACACGTTGGTGGAAGGCATCGATACTACACGAACGAAAATTCCTTTATCTGCCAATGTTTTCTGGGCTTGCATGGCAAGATCGACTTCCGATCCCGTTGCGATGACAACTGCCTGAAGTTTTCCCTGCGCCTCTGACAATACATAACCGCCTTTTCTGATGTTGGCGATGCTCGTCTCGTCCCTCGTCTGAAACTTGAGGTTCTGGCGGCTGAATATCAATGAGGAAGGACCCGTTTTCCTTTCTATGGCACTGGCCCAGGAAACAGCGGATTCCACGGTATCACAGGGCCGCCAGACATCCATGTTGGGAATGAGGCGAAGCGTCGCGGTTTGTTCGACGGGCTGATGCGTAGGGCCGTCTTCACCCAAGCCTATGGAATCGTGGGTAAACACATAAATCACTCGCTGTTTCATCAATGCCGCCATACGCAGGGCATTTCTGGCATATTCCGAAAACATCAGGAAAGTGCCGCCGAAAGGCAAAATACCGCCATGGAGGCTCATGCCGTTCATTATTGCGGACATGCCGAATTCGCGGACGCCATAGCTGATGTAGTTTCCCGGAGTCTTTCCATTGACATGATGACAGCCTGGCCAGTTGGTCAGATTGGAACCGGTCAAATCGGCAGAACCCCCGACAAATTCAGACAATGCGGGTTGTATACCCACGATGCAGTTTTGCGAAGCTTTCCGGGTAGCAATAGTTTCCGACTTTTCGTTCGTTTTGGCGATAAATTCAGCAATATGCTTCTCCCATCCTGCAGGCAATTCGCCTGCCATGCGCCGTTCGAACTCGGCTGCCTCTTTCGGGTAGGCTTTTTCGTATTCTGAGAACTTGTTGTTCCACAGCTTCTCTATGCCTTCGCCTTTTACGCGCGCATTCCATCCCTCGTAGACATCGTTGGGAATTTCGAAAGGGGGATAATTCCATCCAATGTTGGCGCGTGTGTCGGCCACTTCCGCATCACCCAGCGCTGCGCCATGCACGTCATGAGTTCCTTCCTTGTTCGGAGAGCCTCTGCCAATGACGGTTTTGCAGCAAATCAGGCTGGGTCTGTCGGTGATCCTCTTTGCCTGTTCTATGGCCGCATCCACTGCCACAGGATCATGTCCGTCCACGTTGGCAATAACATGCCAGCCGTAGGCTTCGAAACGTTTCGGCGTGTCGTCGGTAAACCATGCTTCAACGTGACCGTCGATGGAAATGCCGTTGTCGTCCCAGAATGCGATCAACTTGCCCAAGCCCCAGGTGCCTGCCAGAGCGCAGGCTTCATGGGAAATTCCTTCCATCAGGCAACCGTCTCCCATGAATACATAAGTGTAGTGATTCACGATGTCGAAGCCGGGCCGATTGAATTCCGTTGCCAGAATTTTTTCCGCCATGGCCATGCCTACGGCATTGGTGATGCCTTGCCCGAGGGGACCTGTTGTCGTTTCCACGCCTGCCGTATAACCGTATTCAGGATGACCAGGTGTTTGCGAATGCAATTGCCTGAACCTCTTGATTTCCTCAATAGGCAAATCATAACCCGTAAGGTGTAGCAGTGCATAAATCAACATCGAACCATGTCCGTTGGACAATACGAATCTGTCCCTGTCTGCCCATTTCGGGTTGGCCGGATTGTGGCGAAGATGGCGATTCCACAATACTTCGGCGATTTCAGCCATGCCCATTGGAGCCCCCGGGTGGCCGGAATTCGCTTTTTGCACGGCGTCCATGGCCAAAGCGCGAATAGCACTGGTCAGCCTGCTGTAATTGGGTTTGCTCAAACTTTCTGAAGTTGCCATCGGTAATATTCCTCAGTTGCCCTTAAATGTTAAGGTGTTATGAAAGCTTATGATTTATTTGAATTCCATATAGCCATATTGTTCATATGGGAAGCAACCGGTTGCTGCTTTCCCATCTAAAAGATTTGAGATTATTACTCATAGCCACTTGCAAGGCAATAATTGACGAAAGTCGATATATTTAAGTTTTATTTTTTTAATGAATAGTAATAACTAATAAAGCTGTGCGATAAGCTGTATATGTTTTTTATATTAATTATTTCATAATGTTACAATTAAATAAAGAATAAATTAAATCTGTTTTGATTGTGGATAATTTGTGCAGCATTTAATTATTATTTTAAAGAGTCGAGTTACGCACATTTACTCTACCATTTATCCAAGGGTTAATTTTTTTTGAACTTGATCCCGAGCTGTTTTAATTTTCTATATAGGTGGGTTCTTTCCAGACCGACATTGTCAGCAACCTTGGTGATTCCCCCTGTCTCTTTTGAGAGATGGTATTCAAAATACATTTTTTCAAAAATATCCCTGGCTTCGCGTAAAGGCAGGTCCAGTGAAAAAGATATGCTTTTATATTCATTGGTTTTTTCCTGTTTAGAAAGAATTTGGTTGGTGTTTTCCAATGTAATTTCTTCACCCAGAGCTGTCAGCGCAAGAGATTTGACTACTGCCATGAGTTGCGCAAGGTTGCCTGGCCAGTCGTAATTTCTAAGTGCATTCAAGGATGCTGTATTGAATTGTTTTATTGGCGTTTCCTTTGCCTCGACATAGCGTGAAAGGATGAGGTTGGCAAGATTCGGGATATCTTCCGCATGGGTCCTTAAGGGTGGAATAACGACAGTTAAACTCATTAGTGTCTGGAACAGGTCAGCATCGTAATCGCCCAATGCCACAAGTTTTGCCAGGGGTTGAGTGGAAGCGCATATCAGTTTGATGTTGTGGTTTTCAAGTTTACATAGCAAGGAAAGCAGCCCTTTTTGTTCTTCTTTTTTGAGGTCGCCGATTTCCCTGATGAAGAGTATGCCTTCTTTCGCTTTCTTTAGCAGATCGGTATGTCCTGAAGAGAGTTCGGCTGAATCTTCAAGATCGATCCATGGAAAATTAGTGTTTCTGAAAAATTGTGCGCAAATATCAATCTCGCAACCGGGTTCCCCGGTTAAAAATACGGGAAGCTTGAGTTTCTTGGCATGTTCCAGTGTTTTCTTCAATTCGAGCACGGCATTGCTTTTTCCGAGTGCGGACAATGAAATAGGTGTGCTGGGAGAAGATGATTCGTTGTGCTGCAAAGCCCTTCCGACAGTGCTGAGAAGCTTCTGCAAAGCGATGGGTTTTTCGAGAAAATCGCAAGCACCTATGCGTGTAGCCTCGACAGCAGTATCGATGGTTCCATGTCCGGACATCATAACCACCGGCATGGTCAGAAGCCCTGAATTGGCCCATTCTTTGAGGAGCGTTATGCCGTCCGTATCGGGCATCCATATGTCCAGCAGAACTAGATCGGGTCTGTTTTTATTCCTGAACAGGCGGGCCTGATTTGCATTCTCGGCCAAAGTGACCTGATAACCCTCGTCCCAAAGGATTTCGGACAACAAATCGCGAATGCCTACTTCATCGTCTACGACAAGGATTTGATTCGAACTCATTCAGACCTCCATGACCGAAGGGAGCATGATGCTGATGCACGCGCCGTTAGGGCTAATATTTTCAATTTGAATCAATCCATTATGTTCCTCGACTATTTTTTTGACTATAGCGAGGCCCAGCCCCGTTCCTTTCGGTTTTGTCGTGATATAGGGTTCGAAAGCTCGGGACATCAAATGTTCCGGAAAACCGGCGCCATTGTCGCGAACGCTCAATTTAACGAACCCCTTTATGGTTTCTGTTTTAACGATGATTTGGGAATCCTTCGTATCAGTCAATGCATCCTGTGCATTTTTCAAAAGGTTGTGCATAACCTGGCGCAGTTGAGTCTGGTCGCCGCTTATTTTGGGCAAATGCTCGTCAAGTTGCGTAGAAATATGCGTTGATTCGTATAGTGCCAGGACTTCCCGAATCAGGGTGTTGAGATGGACAGGTTGAAAATTGGGTTCCGTGGATTTCGCATACTTACTGAAAGCATCCACCATGCTGTTCAATGCTGCAACCTGATTGACTATGGTTTGAGTAGATCGTGTCAGCATTTTGCTGTCCTGGGGATCCAGTTTTTCATTCAGTTTATGTTGCAAACGTTCTGCGGACAATTGAATCGGAGTGAGCGGGTTCTTTATTTCGTGGGCAAAACGTCTCGCAACCTCACCCCAGGCTGCGCTTCTTTGAGCCTGGATGAGGTGAGTAATATCGTCGAACACCACGATATAGCCTTTTTCAGTGACATCGGGCAAGCTTGAGCCGCGGACGAGCAGGATTTGGGTTCCGTTTTTTCCCACAAGATCGATCTGCCGCTGCCATTCCACTTTTTCGGAAGCTTCGAATTCGTTCCTGATTTCGGATGTGATGGGCAAAAGAAAAGGAAAAAGTCTACCCCATTCTTCCAGAGGCGCATTGATCAATTCCGAGAGTTCGGCATTCAAAGTTAGGCAGGCAGAAGGGTTTGCCGAGCGCAGTATGAACGATTCGTCGAATGCGAGCACTCCTGAAGAAAGGCTGGAAAGAATGCTTTCCAGATAGGCTTTCGCGCTTTCCAGTTGAGCGTGGTTTTTTTGAACAGATACGCGCGCTTCTGCCAATTGGTGCGTCATAAGATTGAATGATTGCGTCAATATGCCCAATTCATCGCGGCTTTGAACCGGGTGGTATTGACTGAAATCGCCCTGGGCCACGGCGCGAGTGCCTTCGGCAAGGATGGCAAGGGGGGCGCTTAACCGTTCGCTGATGAAAAAAGAGAGGGCGAGGGCACACAGAAGAGCCAGCAGGAGCGAAAGCGTGAGGGTTAAACCATACAATCTTTTCAGCCCCAGCCTGGACAGGGACAAACCTTGGTAATCCCTATAGACGGATTGAACCGTTTCTGCGTCTTCCGCAAGCTGCTTCGGCACATGTTCGAGCAATTGCAGAACCCGAATATCTTCGTTTAATCTCAGCACATTCACAGGCACGATGACACGCAGGTACAGCCCCTTGTTCGGGATCGACTCGATAACGCTATACGCCTTTTGCATCCTGACCTGATGCAGAATCGATGCAGAAGGAAACGCCAGGATCTGCCCTTCGTTTTCAGAGCCCGAAAACGCGATGATTTGTCCGGATTGGCTGAACAGCGTGCCATCCTGTGCCCCGGTTTGATCCAGGAGGCGATTGAATTCCGCAAGCATGGCATTGTCGGGAACGTCGGCAAGGGAAAAGGCCATGGTGTTCGCGCGTTTTTCCAGATCTTTTCGCATGTTGTCCAGAGTTGTTCGACCGAGATTCAATCCGCCCTCAAGTGCCTTGTCGACCCTCACGTCGAACCAGGATTCGATGCTTTTCGACAAAAATTGAACGGACAGGCTGTAAATCAGCACGCCGGGCAATACGGACATGAGCGCAAAGAAAAAGACGAGGCGGAAGGTCAGCCTGGCACCGAATACCTTCATTTTCAATTTGCGCAGCAGTTCGACGAGCTGATAAATGACCAGCCCGGCAAGCAGCAGGACAACGCCGCCGCCCAAACCCAGCAACACGGTATAGTGCTTGGAGAACAGGGCCGTGTTGGCGCTTGCAAGCGACAGGAGATAAAGCAGTATTGCGCCCAGAAATGCGCAGAGGATCAATAAATATTTCAAAGGGGGTTTTCAATCAAAATCATGGAACAAAATCCCATTGGAACCAGTTGGTATCGAGATTCCATTCATTCGAGGCCAGCGCATCAATTTGAAAAGGTTTGGGGAGCAGGGAGATATCCAGGGACATCCGCAGCCGGCCTACGTAATCGGCCCCCTTTTTCAGCGCACTCTTGTTGATGACCTGCCGATGCAGCAGGCTGCCCATAACGCTGACCGCATCGGATAAATTGTCGAAATTCTGGTATAGCGTACCGCTATTCAATCTGTATTGCTGGGTCAATGCGTTGTAGCTCAGTTTGGTGTGCCATGAAGCATCGATAATTTTTTCATCCAACCAATACCAGCGCACTCGGGTCAGCTCGAATTCGGTGAGGAAGTTCAGGGGAACCCCTTTTTTCAGGGCTTCATCGAGCGTTGGGTTGAGATGAATTTCGAAATAGGCATTAAGGCGATAATCGTCATTAACCGAAAATTCTGCGGATTTGACCCGAATGCCTTCAGCCTGGACGGAGAAGCAGGTTAGGAGTGCCGTCAAAAACAGCAAAAGCAGCTTGTATTCATTTTTTTTGGAGAAGCGCATAAAAAAACCCGTCATGCCGATCGTCTGGCAGCAATTGACCTCCCGGAATTTCATCGTCCAGGGCGAGTCGGGCTGCCTCCTTGTGTTTCTCCATGAAAGCCGCAATGAGCCCCTGGTTTTCTTCCGCAAAAACCGAGCAGGTCGAATAAAGCAATTTACCACCACTGGCTAATGTTTTCCATAAAGCTTCGAGGATGAGAAGCTGTCCGCTGGCGAATTTTGGAATATCGCCGGGCCGTCTCAACCATTTGATGTCGGGATGACGGCGGACAACACCGGATGCCGAACATGGAACATCCGCCAGAATGCGCTGAAAAGGGGTTCCGTCCCACCAGGCTTCCGGTCGGGAGGCATCGCCTGTTTTCACTTCACCCCTGATTTCCAGTCTGCTGAAGTTGTCGGCGATCTGCTTCGCGCGCGCTACGCTGCTATCCAGGGACAACAGTTCGATATCGGTGGACTCGAGGATTTGCGCCGACTTTCCGCCCGGAGCCGCACATGCATCGAGAACCCTTATCCCGGGTTTCAAGTCCAACAGAGGGGCCGCCCATTGCGCGCCCCGGTCCTGTATGGAAACGAGTCCTTCAACAAATCCTGGAAGCTTTTCGACGGGCAGGGGCTTTGTCAGCATCAGCGCGCAATCCGACAGGACGGCATATTCGATATGGTTATCCTTCAAGCGGGCCTCGTATGAGGCGAAGGTCGTTTTTCTTTTATTGATCCGCAGCGTCATGGGCGGGCGGGTGTTTCCCGCTTCCAGGATGCTCTCGAAACAGGCGGGATATTGTATTTTCAGCTTATCTATCCACCATTGAGGATGGTTGAATCGTGCGACCTCTGTGCCGGATGCCTGGTCCAGCAGAGTCTCCTTTTGACGCAGGAAATTTCGCAAAACGGCATTGACCAGACTTTTCACCTGTACGCCGAAATTTGTGGAGACCTTTACAGCGTGGTTGACTATGGCGTGATCCGGTGCCTGGGTATATCGAAGCTGGTATAGCGCAACGAGGAGCAGGGCTTCTACCGGTTTGTCTTTCAGGGGCTTGTTGAGAAGAATGTTCAGGATGCTTTGCAATAGCCCGTAGTAGCGAAAAACGCCGTAACTCAGATCCTGAATCGCCCCCTTTTGCTGCGGGGTCAGACGCGGGTTTTTCTGCCAGATGTCATTCAATGTCTGGGTGAGATTGCGCCCCTCCAGTGTCTTGAGTACGGCGTCGCTTGCAAGGCGCTGGGAGTCGAGCATCAGATTTATCGGAGCAGGTTGCCGCTTTTTACGGGGAAGCCCGATAAAAATTGGGCCGATGGAAGGACTTTTCCGCCGGGTTTTTGAAGCATTTCAAGTTCCAGTCCGCCCTGCCCGCAAGCGATCAGAATGCCTTCCTTTCCAACCCTGATGACCTCTCCGGGAGTGCCGGTAACGTCCTTGACCGGGATGGCTTGCCATACTTTGACGGGGATATCGTCGAACAGGCATGTGGCGCCGGGAAAGGGGTTGAAGCCGCGGATCATCCTTTCGATCTGTTCCGCGTTTGCGCTCCAGTCGATTCGTGCCTCCGCTTTGCTCAGCTTGGCCGCATAGCAGGCGCCTGCCTCGTCCTGCTTGGTGCCGGGAAATCGCCGATCCGGGTTTTTCGAGAGTAGCCGGACGATGCATTTTGCACCCAGAGCCGCCAGCTTGTCGTGGAGGCTCTGGCTCGTATCGCTATTGGCAATCGGTATTTCCTCCAGATCGATGATGTCCCCCGTATCGAGGCCCGCATCCATTTGCATGAGCGTGATCCCGGTCTTGGGATCGCCGGAAAGTAGGGTCCTTTGGATGGGGGCCGCCCCCCGCCACCGGGGGAGGAGGGATGCGTGAATATTGATGCAGCCCAGGCGCGGAATCTTCAATATGGATTCCGGGAGAATCAGCCCGTAGGCAGCGACAATCATGGCGTCAGCATCGAGCGAGGCCAGATGCGCTTCGATATCGGGCTGGTTTTTCAGGCTTGCAGGTTGAAGCAGGGGCAGCTCATGTTTTTGGGCGAACATTTTGACAGGACTCGCCGCAGTCTTCATTCCGCGGCCTGCCGCCTTGTCGGGCTGCGTGAGAACAAGCGCGATTTCGTGGCCCGACAGGAAAAGGGCCTCGAGGGCTGTGGCTGCGAACAGGGGCGTTCCGGCAAAAATTATTTTCAATGTAGTAAATTCAGTTGATTACATCCGCTCACGGGCAAGCTTTTTCATTTTTGCCAGGATTCTTGTCTGCTTCAGTCTCGACAGGTATTCGACGAACACATGCCCTTTAAGGTGGTCGATTTCATGCTGGATGCAAACCGCAAGCAGGCCATCTGCTTTGATTTCGAATGGCGTACCGTTGATATCCTGAGCCGTGGCGGTTATTCTTTCCGCCCGCTTCACGGTTTCATATATGCCGGGAACGGAAAGGCAGCCTTCTTCAAGATTCGAAGTCCCGCTCATGGCGATGATCTGGGGATTGACGAGGATAATGGGATCGTTCCTGTTTTCCGAAGAGTCGATCACGATGATTTGCTTCTGCACGGCGACCTGCGTTGCCGCCAGACCGATCCCCGGTGCTGCATACATTGTTTCCAGCATGTCGGCCACGAGGCTGCCGACTGCTTCGTCGAAAACATCTACCCTGGTTGCGACGAGGTGCAGCCTTTCGTCAGGGTACTGAAGGATTTTCAATATTGCCATAAATACTTGCCAATTTGGTTAACCGGATGCAGAATCTGAAACAGGTTGTATTTGCTGCCTTTCGCTGCATGGAGCGTCGATGCGTAATATTATTATATCTTTGATTTTATTTTTGGGCTTGGCTCCTTTGCGTGCCGAAGTGCTTCAATTGCAGGTAAAGGCGCCCGACCATTATGTCGTCGTTCCCGGAGACACACTTTGGGGCATTTCCGCGCGCTTTCTCAAAGATCCGTGGAAGTGGCCCGAAATTTGGGGAATGAACCGCGAGGAAATCGAAAACCCGCATCTGATCTATCCGGGGGACGTGATTGTTCTCGAAAATAATGGCGGGGTGCCAAGGCTCAGGATAGGCGGGAGGGAAGCAAACGGCGAGGTTAACCGGGAAAGAGAAACGGTGCGCCTGAGTCCAGGCATTCAGAGCAGGGATTTGGGCCGGGCGATTGCGAGCATACCGCTGACAGAGATCGGCCCATTTCTGTCGAGGACTCAGGTCGTGGAGCAGAAGGACTGGGAGACGGCTCCGCAGCTCGTCGCGGGAGAGAATGATCGCTATATCCTGGGTGCGGGAGAATTCGGATACGTTGCCGATTTGAAAGAGAGTTCGGCGGTTTCATGGGATATATACAAGCGGGGTAGGGAACTTGTCGATCCGGATACCGGTATGCCCCTGGGTATCGAGGTCGATTATCTCGGGGAAGCCAAGCTGATCAAGTCAGGCTCGCCGAGCAAGGTGGAAATCACCAAGTCGGTCAAGGAAATCGGCGTCGGAGCAAGGCTGCTGCCGACGGTCGAAGCGACGCTCACCCATTTCATACCGCATGCGCCTGAAAAGGAGATAAAGGGGCGCATCATGTCATCCGAGGGCAGCATATCGGAAATCGGGCAGAACGACATCGTGGGCATCAATTTGGGTGGCAAGGATGGGCTTGAAATGGGTGATGTGCTTGCTGTTTACCAGTCTGTCGCAAGGCGTGGAGAAATCAGCCTGCCGCCGGAGCGGGTCGGGCTCGTCCTTGTGTTCCGCACGTATGACAAGTTTGCTTACGCGCTGGTTGTCCAAAGCGAGCATTCCATTCATGTAGCGGATACGGTCCAGACGCCTTAACCCCGCATGAAGTCCGACAGCGATGTTGCGGCTTGGGTGGCGTTGGGTTCGATTCCGGGGTTGGGTGGCGAGTTTTTCAGGAAGCTGCTTGCTGTTTTTGGAGATCCGCAAAGGGTTTTGAATGCCGGCAAAGGTGATCTCGAAAAAGTCGTCAATCGTTCGCTTGCCGCGAAAATCCTGCTTGGACCTGACGAGCGCATAGTTGAAATTGCGCTGAAATGGCTCGCCGATCCCGCTAATGGCATCGTCACGCTTGCCGACAGCGAGTATCCCCGTCCGCTTCTGAATATTCCCGATCCGCCCCCGCTTTTGTATTTGAAAGGAAAACGCGCCCTGCTCGGGAAAAGAAGCTTTGCTATTGTCGGAAGCCGGAATGCGACGCCCCAGGGCGTGGAAAATGCGCAATCCTTTGCCCGTGTCCTGAGCGATTCGGGTTTGTGCATCATCAGCGGCCTTGCGCTCGGGATCGATGCTGCGGCCCATAAGGGCGCACTGGCGGGTGCATCCAGCAGCATGGCCGTTGTTGGAACCGGGCTGGATGTCGTGTACCCTGCGAGGAATCGCGATCTGGCTCGTGAACTGGAAACGAAGGGACTGCTTGTTTCGGAGTTTCCCTTGGGAACGCCGCCACTGGGAACCAATTTCCCCCGGCGCAACCGCATCATCAGCGGCCTTTCTCTCGGATGCCTGATCGTCGAGGCCGGGATCAGGAGCGGGTCGCTGATTACGGCAAGACACGCTGCGGAACAGGGAAGGGATGTGTTCGCCATTCCCGGATCGATTCATTCCCCGCTCTCGAAGGGGCCGCATCGATTGATCAAGGAAGGGGCGAAGCTGGTTGAAAGCGCGCAAGACATTCTCGAGGAGCTGGGGCTTCCCGCCGTAGTTTCGTTCGATGATCCCGGGATCGATTCCGATCCCGCGAAATTGCTCGAGCAGATGGGTTTCGATCTCATTGATCTGGATACGCTTTGCCTGAGAACGGGCTGGACGCCGCAAATCATTTCGGCGCGGCTCCTGGATCTCGAAATTGCAGGGTTCATAAAGGGTGTCGACGGGGGAATGTACCAGAGAGTGCATTAATTTTCTTGCCCTCTCCTGCGTTTGTTTCTATGATCCACGAATCTTCGTACTTATTCACTTTCTGATGTCATCCAACCTGCTCATAGTCGAATCGCCATCCAAAGCCAAGACTTTAAAAAAGTATCTTGGCAAGGATTTCGAAATTCTCGCCAGCTTCGGCCATGTTCGTGACCTTGTTCCGAAACAGGGCGCTGTGGACCCTGACAATAAATTTGCCATGGACTACCAGCTCATAGAGCGAAACGCCAAGCATGTGGATGAAATAATCAAGGCAGCCGCCGGGGCTGACCAGATTTATCTGGCGACCGACCCTGATCGCGAGGGGGAGGCGATTGCATGGCATATTTCCGAAATCCTGGCTACCAAACCCAAACTCAAGGCTAAGCCAATCAGGCGAGTGGCTTTTTACGAAATCACCGAATCCGCAGTCAAGAATGCGATTGCCAATCCGCGGGATATTTCCATGCCGCTGGTCAATGCACAGCAGGCAAGGCGCGCCCTGGATTATCTGGTCGGGTTCAATCTCTCCCCGCTGCTTTGGCGCAAGGTTCGTCCAGGACTCTCCGCAGGCCGCGTTCAAAGTCCGGCATTGCGCCTGATAACCGAAAGGGAACTGGAGATTCAGGGTTTCAAGGCGCAGGAATACTGGACTATCCATCTCGATAGCCATAAGGGCGCGGATGCCTTCAGCGCGCGTCTCTTTCAATATCGGGGGGAAAAGCTCAAGCAATTCGACATTGCAAACGAAGCGCGTGAGCGGGAGATTGTTTCCGACTTCATGTCCGGCGGTGAAATTTCCGGAAAGATCGTCACTGTCGAGCGCAAGCGCAAGCTACGCTATGCAGCGCCCCCGTTCACCACCTCGACATTGCAACAGGAGGCCGTCCGCAAGCTTGGCATGACGACCGACAGGGCCATGCGCATTGCCCAGCAGCTTTATGAAGGCATCGATATCGGCGGCGCGACCGTGGGTTTGATCACATACATGAGGACGGACTCTCTGTCGCTTGCGAACGAGGCTGTTCAGGAAATCAGGGATTATGTCGGCAAGTCCTTCGACCGGGAGTATTTGCCGCAGAAGCCTGTTGTTTACAAAAGCAAGATAAAAAATGCCCAGGAAGCGCACGAGGCGATCCGTCCCACATCGATACTCAGGGCGCCGGAGAGTCTCTCGAAATTTTTGAATCCGGATCAATTCAGGCTTTACGAGATTATCTGGAAAAGAACCCTTGCTTCCCAGATGTCTCCGGCGCAATTCGATACGGTGAGCTTGGATATTGCCGTGGCGCATCCTGATTCCCTGTTCAGGGCGACTGGGCAAACTCTTGTTTTTCCAGGGTTTATTGCGGTGTACCGGGAAGGGGTCGATGACGAGGAAGAGTCCGCCGAGGGGAAGCTGCCCCAACTCGAACCGGGCGAATCCGTTCCGGTCGACAAATTGTTCGGCGAACAGCATTTTACTCAACCGCCTCCGCGGTACAGCGAGGCTTCGCTGGTCAAGACGCTCGAAGAGTTCGGAATCGGCAGGCCGTCGACCTATGCTTCGATCATATCGACGCTTCTGGACCGGGAATACGTTACCCTCGACAAGAAACGGTTCATCCCCACCGATGTGGGATATGTCGTCAATCGCTTCCTGACCGAGCATTTCGCCTCTTATCTGAATTACGATTTCACCGCGAATCTGGAAGATCAGCTCGATTCCGTCTCGGCGGGCAGTCGCGACTGGATTCCCCTGCTCGAAGATTTCTGGGGAGGATTCTCGGCCCTGATCGAGGAGAAGAAAAACATTTCGAGGAAGGATGTCACCCAGGAAATTCTGGACGAAGCGTGCCCGAAATGCGGGAAACCGCTTTGCACCAGACTCGGAAGGCGGGGCCGGTTCATCGGATGCAGCGCTTTTCCAGAGTGCGATTACACCCGAAATATGGGCGACGAAGAAGATTCATCCGGGAATGAGCCGCAAATACTGGGGCTCGACGAGGCATCAGGGCTGCCTGTGTTGCTCCTGAAGGGGCCGTATGGACATTACCTGCAAATCGGAGAGACGGGCGAAGGGAAGAAGCCGAAACGGGTATCCTGGCCCAAGGAAATCCCGGTTGCATCCGCGAGCATGGATATCGCAGGCCAGTTGCTTTCGCTTCCCAGGGAAGTCGGTCTGCATCCTGATACTGGAAAGAAAATCGTCGCGAATATCGGCCGTTTCGGCCCCTATGTCAACCATGACGGCGCATTCAAGTCCATTCCCAAGAATGAAAGCGTTTTTACCATAGATCTCGAACGGGCGGTTGCCTTGCTTGCTGAAGCGAAAGTCGACAGGAATCTGCTCAGGGAACTGGGGGTCCATCCCGACGGCAAGCCGGTCGGGGTCTACAGCGGAAGGTATGGCCCCTACGTCAAGCATGGACGGGACAATGCGAAGATCCCGTCCGGGATGGATGCCGATACGGTGACGCTGGAGGCGGCATTGGAAGCCTTGTCTCTCAAGGCGGAAAAGCCCGCCAAGGGCAGGAAGACGCCTGCAAAAAAACCTGAAGCAAAAAAACCCGCTGCGAAGAAAGCTGCGGCCAAGCCCAGAGCGGCTGCGAAAAAGACTGCGAGCGAACCTGCGGCAGGAAAAAAGGTCGCTGGGTAAGCTTCAGGCCGGATATTCCGCGTATCGGGGCAATGCGTCGCCATCGCAGGACCAGTCCGATCTTGAGTCCCAGAATATGCGCGCCTGGGGTCGTATCGGAGCCTCGCTGTCAAGAGAGCCGGCCGGAATCACTACGGCGTTTATTTCAGGAACGATGCGCGCGACGGCACTGCCGCAGTTGCTACAGAACTGCCGGGAAAACCGCTTGGCTTGTGGCACCTTGTAATGCTTGAGCAGGGTTTCGCCTTGTGTAAAATCTAGCGTCGCATTCATCATCATCAGGTTGGTTGCATGCCCGGTTCCCGTTGCCTTGCGGCAGCGCCGGCAATGACAGTGGTAGAAGCGTTGTGGGTCGCCTGTCACTTCGTAATTTATGGAACCGCACAGGCAGCTCCCCTTGAGCGTGATTGACATATATTTCCTGTTTGGCGCGAGGTCTTCCATTGTCGCATATTTCTTGTCATACGAAAGACCTGATAATCATCTAAGGCCTCTTGCGATGCTGAATCGGGGGCGGGAAGTTGAGGCGTTGAAAAAGTCTTTTACCGGAATTTAGGGCCGGAGATTCCTCACATACGTTCGGAATGACTAAGGCTAACACGCTACTTCGAATAGACTGATTAGCAAGCAGCCCCCGGCCTGATCGGGGGGAACGCTCATGTTTGTTTAGATATCCAGATTCCGGGCAGCGAGGGCGTTGGTTTCGATGAAGTTGCGCCTGGGTTCGACGATGTCGCCCATCAGCGTGGTGAAAATTTCGTCCGCGGCGATGCTGTCCTCGATCCTGGCGCGCATCAGGCGACGCACGGCAGGGTCCATGGTGGTTTCCCACAACTGCTCAGGATTCATTTCCCCCAGACCTTTGTAGCGCTGGATCGTGATTCCCTTCCGGGTTTCCTCCAGCAGCCAATCCAGGGCTTCCCTGAATTCCACGACGGATTTCTGTTGCTGCCCTTTCCTGATGACGGCGCTTTGCCCGATCAGCGTGCGCAATATTTCTCCGGTTTTTTGTATCTGGGCGTAATCATTGCTTTGCAGGAAATGACCGTCGATCCGGCTCATATTGGCGTTGCCATGCCGCATGGTTTTGATGGTAAGCAGGTGGCTTTCCTCTATTTCGTCGTATACAGCATGGATTTCTATGGTTTTGCCCGAGAGCAGCTCCGCGAGGGATTGTGCGCTCATCGCGGAGGATTGCGCATCGCTCAGATCGAGGCGTGGCCCCTTGAGGAGCACATGCAGAACTTCCGGCTCCACCATATGGCTCAGGCGCGCCACGATTGCCTCGGTGAGCAGATACTCCTTGCAGATCGCTTCCAGCGTCTCCCTGCCTACGGGCTGTTCTGCGCCGGAAGGAATGAGTTCGGCATCCTGCAGGGCTTGGCGCACGAGATACTGCTGCAACTCCAGGTCGTCCTTGAGGTAGCGCTCCTGTTTGCCGTGCTTGATCTTGTACAGGGGGGGTTGCGCGATGTAGATGTGTCCGCGCTCGATCAGTTCAGGCATTTGCCTGTAAAAGAAGGTCAGCAGCAGGGTTCTGATATGGGCACCGTCGACATCCGCATCGGTCATGATGATGATGCGGTGGTAGCGCAGCTTGTCCGCGTTGTATTCGTCCTTGCCTATGCCGGTGCCGAGCGCTGTAATCAGGGTAACGATCTCCTGCGATGAGATGATTTTTTCGAATCTCGCCTTTTCCACATTGAGGATTTTTCCCTTAAGGGGGAGTATGGCCTGGAATTTCCTGTCCCGCCCCTGTTTCGCCGATCCTCCTGCGGAATCGCCCTCCACGAGGTAGATTTCGCACAAGGCAGGATCCTTTTCCTGGCAGTCGGCCAGCTTTCCGGGCAAGCCGAGGCCATCGAGCGCGCCTTTCCTGCGGGTGAGTTCGCGTGCTTTTCTTGCGGCTTCCCTGGCTCTTGCGGCATCGATGATCTTGGCGATGATGAGCTTTGCGTCGAGCGGGTTTTCGAGCAGGAACTCCGACAGGGAGTTGGATACGGCTTCTTCGACCAGGGGTCTCACTTCGGAAGAAACCAGTTTGTCCTTGGTCTGGGAAGAAAATTTGGGATCGGGAAGCTTGACTGAAATGATTGCCGTCAGCCCTTCCCTCATGTCATCGCCCGTGGTTTCCGTCTTGGCTTTTTTTGCCGCCTCGCTTGACTCGATATACTGATTGAGCGTTCTGGTCATCGCCGCGCGCAATGCAGTCAAATGCGTGCCGCCGTCGCGCTGGGGAATATTGTTGGTGAAGCAGAGCATGGACTCCTGGTAGGAGTCGTTCCATTGCATGGCAATCTCGACGGTTATGCCTTCCTTTTCATGGCTGGCGTGGAATATGTGGGGATGCAGCGCCGTTTTGTTGCGGTTGATGTATTCGACGAAGCCTTTTATCCCGCCCAGAAACGCGAAATCTTCCTCTTTCCCTGAGCGCAGATCGGACATCTGGATTTTGACGCCGTTATTCAGGAAGGAAAGTTCGCGCAGACGTTTTGCCAGAATGTCGTAATGAAATTCGATGCTGCCGAAAACCTCCTTGCTGGGGAAGAAATGGATTTCCGTACCATGCCGGTCGCTTTTTCCCGTGACTTTCAGCGGCTCGACCGGCTCCCCGTCGCGAAACTCCATCTGGTAGACATGCCCGTCGCGCCGAATGGTTAGCTTGAGCCACTCCGACAGCGCATTGACCACCGATACCCCGACGCCATGCAGTCCGCCCGATATCTTGTATGAATTGCCGTCGAACTTGCCTCCGGCGTGCAGGACGGTCATGATGACTTCGGCTGCCGAGCGCCCTTCCTCCTCGTGTATGTCCGTTGGAATGCCGCGGCCATTGTCCGTCACGCTGACCGAGTTGTCGGGGTGGACGGTGACGTGAATTTCGTCGCAATGCCCGGCCAGCGCTTCGTCGATGGCATTGTCGATAACCTCGAACACCATGTGATGCAGCCCGCTGCCGTCGCCGGTATCGCCTATATACATCCCGGGGCGCTTGCGCACGGCCTCGAGGCCTTTTAATACCTTGATATTTGTGGAGTCGTATGTGGTCATGGTTTCACGTGAAACAGTTTAAATTCGCATTGGCATGACGACATATTTGAAGTCATCCTTTCCGGGTATGGAGATGAGTATGCTGCTGCTTGAATCCGCAAATGCGCAGTCCATGGATTCTTCGTTAAGATTCGTCAGGATATCCAGCAAATAAGTGATATTGAAGCCGATATCGAGAGGACTGCCGCTGTATTCGATGTCGAAGTCTTCCTGAGCTTCTTCCTGCTCGGTATTGGTGCAAATGATGCGAAGATTCTTTTCGGTGATGACGAGGCGAACGCCGCGGATTTTTTCATTGGACAGAATCGATGCGCGCTGTAGTGCCTGAAGCAGGGGAATTCTGCCTATGCTCAATTTCTGGTGATAATTTACCGGAATGACCTTGGTGTAATCCGGGAACTTCCCATCGACGACTTTGGAGATTACGGTCACATTCGAAAACTCGAACCGCACCTGGTTTTGAAGGATTTCCAGGGACAATTCCTCGTCGCTGTCTGTCAGAAGTTTAGAGAGTTCGAGAACGGTTTTTCTGGGCAGGATCACTTCCTGTTTTTCATACTCGCGGCCCAGGCTGCCGCTGGCGAAGGCCAGCCTGTGGCCGTCGGTGGCCACGACCTTGATGAGGCTGCCTTCGATGATGAGAAGAAGTCCGTTCAGGTAATAGCGGATGTCCTGTTGCGCCATAGCGTACTGAACCAGGGCCAGCAGATCTTTCAATTGTTTCTGGCTGATGGTGAGCTTTCCGTTCACCGCCTCGCCTTCGGCAAGCCTCGGGAAGTCTTCCGCAGGCAGGGTTTGCAAATTGAACCGGCTGTGACCCGCCTTGACCTGGAGCCTGCTGTCCTGCATTTCAAGGCTGACGCTCGTGTTGTCAGGCAGGGATCTGAGAATGTCCTGAAGCTTTTTCGCGCCCACCGTGACCGAAGCCGGCTGCCCGTTGTTTTCGCTTGGCGTGGACGATGTGATCTGTATCTCGAGGTCGGTGGCGGCAAATGAAATTGCTCCGCCATTTTTTTCGATCAGAACGTTGGCAAGTATGGGCAGTGTGTGCCGCCTTTCGACCACACCTGTCACGGATTGAAGCGGCTTTAGCAGCAATTCCCTGTTGGCTTTGATGAGTAGCATGATTTCCTAACCCGAATTAATTTCTTAAAATTTGGAGAAGCGTGTTGAATTCTCTCGCGATTTCAGGATTTGTCGACTTGAGTTCCACGATTTTCCGACAGGCATGCAGGACCGTCGTGTGGTCGCGCCCCCCGAAGGCATCGCCTATATCCGGGAGACTCAGTTGCGTCAATTCCTTGGTCAGCGCCATCGCCATTTGGCGTGGCCTTGCAAGCACGCGCGTCCGTTTCTTCGAATACATCTCCGCAACCTTGATTTTATAGTAATCCGCAACGGTCTTTTGAATATTTTCGATTGAAACCTGCCTGTTTTGCACTGCCAGAAGATCTTTTAGCGCTTCTTTGGCCAATTCCAGCGTAACCGAGTGGCCGGAAAAGCGGCAATAGGCAAAAACGCGCTTCAATGCACCTTCGAGTTCCCTGATATTGGAGCGGATATGCTTTGCAATGAAAAAGGCTACGCTCTCGCCGAGCTCCATGTTTTCCATCTCCGCTTTTTTCAGCAAAATCGCAACGCGCATTTCGAGTTCGGGCGGCTCGACCGCAACGGTAAGTCCCCACCCGAAGCGGGAGATGAGGCGGTCTTCGACCCCGGAGATTTCTTTCGGATAAGTGTCGCAGGTGATGATGACCTGCTTGCGGGAATCGACCAGCGCATTAAAGGCATAGAAAAACTCTTCCTGGGTCCTGGCCTTGCCGCTGAAAAACTGGATGTCGTCGATCAGAAGCAGGTCGAGCGAGTGGTAGTACTGTTTGAAATCATCGAAAGCCTTGTGGCGATAGGCTTTGACGACATCGGACACGTATTGTTCCGCATGTGTGTACCGTATCCGTGCATCCGGGTGCCGGTCATGGACAAGATTGCCTATCGCCTGTATGAGATGGGTTTTTCCCAGACCCACCCCGCCGTAAATGAAAAGTGGGTTGTACGCCAAACCCGGATTTTCGGCAATCTGGATTGCGGCGGCTCTTGCCAGTTGATTCGCTTTCCCGGTTACGAAATTGTCGAAAGTGAATGACGGGTTGAGCCGGCTCTGATCCCGAAGCGAATGCTTGCTCTCGGTCTGTGGGGCAGGAGTCAGCGGGGTGGGCCTGACGGCAGGCGAGGCGCTGTCAACGCTTACCAGGTCGAAATTGACGGGCTTCCCGAAAAACTCTTCGGCCATTTGTTCGATTCTGGGTAAAAACCGATCCTTGACCCAGAGCATGACGAAGGGGCTGGGCGTGACCAACGCAAACGAGTCCCCCGCCAATTCCAACCTCAATGGCTTTATCCAGGTATTGAACTGCTGAGCGGTCAGTTCACTTTTGAATCGCTCGAGGCAGGCGTGCCAGAATTTATCCATAGGCATGATTTCTATTTACAAACAAATAGATATTGTTATGGGACCGGTGTGGGAATTTACGTATTCTAGCGGGTTTTCTCACACTTATCCACAGCCGGGGCATAAATATGGAAAAAAAATAGGGTTGACAGAATTGGGGTATACAGGGTGTAATAAGCAGTTTTATCAAGGGAGAGGCATCATGAAGCGGACATATCAACCCTCGGTTACAAGGCGGAAGCGGACACACGGTTTTCTGGTCAGGATGAAGACCCGTGGTGGTCGTGGCGTGATCAGGGCTCGCCGCGCCAAGGGGCGGGCGAAACTGAGCGTTTAGAGCACAGCAAGTTATTTATTCGTTGCCAAGATCGTATCGCTTGCTGCAAGCGGATGAGTTTTCGTCCGTTTTTAGTTTCAGGCGGGCCGTCGCGGGTGAGTTTTTCCAGGTTCAATTCAAGCCAAACGGCAGGGGACATCCAAGGCTGGGCATGATCGTCTCCAAGAAAACGGAGCGCCTGGCTGTTTACAGGAATTTCACGAAACGGATTATTCGTGAATTATTTCGTACCCGTTGCCTTGAAATCAATGGGCTGGATATTGTCGTGAGGCTGCGCAAGCCGTTTCGCGGGGATAAATTGATCCAGGTCCGGCAGGAATTGCACGAACTGATTGGCAAGGTGATCGATGTCGCGGTTGTTGATCGGACTGATTAGGCTTTATCAATACGGTTTGAGCCCGTTTCTGGGGCGCTCGTGCAGGTTTACCCCGACTTGCTCGGAATATGCTTGTCAGGCTTTGAAGAAATATGGACCTTTTAAAGGTATCTGGCTTGGGGCAAGGCGGATTTCGAGGTGTCACCCATGGCATCCCGGCGGTTATGACCCCATCCCCTGAAGAATAGAATCATGGTGCGGAGTTATGGATAATAAACGGCTTGTTGTTTTCATCATTTTTTCCCTGTCCGTTCTGCTGTTATGGCAGAAATGGCAGGGCGAACACAATCCGCCTGTAGCGGCGCAGCAGGCCCAGGGGCAGGCCGTTACGCCCGATGTGAAGCTGGAAGAGAAATCACTGCCCCAGTCTTCCGGTGCGAAAGCGGTGGATTTGGCAACGGACCTTCAAAAGGGCCAGACCATCCTTGTCAGCACCGACGTGATGCAGGTCGGGATCGACACGATAGGCGGGGATTTGCGCAGGCTCGATCTCCTGAAATATCACGACTCGAAAGACCCGAATAAACCCTATTCCTTCCTGCACAGCGAGGGAGGAAGAATTTACGTCGCGCAGTCCGGATTGATAGGAAGCGGCCTGCCGACCCATAAAACCCTGTATGCATCACAGTCGAGCGCATACGATTTGAAACCTGAGGCGGATACGCTTCAGGTTCGTCTTGTCGCGCCTGAAAACGCCGGATTCAAGGTCGAAAAAATCTATACCTTTCACAGGGGCAGCTATATCATCGACGTGTCTTACGAGATCGGCAATTCCGGCACGGCACCCCTGCATCCCTACGCCTACTTTCAATTGCTGCGTGATGGGGATGCTCCCGACGGCGACACGAGGTTTGCCAAAACCTATACCGGGGTCGCGGTTTACACGGACAAATCAAAATTCGTAAAGGCCGAATTTCCAGAAATTGCCAAAGGCAAGACGAATTACCCAACGAACGACAACAACGGCTGGATTGCGATGATTCAGCATTATTTCGTTTCAGCATGGCTGCCGGAAGGAAAGGTTTCCCGTGAATACTACACCAGGCAATTGGGTGAGAATGTTTATTCCGCAGGCGTGGTCTTGCCGGTAGGGAACATCGAGCCTGGGAAATCCGCCAAAGTTGCCGTGCCCTTGTACGTCGGACCCCAGGAACAGAATCTTCTGGAAAAACTTGCCCCCGGACTTGACCTCGTTGTCGATTACGGCTGGCTTACCATCATAGCAAAGCCGCTATTCTGGGTGCTTTCGCTGTTCTACAAATGGGTCCAGAACTGGGGCGTGGCAATCATATTGCTGACGGTCAGCATCAAGCTGATTTTTTTCCCGCTCTCTGCGGCAAGCTATAAATCCATGGCGAAGATGAGGGCGGTAGGCCCCAAGCTCCAGGTTCTCAAGGAGCAGTATGGGGACGACAAGCAGCGCATGAATCAGGCAATGATGGAGCTGTATAAAACGGAGAAAGTGAACCCCTTGGGCGGCTGCCTGCCCATAGCCGTTCAAATCCCGGTATTCATTGCCCTGTATACAGTGCTGCTCACTACGGTGGAGTTGCGCAATGCACCGTTCATGCTCTGGATACAGGATCTATCCCTGCCGGATCCTTATTATGTCCTGCCGCTCATCATGGGCGTCACCATGCTGCTGCAGACGAGAATGAATCCCACCCCGCCGGACCCGATCCAGGCGAAAGTCATGCAGATCATGCCGGTGGCTTTCAGTATATTCTTTTTCTTCTTCCCGGCCGGGCTTGTGCTGTACTGGCTGGTGAATAACATCCTCTCCATCTCTCAACAATGGTATATCACGCGGGCGATTGAAAAAGAAACATCTGCGCATGCCAAGCGCTGACACCATAGCAGCCATAGCTACCTCCCCCGGGAGAGGGGGGGTCGGAGTGGTGCGGGTTTCCGGGGGTGGCGTGGAAGCGCTGATGTTCGGAATTCTGGGGAAAGCCCTCGAACCCAGGACCGCGACCTTGTGCAGATTCTTCGATGAAGCGGGCGGCGCGATCGATTTCGGCATCGCCCTGTATTTTCGGAGTCCCCATTCCTACACGGGAGAGGATGTTCTGGAATTGCAGGGGCATGGCGGACGGGTTGTCCTCAACATGCTGCTTGAGCGCTGCGTCGCGCTTGGAGCAAGACTTGCCGAACCGGGGGAGTTCACCCGCCGTGCTTTCCTCAATGATAAAATCGATCTCGCCCAGGCCGAGAGCGTCGCTGACCTGATCGACGCGGCCACTCAACGTGCCGCAAGAAGCGCCGTGAGTTCGCTGCAGGGAGAATTCTCTAAAAGAATCCACGGTCTGGTGAGCGCCCTTGTCAATTTGCGCATGCTGGTTGAGGCGACGCTGGATTTTCCGGAAGAAGATCTCGACTACCTCGAGGCGAATGATGCGGCAGGGCAATTGGAGGAAATCAGGGCTCACCTGAAAAGCGTGATGGATGCGGCTCGGCAAGGCAACATGCTGCGTGCCGGCGTACATGTCGTGCTCGCAGGCCGGCCCAATGTCGGAAAGTCCAGCCTGCTCAATCGACTGGCAGGCGACGAGGTGGCGATCGTGACCGAAATCCCCGGAACAACGCGGGATGTCATTAGGCAGTCCATCGAAGTGGAAGGCGTGCCTATGCATATCATCGACACAGCCGGTCTGAGGGAGTCCGACGATCCTGTCGAGAAGATAGGCATTGAGCGAACAAGGCAGGCCATCGGAAAGTCGGATTTGATTCTTTACTTGGCGGACAGCGTCACGGGTCTGGGCGACGAAGACGGAAAAATTCTTGCCGACTTGCCCGATCTGCCGAAAGTGATCGTTTACAACAAGATCGATCTGACCGGAGCGTTGCCGGGAATCGCGGAAGACGAGGCCGTTTATCTTTCCGCAAAAACAGGGGAGGGTGTCGATCTCCTCAAAAGGAAGCTTCTTGAGCGCGTCTCCTGGCAGCCGCTCGGCGAAGATCAGTTCATGGCAAGGCAGCGCCATGTGTCTGCCCTAGCCGATGCCGAGGCGTGTCTGGCGCGCGCGCAGGCGGACGTTCAGCCGGAAATTTTCGCGGAAGATTTGAGGCTGGCGCAGGCGGCACTCTCGAACATTACCGGGGAATTCAGCTCCGAGGATCTCCTCGGTGAAATCTTTTCGAGATTCTGCATAGGCAAGTAGCAATGTTTCACGTGAAACACGATATCCCGCCCATGAAAAGAGGAGTATCATGCCCTTCCAGGTCTGGTGTTCAGAGAAATGTATCCGATAAAGTTTGATGTTATCGTCGTCGGCGGTGGTCATGCGGGCACGGAGGCTGCGCTTGCAGCAGCCCGCATGGGCCGAAAAACCTTGTTGCTTACGCATAATATCGAAACATTGGGGCAGATGTCCTGCAACCCCGCAATCGGCGGCGTGGGAAAGGGCCATCTCGTCAAGGAAGTCGATGCTTTGGGCGGGGCGATGGCTCAGGCGACCGACGAGTCCGGAATACAGTTCCGCATCCTCAATTCAAGCAAGGGGTTTGCGGTGCGCGCAACGCGCGCCCAAGCCGACAGGATGCTTTACCGGCAGGCTATCCGCGGCAGAATCGAATCGCAGGCTAATCTGTGGCTTTTTCAGCAGGCTGTGGACGATCTTATCATCCGGGGCGATAAGGTCTTGGGTGTTGTGACCCAGCTTGGGATCAGCTTCTTTGGCGAAGCGGTCGTGCTCACTGTTGGGACATTTCTTTCCGGCTTGGTGCATGTTGGTCTGATGCATTATCAGGCGGGCAGGGCGGGCGACCCGCCGTCGCTGAGCCTTGCCGCCAGACTACGCGAAATGCAGCTCCCCGTGGGCCGGCTGAAGACCGGAACGCCTCCAAGGATTCACGGCGACAGTATCGATTATTCGATTTTGACCATGCAGCCCGGAGACGACCCTGTCCCCGTTTTTTCCTTTATGGGTGGCATAGAGCAGCATCCGCCCCAAGTGCCTTGCTGGATCACGCACACCAACGAAAAAACGCATGAGATCATCAGAGGGGGGCTCGACCGCTCTCCCATGTTTACCGGCGTGATCGAGGGAGTGGGGCCGAGATATTGTCCTTCGATAGAGGACAAGGTTACCCGTTTTTCCGAAAAAACGAGCCATCAGATATTTCTTGAGCCGGAAGGTCTGTCGACGCGCGAAGTTTATCCCAACGGCATTTCCACGAGCCTGCCTTTTGATATCCAATTGAAGCTGATCCATTCGATGAGGGGGTTGGAGCATGCGCATATCACGAGGCCGGGCTATGCGATCGAGTATGACTATTTCGATCCGCAGAACCTGAAAAGTTCACTGGAAACAAAGACAATAGAGAATCTATATTTTGCCGGGCAGATCAACGGCACGACAGGTTATGAAGAGGCTGCGGCGCAGGGGTTGCTGGCGGGAATAAATGCCTCGCTGCGGTCGCAGGGCAAGGATGCCTGGAGTCCGGGAAGAGAGCAGGCCTATCTCGGGGTGATGGTGGATGATCTTGTCACGAGAGGGGTAAGCGAACCCTACCGCATGTTTACGAGCCGCGCGGAATACCGCCTTATGTTGAGGGAAGACAATGCCGATCTGAGGCTGACCGAGCAGGGGTATAAACTGGGCGTTGTCGATGCCGCGCGGTGGGCGAGGTTTTGCCAAAAAAGGGACGCCATAGCGCGAGAAAGCGAGCGGCTCAAGTCTACATGGGTCAACCCAAGGCTGTTGACGGCGGGGGCCGCGGAAAAAGTGCTGGGTCGGCAGATCGAAAGGGAGTACAGCCTGTATGAGCTTCTGCGCAGGCCCGATGTGAATTACGAATCGTTGATGATGCTCGACAGTTCGGGTGCCGAAGCGAGTGACCCCGAGGTGGCGAAACAGGTTGAAATACAGGCGAAATACCGCGGCTATATCGAGCGTCAGGAAGACGAAATCACCCGCCTGCAGCAGTATGAAGCCCTGCGTCTTCCTGAGGATCTGGATTATGCGACGGTGAAAGGGCTTTCTGCCGAAGCGCAGCAGATACTCAATCGCCACAAACCCGAAACGGTCGGACAGGCAGCGCGTCTATCCGGGATCACGCCGGCGGCGATATCCCTCCTTCTGGTACACCAAAAGCGGGGCTTCTCTGGTGAATCCGTGAAAATATCGGCATGAAAAGCAGGCTGTGGGAGGGGATTCGTATCCTCGGGCTGGATATTTCGGAATCCGAAATTCAGCGCCTGTTGTCGTATTCAAGCCTGATTGAAAAGTGGAATAAGGTTTATAATTTGACCTCGATCCGGGGGATGGACAAAATCATCAGCCACCATTTGCTGGACAGTCTTGCCGTGCTGCCGCACATCGATGCAACGCGTTGCGCTGATGTGGGGAGCGGCGCGGGGCTTCCGGGAATCCCGCTTGCCATAGCAAGGCCCGGCTGGAGCGTGATGCTCATCGAGAGCAACAAAAAGAAAGCGGCATTTCTCAGGCAGGCATGTATTGAATTGGGCCTGTCGAACGTGGACGTATTTCCTGACCGGGTCGAGAATCTGGTTGACCCCGGCTTCGATCTGGTCATCTCGCGCGCTTTTTCGGAGATCGGCGAATTCATCCGGCTTTCCGGGCACTTGTGTGAAAAAGGCGGGTGTCTGGCTACACTGAAGGGAAAATACCCCGAAGAGGAGTTGTCCCGGTTGCCTGCGGGCATCAGGGCAGTGAAGGTCGTTCCCTTGAAAGTCCCGGGCCTTCAGGGAGCGCGGCATCTGGTCATCATGAAATCGGAATCGGAGTAATTATGGCTGCGAGAATACTGGCAATCACGAATCAAAAGGGCGGGGTCGGCAAAACAACCACGAGCGTCAACCTTGGGGCAAGCCTTGCAGCGGCCAAGCAAAAAGTTTTGCTGGTCGATCTCGACCCGCAGGGCAATGCGACGATGGGCAGCGGCATCGACAAGAGTGCGCTGAGCCGCACCATCTACCATTTGCTGCTTCAGGACCGTACACTGGAGGATGTCCTGGTCGTATCCCCCGCAGGACGATATGACCTTATTCCTGCAAACCGGGATTTGGCCGGGGCCGAAGTCGAGCTGGTCGACCAGCCGAACCGGGAAATCAGGCTGAAAACGGCCTTGGATGCTGTTTCATCGCATTATGACTACATTCTGATCGACTGTCCTCCCGCGCTCAATCTTCTCACTGTCAACGGATTGTGTGCAGCCCATTCGGTGATGATCCCGATGCAGTGCGAATACTATGCGCTGGAGGGTTTGAGCGATCTCATCAAAACGATCAAAAAAGTGCGCGCCAACCTGAACCCTAAGCTCCAGATCGAGGGGCTGCTTCGAACGATGTTCGATCCGCGCAACATGCTTGCCCAGCAGGTTTCGGATCAGTTGCAGCGGCATTTCGGCGACAAGGTCTACCGCACGGTGATCCCTCGCAATGTCAGGCTGGCGGAGGCGCCGAGTTTCGGTCTGCCTGCCATGGTGCATGACAGAAACTCCAAGGGTGCCTCGGCATATTTGACATTGGCCGGGGAAATGCTGAACAGGCATCATTCCTGAGCGGCAAGGATTATGAAAGGTAGGCAGATGACAAGATTGAAGGGGTTGGGGCGCGGTTTGGATGCTTTGCTGGGGGAGTCAGGAAATACCCAGGGAGAGATGCGCAAGCTGAACGTGATGGAATTGCAGCCGGGAAAATATCAGCCAAGAAGCCGAATGGATCAGGATTCCCTGATGCATCTTGCAGAATCCATCAAATCACAGGGGGTAATGCAGCCCATCCTGGTTCGTCCTCTGGCTCAGGGAAAATACGAAATCATTGCCGGGGAAAGGCGCTGGCGTGCTTCCCAGCTTGCCGGGCTGGACGAGGTGCCCGTTCTGATCCGGGAAGTTCCGGACGAAGCGGCATTGTCGATGGCGCTCATCGAGAACATCCAGCGCGAAGACTTGAACCCGCTCGAACAGGCGGTCGGGATTCAGCGGCTGGTGGACGAGTTCGGGATGACGCATCAGGAAGCCGCCGATGCCGTGGGGTATTCCCGCAGCGCGGTCAGCAATTTGCTGCGCCTCATCAATCTGGCGGAACCCGTTCAGGAACTCCTGATGCAGGGAAAAATCGATATGGGCCATGCGCGGGCGTTGCTTAGCCTGGGGAATGCCGAGCAAATCGAAACTGCGAATCTGGTGGCAAAGAAGCAGCTTTCGGTGCGAGAGGCGGAAAGACTGGTGCAGTCTTTGCAGAATGACCAGAAGCGGGAACTGAAAGTGGATCATGACGTACTCAGGCTCCAGGAGGAGATTTCAGCTCGCCTTGGAACGGGGGTGATCATAAACCACGGAAAAAGAGGCAACGGCAGGCTCACGATCGAATATTCAAGCCTGGAGCATCTCGATACGATTTTGAGCATGCTGCAATAGCCGCTGTTTGACACAGATGGAAAACGTTGATAACATCCGAGCGGTTGTCTGATGGCGCTGATGAATAATAATGCTTTCCGGGTCGTTGGAATACAAATAATCATCGCGATAATAAGCGCTACGACAGCCTACTTCCTAGATAATCCACTTGCGGCCAAATCGGTATTGTGGGGTGCCTTCGCGTCATTGGCTAACGGGCTGATGCTGGCTTGGAATATCGGGGAGAGATTTGACGCGAATCGCAGCCCCGGCACCCATTTGGGGGCTATGTATCGCTCAAGTATCGAGCGCTATATTGTGGTGATGCTGCTTCTGGTTGCGGGATTGAGATTGCTTGGATTGGCGCCGCTATACGTTGTGGCGGGTTTTGTGGCGGGGCAGGTGGGTTTTGTTGCAGCCAGGCTGCTGATGAACGGATTTGAGAAATAAGAACATGTCTAGCGAACCAATTACATCGTCGGAATATATCAGGCACCATCTCGAGCATCTGACTTGGGGACACCTTTCGGATGGCACATGGGGTATCGCTCAAAAC
>JAIELG010000010.1 GCA_019753155.1 Burkholderiales bacterium
CATTGCCATCACTCCGTTTCACAATGCCGCTATTTTACCAAATCAAGTGAATGCCCGGGTTTTTCAGCAGCCTGCTAGAGGTCAAAACCACCAAAACACGCAAAAAGCCAACCTAACATGACTGGTGGCATTCTCGGTTTTTCAAAACTTAACAGGCAGTGAATAATTGCATATTCCCTAAGTAATTCAGGAAAAGTAGCTTAATTTTTGAGCATTTCTCAGCAAAAATAGTTTTGCAAGAAGCTCTATATTACTTTTCAATAGTTCTATTCTCAAGCCAGCTGCAACAATTCAATTGAATAGTCAAGCCGCATCTGTCCAAGCACACTAACCGGTGTGTCACAATACAAGTGAATCAGATTGGTGTACTCCTTCACAGGAAATATCTGATCTTGAGTGCCAATGGCCAAGCTCGGAGTAATGAAGTAATGCCCTGATGCAAGTTTCATAGGCGATACTTTGCAGCGAATTACGCACTCCGTATTGCTTTCAAGATTAAACTGCAGGACATCTTCCTCAAGCATAGAGCTTGCGAAGTTGGTTATTACCCAACCCTGGCTATTTTCAAATCTAAACCCAACCAGCATCTTGGGGAGAACTCCATGCTCTCTGCATATCCTTAATACGGCATCTGAGTCCCATTGGCAGACCATCTCAATTTCAATGTAGTCGTCCCAGCAGAAGATATTCGGCTCCCGAATTCCACCAACGCGCAAACGGCTAATCCAGGCGGCACCATACCCCCACTGAGTATCGGCGGCATTCATATCAACATCAAGCCAATATTTATCACCCGAATCGGTATCATTTAAATGAAGCGAAGGCACGGCAAGCTCTTTTTGGTTCTCCGATTTTTCCCCTTTAGGGAACATGATTTGGTAATAACGGTTTGCAACCTCGTCAGGCTCGCCTATCGCCACCATCTTTCCATCGTTAATCAAGATAAGTCTGTTGCAAAAGGACTTAACCGTGAAAATATCATGGCTGACAAAAAGAATTGTTTTGCCTCTTTCCTTAAAATTGCGCATGAAATCTACACATTTTTTTTGAAAACGTACATCACCAACCGCCAGAGCCTCGTCAATAATCAGAATATCAGGATCGACATGTACTGAGGCGGCAAATGCCAGACGAACAAACATTCCACTTGAGTAAATTTTGACCGGTTGATCAATGAAGTCCCCAATATCTGCAAAGTTAATGATCTCAGAGATACGTTCATTCATTTGTGCTTTGGTGCACCCCATCAAGGCACCGTTAAAATAGATATTTTCGCACCCGGTAAGTTCCGGGTTAAAGCCTGCGCCCAGTTCGAGCAAGGATGCCACTTTCCCCGACACTTGAACATTGCCCGCAGTCGGCGAAAGAACCCCTGAAAGAATTTTCAACAGCGTCGATTTGCCTGAGCCATTGCGTCCTATGATGCCGATGCTCTCACCCTCTTCGACCGTGAAACTAATGTCAGACAGCGCGTGAAAATCATTATGCCGAGGCTTGCCAAACGGCAGGAATAAATCCAGGCCGCGATCTGTTTTTGAGTTGTACAACTTATAAGACTTTGACAACCCCTGAACGGAAATAACTTTATTCATCTTATCAAATCACAGCACGTCAGCAAAATCGCGCTTTGTGCGCCTAAATAAAAAAAATCCTATGCCCAGAAGAACCATGGTTACCGACCAAAAATATATGGTCTGATTTGGCTTCTCGAAAAACCAGGTATTGAAAAGTAAAGAATCACGATAGCCCTGAACAATATAGCCGACTGGATTCAAATAGACCAAAGGCGCAAATCGTTCGGGCAATATTTTCGCATCCCAAAGAACTGGGGTTCCCCACAAGCCAATTTGCATGAGAATAGTGATTACTCCCTGAAAGTCGCGAAAAAACACCTGAATTACAGTGCTAATCATTGAAATCGCCAGGACAAACATAATGAGTGCAAAGAGGTAATAGGGAATTTGCATCCAAAAAATGGTCGGATAATGTCCTACGTAGATATATAAACCAAACAATAGTACCAGACTCACCACATGCACATACAACGATGAGCACACCTTAACAACGGGCAAAAGTTCGGTAGCGAACTGTATTTTTTTGACGAGAAAGCTGTATTCGATGACTGAATTAGACCCGGAAATGATGCCATCGCTAATGTAAAACCAAACTATCAATCCAGTAATTAACCAGAGATCAAACCTGACACCATTAACCGGTCCTGAACGAAACCCAATATCAAAAACGAAGAGCAAAACGCCTATCGTTGCCAAAGGAGCCGCAAATGCCCAAAATACTCCGAAGTACGTTCCCAGGTATCTACGTTGAAAGTCAGACCGCACCAAGCTTGATAGTATTGTCAACTGCCTAAAATCTCTGAAGAAACGCATGAATTAATGCTTCCCGAAATGAATAAAGGAATTGATCATAACTTTTGCTTTTCGCATGAGTCGAATCATAGGAAACGTCTGATACCTATTCAGGCTCGTTGTTAGAATTTGATTCTGCTTCCGCTGTTGATCTAGCTCCAAGTCGAGTTGTTCGTTCTGTTTCCGCTGTTGATCTAGCTCCAAGTCGAGTTGTTCGTTCTGCTTCCGCTGTTGATCTAGCTCCAAGTCGAGTTGTTCGTTCTGCTTCCGCTGTTGATCAAGTTCGTTAGTTAACGACCGTTTAGCCTTAGTGGCTGCTTCAAGCTTGGCTTTGATAGCTTCAGATTCAAGTATTTTCATCTCCATTACTATGTTGCTTGCTGGCAATGAATGTAAATTACTGATTGATTTTATTTGGGAGTTAACAAATTCAGCACCGATAAAACAGCGACCATCAGGCTCGACGTGTAGCAATTCTGCCCCATAACCCAACGGGATAATTGTCTTAAGTGTGGCAACAGCACAAAAAATAGAATGTAGCTCAATGAGCAACACTGGATGATGCTGTATTAGTGTTTGTGTAGCTCCAGCCAGTGCTAAATGCTCAGCCCCTTCAATATCTATTTTCAAACAAGCTGGAATTAAATTTGTATATTGAACAAATTCATCCAGCGTCACCATGCTCACATCTACATCGGTGAAACCCAACTGAGACAATTGCTGTTCAGACAAAGTTGTATGAGCTCCTTCAATATAAGAGGCGCTGCTTAAGCCATCATCAACATTGCTGTGAACCTTAAACTTAGTATTTCCCCTTTCATTCGACAGGGCAAACGGATAAATCTTGATACGATCACTCAACTCAGGATTTTCAGATATATTTAGTGCAAGCCTGTCAGCATTAAAGGGGTTGGGTTCAAACGAACAAACCATTCCTTCAGCAGTAACTTGACGTGCGAACTGCATACTATTAACACCGACAAAGGCCCCAAGATCAAAAATTATCTTTCCAGCAAGCTGATATTTAGACATGAAATTTATCAGAAATTGGTCATAATTCCCGTTATCGTAATATTCAAGATATGTTGGCACAACATATAAGGAAATCCCCGCCAGATTCCCATTTTTGAAACGATGGAGTTCAACTTCCTTATTTAATTTATAAGCAATTTCAAATTTTTCTGGTAACCAACTTCCTCTTAATGGGATGCCTCGCGCGCGTGCATCATCCCAGCGCTTCCGGTAACTGTACTTACCATGCCAGATACTCTCATCACCTTTAGGCATTCCGAAGTAATGTCCACGAGAAATAGGTAAATATCCGAGATTACTGAAAAAATGGCGGAGACTATTCAGTGTATAACGGTTGCAATGCATACCCTTTGTTTCTTCAATGAAATCAGAGGAGTCCATGCATTTTTCATTGAGCCCTTCAGTGATCACATCATTATCAAATGGAAAGTCAGGTGTGTTAACGACTATAACAGCATTCACCGAAAGAATAGGTCGTAAGATTTTTAGAACTTCAATTAGCTCCGCCCTGGGAATATGCTCGACAAAGTCGAGCATCACCAATACATCAATCGACGGGCCCTTTGCTTCATTCGTTTCAGCCGAAAATTTGCGCGCAAACTCTATTGCATCTGAGCATATAATTTTAGGTCCGACGATAGCAAATTTCTCAAGGAACCCTTTGGCGATACTGCAAGCAGCTTCGGAGAAATCAACGCCTGTATAATTGCTAGCACCTTGCTCCCAGATATACTTAATCGTTTCACCTCGACCAAATCCAAACTCAAGTACATTGGCGCCCGAAAAGTTGATACGACTCAGGATTTCCAGATCATGTTCGCGCAGATCGCCCTTTATGAAAGATTCAATTCCTTCAACGCCATAGGGCAAGATATTTCCATCAAGGTCTTTACGTAAAAAATACGCTTCATTATATTTATCTACCAAATAACCCAATTTAGTGCTCCTATAAGTACTATTACCCGCATCGTTAGGTTAAGTCCGTAAACTGCTGTAAAAATTTGGTGGGGTAGCCACCGCTTCGGTTTGGTAAATTGACGGTTCTGAAAGAGCTGGCTCCGGTTGTTTGAACAGCGGAATCCGAATTTTAAGTGGATCCCCTGCTGATTTCACGCTGCCTGTTCAACCGTCGGCAGCATCACGTTATAAATCTCATCCGGCGTTTTTTTGCCCAGACTGGAATGCGGCCTCAGCCTGTTGTACCAAACCACATACTGCATGATTGAAGCCCTTGCCTGGCTCACCGAATCGTAAGCATACAGGTACACCCGTTCATATTTTACTGACCGCCACAAGCGTTCAACAAAGATGTTGTCCCGCCAGGCGCCTCTTCCGTCCATGCTGATCTTGCAGCCACGATCCTTGACCGTCTGCACGAACTCATGCGCAGTGAACTGGCTACCCTGATCTGTGTTCACGATCTCAGGCACGCCATGTCGGTTGAAGGCTTCCTGCAATACATCAACCGCATGACAGGCTTCCAGCGTAAGGCCACCTTGGCCGCCATGATCCTGCGGCTGAACCAGTCTACCACGGCAGTCAAATACACAAAGCCCTTGGCCATCGGAATATACGTCGTATCCAATGCCCAGACCTGATTGGATCTGTCGATCTTCAGGTTGCGCAACAGATACGGATATACCGTATGCCCCGGATGTTTCTTGCTAGTGCCCGGCTTTCGGTACAGCGCTTCAATTCCCATGCGCTTCATCAGCTTGCCGACATGCTTACGACCCACTTCATAGCCTTGCCGGTTCAACTGATCGCGCAACATCCTGGCTCCCATGAACGGATGCTCCAGATGCAGCCTGTCCATCTGTTTCATCAGCGTCAGGTCCGTCTCGTTTACCGGCCTGGGAACGTAATACACGCTGCCCCTGCTGATTCCTGCCAATCTGGCCTGACGGCTGAGCGGCAATCTGTGGGTTCGATCTATCATCGCTTTGCGCTCAGCAACCCCACCCTGTTGAGCGCGCTTTCTAAAAAATCGTTTTCCAGCGTCAACTGCCCGATCTTTGCATGCAGCGTTTTCAGATCAATTGGCGTTTCACCAGAACCCTTCTTGTCGAACACATTCACGGCACCTGCGGCAAGTTGCCGCTTCCATTCCGTTATCTGGTTCGGATGCACCTCGTACTGCTGAGCCAATTCCGCCAGCGTCTTGTCACCCGATAGCGCCGCCAAGGCTACCTTCGCCTTGAATGTCGACGAATGCGTACGCCTCGTTCTTTTTGCCATTTCCTGCCCCATTTCTATGCCCAACATGGGCATCAAAGGTAGCAGGTTTTCCACTTAACCGCTTGTTCAAATTTCCGGGGACAGCTCTGACAGCTCTCCACCATCGAAATTCAGTTCGATCTTGCGGCGTGAAAACCCGGGAAAGATGTTTTTAGGTGCGGTACAATTTGGCATCGGCGGAACGCTCATAAATACGGTCGGGAAACCATATTTTATGCGGGTTTTACCCTTCCGCCGACTCTCTATCGTGAAATTTTCGGGTTAGGCTTTATTTTTTGACCAAACAACATTATTTACAAAATTCGTATAACTCAAGACAACGCGCAGAATTTTCTGTGATACCAAGCCCCCTTCATAATCCGGAACGATTCTGAATTGTCTGTCTGTCTTGTTGTGCTGCTGGGTTACGATGCGAACCGCATCGAGAACCCTTTCTGCCTTGAGGCCACTCATGATGAGAACGCCGGAGTCCATGCCTTCCGGCCGTTCGTGTGCGTTACGAATGGTCACTGCCGGCAAGTTAAGCAATGAAGCCTCTTCGGTAATCGTGCCGCTGTCGGATAAAACACAAAACGCTTCCATTTGTAGCTTGACATAATCGAAGAACCCAAACGGTTTGAGAAACTGTATTCTGGAATCCAGTCCATCCACCCCCAGCTTTTCCAACCGCTGCCTGGTGCGCGGATGTGTGGATACGATAACTGGCACTTCATAATGCTTGACCAGTGCTTGCAGTGTATCCAACAGGTCTTGCAGGTTATCGGGCGAGTCGACGTTTTCTTCCCGGTGCGCGCTCAACAGGAAGTAACGTTGAGACGGTAGGTTGAGGCGGGCAAGCACATCCGATGTTGTAATTTTCGGCATGTAACACTCCAGCACTTCCTGCATGTGCGAACCGGTTTTGATAATTCTGTCCGCGTGGATGCCCTCCGCGAGCAAATAGCGCCTAGCGTGTTCGGTGAGCACCAGGTTGACGTCGCTCAAGTGATCCAGCACTTTACGGTTCAGTTCTTCGGGCACTCGCTGATCGAAGCAGCGGTTGCCCGCTTCCATGTGGAATACCGGAATTTTGCGGCGTTTGGCTGAAATAACAGAAAGGCAGGAGTTGGTGTCGCCATAGAGTAGAAGAGCATCGGGTTGCTCTTTCTCCAGCACCTCATCGGCTTTTTCGATAATACGCGCGATGGTCTGAGCGGCATTCACGCCTACCGCGCCCAGAAAATAGTCCGGTTTACGGATGTCAAGGTCGTCGAAGAAAACCTGATTCAGTTCGTAATCGAAGTTTTGGCCGGTATGAACCAAGACATGCTTGGTATGTTGATCAAATTCGGCAATGACCCGCGACATTTTTATAAGTTCCGGTCGCGTGCCAACGATAGTCATGACCTTAAGCATTCAGCTGTGCCTGAATGAAATCGAGATTCAGCAACAATTCTTTTACTCCATCGGTTTGAAGTTGTTGGGTATTATGTGAGGTGTAGTCGGCAATTGCGGAAAGTTTCAGGTCGCCTTCCACATAAAATTGGGCGTAGTTCAAGCCGCGGTTGTCAGCGGGAATGCGGAAATAGCGTCCTTCATCTTCCGCTTTTGCCATTTCTTCTCGCGATATGAGCGACTCGTACAACTTTTCTCCGTGCCGCGTCCCGATTACTCGAATTGGTACGTCTGCATCAAACAATTCCCTCAACGCTTGAGCCAATACCCCTACCGTCGACGCAGGTGCTTTCTGCACGAAAATATCTCCCTGTTGGCCATGTTCAAACGCGTAGGTAACCAAATCGACAGAGTCTTCCAGCGACATGAGAAAGCGGGTCATGTTTGGGTCAGTAACGGTTAGCGCTTTGCCTTCCTTTAGCTGGCTGACAAACAGGGGAATGACTGACCCACGCGAAGCCATCACATTCCCATAACGCGTCGCGCACAGTATTGTTTCGCCTTTTGATTGCATTCTGGCCTTGGCAACCATGAGTTTTTCCATCATTGCCTTCGAGATACCCATTGCGTTGATCGGATACACCGCCTTGTCGGTACTCAATACAACGACACGCTCCACGTTTCTTGCTATTGCGGCGTTCATTGTGTTTTCAGTCCCCATAATGTTTGTTTTCACCGCTTCCATAGGATAGAATTCACACGAGGGAACCTGTTTCAATGCGGCAGCGTGAAAAACGTAATGCACACCCTTCATGGCTTCGTAAATACTGTCGTAATTTCGCACATCGCCGATATAAAACTTGAGTTTCGGATGATTAAAGGCGATTCGCATGTCTTCCTGCTTTTTTTCATCGCGACTAAAAATCCGAATTTCCTTTATTTCGGTTTCCAAGAAACGTTTAAGAACAGCATTGCCAAACGAACCGGTTCCCCCCGTAATTAATAGTATCTTATTTGCAAACACTCTCTCCCCCCCTTGCGAGTTACTTAAATTCATGCATGCGTTGAATCAAGGCAGGCCATTCTGGAGCTTCATATCCGGTTGCGTCCTTAAAGCGATCTGCGTTCAGCGAGCGATCAATGATCGGGTTCTCTGATGGGATAATTTCGATGTTTTTGCCATATGCTTTTGCCACCAGCTTCAGCAAATCAAATTTATTGATGGGGTTGGACGCAACGTGGTAGATGCCATGAAGTTCTTTGCGCGGCAGCACCAAATCCCGAACAACTGTAGCTAATTCAACCGTTGGCAAGCCAGAGAAAACGGCGCGGGTAAAGCCATTTACCACGCCCTGTTGATCAAGGAACCAGTTTACCAAACTTCTTTGCCCTGATAATTCAATGCCAATGATGGATGTGCGAAGTGTAATCGCATGTGGATAATCAACCTCCCCCAGCAGCTTGGAGCGACCGTAGAGGTCGCTTGCATCGGGGAAGTCTGTTTCTAAATAATTGCCTTTTGATCCGGAGAATACGCAGTCTGTACTAATATGCACAAGGCGTGCTGCTGTAGCCTGGCAAAGCGTTGCGAGGCGATGTGGCAAAAGCGTGTTGATCGGAATTACTCGTAAAGGGTCATTTGCGTCCGCCAATTGCTTTACCAAACCAACGCAATTCACGACAACATCAGGGTGTATGGCAGCAAATGCCTTAACCAACGAGTCGTGGTTTTCGACATCCACGCCGACAATGATTTGGTTAGCTAACGCTTCTGCAAAGTGAAGTCGAGCACTGCCACTACGTGCAGAACCGTAAACAGTTAAGCTTTTGTCTGCCGACAGGACGCGGAACATGGCATTTCCAAGCATTCCTGTCACACCAATAACAAATATTCTCAATATAGATACTCTATGGGGATGGCAAACAATTTAAGCGGACAATTGTACTCTGTTCGGAGGGAGGGAGCAAAATCCGCCAATGAGGGATCAGCGCGAAAGATCCCGCATGCACATCGATAGGCAGGCATCCCAGGAGGGCGGCATGATTCCGAAGGTCGATTCCAGCTTTTCATGGGAGAGCGCCGAATTCTTCGGTCTTGGCGCCGGAAGCGGGTAACTTTCGGTCGGGATGGGGATGAGTTCCGGTTTCCTCTCCAGAAGAGAGGCGTCGAGAATGGCTTTTGCAAAGCCATGCCAGGAAGTCTGTCCGCTTGAAGTCAGGTTGTATATGCCGCCCACATCGGCAAGACCTGACGAGGAAGCGGGCGAGAAGCACTGGGCAAGGATCTGTGCGGTGACTTCGGCAATCATCCGGCTCCAGGTCGGTGCGCCGATCTGGTCGTCGACGATCCTGAGTTCGTTGCGCTCGCGTGCAAGACGCAGGATGGTGTGCAGGAAATTGTGTCCGCGCACGCCGTAAACCCAGCTTGTCCGGAAAATCAGATGCGCGGCTCCGGAATTTCGCACGGCGTCCTCCCCCGCAAGTTTCGTTCTGCCATAGACGCTCAACGGGCAGGGGATATCGTTTTCCAGGTAAGGGCCAATCTTGGTGCCGTCGAAAACATAATCCGTCGAATAATGCACGATTGCAGCGCCCAATGCCTTGGCTTCCTGCGCCAGGATTCCGGGTGCGATGCCGTTCACTTGCATGGCCAGATCCGCTTCCGCTTCGGCCTTGTCCACCGCGGTATAGGCCGCCGCATTGACGATCAGGTCGGGACGGATTTCACGGGTGACGCTGGAGATGGAGTCCGGATTTGCAAGATCCATCTCCTGCTGGTCGATGGCGGTGATATGGCCAAGAGGGGAAAGGGTCCGCTCCAGTTCCCACCCGACCTGCCCGTTTTTCCCTATGATCAGGATTCGCCTCATTCGAAGAACTCCGCTTCATTGAAAAACTTCGCGGCGCCGTCCTTGGCAGAAAGTGCGGGGGTTTGCCCGCCCAGGGGCCAGTCGATACGAAGGTCCGGGTCATTCCAGGATATGGCCCGCTCATGCTCTGGTGCCCAGTAATCTGTTGTTTTATAGAGAAATTCTGCGTATTCGGAGAGTACCATAAAACCATGGGCGAACCCTTCCGGAATCCAGAGCATGCGCTTGTTTTCCGCAGACAAAACCTCTCCAACCCATTTCCCGAAGGTGGGCGAGCTTTTTCGAATGTCGACTGCGACATCGAAAACTTCCCCGGCGGTGGCCCTGACGAGTTTCCCCTGAGGTTGACTGATCTGGTAGTGAAGTCCCCGAAGCACGCCCCGCGCAGACTTCGAATGATTGTCCTGCACGAATTCCACTTTCTTCCCCGTGAGTTCTGCAAACTTCCTCGCATTGTAGCTCTCGAAGAAAAATCCCCGTTCGTCTCCGAAAACCCTGGGTTCGACGATCAGCACTTCCGGTATCGATGACGCGATGATCTTCATTGCGATTCCTCCCTGAGCAGGGCCAGCAGGTATTGTCCATAGCCGTTCTTGGAAAGGGGGGCGGCGAGTTTCCCGAGTTTTTCTGCACTGATATAGCCCATCCGGTATGCGATTTCCTCCGGGCAGGATATTTTCAGCCCCTGCCTTTTTTCCAGGGTCTGGATGAACATCGAAGCTTCCAGCAACGACTCGTGGGTTCCCGTGTCCAGCCATGCCATGCCGCGTCCCATCTGCTGTACGTCAAGCGTGCCTTCCCGCAGGTAGTGCATGTTGACATCGGTGATCTCGAGTTCTCCCCTCGCGGACGGTCTGATCGATTTTGCAACCTCGACGACTGTATTGTCGTAGAAGTAGAGTCCGGTCACGGCATGGCGCGATTTCGGTTTTTGAGGTTTTTCCTCGAGGCTCACCGCCCGGCCGTTTTTGTCGAATTCCACCACGCCGTACCGCTCCGGATCGTGGACGGGATAGGCAAATACGGTGGCCCCCGTTTCTTTTCTGGATGCCGTTTCGAGGTCTTTGGCGAATTCATGCCCGTGAAATATGTTGTCTCCCAGGATCAGGGCGCAGGTGTCCTGCCCTATGAATGTCTCCCCTATCAGAAATGCCTGGGCGAGTCCGTCCGGGGATGCCTGCACGGCATAGGAAAGATTGATGCCCCATTCGTTCCCGTTTCCGAGCAGTTGCTCGAAACGCGGCGTATCCTGTGGCGTCGAGATGATCAGGACATCCCGTATTCCAGCCAGCATCAGGGTGGACAGGGGGTAATAGATCATCGGTTTGTCGTAAATGGGCAGGAGTTGCTTGGAAATCGCCTGGGTGACCGGATAAAGGCGAGTCCCGGAGCCGCCCGCCAGAATGATGCCTTTCATGAGTGTCCCTTTTCGTAATGCGCCGCTATCCAGTTCCGGTATTCTCCGCTGGTGACATGGGCGACCCAGTCCTGATTGTCGAGATACCATTGCACGGTTTTTCTGATCCCGGAATCGAAGGACTCCTGGGGCAGCCATCCCAGTTCCTTCTCGATTTTCGATGCGTCGATCGCATAACGGTAATCATGCCCCGGTCTGTCCTTTATGAAAGTCACGAGGGATGCATGAGGCGCCGGGGTGGGGACGAGTTCGTCGAGGATGCCGCATATGGCATGAACCACTTCGAGATTGGTTTTTTCGTTTCTGCCGCCGATGTTGTAGGTCTCTCCGACCTGCCCCTTCTCGAGCACCAGCCGCAATGCTCTCGCATGATCTTCGACGAAAAGCCAGTCCCTGATGTTGTCGCCCTTGCCATAAACGGGGAGGGGTTTGCCGTTCACTGCATTGAGGATGATGAGCGGAATCAGTTTTTCCGGAAAATGGTAGGGGCCGTAGTTGTTCGAACAGTTGGTCGTGACGACCGGCAGGCCATAGGTATGGTGCCACGCCCTGACCAGATGGTCGGAGGCGGCCTTGCTCGCGGAATAGGGAGAGTTGGGCTGGTATGCCGTTTCTTCCGTGAAAAATCCGCTCTCCTCCAGGCTTCCATAGACCTCGTCGGTCGAGATGTGATGGAAGCGGAATTGCGCTTTCCGGTCCTCGGGAAGAGCGTTCCAGTAATCGCGGGCGGCTTCCAGAAGAGTATAGGTTCCCATGATGTTGGTTTGGATGAATTCGGAAGGTCCGCTGATCGAACGATCCACATGGGATTCAGCCGCGAGGTGCATGACGCAGTCGGGATTATGCCGCCCGAATACTGCGCGCACAGCCTCACTGTCGCAGATGTCCACCTGCTCGAAACAGTACCTGGGGTTGCCGGATACCCCTTTCAGGGATTCGAGGTTTCCGGAATAGGTCAGCTTGTCGACATTGACCACGCTGAACGATGTTTCCGAGATGAACTGCCTGACTACGCACGAGCCGATGAAGCCCGCGCCGCCTGTCACCAAGATTTTTTTCATGCGCCTTACCTATGTTGGTAATTCAATAAATTGAGTTCGATCGCAGCGCGAAACTTTAACATTTCGCCGTGTCGTTTGTAAGGTGGATTTGTTGCAGTTGGGTTAAATCCATGCCATTTGTCGCTTCCCTGTCCCGCATTTCGCCCCCGCAAATCCTCATAAATTACATTAGGTTTTGTCTGTAGTCTATTATTTAAAATCATTTAAATAATAAGATAAATAATTCAAGCCTAAGTCTTTGTGCGCAATGAGGAAAGTCCTTGTTTGAGCTTGACCGGCCATATTTTTTTCTCTATAGTGGGGATATGTGGTGAAAGGTGGGGGATAGTGGGTTTTTTCTCCCGAAAACTGGGGATTGGAATGTTTCACGGCTCATCTCAACTCAATCTGGACAGCAAGGGGCGGCTCGCTATTCCCGCGAAATACAGGGATGAGCTGCTGGCCTGCTGCGAAGGGCGCCTGGTCGTTACCGCCGATCCGGACCGCTGCCTGCTGGTTTATCCGCAGCAGGAGTGGGAGCCTATCCAGAGGAAGCTCATGGGCTTGTCGAGCTTCAACACGAAAACAAGAGCCCTGCAGAGGTTGCTGGTGGGGTATGCGGAAGATGTGGAAATGGACGGGGCGGGGCGGATACTTCTGCCTGCGACCTTGCGCGAATATGCGGGTCTGGACAAGCGTGTCATGTTGGCGGGCCAGGGGAATAGGCTGGAATTGTGGGAAGAGGATAGGTGGCACAAGCAGGGAGCGGCGATCGGTTCGCTGGAAGAGGGTATTCCGGCCGAGCTGGAAGGCTTCTCTTTGTGAGCCGGCATGAAACCGTCCTGCTGGATGAGGCGGTGGATGCGCTGAATGTCAGGGAAGGCGGCATTTATGTGGATTGCACGTTCGGGCGGGGCGGGCATTCCGGGCGGATCCTGTCGAGGCTTGGCAATTCCGGCAGGCTGATCGCGCTGGACAGGGATGCGGATGCAGTGGCTTGCGGGATGTCGATAGGAAGTCCGAACCTGGTAATGGTGCATGGCGCTTTCGGGAAACTGGAAGCGCTGCTGGCGGATTTCGGCGTTGCGGGGGTGGACGGCATATTGCTCGACCTGGGTGTTTCCTCTCCGCAACTGGATGTGGCTGAGAGAGGATTCAGTTTCAGGTTCGAAGGCCCTTTGGACATGAGAATGGATACAAGCTGTGGGCAGACCGCGGAAGAATGGATCGGATCTGCATCTGAAAAAGAACTGGCGGAGGTGATAAAAAATTATGGCGAAGAACGGTTTGCTAAACAGATTTCAAGAGCGATTGTTGCGGCTCGATCGGGACAACGTATCGCCACAACGCGGCAGCTTGCCGAGATTGTGGCAAAAGCCGTGCGCACGCGTGAGCCCGATCAGAATCCGGCGACCCGCACTTTCCAGGCTATACGGATTTTCATCAATCAGGAGCTTGAGGAGTTGTCGCTCGTACTGCCGCAATGCCTGAGGGTGTTGAATCCCGGGGGGAGGCTGGTCGTGATCAGCTTCCATTCCCTGGAGGATCGCATCGTCAAGCAGTTCATGAAAGGCGGCGCCAGCAGCGATGTTTTGCCGAAAAAGCTCCCGGTAAGGGAATGCGAGTTGAAGGCGCCGAGGTTGCGCATGGTGGGGCGGATTGTGCGGCCATCGGATGCGGAAGTTGCGGCAAATCCGCGTGCGCGCAGTGCGGTGATGAGGGTGGCCGAGAGAACCTTGGCGCAGTAGCGAGAAGGGGTGACTGAAATTGATGCGGCTCAATCTGGTGCTTTTTGCGATCCTGGTTTTTTGCGCACTCGGAGTGGTGACCTCCCAGCATAAGGCGCGAAAGCTGTTCGTCGAATTGCAGAAGGACAAGGATGAAGCCAGGCATCTGGAAGTCGAGTGGGGGCAGTTGCAGTTGGAGCAAAGCACTTGGGCGACGCCTGTGAGGATAGAGCAGATCGCAGGCAGCGTTCTGCACATGAAAGTGCCCGCATCCGGCCGTATTCAGCCGGTTTTTCCCGGAGACGGGCGTAAATGAGCTACAGGCCCAAGGCGCTGGCGCTGCAGCTTCCAGGCTGGCGCTCGCATCTGCTTCTGGCGTTGATTATTTTGAGTTTTGCGGGAATGCTGACTAGGGCTGTTTATCTCCAGGGAATACGCAACGACTTTCTGAGGCAGAAGGGCGAATCCCGCTACAGCAGGGTGATCGAGCTTTCCGCTCACCGCGGGATGATAGCCGACCGCAACGGCGAGCCGCTCGCGATCAGTACGCCGGTCGAATCCGTATGGGCCAGCCCCGGGGATGTGGAAATCGATTCGGGTCAATTGAAGGAATTGGCGGAAATATTGAATCTTGCGCCCGGGGAGATCAAAAAAAGGCTGGGCGAGGAAGGTCGCGATTTCGTCTATCTGGAGCGCCAGTTGCCGCCCGAGCAGGCTGCCAGGATTGTCGAACTCAAGATCCCGGGCATTTTCCTGCAGCGCGAATACCGCCGCTATTACCCTTCAGGGGAAGTCATGGCGCAAATACTGGGCTTTACCAATTCCGACGACAACGGTCAGGAGGGATTGGAGCTTGCCTACCAGAATATTCTTGCGGGAAAGCCGGGAAGCCGCCGCGTCATCAAGGACAGGCTGGGCAGGATAGTCGAGGATGTGGAAAGCATACGCACGCCCAAACCCGGACAGGACATCGTGCTCAGCATCGACAGCAAGATACAGTATCTCGCATACCGCGAAATCAAGCATGCCGTGGAGGAAAACAAGGCCAGGGCGGGCGCGGTGGTGGTGCTCGATTCGAAGACCGGGGAAGTGCTCGCCATGGCGAACGTGCCGACCTATAACCCCAATAACAGGGAAGATCTCAAGGTGAGTCTCATCCGCAACCGCGTGGTGACGGACAGTTTCGAGCCCGGCTCGACCCTCAAGCCCTTCACCATAGCCGCTGCCCTGGAAACCGGAAAATATACGCCCGATACCGTTATCGACACCTCCCCCGGCACGCTCAGCATCGGTTCGGCCACGATTCACGATGCCCACAGGGAAGGATTGCTGAGCGTTTCCCAAATTATCCAGAAGTCGAGCAATGTCGGCGCATCCAAGATCGCCCTGTCGCTCGCGCCCGAGACCATGTGGGACATGCTGCACAATTCGGGGTTCGGCTCCGATCCGGGTTCCGGCTTTCCGGGAGAGGCTTCCGGGAGGCTCAGGCCCTATGCGGGCTGGCATCCCATAGAACAGGCAACGATGTCGTTCGGCAACGGCATTTCGGTGAGCCTGCTGCAACTTGCGAGGGGTTATACCATCTTCACGAACGGCGGAATGTCGATACCGGTCACTTTTCTGAAAAGGGATACCCTTCCGCAGGGACGTCAGGTGATCTCCGTCAAAACTGCCCATGAAATGACGAGGATACTCGAAACCGTCGTGCAGCCGGAAGGTACGGGACCGCTCGCCCAGGTAATGGGGTACAGGGTGGGGGGGAAAACGGGCACGGCGCACAAGGTCGAGGGCAACGGCTATTCCGCCCGCAAATACATCGCTTCCTTCATCGGCTTCGCTCCGGCATCCAATCCGCGTCTCATCGTCGCGGTAATGGTCGACGAGCCATCCAACGGCAAATATTACGGCGGGGAAATCTCGGCCCCCGTATTCAGCCGCGTGATGGCGGGCGCGCTGCGCACCCTCGGCGTGCCCTTTGACGCCCAGGCCAACAATATCGTGCTTCCCCAGGGGGACGGGATGCTGAAGGGGGACATGTGAAGCGGGATCTCGATTCCCTGGAAATCAGGCATCTGGTCACGGACAGCCGGAAAGTCGGGCCGGGCGATACTTTTGTCGCCTATGTGGGCGAGAAAATGGACGGCAGGCAGTTCATCGGGGATGCAATCCGTTCGGGTGCGGCCTCGGTGATATGGGAGAAGGAAGACTTTTCCTGGAATGCCGCATGGCAGGTTCCGAATTTGCCTGTGGCGAATCTCCGGGCCAAGGCTGGAGAGATCGCAAGCCATGTCTATGGTTATCCTTCGGAGAAACTCTGGATCGTAGGGGTGACCGGAACCAACGGCAAGACTTCCAGCGCGCACTGGATCGCGCAGGCGCTCACGCGAATGGGCAAAAAAACAGCCGTCATCGGCACCCTCGGCAACGGTTTCCCCGGAGCCCTCTCCCCCACGATCAATACCACTCCCGATGCGGTTGCACTGCATGGCCTGCTGGCGAACTATCTCGCGGAAGGCGCGAATTGCATTGCGATGGAGGTCTCCTCCCATGCGCTTGTTCAGGGCAGGGTCAACGGCATCCATTTCGATGTCGCGCTTCTGACCAACCTGACGCGGGATCATCTCGATTACCACGGCGACATGGCTGCCTATGGCGCCGCCAAGGCGGGTCTTTTCGAGCGGCCTGAACTCAGGTACGCGATTCTGAACCTGGACGATTCATTCGGATTCGAGATCATGAAGAAGGCGATGCCGGCGCAAAAAATTGCATTTGGTTTTTCCGATATCCGGGAAAAAATGCGGGTCAGGGGAAAGAACCTGAGAGTGCAGGGCGGGATGCTGGTCATGGATGTGGAATCCTCCTGGGGAAACGGCATTGTCGACTCCCCTGTAGTCGGAAGGTTCAACGCATCCAATCTTCTCGGAGTGCTTTGCGTGCTGCTCGCGAGCGGATACGGATTTTCGGAATCGGTCGAGGCTCTCTCCGCAATAGAAGCCGTGCCGGGAAGGATGCAGCAGCTTGGCGGGAAGGGCGCGCCGCTCGTGGTGGTGGATTATGCCCATACCCCGGACGCGCTGGAGAGCGTGCTGAAAACGTTGCGGGAAATCGTGCCTGGCGCGGGCAGGCTCACCTGCGTCTTCGGATGCGGAGGGGATCGCGATCGCGGAAAAAGACCGGTCATGGGGAAAATCGCATCCAGCCTTTCCGACCATGTCATCCTGACTTCCGATAATCCGAGGGGCGAGAACCCGTGCGCCATCATCGCCGAAATCGCCGGGGGAATCGAAGGCGACTATTGCGTGGAACTCGACAGGGGCAAGGCGATCAGCCGGGCGATTCTGGGTTCCGACATGGAGGATGTGGTGCTGCTCGCTGGAAAGGGACACGAGGATTATCAGGAAATAAACGGCGAAAGGGTGCCTTTCAGCGACATGGAAGTCGCCCGCTCGGCCCTGGAATCACGGGGAATGGGATGCTGAATCTCTCTGAAATCGCAGCAGTGCTGAAGGCCGATCATGTCGGCCCGGATGCCCGGTTTGCCTCCGTATCGACGGACAGCAGGAAGGTATCTCCAGGGGCTCTTTTCATTGCCCTCAGGGGAGAGCGTTTCAATGGATGCGATTTCTTGCCCCTGGCGCAGCAGGGCGGGGCGGTTGCCGCGATCGTGGAAAACAGGGTCGAGGCAGACATTCCGCTTCTGGTCGTGGAGGACGCAAGACGGGCGCTGGGGCAGCTGGCCGCATTCTGGCGCAGCCGCTTCGATATCCCCGTCATTGCGATAACCGGAAGCAATGGCAAGACGACGGTAAAGGAGATGCTGGCTTCCATTTTGCGCGAGCTGGGCGAGGTTCTTGCGACGCGAGGCAATTTGAACAACGATATCGGCCTTCCGCTCACGCTCCTCGGCTTGCGCCCCGAACATCGCTTTGCGGTGGTCGAAATGGGGATGAACCATAGAGGCGAGATCGCCTATCTTTGCGATATCGCGAAACCCGATATTGCGCTTGTCACCAATGCAGCGAGCGCTCACCTTGCCGGACTCGGCTCGATCGGGGAAGTGGCGCGCGCGAAAGGCGAGATTTTCGAAGGCATGAGCGGAAACGGAATCGCGCTCATCAATGCCGACGATGCTTATGCGCCCCTGTGGCGGGAATTGGCGGGAGATCGCCGCATCATCGATTTCGCTCTTTCACGGGATGCCTGTCTGACGGCGAAATATTCCCTCCTGGAATTCGGCAGCAAAATCGCCATTCGGACCCCGGAAGGGGAGGTCAATGCCGAAATTGCAGCGCCCGGCCTTCACAACGTGAGAAACGCGCTTGCCGCTGCCGCTGCCGCGCATGCCTGTGGCATCGGGAACGATGCGATTGCCGCCGGACTCGGGAAGTTCGAGGGTGTCGCAGGCAGGATGCAGCGCAGGAATGGCAGGCATGGCGCGATCCTGATCGACGATACCTACAACGCCAATCCCGATTCGGTCAAGGCGGCGATAGCCTGGTTGTCCGGGATGAAAGGAAGGACTGTGCTGATCCTGGGCGATATGGGCGAACTCGGCCCTGATGCATCGAAGCTCCATGAAGCGGTCGGGCTTGCCGCGAAAGAGGCGGGAATCGGTGCGCTTCTGACATTGGGACGGACAGGCAGGGATGCGGCGGAATCTTTCGGAGAAGGCGCATTCGCTTTCGACGATATGGACGAGCTGATTTGTATGGCGGACAGCCTGATGGGGCAGGACGTGCCGGTTCTCGTCAAGGGATCCCGTTTCATGAAGATGGAGCGGATCGTCGAAAAACTCGAGGAAAAGGGGGCGGCATGCTCTTGATACTGGCGCAATCGCTGTCCCGCGACATCCATGCCTTCAATGTGTTCAGTTACATCACATTGCGCACCGTTCTCGCTTCGATGACTTCGCTCGCGATTTCCTTCATGGTCGGGCCGGCCATGATCAGGAAACTCACTGCCTACAAGATCGGCCAGTCGGTAAGGAGCGACGGACCCCAGACGCACCTTGTCAAGGCGGGAACCCCGACCATGGGCGGGGCGCTGATATTGATTGCCGTCTCCATCTCCACGCTGCTCTGGGGGGACCTATCCAATCGCTATGTCTGGGTGACGCTGATCACAACGCTCGGCTATGGCGCCATAGGCTGGATCGACGACTACCGGAAAGTCGTCGAGCGCAATCCGAAAGGGCTTTCAGCCAGGGCGAAAATGTTCCTGCAATCCGCAATCGCAATCGGGGTTGCGATTTATCTTGTAAACACGGCAACATTGCCGGCCGAAACGGAACTGATCGTGCCTTTCTTCAAGCATCTCGTATTCCCTCTGGGGAGCGTGGGATTCGTCCTGTTCGCCTATTTCGTCATCGTTGGCACGAGCAATGCGGTCAATCTGACGGATGGCCTCGACGGACTCGCGATCATGCCGACCGTTCTCGTCGCGGGGGCGTTCTCGATTTTCGCCTATGTCGCGGGGCATGCTGTGTTCGCCAAATACCTCGGCGTTCCCCATATTCCGGGGGCCGGCGAGCTTTCGGTGTTTTGCGGGGCGCTGGCCGGGGCGGGGCTTGCGTTCCTGTGGTTCAACGCCTATCCCGCGGAAGTGTTCATGGGGGACGTGGGGGCGCTCGCTCTGGGCGGCGCTCTGGGCCTGATCGCAGTCATCGTCAGGCAGGAAATCGTCCTGTTCATGATGGGCGGCGTATTCGTTGTCGAAACGCTCTCCGTGATGCTGCAGGTCGCATCCTTCAAGCTCACGGGAAAAAGAGTTTTCAGGATGGCCCCGCTTCACCATCACTTCGAGTTGAAGGGGTGGAAGGAAACCCAGGTCGTGGTGCGCTTCTGGATCATCACCATGATGCTGGTCCTGCTTGGCCTGTCCACCCTGAAGCTGAGGTGATGCGATGAATTTGAGCGGCAAAAAAATTCTCGTTCTCGGTCTGGGCGATACGGGTATCTCTGCCGTCAGGTGGCTCAAATCCGTGGGTGCGCAAGTGGTTGCGGCGGATTCCAGATTGAGTCCGCCGCGCGCAGGCGAATTGCAGGGCATCGAATTCGATGCCGGACCATTCAGGCAGGAAATTCTGGAAGGGGTGGACATGATCGTGATCAGCCCGGGATTGTCGCTTCAGGAACCCGTGGTTTCTAGGGCGATCGAAATGGGCATTCCCGTTCTGGGAGATGTCGAGCTTTTCGCACGGGAAATCGCGAAAAAGAACCCGAGGCCGGGCGTTCTCGCAATAACGGGCTCGAACGGCAAAAGCACGGTGACTTCCATGGTGGGGGCAATGTGCTCAAAGGCAGGACTCGATACGGTGGTCGCGGGCAACATAGGCCTTCCGGTGCTGGATACGCTGGGGGGAAATCCCACCATCTGCGTGCTCGAACTCTCGAGTTTCCAGCTCGAAACGCTCGGGAGCCTGAACGCAAAGGTTGCGACAGTGCTTAATGTGAGCGAGGACCATCTCGATCGCTACGATTCGATGCGCGAATATTCGAGGGTGAAATCCGGGATATTCTCAGGGGACGGCATCCAGGTTCTCAATCGCGACGACCCCGCAAGTATGGCCATGCGTCTTCCTGGGCGCATGGCGCTCACTTTCGGTCTCTCGGCCCCCGCGGGCGAAAACGAATACGGTCTTGTCCAAGCCGGGGAGGAAACCTGGCTGGCAAGGGGAGGTCGACGCCTGATGAGGGTTTCCGAGCTTCATGTCGCGGGGCTGCACAATGCGCTCAACGCACTGGCTGCCCTTGCCCTGTGTTCTGCCCTCGATATTCCGGAAGAAAAACTGCTTGCAGCCCTGCGTGAATTCAGGGGCTTGCCGCACCGGGTTGAAAAGATCGGGGAAATCAACGGGGTTGTTTTTTACGATGATTCGAAAGGCACGAATGTCGGCGCAACCGTCGCGGCCCTTACGGGATTGAGCGAAAAGGCCGTCGTGATACTGGGAGGGGACGGGAAAGGCCAGGATTTTACGCCCCTGAGGACGCCGATTGCGGAGCATGCGCGCGCGGTGGTGCTGATCGGACGGGATGCCCCGGCCATCGAGAAAGCCGTGGCGGGCATATCCGTTCCCATGCTCCATGCCGGGAGTATGGAAGAGGCGGTCATCGATGCGTTCAATGCGGCTGAAAAAGGGGATGCCGTGCTGCTGTCTCCGGCATGCGCGAGCTTCGACATGTTCAGGAATTATGCGCACAGGGCCGAGGCATTCGTCGATGCATTCAGGATCCTGGAAGGAGAAGCATGCATACGGCGCTGAACAGGAGTCCAGATTACGACAGGACGCTGTTCTGGATCGTCCTGTTCCTGCTCGGAATGGGACTCGTGATGGTGTATTCGGCCTCCATTGCAATTGCGGATGCGGGGCGCCATGCTTCCGAAAACCATCCGGCCTATTTCCTCGTCAGGCAGTCGGTATTCCTCGCCATAGGCGCCGTGCTCGGGGCACTCGCGTTCCAGGTGCCCATGAGGTTGTGGCAGAAGGCCTCGCTCTACCTTTTCGTGGCTGCGGCGATCCTCCTTGTCCTGGTGCTGATTCCCGGCATCGGGCGCGAAGTGAACGGCAGCCGTCGCTGGCTCTCCCTTCTCGTGATCAACCTTCAGCCTTCCGAATTCATGAAGCTGTGCGTCGTGATTTACGCCGCGGATTACACGGTGCGCAAGGCGGCCTACATGCAGGATTTGAAAAAGGGATTTCTTCCCATGTTTCTCGTCATGCTCCTGACTGGCGCCCTGCTGCTCGCGGAGCCCGATTTCGGGGCGTTCGCCGTCATCACGGCGATTGCGATGTCGGCGCTCTTCCTGGGCGGGATGAACGGAAAGCTTTTCGTCGGCCTCATCCTGATGCTCGTTGCAGGTTTCATCCTGCTGATATGGACCTCCCCCTACAGGATGCAGCGCATCGTCGGATTCATGGACCCCTGGGCGGACCCTTACGGCAAAGGCTACCAGTTGAGCCATGCATTGATCGCGATCGGCAGGGGGGAATGGTTCGGGGTCGGCTTGGGCGGGAGTGTCGAAAAACTGTTCTATCTTCCCGAAGCACATACCGACTTTCTGCTTGCCGTGATCGGCGAGGAACTCGGTTTTGCCGGGATCGTCGTGGTGATCGGCCTGTTCGCCTGGCTCGTGGTCCGCGCTTTTTCCATAGGCAGGGCAGCGGCTTCAATCGAGCGTTATTTCCCCGCATTGGTTGCGCAAGGCATAGGGGTCTGGCTGGGCTTTCAGACCATCATCAATCTCGGCGTCAATATGGGCGTGCTGCCCACCAAAGGATTGACCCTTCCCCTGCTCAGCTTCGGTGGGAGCGGGATCGCATCGAACTGCATTGCGCTCGCCATGCTGTTCAGGGTCGACTTCGAGAACAGGTTGCTCATGAAGGGGAAAGTGTTTTGAACCGGACGATTCTGATTATGGCAGGTGGCACGGGTGGGCACATCTTTGGTTCCGACATAACGCACGCAATGCGCGCATTAGTCTACGCCGAAGATGTGCCGGGATCGGAGGCCATTCATGTCTAGGACGATTCTGATTATGGCAGGTGGCACGGGAGGGCACATCTTTCCGGCGCTTGCGGTTGCGGACGAATTGAGGAATGCGGGATTCAAGGTCGTCTGGCTGGGCACGAGAAGCGGAATGGAAGCAAGGCTCGTGCCTGAAAAGGGGTACGAGATCGAATATATAAAAATTTCCGGGGTCAGGAAAAGCGGCATCCTGCGCTGGATGTTCATGCCGATCAACCTCCTTGTTGCCTGCATGCAAAGCGTTTCGGTCATCCTGAGGCACCGCCCCGACGTCGTGCTCGGCATGGGCGGTTTCGCATCCTTTCCCGGGGGATTGACTGCGGCGATGCTCGGAAGGCCGCTCGTGATCCACGAACAGAATGCAATAGCGGGATTGACCAACAGCCTGCTCTCGAAAATAGCAGGCAGGGTGCTGGTCGCGTTTCCCGGGGTGTTGGGCAAAAAAGCGATCCTTGTCGGAAATCCCGTGAGGAAGGATATCGCATCCCTTCCTGCGCCGGAAGTGCGCTTCGAGAAAAGGCAGGGGCCTCTGCAGCTTCTTGTCCTGGGCGGGAGCCGTGGGGCGAGAGCGATCAACGAGACCGTGCCGAAAGCGCTCGGCATGATGGAAAAAGGGAGTCGCCCCACGGTCCTGCACCAGAGCGGGGAAGCCGACATCGACTACGTGAAGGGAATCTATCTTGCCGCAGGCGTAGGCGCGAACGTGGTTCCCTTCATAGGAGACATGGCCATGGCCTATGGGGGATGCGATCTCGTCCTGGCGCGCTCGGGGGCGCTCACCGTTGCGGAAATCGCGGCGGCGGGGGTCGCGAGCATTCTCGTTCCCTATCCCCATGCGGTGGACGATCACCAGAAGTTCAATGCGCGCTACCTGAGCGATTCGGGCGCAGCAGTCCTGATTCCCCAGGACGAACTCGATGCGGCAAAGCTCGCGCAACTTTTGAAAAGCATGGATAGAGCGCGGTTGCTGGAAATGGGCAAGCAGGCAAGGCATCTTGCCAGGGCGGATGCGACAGGAAAAGCGGCTGAAATCTGCATGGGGATCGCGGCATGAACGGGAGGAAATATGCGGCATAAGATCAGGCATATCCATTTCGTCGGGATAGGCGGCTCCGGGATGAGCGGAATCGCGGAAGTGCTGCATAACCTGGGTTTCGTCATAAGCGGTTCGGACATTCAGGAAAATTCCGCGACCAGGAGGCTGAAGCAGCTCGGCGCGTCCATCAGCACCGGACACGAAGGCCGCAACATTCTCGGCGCGGATGCGGTCGTGGTTTCAACCGCCGTAAAAAAGGACAACCCGGAAGTCGTCGCGGCAAGGGCAGACAGGATTCCGGTCGTGCCGCGCGCGATGATGCTTGCCGAACTCATGCGCCTCAAAAAGGGCATCGCGGTCGCGGGGACGCATGGAAAGACGACGACCACGAGCCTGGTTTCCAGCGTGCTGGCCGAGGGGGGGCTGGACCCCACTTTCGTCATAGGCGGCAGGCTCAACAGCGCAGGGTCGAACGCAAAGCTGGGCAGCGGCGAATTCATCGTCGTCGAAGCGGACGAATCCGATGCGTCCTTCCTCTACCTGCAGCCTGTCATTGCCGTGGTCACCAACATCGATGCGGACCACATGGAAACCTACGGTCATGACTTTTCCAGACTCAAGCAGGCATTTGTCGATTTCCTGGAGCATCTTCCCTTTTACGGCGTCGCGGTGCTTTGCGCGGACGATGCCAACGTGATGGAAGTCAGCCAGAGCATCACCAAGCCCGTCACGACCTACGGCATTTCGCAAGGCGCGCAGATCCGGGCTTATGACATCGAGCATTGCGGCGGACAGATGAAATTCAGGGTTGCGAGAAACGGACATTCATTCCCCGTGACCCTCAATTTGCCGGGCCTGCACAATGTCAGAAATGCCCTTGCCGCCGTTGCCGTGGGAGTCGAACTCAACGTGCCTGACGAATCCATAGCCGGCGCGCTTTCGGAATTCAAGGGCGTGGGCAGGCGCTTCCAGCGCTATGGCGAAATCCCCCTGGCGGGAGGCGGGACTTATACCCTGATCGACGATTATGGGCACCATCCGGCGGAGATGGCCGCAACCATTGCAGCCGCAAGGGGCGCATTTCCGGGAAGGCGGCTCGTGCTGGCTTTCCAGCCCCACCGCTATACCAGGACACGCGACCTGTTCGAGGATTTCGTGAAAATCCTGGCAAGCGTCGATGCGCTCCTCCTCGCCGAGGTTTATCCCGCCGGGGAAGCCCCGATCGTGGCGGCGGATGGCAGGGCGCTCGCGAGAGCGGTGAGGCTGCTTGGCAAGGTAGAGCCCTTGTTCGTCGAAACGCCGGAAGAACTCGTGGGCGCAATCGGGCATGTGGCCCAGGACGGCGATGTCGTGCTCATCATGGGCGCGGGATCCATCGGATCGGTCCCGAAAAAGTTAAAGGAGCGGGGCGGATGATGCGCGGGGAACTCACTAATTCCGAGTCCATGAAGCGCCACACGAGCTGGCGGGCGGGCGGGAATGCGGATAAATGTTACAGGCCCCGCGATCTCGATGACCTCAGGACATTTCTCGCGGAATTGCCGGCGGGAGAACAGATCGAGGTGGTGGGGCTGGGAAGCAATCTCCTCGTGCGGGATGGGGGAATACGCGGGACGGTGATCCTGATGCACAAGGCGCTCGACAAGGTTCGGGAAGAAGATGGGCTGATCCACGCCGAGGCCGGCGTTGCCTGCGCGAAAGTCGCGCGTTTTTCCGCAAGCCACGGATGGCGGGGTGCGGAATTCCTTGCCGGGATTCCGGGAACCATAGGCGGAGCGCTTGCCATGAATGCGGGCTGCTACGGAGGGGAAACCTGGAAGATCGTGGAAAAGGTCGAATCCCTGGGGCGCGACGGCGTGGTGCATGTGCGCTGCCCGGAGGAATACAGGATCGGCTACAGGTCAGTCTCGGCCCCGGAAAAGGAATGGTTCGTGTCGGCCTGGTTCAGGCTTGTGCCTGGGATGGGCGGGATGGAGGAAATCAGGACGATGCTCAAAAAAAGGATCGCGTCGCAGCCCCTGGGATTGCCCAATGCGGGATCGGTGTTCAGGAACCCGGAAGGCGATTACGCGGCGAGATTGATCGAATCCTGCGGACTCAAGGGCAGAACGATAGGCGGGGCCATGGTCTCACCCAAACACGCCAATTTCATCGTCAATACGGGCAACGCGAAAGCATCCGACATCGAGAGCCTGATCGGACTCGTGCAGGAAACGGTATTGAGGGATACGGGAATCACGCTCGAACGCGAAGTGCGCATCATCGGGGAGGCGGCATGAACTGGGGAAAAGTGGCTGTGCTCATGGGGGGCAGGTCCGCCGAGCGCGAAATCTCGCTCAAGAGCGGCAATGCCGTGCTTTGCGCGCTGAAAAAGCGCGGCGTGGATGCCCATGCCTTCGATCCGGCCCACAACGAACTTCATGAACTCAAGGCTTACGACAGAGCTTTCATCGTACTGCACGGGCGCTACGGGGAGGACGGCACGATACAGGGTGCCCTGGAATTGATGAACATTCCCTACACCGGAAGCGGCGTGATGGCCTCCGCCATTTCCATGGACAAGTGGCGCACCAAGCTCATCTGGCAGGCGTCCGGCATACCGATAGCGAAGTACGAACTCCTCGCGCCCGATTCGGATTTCGATGCGGTGATAGCGCGGCTGGGATTGCCGATTTTCGTGAAGCCTGCATGCGAAGGCTCCAGCATCGGGATCAGCAAGGTGATGCGCGCCGGGGATTTGAAGGCTGCATACGAGCTTGCGGCAAAGTACGACAGCCTGGTATTGGCCGAGTCTTTCGTCGACGGGGCGGAAGTGCAGTTCCCGGTGCTCGGAGACGAAGTATTGCCCTCCATCAGGATAGAAACCCCTCACGCTTTTTACGATTACGACGCGAAATATTTCGCAAACGATACCCGCTATATCTGCCCCGGATTGCCCGCGGAAGAGGAAGCCAGGCTGCACGAACTCGTGCTCAAATCGTTCAAGGTGCTGGGATGCAGGGGCTGGGCGAGGGTGGACCTGATCCTGGACAGGGAAGGCAAGCCCTGTTTCCTCGAAATGAACACCGTTCCCGGCATGACCGACCACAGCCTGGTGCCGATGGCGGCAAGGCAATGCGGAATCGAGTTCGAGGATCTGGTGATGCGCATTCTGGAGGCGAGTCATGTGGGATAAGCCGCAGGCATTGACGGCGCTGTCCAACCTGCTGTTGGTCCTGGTGTCGGCAATGATGCTTTACGCTGCGATCCATTGGGCGATCCGCCTTCCCTGCTTTTCCCTGAAGGTGCTGAAGGTCGAGGGCATGACGGGCCACCTGGCGAGAGATCAGGTCGACTTCATCGTGGGCAGAAGAATGAAAGGCAATTTCTTTACGGTGAACATCGACGAAGTGAGGAGCGACTTCGAGAAGTTGCCGTGGGTCAGGACTGTCAGCGTGAGGCGCCGTTGGCCGCTCGAAATCGACGTGAAGATCGAGGAGCATGTGCCGCTCGCCCACTGGGGCGCCGATCAGCTCGTCAACACCCATGGGGAAGTTTTCGATGCTTCGACGGAACAGGTCCTGCCCTATTTTTCGGGCCCCATCGGCAGCTCAGGCGATATTGCCCGCGAATACGCATCGTTCAGCACGAGCGTTGCGCCGCTCAAGCGCCGCCTGGCCCAGTTGAATCTTTCTGCAAGGCAGGCATGGGAATTGAAGCTGGACGACGGGATGGTGGTCGAGCTTGGAAGGGATGGCGTGGAGAAGCGTTTTGCGGATTTCGCAGCGCTCTACGCGAGAACCGTGGGGCGCTTCAACAAGCGTATCGATTATGTCGATCTGCGCTACGACAATGGATTTGCAGTGCGCATTCCGGGATGGAAAGAACGGACCAGGGGCGCTGCATGAATGGAATTCTCGGAGAAGGAACATGAGCATGACTAGGGAAGCGAAAAATCTGATCGTCGGCCTCGACATCGGCACGTCGAAAATCGTAGCGATCGTCGCGGAGATCACGCAGGAGGGCAAGCTCGAGATCATCGGAATGGGGAGTCACCCTTCCCGCGGACTCAAGAAAGGCGTCGTGGTCAACATCGAGTCGACCGTGAGTGCGATCCAGCGCGCCCTGGAGGAAGCCGAACTGATGGCCGATTGCAAGATCCGCGAAGTCTATACGGGGATCGCGGGCAGCCATATCAAGAGCTTCAATTCACACGGCATGGTGGCGATCAAGGAGAAGGAAGTCAACCAGATGGATGTGGAGCGCGTGGTCGAAACGGCCAAGGCGGTCAACATCCCAACCGACCAGCAGATCCTCCACATCCTGAACCAGGAATTCATCATAGACGGGCAGGAAGACGTGAGGGAGCCCCTGGGGATGAGCGGGATGCGGCTCGAAGTCAAGGTTCACATCGTGACCGGCGCGATCTCGGCTGCGCAGAACATCGTGAAATGCGTGAGACGGTGCGGCCTCGTCGAGCGCGATCTCATCCTGCAGCCTCTGGCCTCCGCCATGGCCGTGCTGTCGGAAGACGAGAAGGATCTCGGCGTCTGCCTCGTCGATATCGGCGGCGGGACGGCCGATATCGCCGTCTTCTCTCAGGGGGCGATCAGGCATACGGCGGTCATCCCGATCGCGGGGGACCAGATCACCAACGACATCGCGATGGCCTTGCGCACGCCCACCAAGGAAGCGGAAGACATCAAGGTGCATTACGGCTGCGCGCTGCGCCAGCTCGCCGATCCTTCGGAGATGATCGAAGTGCCCGGCGTGGGGGAACGGGGGGCGCGCCAGCTTTCGCGCCAGACGCTTGCAGAAGTCATCGAGCCCAGGGTGGAGGAACTCTATTCGCTCATCCAGGCAGAACTTCGGCGCAGCAGATTCGAGGAACTTTTGTCTTCCGGGATCGTGATCACGGGGGGCAGCAGTGCAATGGCGGGGATGGTCGAACTCGGAGAGGAAGTGTTTCACATGCCGGTTCGCCTCGGCATTCCGCAGTATGTGGGGGGGCTTGCCGAAGTCGTGAGAACCCCCCGGTTTTCCACGGGGGTGGGATTGTTGTTGATGGGGCTGGAACAGCACAAGCGTCAGAACCTGATATCGCTGCATTCGGGTTCCTTCGGGCAGGTTTTCGAGAGGATGAAAAGCTGGTTCCAGAGAAGTTTTTGAAGTGCGGATGAATTTAATTCACAAGGAGGTCATATGTTTGAAGTAATGGATTCACAGGATCAACTGGCAGTGATCAAGGTGATCGGCGTGGGCGGGTGCGGCGGCAATGCAGTCGACCACATGATCGAAAATGGCGTGCAGGGCGTCGAATTCATCAGCGCCAATACGGATGCCCAGGCGCTCAAGAGGAACAGGGCCGAAACGGTTCTGCAACTTGGGGAAGAAATCACCAAGGGCCTTGGGGCCGGGGCGAATCCCGATGTCGGGCGCGATTCCGCAATCGAGAACCGGGACAGGATCGCCGAGGCGATCGAGGGAGCGGACATGCTCTTCGTCACGGCGGGAATGGGCGGCGGCACCGGAACGGGCGCAACCCCGGTGGTTGCGCAGGTGGCGAAGGAACTCGGGATACTGACGGTTGCCGTGGTCACCAAGCCCTTCAGCTTCGAAGGAAAAAGGCAGAAAGTCGCGCATGCCGGGATAGAAGAACTGACCCAGCATGTCGATTCGCTGATCGTGATCCCGAACGACAAGCTGATGGCCGTTCTCGGCGAAGAGGTCAGCATGCTCGATGCCTTCAAGGCGGCCAACAACGTGCTGTACGGCGCGGTTGCCGGAATCGCCGAAGTCATCAATTGCCCCGGCCTCGTGAACGTCGATTTCGCCGACGTGAGGACCGTGATGTCCGAAATGGGCATGGCGATGATGGGTTCCGCCATCGCATCCGGCGCCGAGCGCGCCAGGATTGCCGCGGAACAGGCGGTCGCGAGCCCGCTTCTGGAGGATGTCAATCTTTCGGGCGCAAGGGGCGTGCTCGTCAACATCACCGCGAGCCTCTCGCTCAAGATGAAGGAAGTCCACGATGTGATGAACACCATCAAGAAATTCGTCGCGGAAGATGCGACCGTGATCGTCGGGACAGTGATCGACCAGGCCATGCAGGACAGCCTGCGCGTCACGATGGTGGCGACAGGACTCGGGATGCCGACAGTCAAGCCGCAGGCAAGGCCGATCACCATAGTCAAAACGGGGACGGACAACATGCCGGTGGAACTCGATTTCGGCGCGCTCGATCTGCCCACAGTGATGCGCACGGGAAGAAAGCGCGAATCCGAAGTCGAGGCGATGAAGCAGTCCGGAATGGAAACCCTGGACATTCCCGCATTCCTGAGGAAGCAGGCGGACTGATGCGTGCGCCGGGTTTGATGCTATGGTAATATGATAAAAATATCGTTTCCATCATTATCATGCTCAAACAGCGCACGCTCAGGAATATTGTCCGCGCCACCGGCATAGGGTTGCATACCGGCGAGAAGGTTTACATGACCTTGCGCCCGGCTGCGATCGATACGGGGATCGTTTTCAGGCGTATCGATCTCGATAACCCTGTCGAGATCAAGGCCGATCCCTTCATGGTGCATGATACCCGCCTCTCCACCTGTCTCGAACAGGGCGGCGTGAGGGTGGCGACCATCGAGCATCTGATGTCGGCCTTCGCTGGAATGGGGATAGACAACGCCCATGTCGATCTCACCGCGTCCGAAGTGCCGATCATGGACGGCAGCGCAGGGCCCTTCGTGTTCCTGATCCAGTCGGCGGGAATCGAGGAGCAATCCGCGCCCAAGAAATTCATCAGGGTCAGGAAGGCGATACAGATCGGGAGCGAAAAAAGCTGGGTGCGTTTCGAACCCTATAACGGGTTCAGGCTCAATTTCAGCATTTCCTTCGCCCATCCCGTCCTCGAAGGGACGAATCAGAGCGTGTCGATCGATTTTGGCTCCACTTCCTATCTCAAGGAACTGAGTCGGGCGAGGACTTTCGGCTTCGTCCATGATGTCGAGCACCTGAGATCCCAGGGGCTCGCCATGGGAGGGAGCCTGGACAACGCCATCGTCATGGACGAATTCCGCGTCCTCAACAGCGACGGATTGCGCTATGAAAACGAGTTCGTCCGGCACAAGGTTCTGGATGCGATCGGGGATCTCTACCTTCTGGGCCATCCCCTTTTAGGCGCATTCACGGGATTTCGTTCGGGGCATGCGCTCAACAACCAGTTGCTGCGCACCCTGCTGGCAGATTCGGAGGCATGGGAATATGTATCGTTCGACCGTCCGGAGGAGATTCCTGCCTATCTCAGGCATCAGCCCAGGCCGGCATAGGGAACTGAATTGATCGTCCTGAGGCTGATCGCTTTCGCGGTTATCGTCGCGATCGGCGTGTGTCTTCTCGCTTTTGTCGTGAAGAAGGACAGGCGCTATCTCGACTTCGCTTTCAGGCTATTCAAGTACACTTTGATCCTGATGTCGGTCTTCGGCCTGTTTTATGTTCTCGAACGCTTGATTCTGGTGGCCTAGGTTTTTCTGTCCGGTTTCCAGGCAACGATTCGATCGACTCAGGGAGTGTCCCTGGGTGGCATACCCAGCATGATAAAAGACTGCTGGTCCACTGCCGTAAAATTCTGCATGAACTGAAGCCATCATGGGGAACGTTATGTCGAGGAACAATTCGTTTGTCAAAATAAGCCAGCCGAGAATGGCCAACTACCTTCCAAGGGAAAGGCTGTTTTCCCTGATTGACGGGAATTGCGGCATTACATGGATTTCCGCTCCCGCCGGTTCCGGCAAGACCACCCTGGCGGCAAGCTACCTCGACTCCAGAAAACGGTCTTGCCTGTGGTATCAGCTTGATGCGGGTGATGCGGATCTTGCTGCATTTTTCCACTATCTCGGTCTGGCCGGCAAGAAGGCAGCGCCGCGATACCGCACCCCGCTTCCCCTCCTGACGCCGGAGTATATGCCCGAGTTGCCGATTTTCGTGCTGAGATATTTCGAGAAACTCTTCGACAGGCTGGGGTCGCGCTTCACGCTGGTATTCGATAATTATCAGGATGTATCCAATCCGGAATTTCACAAGATCATCAGCGCCGGACTATCGGTTCTCCCTCCGGAACTCAATGTCATCGTGATCAGCCGGTCCCCGCCGCCCGCTGAATTTTCCCGCCTGCTTGCATCGGGCAAGATGAACCTGATCGGATGGGAAGACATCCGCTTTAGTCTGGAGGAAAGCAGGTTTTTTCTGCCGGACGGCAAGCTGGAGCCCATTCAGGAAAAACTGGTTGAAAAGACGGAAGGCTGGGCAGCGGGGCTGGTGTTCATCGGTGAAGCTGCCCGGATGAACAGGCCGATCACTGTCCGGGCGCAGGACGAATTCAATCCGGTATTCGATTATTTTGCCAACGAATTGTTCGATCACTTCGATATCGATACCAGGGATTTCCTGCTCAAGACCGCCTGTCTCCCAAACGTCACGCTGGAGATTGCGGAAAAAATAACCGGCATTCCCAACCCGAAGAAAATCCTGTTCTACCTCAACCGGAACAACTTGTTCACTCAAAGGCATGAAGGCGCCCGGGAGTCATATGTCTATCACCCGCTTTTCAGGGAATTCCTCCTGACAAAAGCGGCGGATTTGTTGCCCCGGGCCGAAATAGACCGGATCCATCATGACGCGGCCTTGCTGCTGGAAGCCTCGGGGAAGATCGATGCGGCGATCGAACTATTTTTGCAATCCGCAAGCTGGCATGATTCGGTCCGGGCGATTCTCTCACAGGCCCCCATATTGATGGCGCAAGGCAGGGCCGGCAGCCTGGAACAATGGCTGAATGCCCTTCCGCACGAGGTGCTCGCCCATGACCCCTGGCTCCTGTATTGGCTGGGCATGTGCCGGATACCGATCGATCCCGTTGAAAGCCGCGCTTATTTCGATAAGGCATTTGGCCTGTTTGCGGATGCAGGCGACATCCAGGGGCGTTTCGCCGCGGCTGGCGGGGCGATACATGCGTTCGTGATAGCGTGGGACGACTTCGAGCAATTGATTAAGTGGATGAATACGATCGAAAGCCTGATCGAGGAATACGGCAGCCTGCCGCCGGGGAAAACAGGAGAGCATCTCGCTTTGAGCATGTATATGGCGCTGCTGTATGGCGCCCCCGGCCATGCCAAAATTGCTCCCTGGGAAAAATTATTGCTGTCGCTCCTGCATCGATCGGATGACCGGAATTACAAGCTGCAAGCCGCCGAAGGCCTGCTGCTGTATTATGCATGGAAAGGCGATTCCCGGAAGGCCGGGGATGTAATCGCCATCATGGAACCCATAGCGGATTCCCCGGAATGCGCAACATTGCCGAAGATGCGGTATAAGCTCCAGGCCGCCATATACTGGTGGTCGGTCGCGCACTTTGACAATAGCGAAGAATCGGCCAGGGATGGACTCAAGCTGGCAGAGGAATCCGGCATCCATCTCGTGGATTCGATATTCCTAGCGCAGCTTGTATACTGCAGGCTGCTCCGGGACGAGCATGCCGAAGTGGACGACCTGATCGAAAAAATGAAGCAGAGCACGGAAATGGCGGCTCAGGTGAAGGCCGGTCATTATCACCATGTGGTTGCCTATGCCGCGATCTGCCGCAACGATGCCCAATGCGCGCTGTATCATGCGGAAGCCCTCCTTGGACTTGCCAGTGGAAACAAGGGGGCTTTCCCTTTCATGACCCTGATATCGCGGCTGAGAATGGCCTATGCCCTGTTCATCGGCAATGCGCCCTATGGGGAGATTTTTTCCCACCTGGATGAAGCGCTGAAAATAGGCATCTGGATGCAAAGCTATTATGCACAAGCCATGAACTCACTGTTGCGCAGCCTCGTTTATTTCAACGTGGGGGAAGAATCCGCAGGACTCGAAGCATTGTCGGAAGGCATGGCGCTTAACAACAGATACGGTATTTTCAACTATGAAGGATGGCGGCGGCAGGACATCGCTCTCGTTTGCGGCAAAGCCCTGGCGGCGGGGATAGAGCCGGAATATGTGCAGGGCGTCGTCAGGAGACTGAAGCTTGCGCCTCCCGCATCTGTGGAAAACTGGCCCTATCCGGTCAGGATTTATGCCGGCGAAACATTCAGGATCGTGGTGGACGGCAAACCCCTGGAGTTTTCCGGCAAGGTTCAGAAGAAGCCTCTGGAAATGCTGACGGCGATCATCGGGCATGGCGCGACCGGGGCGGCCGAGGAGAGAATATGTGACGAGTTGTGGCCGGATGCGGAAGGCGACCGCGCCCATCAGTCCTTTACGACCACGCTGAAGCGGTTGCGGCAACTGCTCGGCCATCATCACGCGATAAGGCTCCAGGCCGGACGGGTAACGCTGGACCCCAGATATTGCCGGGTTGACGCTTTGCCAGGCAGCGATAACAAAGCCGTGAGCGCATGAACGATGCGCTGATTTTTCAGTATCTGTAGCCCACCTGAGCGCCGATTGTCCGCCCCGACGCATAGTAGGCAAGATAACCCAGTCCCGGGGGATCGAAGATCGTTTTTGCATAGGTTTTGTCCGCAAGATTCTTTACGAAGAAAGAGCCATACAGTCCCGATTTTCCGTAAGGCTTGTACGATAACAATACGTTCCAGAGGGACAGGGCGTCTCCGCTGGCATAGTCATCCCTGAAGGGGGTGTAATATACTTTCGACCGGTAGTATCCTTCGCCGCGTAGCGTGAACGAACCGTGCTCCAGCGGCCACGTGTATTGGGTTGCCAAATTGAGCGTCGTGTCGGGCGCGCGCGACAATGGGTTTCCCCCGAAATTTTGCGCTCCAAGCGTCGGGTAGCGGGGATCGATGGAGACGAAGTTCGTAAACCGGGCTTCGAGGAATTGCAGTCCGCCCGACAATTCGAGTCTGGAAGTCGGGTTCGCAACGAAGCTTGCCTCCATCCCTTTGCTGACGGCCTGGGCTGCATTCTGGATCGCCAAGGCGAACACGCCTGCATTGTTTTGCAAAATGGAGAGCTGCATATCGTTGTATCGCGTATAAAAGGCGGCCAGATTCAGTTGCAGGCTGTCGTCGAACAGTTTCGACTTGAGTCCGACCTCGTAGTTGATCGCCGTCTCCGGAGCGAAGGCCGGCTGGATCGAAATGGTGTTGTAGCCGCCGCTCTTGAAGCCCTTGGTTGCCGAAGCATAAAACATGTTGTTCCGGTCAGGCGAGTAATCGACCACGAACTTCGGGGTTACCGATGACCAGGTTTTCTTGTCGGTCTTGCTCCCGGTGAGCATGCCGTTGGCATAGGTCAGGTCTTTTTCCAGATTTTTTGTTTCCGTGCTGTAACGGGCTCCAACGGTCAGGCGCACACCGTTCGTCCACGAATAGGTGGCTTGCCCGCCCGCGCCTATCGAATCGGTGGAAACGATTGCCACCGAGTTTTGCGTCAAGTTGAGCAGAGGCAGCGAAACGTTGTATTCCGGAGCATCGACCTTCTGATGGTTGTACGACAGCAGTCCCGTCCAGGCAAGGGGGGAATGGTCGCTCGAAACCAGCGTAAATTCCTGGGAGAAGAAATTCGTGATTTCACGTATTCCAGCGCCGGTCGTCTGGGAGCCCACTTTCATCAAGGGGATTTCCGTTCCGTCCAGATCGGCGCTCCCGTTGCGATCATCGGTTTTGTTGATGGCGGTGATCGATGTCAAGCGTTTCGATTCCAAATCCCATTCGGTTTTGACATCGATACCGGATTGCGTGTGGCTCATGGCGCTTTGCTGGTTTTGCATGACTATCCGGGGATCGCTGATTGCCGTTGCGCCGAAATGGGTGAATAGCGGGTTCAATGCCGGATAAAGCGGTTTCATGATCGGATGGTCGTTGTCATGGTAGTAATGCGCATGGACCGTCACGCTGAGCATGTCATTGGGCAGAAATTCGAGCGTTCCGCGCAGCGCATTCACCTCGCTGCTGTTTCCCGTGACATTGAGCAGGATATTCCTGGTGTCTCCATCGTTCTGGTTATGGAGAAATGACAGACGCCCGATGGTCGAGCCATAGGAAAGGGGACCGCTGACAGTGCCGCGGACCATTTTTTGATTGTGGCTGCCGCCCTGAACGTCGAATTGCCCTGATTGTTCCCAGGTAGGCGCCCTGGATATGATGTTGATCGCGCCTCCCGTGGCGTTCCTGCCGTACAGAACGCCTTGCGGGCCTTTCAGAATTTCGACGCGATCCACATCGACGAATTGCATCGCAGTGCCGGAGGCGCGGCTCTGATAGACCCCGTCCATATAAACCGGAACCGCGTCTTCCAGGCCCGGACCGACAATGTCGGTACCGATGCCCCGTATGAATATCTGGGTTTGTCCGGGGGCGGCCTTTGTGATGGACAGTCCCGGGACCGATTGCTGCAACTCCGCGACGGATTCCAGCCTTGATTTCTCGATATCCGCGGCAGTAAGCGCCGTGACGGAAACCGGGACATTCTGCAGAAACTGAGAGCGCCTTTCCGCGGTAATCACGATTTCTGCCGTGGCTGGCGTGTAAATGATGTCATCGCTCGCCGACGCTGCAAATGTCCAGGGACTGGCCCCGAATACAGCGTAAGCGACGATTGAGCCGAAACTTTTTTTCATTCGGCTATTCCCCTATAGATATTGTGCTTTTTGGGGAATCATACCATTTTCCGCTGTCGGCGTTGTAGGAACCGACGCAGAGGCTTGCCCCTCGAAATCAGACCGGTTCCCTATATCAGGTATGGGAAGGTCACGCCGAACGTGGCCGATTGCGCGATGCCGGCAAGGCCAAAGCTCAGCGTCGGCTCCATGCTCCACTCCCTGGTCAGCGTGTAGTGAAATCCCATGTTCAGGCGGAAAGACTCCGCCGCCGGCAGCGTCGCTTTCGAATAGGCGGTGCGGCCCTGGAAATCTCCGGAGAGGGAAAAATTGGCGGCGAACGCATCATTCAGGACGATGCCGTAACCAAGGGAAGCGCTGATGCGATCGCGGGCGGTCAGGTGCATGAGATCGTTCTCGTCCCCGACAAATGAGCGCCAGTAGAGCAGGGAGGCCGACATCACCGTGGGATCGATGCTTTTTGCAAACGTCATGCCGGCCCCCAGGGAACGTGTTTGATTCGCCGCAGTAGGCGCGTTAAAGCGGATATCGAGTATCCCGCCGGGAATGAGCTGTCCTTCGTTCCAGATTTGTTTTCTCATGCCGAACGAGAGCATGGTCTGATCGTAGGTACTCGCGCCGATGGATTGATCGAGCACCAGTGTGTCCATGTTCTCATGCAGGCGTGTCATGCCGAACGAGAATTCGCTGTCGCCACTGCCGCCGCGGCGCAGGATGAACCCGGCCGTGGTGTTCCGGTATCGTTCGCTTGCAAGCGTCAACAGGTTCGGCGTCGCCATTGCGAGCACCTGCCGATCGAACCGCTCGAAGGAAAGCGTAGGTTCCAGCAGCCACTGGCCGGGTTTGAGCAGCAGCTTGGTATCGCGCATGGCGATATCCTGCGGCTTCGCGGCATCATCGGGTTTGGGGCCCAGTTGCCTGACAGGTTGTGTTGCCGGCGTGCCTGAAGGCGGCGAAACCTCCCCGGCATCGACCCGTGCTGCCGGCGGGCTTGACGGCGGCATGGCGCGGCCATGCGCGACCGGTGCCGCGTTCGAGGATGACATGCATGCGCCTGCATTGTCGCCGCCGAGCCAGCACAGAATCGCCTGGCGCGAAAACCGCCAGCTTCCGCCCACATTCCGGCCAGGCAGATCTTTCCTGCGTGCCAGCGAGGCGACGGCGCCAGTTGGAAGGCGCAGCAATGCCGCAGCTTCCGGCAAGGTTAGCACTTCGCGCTGCGCTTCCGGTGCGGCGGCATGACCGGTTGCGGCAAGGGCCAGCCCCAGAACAACCGCCACAGCAAGGCGCGGCATCAACGCACTGCTCCCGGGTAGGCCGTGCCGATGTTCATCAGCATGCGTGCTTCGAGTTTCTCGGGCGCCTCGAAATCGGCCCCGGGCAGAGCGCGCCAGTCCAGATCGATCCTGCCGTCGGCACGTTCGACCACGAAGATGATGCCCTGCTTTTTCTTGCCGAGCCAGTATTCGCGGAACCTTTCGAGCGGCATGCGCATGTTGCCCTGAGTAGGGTCGCTCAGAAACGCGCGATCGCCGCGAATGCCGCGCAGCACCGAAAAGTGCGGCTCGTCGCGTATGTTCAGAAAGACAATGACGGCGCGGTCGATTTTCGGCAATTGATCGATCCCAAGGCGGTATCCGGCTGCGCGATGGCCGCGCTGCTGCGCCACCCTTTTGAGGTCGAGGAGCGACAAACCAGTTTTCTCGCGGTCGACCATATCGCCTTCGGCGAGCAGGCCGAGCGTCTGACGGATGATCTCGTCCTCGGTGACCGGGTCTGCGAGTTGTTCGGTCAGGAGCGTCGCCAGCGAGGCGGCGCCGCAGGAATAATCGTGCCGCTGGCGAACGACATGGCGTTCACTCATTTCCTTGAGGGAAGCGACATGCAGCACTATGCCCATTCCGCTGCCCATGGAGATGTCAGCCGCCCTTGCGGAAGTCAACAAAACCGACAGGGCGGCGCAGGCGACGCGGCCTCTCATCGCCGTGTCTCTTGCTTCCAGATTTCGGGATGAACGGGCAAGCGTCCGCTTATAATGAAACTGCTCGACCCTTCGGTATTTTTTGCGGCGCAGACTGAATTGAGCAGCATGCCGCTGTCCTCGAAGGATTCCCGCAATAACGCCAGACCCTGGCCGACATCGGTGTTGGGCGCGGCGATGTTGATGTTGCCGTTGATTCCAAGTCGGGACGAGGCTTGAACAAGACTTAGCGGATCGGTGATGAAATTGCCGGCGACGACCAGGATGTTGCCGCCGTTGCCGCCGAAGGCGTTGGCGGCGATGTTGCCATTCTTGAGCACGACAAAGAGGGGGTCGATCGAGATGTTGCCGCCGTTGCCGTTGCCGCGTTTCACCGAGGTGGCGATGCGGCTGTCCTGAACGAACAGCAGGTTGCGGGCATTGGTCACGATGTTGCCGCCGTCGCTCGTCAATGCCTCGGTAGTGATCGAGGCGTTGTCGCTCAAACGGATGGAGTTGCCGGCATCGATTTTTATCTGCCCGGTGTTGCCGCTGCCGACGCTGCCGGCGGCGATCGAGCCCCCGTGCGCCATCAGGAGATCGCCCGTTGAAATTGCAATATCTCCGCCTTTTCCTGCGCTGTAAGCGCGCGCTTCGACCATGCCGCTATTGGTAAGATTCAGGCTGCCGGCGTCGATCTGGATATTGCCGCCTGCTCCGGCGCCGAAAGTGCTGGAAAGGAAGCCCGACAACTCGCCCGAGACGGCAATGCTGCCTGCGTGTACGCTGAGCAGTCCGCCGTTTCCGCTGCCGCGCAGGTTTGCGTTGTTACGGTCTCCGCTGCCCGAGCCGATGGTTGCGCGATTGTTGCGGTCGATGCCGATAAGCTTGATGGAATCGGCAGATAGATGAATATTGCCGGCATTGCCGTTGCCGAAGGTTGCAGCCTGGATTGATCCTCCCGCCGACATGGCAAGGTTTCCTGTATGCAGCCATATGTCCCCGCCGGCGCCGCTGCCCATCGTTCTGGCATCCAGGCCGGATAGCCCGCCAAATGGATCAATGCCGCCGATGCTGACCGAGCCGGAGGCATTGACATGCAATGTTCCACCCGCGCTGCCTCCAGCGGTTGCGGCGGAAATGTGACCGCCATCCCGAAGCATCAGGTCGCCCACATTGACAGTGATCGTTCCGCTGCTGCCGTTGCTTTTCGTATAGGAGTTGCCGATATTGACCACGGCGCCGCCGGCGACTTCGAGTTTGGGCGCCGTAAGCGTGATGCTGCCCGTCTGCCCGGCGCTGGTTTTGTCGGACTGGGCTGAAATGGATGTCAGGGCGTTGGCGCTTTTATAGCCGGACAACCGGATCGAATTGCCTGCCTCGATGCCGATATTCCCGCCTTGCCCGGCGCTGCCGAAGTTGTTGGCATGAATCTGTGCGCCGCTATCGAGCCTGACGGTTGCTGCCTTGACCAGAATATTGCTGCCCAGGCTGGCCTTGTTGCCGTTGTACACATTGTCGGCCGTGACTGCCGCGCCATTGCTTGCGTACAAGTCGTTCCTTGCATTGATGTCGACGCTGCCCCCATTGCCGAATAAATAGGTGTCCGCGCTGACAACGGCATTTGCGAGGCTCAGGTTTTCGCCCCTGATGACGATCTGTCCGCCGGGACCGAAGCTGGAATAGTTGGAGGCATCGAGATTGCTGAGAGATGCGATCGGCCTGCCGCGGCCGTCGTAAATGACATGTTTCTGGACGGCGGAAGAAACAGAGAGGCTGATGCTGCCGAGCCTGGCGAAACCGTCGAGCTTCGTCCAGGCGCCGGAACTGTCCTGGCTCACGGTGCCGGGAGAACCTGCGCTGTCTATCTGGATTTTGCCGCCCGGGGCGTAAATGAAGCTGTCTGCGAGCGTGATGTTGCCGCCAACCAGGGCAATGCCCTTGCCTTTCCCTACGGCGAGATAGCTGCCGTTGAGATTGATCCCCGCAGGAGCCGCGGAGAGAAACCCGAAAGCGCTCGGCGCATCGGCGGTCAATATCGTATCGGCGCCGGGATTGGCGGGAAAATTCCCGCTTGCGCCCAGTTTGAGCACATCGGCAGTGCTTGCATGAAAAGATCCGGTCAGGTCAAGCGCGGCATTGGGGCCGAAGGCGATTCCCGCGGGATTGAGCAGATAGAGATTGGCGCCCGCGATGCTCGATCCGAGCCGCCCATCGATCCAGGATGAGGCGCCGCCGGTCACGCGCGCGATGATGTTGGCAATGTTGCCCGGCCCCGCAAAAATCGCCGATTCACCGGTATTCACCGAGAAACTGGCGAAGCTGTGAAAGAGGTTGCCACCGACCTGCCGACCGTAACTGGCGGGAATGGTAAATTTACCCGATAGGGTCGTGCCTGCCGCGACCGCCCCCACCGTGCCGTCGAAGGTCGCGGCTGCTTGCGCCGTGACCGCGCAGGCAAGCGCCATGACGCCGATGAATCCTGGGCATGCTTTCATTTCGGGGTTTCCCCATGTTCGGATGTTGCGGCCGCAAGCCCGGCCTGACTCAGCAGGTTGGCGAGTTGACGCCGCGCCTCCGGAGAGGCGTCATTTTTCGCGGCAATGCTCTCTTCGGCCTCGATTGCGTCGTACCAATAGCCCTGTTCGGCGTAAAACTGCGCCTGCCCCGCCGGGTCGAGAGCCGCAAGCCGTTTTTTCAGTTCATCGCCTGCAGCGACATGGCGGATGGCTCCGGTGGAGACGATGTCCAGGGAGCGGTTATTGGGATCGAACACCAGGGCGAGATTCCACAGGTAGTCGGTGTCGGGTTTGAGCCGCACGCCTTCCGAGGCGAGGGAAACCGTGATCAGCCTGCCGTTTGCCGCAATCCGGCGTTCGATAAGCGGCGCGACGGCATGTTCTTCGATCAGCGAGAATTCGATGTAGCCTTTGTCAGGCGGCGCAGACAGGAAACCGTAGAGCGTCGGCTGATCGCGGATGGTCAACCCTGTGTGGTCAGGCGCCAGCACGACCAGGGTCGGAATGTCAGCGATGGCTCCGCCGCGGGCTCCGCCGCTGATGCGGTTTGTCGGCGCCCCGCGCATGGGCGGCTTGTAAACGATGCTCGCTCCGTGGGGCAGAGTTTTTTCTGCGCCGGCCGTACCCATCATGGCGAGCAACGTCAGTGCAGTCACTATCTCGATTCGCATGTTGTTCTCCCTTACATCCAGTTGCCGATAACAAGAAATGGCCCCCAATAGCCGGGGTGGCGAAAACGCCGGTCGGCCAGCAGCTTGAGCTGCGCTTCGCGCAGGGCAAGGGCTTTCGACAGGCCGCCGCGCATGCTGCGATAGAATTCCTCCACTATTTCAGAGGCTGCGCTATCATTGATGTACCAGAGCGAAGCGAGCGCGCTTTGCGCGCCGGACTTGACGGCAACTCCGGCCAGGCCCAGCGCCGCCTTGTCGTTTCCCGCCGCTGTCTGGCAGGCGCTCAGCGTGACGAGCCTCACCGGCTGGCTGCTGTAACGTCGGCTGCCTATGAGCTGCTGAAGATCGTCCAGGCTCACCTTGTCCGAATAGGAGAGCAGGAAAGTATCGTTCGGATTCTCCCGAAACTGGGCATGCGTGGCGATATGTACGATCCCGTAATTGCCGGCCTTCATTTCGCTGGACAGACTTTGACGGTCGAAGGCTTCGTCGACCAGCGCAGTGCCGTGATATAGGTTTTCCACCTCGCGCACTTCTTCCGCGACGCTTGGCAGGCCGGGGAAATGCTGCACCGGTTTGGAAACGGCGCCGATCAGCATGTTGTCTTGCTGCCGTTTCACAATGCGCACATCGGTCAGGCGCAGCCCCGGAACCACCGCCACTGCCCATTTGGAAATCAGGAAATCCTTGCCGTCGTGCAGCGTCGCCATCGGAATCATCCGCAAAGGCCCGTCCGGGACGAACACCAGTGTCTCGATTTTGGCTGCTTCGAGCATGGGGGCGATCGGGCGGATCATCCAGTCGTAGAACAGCCATGACGAAGTCATGAACTCCTGAGTCGTGCGCTTGCCGAGCTTGTTGACGAAAATGGCGGTTTCCTGCCGGAGTCTTTCGGCGCCCACGGGGACGGTGATCTGGTGGAGGGTGCCATGGATATCGACGAGAATTTCCATGCGTTCCGGAAAAATGATCGGATAAATAATGGCGGCATGGCTGTCGAGATTGGTCGCATCGGGCATCGAATCGGACGAGGCCAGGCAATCGTTGCGGAAATAGTTGCGCAGCTCGGCTTCCCGGTAACGTTCGATCGTCTGTTGAGCCTCGCGCCGCAGCGCCTGGACTTCGGCCCCGTCATTGAGTGCCTGCGCCCGGCGCAGCAACAGGTCGGCGAGACGGGAATAGACCTGTCCTTCGGTTTCGCGGAACATGTCCGCGCTGCCCCGCAGCGATTGCAGGTGAAAGGCCGCTTCGCGCAGCGGCGCGATTGCCTGTTCGCTGCGTCCCATGCGGTCGAGGATCAGCCCGGCCTGCCATTGCGAACTGAACATCAGATAAGGGTCTCTGGCCTCCTGGCTTGCGAAAACTGCGCGGTCGATCAGCCCCAGGGCTTGAGGCAGGTTTCCCTCGGCTTCACGCTGGTGGGCTTGCGCAATGAGTTCAAATACATGCTTTGCCGCCAGCGCCAAGCCCTCTTTGCCGGGATCGGCAGTCTGGGCATGGGAAGCGCCTGCAAAAAGCAGCAGGAAACTGGCGCATATGGCGACCCGAACGCGCCGTGCCATGGTTGTCAGGGTGGCGTTCATTGTTTTTCCTCAAAAAAATCGGACGAAATGCGGAAATGGATGCCGCTGTCCTGAAGATTGCTTCCGGGGATGGGCGCTTTTTTCAGCGCGTAACCATAATAGATGCGCGCATGGGTATTTTTCCATGGCTGCCATTCGAGCCCTGCGCCCAGGCTCGCCAGCGTATTCGCCTGGGCTGGAGCATTTTTGTCCCAGGCTTTTCCGGTATCGAAAAAAGGCACGAGTTCGAGCGCATGGCTGCCGCCGGCGGCAAGACCGATATGCGCCTCGACCGTGGCTGACACGACATCGTCGCGGACAAGCAGGTTCTCGCGGTAGCCGCGCACGGTATCGAAGCCGCCGATGGAGGACTTTTCCAGCGCGAGCAGTGGACTGCTGCTGACCTGGAAATTGGCGCGCAGATGCACCGAATCGTCTGAGGCGTTGATTTTTTTCGCCCATTGGAACTGTCCCGCCCAGTGGGAAAAACGGCCATCGGGTGAGGCCGAATTAATGGTGGCGCCGAGCGCGTTCAATCCGAAGCTGAAAGTCGAGCGCAGGGAGACGATTCTCTGCGGCGAAACATCCAGCCATTCCTGCGCAAGCCGCAATGCGGTGACGCTGCCCTGCCCGCTCTGCTGACCCGCGCTGAATGAGAAGGGCATTCCGAGCATCGTGGTCTCACTCCACTTTCTCTCTATCTTGGCGAGGAGGGCGAATTCGCGCTCGGGGCCATACTCCCATGGCATGCGTAGCGAAACGGCGGTGCTGCTGGCCTTGCTCGTGATATTGAGCGCGCTGAAGGTGCTGTCGATGACGACAGCATCGTTCTTCCGATAATGAAGGCCGATGGTGGTGTCGCGGGACGTGACGGGCAGCCAGTAGTCGAGTTCTCCGTCGGCAAGGCCGCGGGTCTTTCCGACGAGAAGGCGCAAGGAATCGCCGTGCCCGGTAAGATTGCGATGTACGCCTTCGAAAGCCAGATGCTCGGCGCCGACGGAGGGCGGATGGCTGTTATCCAGTGTCAGTCCCATCTGATAAGGTCGCGCCTCTGTCACATGCACGTCGAGTTCCGACTCGCCGGGGCGCATGCCAGGCTTGAGGTGGGCATTGACGTTCCCGATCAGCGGATTATGCTTGAGCTTCAACAGCGCATCCTGCAGCGTCCGGACATTGAGGGGTTCGTTTCCGGCCGCGGCGATGCGGGATGCGATATAGCTGGTTTTCAGGCGACCGTTGCCGTCGATCCTGATGTCCTTGAGGCGGCCTTCCTGGATCGAGATCGTTACGACGCCGTCCTCGATGCTCTGGTCTGGGATCGTGGCGCCCGAGTTGATGTAGCCGTGTTCGACGTAGTACAGGGTCAGCTTCTGCCGCAGTTCGTGCAATTCCTGTGCGGTTACGAGCTGCCCAAGATAAGGGCGGATGAGCGGTTGAAATTCATCCGTGGAAAAAACCGTGTTGCCGGAAAGTCGAACTTCCTTGAGAAAAAGCGCAGGGGTGGCCGAAAGCATGGCGCTGTCCGGCCGCGCAAATAAAACGGATGGCAGCAGCAGCGCTCCGGCAAGCAGCGCTCCTCGACAAAATCTTGGGATCATCCTGAAAGTCTCGCTTGGCAAATTAACCATCCAGAATGCCGCGAACGTTGCCGCTCGCGGCCGATGCTCATGACGCGGTATTACCTCCTGAAGCCGACTGCCAGCCCGGCGGCGGCGAAGCCTGTCCTGTTGTACGCGGTATGAATGCCGGTGTTGAAGGACATGTCGGCAAAGCAGCTTCCGTCGGCACAGAAGTCGAACGACTTGCCTTCAGTCTTCGCCAGATCTGCATTGCTCATCGCAGTGGCTTTGACGCCTTCCTGAAGTTCTACCGATTGTGCAGCCATGGCGCTTGCCGAAACCAGGGACAAGGCCAAAACAAGGTAACGCAGTTTCATAATAATCTCCTTAATGAATTAACAACGCAGGCGTGCCTGCCAATTGCCCCTAGGTTGGGACGTCTCAATGCTAATCGCTGCAAGGTAACGGATTGGTAACAGATTATAAATTTTTCGGATTGATATGCGATTTTCTATCGCCCTCGGACAAATCCGTTCGAGGGCGCATGGTCGCCTGAAGGCGGTTGCTGGATGCGTGAAGGGCCGGACGGACGTTGGGACCAGGGCTTCCTTAGCGCTTGCCCAGGCTTTCGAGCAGCGATTCGATCGAGGATTTTAACGGCGAGTCCTCCAGGGAATTGGCAAGCTCCCTGAAGCTCTCGATCCCCTTTTTCCCCATTTTGGGCTTGGGCGTTTTTGCGGGTTTTTTGTCGGTTTTCACCCTGACCGATATTTTCAGGGAATCGGCGTCCACGCCGCGCGCCTTCAGCTTCTCCACGATGCCGGACGAGAACTGCCTGAGCTTCAGGGCAACGGCTCCGTTGTCCGCGTAGATATGCAGCCTGCCTGCCGATAGCCTGCCCATGCTGCAGTATTTTGCCAGTTCCTGGGGAAGCGATGCTCTCAGGATTTTCTCGATGGCAAGGGTTCTTTCGGCTTCGATGAGCAATGCTTCCTGGTTCAGGAAGAAATCGAGCTTGTTTGCAAATATCATGCAACTGTTGTGGTAGAATCGAAAACCCTATTGTAAACCCATCAATGCAACTCACCTATGTTTTCCAGCCTGCTTAAAAACATCTTCGGAAGCCGCAACGAAAGGCTGATCAAGCAATACACGCAGAAAGTGCGCGAGATCAACGCGCTGGAGCCGCAGATTGCCGCCTTGTCCGATGCCGATCTCAGGGGAAAAACCGATGCGTTCAGGCAGCGCCTTGCCAGGGGCGAATCGCTCGATGCCCTGCTCCCCGAGGCTTTTGCCGTCGTGCGCGAGGCCGGAAAGCGGGTGCTCGGGATGCGCCATTTCGACGTTCAGCTCATAGGCGGCATGGTGCTGCATCAGGGCAAGATCGCGGAAATGAGGACAGGCGAAGGCAAGACCCTGGTAGCGACGCTGCCCTCCTACCTCAATGCGCTTGCGGGCAAGGGCGTCCACGTGGTGACGGTGAACGACTATCTCGCGGAACGGGACTCGGGCTGGATGGGCAGGATACACGAATTTCTGGGATTGTCGGTCGGGGTGATCCTCTCCCAGATGGATCATGCCGACAAGCAGGAAGCCTATGGCGCCGACATCACCTACGGCACGAACAACGAATTCGGTTTCGATTACCTGCGCGACAACATGGTTTCCCATCCTTCGGAGAAGGTGCAGCGCCCGCTCAATTTCGCCATAGTCGACGAAGTGGATTCGATCCTGATCGACGAAGCGAGGACGCCGCTCATCATCTCGGGGCAGGCGGAAGACAACATCGACCTCTATTACAGGATCAACGATCTTGCTCCCCGGCTCAAGCGCCAGGAGACCGAGGAGGGACCGGGGGATTATTCCGTGGACGAGAAGGCGCATCAGGTGCTGCTTTCGGAGGAAGGGCACGAGCATGCGGAGAGGCTGCTCGCCCAGGCGGGGCTCCTGCCCCCCGGGACCAGCCTGTACGACTCCGCCAACATCACCCTGATCCACCACCTCTATGCCGCGCTGCGCGCGCATGCGCTCTATTTCAAGGATCAGCATTACGTGGTGCAGGACGGCGAAGTCATCATCGTGGACGAATTCACGGGGCGTCTGATGTCGGGACGGCGCTGGTCGGACGGCCTGCACCAGGCGGTGGAAGCGAAGGAAGGGGTGTCCATCCAGAAGGAAAACCAGACGCTTGCCTCGATCACGTTCCAGAATTATTTCAGGATGTATGGGAAACTCGCCGGCATGACGGGTACTGCCGACACGGAAGCTTTCGAATTCCAGCAGATTTACGCCCTGGAAACCGTGATCATCCCGACGCACAGGCCGATGCAGCGTAAGGATATGCTCGACCAGGTTTACAGGACCGCGAACGAGAAGCACCAGGCTGTCATCAACGACATCAAGGGTTGCCATGAGCGCGGGCAACCCGTTCTCGTCGGCACCACTTCCATCGAGAATTCCGAACTCCTCTCCAATTTGCTCAACAAGGCGAAACTTCCCCATCAGGTCCTGAATGCGAAGCATCACGAGCGCGAGGCTGAAATCGTCGCCCAGGCCGGAAGAGCGAAAATGGTGACGATCGCAACCAACATGGCGGGCCGCGGCACCGACATCGTTCTGGGCGGCAGCATCGAAGCGGATATCGAGGCGATCAGGGAAGACGAAAAGCTGGACGAGGACGCGAGGCGGGAGAAGATAGAGAAGCTTAGGGAAGAATGGCAGGCGCGCCATGAAGATGTGCTCGCGAAGGGCGGTCTGCACATCATCGGAACGGAGCGCCACGAATCGCGGCGGGTCGACAACCAGCTTCGGGGCCGCGCCGGGCGCCAGGGCGATCCGGGTTCTTCGCGTTTTTACCTTTCCCTCGAAGACCCGCTCCTGAGGATTTTTGCTTCCGACAGGGTTTCTTCCATCATGCAGAAACTCAACATGCCCGAAGGCGAGGCGATCGAGCATCCCTGGGTGACGCGCGCGATCGAGAATGCGCAGAAGAAGGTCGAGGCCAGAAACTTCGACATGAGGAAGCAGCTTCTCGAATACGACGATGTTTCCAACGATCAGCGCAAGGTGATTTACCAGCAGAGGAACGAGCTTCTCGATGCCACGGACATTTCCGGGACGGTGAAGGCGATGCGCAACGACGTGCTGGATGCGCTCACGAGCCAGTACATCGCGCCCCAGAGCATGGAAGAGGAATGGGACGTGCCTGGCCTCGAAAAGGCGCTCGCATCCGAATACCAGATGCAGCTTCCCTTGGAGAAATGGCTGAAGGAAGAACACGACCTGCACGAGGAGGCGCTCAGGACGCGGATTGCCGAACATGCGGAATCGCTCTATCAGCAGAAGGTCGAACTTGCGGGAGTCGAGCTCATGCGCCATTACGAGCGCGCGGTGATGCTGCAAAGCCTGGACAACCACTGGCGCGAGCATCTCGCGGCGCTGGATCATCTGCGCCAGGGCATCCACCTGCGCGGTTATGCGCAGAAGAACCCGAAGCAGGAATACAAGCGCGAGGCCTTCGAACTCTTTTCCGAGATGCTGGAGTCGATCAGGCGGGACGTGACGCAGAATCTCGTGACCGTCCAGATCAGGAGCCAGGCCGATGTCGAGGCGGTGGAAGCGCCTGCGGCCCTCGAAAACGTGCGCTATCAGCATGCCGATTTCGAAGAGGCGCTCGCTTCGGACGAGGAAACCAAGGAACAACCCTTCGTCAGAGTCGGGGAGAAGGTCGGGCGCAACGATCCCTGCCCCTGCGGCTCGGGCAGGAAATACAAGCAGTGCCACGGCAAGCTGGCTTGAAAATAATACTGGTGCGCCACGGCGAGAGCGAAGCGAACGTCGCACGTCGCATCAGCGACGATCCCTTGCGCCTTGTCGGACTGACCGAGCTTGGCAGGATGCAGGCGGGACGCGCGGCAGCGGAGCTGGGGCAGACCGCTTTCGACTGCGCCTATGTTTCGGAATTTCCCCGTGCCCGGCAAACTGCCGGGATCATTCTTTCAGGCAGAACCTGCCCCCTTTTCGTCGACGCAAGACTCAACGAGCGCAAGTCCGGAATGGACGGGGAACCGGTCCATGCTTTCAACGATCTGGTGCGTCACGACCCGGTCAATTTCAGGCCGGAGAACGGGGAATCCTTCCTGGAAGAGATGGCAAGGCTGAACAGCTTTCTGGACGAGGTTCATGCGCGCCATCCCGGAGGAACCATCCTCGCGGTGAGCCACGAAAATCCCATTCTTGCAGCGCTCGCCCTTGCCGGCATGAATCCGATCGACGCCGCGCTCGGGTCTGTCTCGAATTGCGCGCAGGTCGAGCTTTCCTGGCCCAGTGCCTTATAAGTCCTTCGTCGTGATTTTCAGCCAGAGCACGAGGGATGCGAGCAGCAGGGTGACGGCATTGGCCGCGATGACGGGAGGACTCCCGATCTCAATGCCGTATCCGAGCCAGAGCGCGACCCCCAGGGTGAAGAGTGCGTACATCGGCAGGGAAATTCCGGACAGATCTCGCGTTTTCCAGGATTGCCATGCCTGCGGCACGAATGCGACAGTGGTGAGTATGGCGGCCGGATAGCCGATCAGGTTGCTGATTTCCATGGTGAACCGAACAGTTTCGTCAGGCTGATTGTAGTGTAGTTCCCCCCTATAGACAAATGTCGTGCCACTGCGGCAATTGGTTTCCCGTTTTTTTCTGAAAAGCTACAGCCTACGCTGCCTGATTCCAGCAGCATACGCAATCTGACGTATTCTTCGCGCATCTCCTGTCTATCTAAACTAGCGCCGTGTTCCTTTCACTTTGTTCAATTTTAATAACTTTAGGAGTGCGGCAATGATCAAGAAAAGATTCCGTAATCCGGTTGCGACCGGTAAGGGAAAGGCAAAATTATTCAGGGCTGGGCTGACCGTTATGGCGAGTCTGGCAGGCATTGCAAACGGCTATGCCGGGCAAACCTTCCAGATGGGGGACGACAGGTCGCTGTCCCTGGGGTTTGGCCTGAGGACCAGTTATACCAGTTTGAAAAATGGCGCGCCCGATGGCATTTCGCGTTCGAACAAGTTCGACGTCGAGAACCTGCGTCTGTATATCAGCGGTCAGCTCAACAACACGATCAAAGCCACGCTCAATACCGAACGGGATGCGGCGGGGAAAATCGTCCTCATGGATGGCTTCACCGAACTCGCGTTCAACGACGATTTCAATGTCCGACTCGGAAGGCTGATCCCGCCTACCGACAGGTCGAATCTGGATGGCCCGTTTTATCTGAATGCCTGGCAATTTCCGATCGTTTCGGCCTACCCCAGTCTGGCGATAGGACGGGATAACGGGCTGCTGGCATGGGGCAAACCCATGGATGGCAAAATCGTCTATTCGGTCGGAGCTTTTACCGGCCACAATGTCGTGACCGGCGGTTCCAATGCTTCGGCTAATCTGCTTTATGCGGGGCGCTTGGCGGTCAACCTTCTCGATCCCGAGCCTGATCCCGCCTATTACACATCGAGTACCTATTACGGTTCCAACGATATTTTCACTATCGGCTTGGTTTATCAGACACAGAAGAACGGCGTGGGCTCGTCTCCCACGGTGAGGGGCGACTACAACTCCTGGAGCAGCGATTTACTGTTCGAGGAGAAGGTTCCTGGAGACGGCGTCGTGACCGTCGAGGGAGCGTACTACAAGTATGGCCTCGGCGCGGTGGATTGCGGTTCAGGCGAGCCGGGCGCCGGAATATGTCCAGCAGGAGGCACCAACGTGGGCGGTTTGGTTGCAGGAAAAGCCTATCTTGCCACGCTGGAATACATGTTTCCGCAAAAAGTCGGTATCGGCAATTTTCAGCCCTTCGTCAGGATTCAGAATTTCAAGCGCGACGTGTCGCAAACTACGAACAAGCAAACCGATGTAGGCGTCAACTATATCATCAGCGGACACAACGCGCGCATCAGCGCGGTCTATTCGAAATTGAACGACAATCGCCTGGCCCCTGCTATGGCGAGCAGCAATCAGTTCGTCCTGGGCGTTCAGGTTCAGTATTGATCTCATCGAAACGGTGTTGGTTTGTTCACTTCAGCGGGGATTTTCCCCGCTTTTTTTGTAGGGCTCGAACTGATATCGCGGTCGTGAGGTAAAGGGAGTGGGCGGCGCATAAGTAAGATGACGTATTCATGTGGCGTATCGAAAATCCTATTCTACACCCATGGCTTAAAGATAATTTTTGGTCCAAGTGTTGTTCAAATTTCACCCAATTGTTTAAGGAGAAAATGTCATGCCAAGCAAGAAATCGATGCTTCCTACCAATTATTCGGCGGTCCTTTCCGGGGGCGCCATGCCGACGCGCAAAAAGATCGCATTTGCCGTGGCCGGCACGCTTTTCTTTGCGCTCACTGCAAGTTCTTACGGGGCAGGTCCTGCGACGTCACAAGTCGACACGACGCATCTGGCTGTCACGGATACCGAGGTGACAGTAGGCCAGTTGCATTCATCCACCGGAACAATGGCCATATCGGAAACCGGCGCAATTGAGGCCGAACGCCTGGCCATCAGCCAGATCAACGCGATGGGCGGGGTTCTCGGTAGGAAAATCAAGGTCATCCAGGAAGACGGTGCTTCCGACTGGCCGACATTCGCAGAAAAAGCAAAAAAGCTCCTGGAGGAAAACCGCGTGGCGGCGATATTCGGCTGCTGGACATCGGCTTCGCGTAAGGCGGTGCTGCCGGTTTTGGAGCGCGATAACGGCTTGTTGTACTACCCGACATTTTACGAAGGTCTGGAGCAGTCCAAGAACGTCGTTTACACCGGACAAGAAGCCACGCAGCAGGTTTTCGCTGGGCTCGATTGGGTTTCAAAAACCAAGAATGCCAAGACGTTCTATCTGATCGGATCGGATTATATTTGGCCGCGCACGACCATGAAGCTTGCCCGCAAGTACATCGAAACCGTGCTGCACGGCAAGGTTGTGGGTGAGGAATATGCCGCCCTTGGGAGCACGGATTTCGGTTCGACGATCAACAAGATTCGCCTGAAAAAACCCGATGTGATTTACGCGGCCGTGGTGGGCGGATCGAACGTGTCCTGGTTCAAGCAGATGAAAGCGGCCGGGATCAACGGGAAAGACCACACTTTGCTCACTTTGTCGGTCACTGAAGACGAGGCGAAGGGTATCGGTGGTGAAAATCTGGTCGGGTTCTATTCGGCGATGAAGTATTTCCAGTCGCTCAATACGCCGCGCAACGAGACATTCGTGAAGGAGTTCAAGGTGATGTGGGGTGCCGGAGCGCCCGTCGGCGACGTGACGCAGGCAGCTTATGAGGGTCCATGGATCTGGAAGGCTGCGGTGGAAAAGGCCGGCAGCTTCGATACCGATAAGGTGGCGAAGGCCGAGGAAAGCGGAACCATCAGTTTCGATGCGCCGGAGGGCATGGTTTATCTGGAACCCAATCATCATTTGAAAACCAAGCTCAGGATCGGCGAATGGCGTACTGACGGTCAGGCCGATATCGTGTACACCTCTGGCTACATCATGCCCAATCCATTCCCCAAGGGCTACTGATACCGCCCCAGGTTACCCATCGTTCAGCGGTGGGTAACCCATTGTAAATAGTTAAGTCATAGGAGGTCCGTGCAATGGGCGGTTACTCGTTATCAGATTTATGGTCGATCCTGGTCATGCAGGGATTCTCCGGCTTGAGCTTGTTCAGCGTGCTGCTGCTGATGGCGCTGGGCCTTGCCATCATCTTCGGGCAAATGGGCGTCATTAATATGGCTCATGGGGAATTCATGACCATCGGTGCGTACACGATTTATTTTTTCTCGAAAATCACGGAAAAATATTTTCCGGGCTTGATGCCATTTTACTTTGTCGTTGCAATAATCGCAGCATTCTCGATTGCCTTCCTCATCGGGTACTTGGTCGAATATGTGTTGATCAGACACCTGTACAAGCGTCCTCTGGATACGCTCCTGGCTACCTGGGGGCTCAGTTTGATCATGCAACAGATATTTCGATCCATGTTCGGTGCGCGTGAAGTCAGCGCGACCCTGCCGAACTGGCTGATGGGTTCGTGGAAACCGACGCCGGATATCGATATTCCGCTCAACGGCCTGTTCGTGATGGCCATGTCTATCGTGGTGACTTTGGTTGTGGTCCTGTTCCTTTACCGCTCCAATTGGGGGCTCAAGGTCCGCGCCACGACGCAAAATCGCATCATGGCCGGTGCCGTTGGCATCAACACCAGGAAGATCGACAGGATAACGTTTGCGACCGGCTGCGGAATTGCCGGCATAGCGGGGGCATGCTTTACCACGATCGCATCCACGGGCCCCACGAGCGGCTCCCTGTATATTGTGGATACCTTTCTGGTCGTGGTGTTCGGCGGGTCGGCAAGCCTTTTCGGAACGGTCGCGTCGGCTTTCACGATTGCTCAGGCGCAATCGATTCTGACATTTTTCATGACCAATGCCATGGGCAAGGTTGTCACTTTGCTAGCGATCATCATCATCCTGATGATGCGACCGGAAGGTTTGTTCACCAGCAAGGTAAGAAAGTAAGGGGAAAAAGATGAATTCATTTTACAGCAAATGGTTGGGCGGTAAACACGGGGCAATCGAACTTGCAATCCTGGCGGCATTCATTTTCGTGGTCATGCCGCTATGGCTGGATATTTTCCGCCTGAACATGGTCGGAAAATATCTGACCTACGCGTTTGCCGCCGTGGGGCTGGTCATGGTTTGGGGGTACGGCGGGATTTTGAGCCTCGGGCAGGGCGTGTTCTTCGGAATCGGTGGCTACTGCATGGCCATGTTCCTCAAGCTGGAAGCCTCCGACCCGGTCAGTACGGCACACCAGACCACACCCGGCATACCGGATTTCATGGACTGGAATCAGGTCACCCACTTGCCCTTGTTTTGGGAACCGTTCCATAGTCTGACGTTCACGTTGATTGCCGTCGTCGTGGCTCCGTTGGTCATGGCCTATATCATTGGGGCCGCGATGTTCAAACGGCGCGTGGGCGGCGTGTATTTCTCGATCATCACCCAGGCCATTGCGGCAATCCTGACAATTCTGGTCGTGGGGCAGCAGGGCATGACCGGCGGAATCAACGGGATTACCGATCTCAAGACGCTACACGGCTGGAATATCAACTCGGATGCGGCGAAATACGCCCTGTATTACGTTAACGGCGCATTGCTGATCGGCGTGATCATGCTGTGCAAATTCGTCCTATCGTCGAAACTCGGCCGTTTGCTCCTGGCAATGCGGGATAAGGAAGACAGGGTCAGGTTTTCAGGCTACGACGTCGCTAATTTCAAGATTTTCACATTTTGCCTCGGAGCGGTCATCTCGGCTATAGGCGGGGCCATGTTTACCCTCCAGGTCGGCTTCATGTCGCCATCTTTCGTGGGTATCGTGCCTTCGATCGAAATGGTGATCTTTGCTGCGATAGGCGGACGCATGTCTCTGGTCGGGGCAGTATACGGCACCCTGCTGGTTAACTATGGGAAAACAGTATTTTCGGAATCGTTTCCTTCGCTATGGCTCTTCTTCATGGGAGCGATGTTCATCGTGGTCGTGATGTTCTTTCCCAAGGGATTGTCCGGCCTGTACGACACTTATTTGAAAGTATGGCTGGGACATCTGGTGACGAAATTCGGGAAAAGCGGCCTGCCCGAAAAACTAAACCCTATCAAAACGGAGCTCCAAAATGGGAAATGATTTCGCGCTGGCTGTCGAGGATTTGACCGTCTCGTTCGACGGTTTCAAGGCGGTGGATGGCCTCAACCTATACGTGGAAAAGAACGAATTGCGCGTGATCATCGGACCAAACGGCGCCGGAAAAACCACGGTACTGGATCTGATTTGTGGGAAGACCAAGGCTACGAGCGGCTCCATCAAGTTCAACGGCACGGAACTCACCAAGTATCCCGAGCACAAAATCGTTCAGTCCGGCGTGGGCCGAAAATTTCAGACCCCGTCCATTTATGAAAATCTGACCGTTCTGGAGAATCTGGAAATTTCATTTCCCAGGGGCCGCAGTGTTTTCGGATCCCTGATGTTCATGCGCACCCAGGACGTGACGGAACGCGTGCTGGAAATCGCCGAAACCATTTTCCTGTCCGAGTATTTGAATACGCAGTCCGGATTATTGAGCCACGGTCAGAAGCAATGGCTCGAGATAGGGATGCTGCTCATACAAAACCCGGAATTGCTGATGCTGGATGAACCGGTTGCCGGGATGAGCGTTTCCGAGCGCGAGAAAACGGCCGAGCTGTTGAACAAGATATCACATGGGCGGTCGATGATCGTCATCGAACACGACATGGAATTCGTCAAGCGCATCGCACACAAGGTTACCGTGCTGCATCAGGGTAAATTGCTGGCGGAAGGAAACATGGACGATGTGCAGAATAATCCGAAAGTCATCGAAGTTTACCTTGGGCATTGAGAGAATATCATGTCTAATCATATATTTAGTGTCAATGAACTGGACTCGGGCTACGGGCAGAGCCAAGTGATACACAAATTGAATCTCGGCGTGGAAAAGAAGGAAATCGTTGCCGTCATGGGCCGTAACGGTATGGGTAAAACCACGCTGTTCAAGACGCTGATGGGGCTGCTGCCGTCAACGGGAGGCAGTGTAACCGTGGACGGCAGCAGCCTCGACGGCATGGATTCTTGTCAGCGCGTTCAGCAGGGTTTGGCTTACGTGCCCCAGGGACGAATGATTTTTTCCAATATGACGGTACTCGAGAATATCCAGACCGGATTGCCTTCTTCCGCGCAAGGCCTCGTCCCGGAAGAGCTGTATGCGCTTTTCCCTGTCCTTTACGACATGCGTTCGCGCAAGGGCGGAAACCTGTCCGGCGGGCAACAGCAGCAGCTGGCGATTGCGCGGGCGCTTGCCACCAATCCCAAGGTGCTGCTGCTGGATGAGCCGACCGAAGGGATACAGCCCTCCATCATCAAGGACATAGCGAAGAGCCTCAAGGAAATCAGAAATATGCGAGATCTCACGATTATCGTGTCCGAGCAGGTCCTCAGTTTCACGCTGGATATCGCCGATCGCTTTTTCGTGATCGATAAGGGTAGGTTCGTTTACGAGGATCGACGCGCCAATGTCGATGCAAAAATCATCAGCCAGTATTTATCGATTTAATGATTGATTCAATCCGAACACGCGATTCATTTTTTACCAAGGAGGAGCATCATGGCCGAAACACTCATCAAGGTTGATTTGAAACAGTCCCCATACGAAAACGAAATGGTCCACAATCGCTGGCATCCGGACATTCCGATGGCCTGCTGGGTCAAGCCCGGCGACGATTTCGTGCTCGAAACCTACGACTGGACCGGCGGCTTCATCCAGAACAACGACTGCGCCGATGACGTGCGCGACATCGATTTGTCCATCGTCCATTTCCTCTCCGGGCCTGTCGGCGTGCACGGCGCTGAACCGGGCGATTTGCTGGTGGTCGATTTGCTGGATATCGGTGCCAAAGCGGACAGTCTCTGGGGGTTCAACGGATTCTTCTCCAGGAAGAACGGCGGTGGGTTTCTGACCGATCATTTTCCGTTTGCGCAAAAGTCCATCTGGGATATCCAGGGCATGTTCACCAAAAGCCGCCATGTGCCTGGGGTGAGTTATGCGGGATTGATCCATCCCGGACTCATCGGCTGCCTGCCCGACCACGACCTGTTGTCGAAATGGAACGAACGCGAAGTGGGCCTGATCGCGACCGATCCGGACCGCGTGCCGCCCTTGGCCAACCCGCCTTTCCCTTCCACTGCCCATATGGGCAAACTCACCGGGGATGCCAAGGCCAGCGCTGCAGCGACAGGGGCCCGGACTGTGCCGCCGCGGGAACATGGCGGCAATTGCGACATCAAGGATCTATCGCGCGGTTCGAAGATTTACTTTCCCGTCTACGTGAACGGTGCCGGCCTCTCCGTGGGCGATCTGCATTTCAGCCAGGGGGATGGCGAAATCACGTTTTGCGGCGCCATCGAGATGGCCGGCTGGGTGCACATGAAGGTCGACCTCATCAAGGGAGGCATGGCGAAATACGGCATCAGGAATCCGATCTTCAAGCCCAGCCCGATCACGCCTAACTACAATGACTACCTGATTTTCGAGGGTATTTCGGTTGACGAGTCGGGTAGACAGTATTATCTGGACGTGAATGTGGCGTATCGGCAGGCCTGTCTGAATGCGATCGAGTATCTGACCAAGTTCGGTTATACCAAGGCGCAGGCCTATTCGATCCTGGGTACGGCGCCGGTTCAGGGCCACATCAGCGGCGTGGTCGATATCCCCAATTCCTGCGCAACGTTGTGGCTGCCGACGCAGATTTTCGATTTCGACATCAGTCCCAATGCGGCAGGGCCGGTACAGCATGTTAGGGGTGGTGCAGACATGCCGATGTCCCCTGATCTGGAGTGAGTCATGCCGACCTACGACTATCAATGTACACATTGCGGGCCTTTCGAGGCCATGCGCCGAATGGCCGATCGCGATGCGGCCGCAGCCTGTCCGCAGTGCGGCGCGCAAGCCGGACGCATCCTTGTTTCGGCCCCGCATCTGGCCGATATGGCGAGCGATGTACGCTTTGCGATGGCGACCAACGAGAAATCCAGGCACGAACCGAAGCTGTCGTCGTCGCTTAGGCACCCGAAAGGCTGCGGCTGCTGCAGCACGTCTTCCCGCAAGACTGCTCCTACCGCGAAATCCTTCGCCAACAGGCGACCGTGGATGATCAGTCACTGACTTAATCCGTTCCAGAGAGGCTAACCATGATTCATGGAGATATTTCCAGCAGCAATGACACCGTTGGCGTGGCGGTGGTCAATTACAAAATGCCGCGGCTACACACCCGTGCCGAGGTGCTCGACAATGCCCGCGCCATAGCGCGCATGATAGAGGGCATGAAGGTCGGGCTCCCCGGGCTGGATCTCGTGATTTTCCCCGAGTACAGCACGCACGGGATCATGTACGACAGTAGTGAAATGTACGAAACCGCCTCGAATGTGCCGGGTGAGGAGACCGACATATTCGCCGTTGCCTGCCGCAAGGCCAGGGTCTGGGGGGTCTTTTCGCTCACCGGCGAGCGGCATGAAAATCACCCGAACAAGGCGCCCTACAATACGCTCATCCTGATGAACGATCAGGGCGAGATCGTCCAGAAATACCGCAAGATCATGCCCTGGGTGCCGGTCGAAGGCTGGTATCCCGGCAATTGCACCTATGTCTCGGATGGGCCTAAAGGTCTCAAGGTCAGTCTGATCATCTGCGACGATGGCAATTATCCCGAAATCTGGCGCGATTGCGCGATGAAGGGGGCGGAACTGATCGTGCGTTGTCAGGGCTACATGTACCCGGCCAAGGAGCAGCAGATCCTGATCTCCAAGGCCATGGCGTTTGCCAACAATACCTACGTTGCCGTGGCCAACGCGGCAGGCTTCGACGGCGTGTATTCATACTTCGGTCATTCGGCACTGATCGGCTTCGATGGGCGCACTCTGGGAGAATGCGGCGAAGAGGAAATGGGCATCCAGTATGCCGCCCTGTCCAAGAGTCTGATACGCGACTTTCGGCGCAACGGACAGTCCGAAAACCACCTATTCAAGTTGTTGCACCGCGGCTACACCGGTAAGATCAATTCGGGCGAAGGGGACAAGGGCGAGGCGGCCTGCCCGTATACCTTCTACGAGAAGTGGGTCAGCGATCCTGTGGGTACGCAAAAGATGGTGGAAGAGTTGACGCGGCCGATGGTCGGAACGGAGGAATGCCCCATACAGGGCATACCCCATCCCGATACCGTGCGCCACCGCTGAGCGGATGGCCTCCAGTCCGGATGCATGGCACGGGATTAATGATGGCACGATGCTTGCATGTAATAAGCAAGCAGACGGATGGCAGGCTAGGCTGAGTCTGGGATTCGAAAGAAGGGAAGACGCTACCGTGCTGGCGCGCCGTGAGCATGTCGGGCCGCTTAGGGTACAGAAACCGTTCCATCCCGAGGGACCCGCGGTATGCCACGCTCTGGTGCTGCATCCGCCGGCAGGCATTGCAGGCGGCGATGAACTGGAGATTGCGGTTAGGGTGGGCGATGAAGCGCACGCCTTGTTGACGACTCCGGGGGCCGGTAAGTGGTACCGAAGCGCAGGTTCCTGGGCATCCCAGACAATTCGGCTCGAAGTTGGTGCAGCAGGCGTGCTGGAATGGCTGCCGCAGGAAACCATCGTTTTCGACGGTGCCATGGCGAGGATGCAGATGCGGGTGTCGCTTGCGGCAAATGCCTGTTTCATCGGCTGGGAAGTATTGTGCCTCGGTCGGCGCGCCTCGGGGGAGTGCTTCGATTCCGGCGCGATTCACATGCATACCCGGATCGAACGCGAGGGCAGGCCGATCTGGCTCGAGCGCGGCACGCTGGAGGGCGGCGCGCCCCTGCTCCATTCTTCCGCCGGACTCGCGGGATACAGCATCTGTGCGACGCTGCTGGCGACAGCTGGTCCCGATGCTTCGGTAACCCGGGCCTGTCGCGAACTGATCCCGGAGGAGGCGGGCGCGCTTCATGGGCTCACGCAATTGCCGGATATCCTGGTGGCGCGTTACCTCGGGCATTCTTCGGAGGCTGCGCGCAACTGGATGACTGCGCTGTGGCATCTGTTGCGGCCGGTCATGCCGGGTCGGGTTGCGATCGATCCGCGCATCTGGAGAACTTGATGGAGAAACGATGGAATTGACGCCACGCGAGAAGGACAAACTTCTCATTTTTACCGCGGGACTGCTTGCAGAAAGGCGGCTCTCTCGCGGACTCAAACTCAACTACCCCGAAGCGGTCGCGCTGATTTCGGCTGCCGTCATGGAAGGCGCGCGCGACGGCAAAACGGTCGCGCAGTTGATGAGCTACGGTAGTACCCTGTTGCGGCGGGACGACGTGATGGAAGGTGTGCCCGAAATGATTCCCGAGATTCAGGTCGAGGCCACCTTCCCGGACGGAACCAAGCTGGTCACCGTTCACAACCCCATCATATAGGACAGCGATGATACCGGGCGAATACAGGATAGAGCAGGGCGAGATCGAGTTGAATGTCGGACGCAGGAACGTCACGCTGAAGGTGGCCAATACCGGCGACAGGCCGATACAGGTGGGTTCGCATTACCATTTCTTCGAAACCAATGACGCGCTTCTGTTCGATCGCGAAACGGCGCGTGGAATGCGGCTCGACATTGCCGCAGGAACCGCGGTGCGTTTCGAGCCGGGACAGGTGCGCACGGTCGAACTGGTGGATCTGGCGGGCGAGCGCAAAATTTACGGCTTTCAGGGCCGGGTCATGGGAAATTTATGATAAGGACTTTGCCATGGCTGTAAAAATATCCCGGCAGGCTTATGCCGAAATGTTCGGTCCCACGGTGGGCGATCGCGTGCGCCTTGCCGATACGGAGTTGTGGCTGGAGGTGGAACGGGATTTCACGATTTATGGCGAGGAAGTGAAATTCGGCGGCGGCAAGGTGATTCGGGACGGCATGGGGCAGAGCCAGCGCAGCACCTGCGATGTGGCCGACACGGTCATCACCAATGCGCTCATCCTTGATGCCGTCACCGGGATCGTCAAGGCCGATATCGGCATCAAGGACGGCCGCATCCAGACGATCGGCAAGGCGGGCAATCCGGACATCCAGGCCGGAGTGAATATTCCCATCGGCGCCGGCACCGAAATCATCGCGGGCGAAGGCATGATCGTCACCGCAGGCGGCATCGACAGCCACATTCACTTCATTTGCCCGCAGCAGATCGAGGAAGCGCTCACTTCCGGTATCACCACCATGCTGGGTGGGGGCACAGGCCCTGCGACCGGCACCTATGCCACTACCTGTACGCCGGGGCCCTGGCACATCCATTCGATGCTGCGGGCGGCGGACGCTTTTCCGATGAACCTGGGGTTCCTGGGCAAGGGCAACGTGTCGCTGCCGCAGCCGGCGAGGGAGCAGGTCGAAGCCGGCGCGATCGGCCTCAAGCTGCACGAGGACTGGGGCACCACGCCTGCCGCCATAGACAACTGTCTGAATGTCGCGGAAGAAATGGACGTGCAGGTGGCGATCCATACCGACACGCTCAACGAATCCGGTTTCGTCGAGACGACCCTGGGGGCGTTCAAGGGCCGCACCATCCATACCTTCCATACCGAAGGCGCGGGCGGCGGGCATGCGCCCGACATCATCAGGGCGGTTGGGGAGATGAACGTATTGCCATCGTCCACCAACCCGACCCGGCCCTATACGGTGAACACCATCGACGAACATCTCGACATGCTGATGGTGTGCCATCATCTGGATGCATCGATAGCGGAGGATGTCGCGTTTGCCGAATCGCGCATTCGGCGCGAGACGATCGCAGCCGAGGACATCCTGCACGATATGGGCGCTTTTTCGATGATGTCGTCCGATTCGCAGGCAATGGGGCGCGTCGGCGAAGTCGTGATACGAACATGGCAGACCGCGCACAAGATGAAGGTGCGGCGCGGCACACTGAAACAGGATCCGGTACGCAACGACAATTTCCGCATCAAGCGCTATATCGCCAAATACACCATCAACCCGGCGATCACGCACGGCATCGGACATGTGGTGGGTTCGCTGGAAGTGGGCAAGCTCGCCGATATCGTGCTGTGGAAACCCGCTTTCTTCGGGGTCAAACCCAGCCTCGTCATCAAGGGTGGCATGATCGCCAGCGCAGCAATGGGCGACCCCAATGCGTCCATCCCCACTCCGCAACCCGTGCATTACCGCCCCATGTTCGGCAGTTACGGCTCAGCCATCAAGACTTCACTCACTTTCGTATCCCAGGCGGCCATGGAGAACGAGGCGGTGGCGGCTCTGGGTCTGATAAAGCCGCTGGTTGCGGTCAAGAACACCCGCAAGGTGACCAAGGCTGACATGCTGCATAACAGCGCCATGCCGCATATCGAGGTGGACCCTGAAACCTATGCCGTGCGTGCAGACGGGGAATTGCTGGTGTGTGAGCCGGCTTCCGTCCTGCCCATGGCCCAGCGCTATTTTCTTTTCTAGCATGCTGCTGATAGAAAAAAGGGCATCGATCGATGCATTGGCAACGGAAACTCTGGTGCTTACATTCGAGTTCCGCTGCAAAAGCAGGCTGCGTACCCGGCTCGAAAATGGAGAAGAAGTCGGGCTTTTTCTGGAACGCGGCACCGTGCTGCGCGGCGGGGATCTCCTGGAAGCGAATGACGGGCGCATCGTTGCAGTCGCCGCTGCGATCGAAGCCGTGATGGAAGCCCGAAGCCGGGATGCCCTGCTGCTGGCACGCGCTGCCTACCACCTCGGAAACCGGCATGTCGTGGTTCAACTGCTCCCGGGTCGGATGCGTTTTGCGAGAGACCATGTGTTGGGAGAAATGTTGGCGGGTTTGGATATGGAGGTGATTGAAGCGCACGCCCCATTCGAACCCGAGAGCGGCGCCTATGGCGGGCACGGCGGTCATGGACATAGCGCAGACGGCGAGGGGCGCGGGGCGCGCATCCATGACATGATGCGCGGTGGAAAGCCATGAACACGGCATTGATCAGGCTGTTGCAGCTCGCAAGCCCTACCCTGCCGGTCGGCGCCTATACCTACTCCCAGGCGCTGGAATGGGCTGTGGAAACAGGCGTAGTGAATAACGAGTTTTCCGCCATGGCCTGGATCGGAGATTGCCTGGAATTCGGAGCAGCCCGGTTCGAAGCCGTTTACCTCGCCCACATGCTCGCGGCATGGGCAAGGAAAGACCTGCCGCAGCTTGCCGAACTGGATGCGGATTTCATCGCCAGCCGGGAAAGCGCCGAATTGCGAGCGGAAACCCTGCAAATGGGTCACTCCATGGCGCGTTTGCTGCAGGATATCGGGGGAGTCCAATTGCAAAAACTCGATCTTTTCCCCGAGCCGAGCTTTCCGCTTGCCTGGAGTTGCGCTGCTGCAGGCTGGGCTGTACCGGCTGAGGATGCGCTCGCCGCCTACCTCTGGTCGTGGCTGGAGAACCAGGTCATGGCGGCGATCAAGTCGGTGCCGCTCGGCCAGACTGCGGGCCAGCGCCTCCTGCTCGAACTGGGGGGGCGCCTGAGCCTGCTTGCGAAGGATGCGCTGCAGCGTCCGCTGGAACTTGCGCACAATTATCTTCCTGCATTTTCCATCGCTTCCGGTTGTCACGAAACCCAATATACGAGGCTCTTCAGATCATGACTCGCCGCTCACAACCTTTGCGCGTAGGAATCGGCGGCCCGGTTGGCTCGGGGAAGACCGCTCTGACGCTTGAACTGTGTCTGGCCTTGCGCGATAAGTACGACATTGCCGTCATCACCAACGATATTTACACGGAAGAGGATGCGCAATTCCTGGTGAGGCATGCAGCCCTGACGCCCGATCGCATCCTGGGGGTCGAGACCGGCGGCTGCCCGCATACCGCAATTCGCGAGGATGCCAGCATCAACCTTGAAGCGGTGGATCGCCTCAACCGGCGTTTTCCCGGTCTGGACGTGATCTTCGTGGAAAGCGGAGGCGACAATCTGGCAGCGACGTTCAGCCCGGAGCTCTCCGATCTCACGATCTATGTCATCGATGTTGCCGCCGGAGAAAAAATTCCGCGCAAGGGGGGCCCCGGTATCACCAGGTCCGATCTGCTCGTGATCAACAAGATCGATCTGGCTCCTCTGGTCGGGGCGTCTCTGGACGTGATGGACAGGGATGCTGGAATAATGCGGGGAGAACGACCGTTCATTTTTTCGAACATGAAAACGAAGCTCGGACTCACGGAGATCATCAGCTTCATCGAACGCGAGGGCATGTTATGAGTCTGCAGGATTTTCGTTTCATTCCTTGAAAAGCGAAATTCGATGAGTTCGAACGATGGGAATCAGGCCGGCAAGGACAATGCCGTTCAGCATGTGTTCAAGGTGCGCCGGGACTACAATACCTGGGTAGCCAACGAAACCCTGGAGGATTACGCGCTGCGTTTCACCCCCAGAAACTATCGCAAATGGTCAGAGTTCCAGGTGGCCAACACGGCTTTCAGTTCGGCTTCTTTCCTGGTGCTGGAGGCCATAGGCGCCACCCTTCTGGTCAATTACGGGTTCATCAATGCGGCGTTCGCCATTTTCGCCACCGCCCTGATCATCTTTCTGGCAAGCCTGCCCCTGAGTCGGTACTCGGCCCGATATGGGCTGGATATGGATCTTCTGACGCGCGGTTCGGGTTTCGGTTATCTGGGCTCCACCATCACGTCACTCATTTATGCCGCATTCACCTTTATTTTCTTCGCGCTCGAAGCGGCCATCATGGCCTCCGCCCTCAAGCTGGCTTTCGGCATACCGGTGGCATGGGGTTACCTGATCTGCGCCCTGGTGGTGGTGCCACTGGTTACCCGCGGCATTACCGCAATCAGCCGCCTGCAAACCATGACCCAGCCCATCTGGCTGGCAATGCTTCTTCTGCCCTACTTCTATCTGCTGGTGTTAAAACCGCAGGAAGCTGCCGGTTTGATCGGCTATGGCGGTCGCGACGGGAGCTCGTTCGACATCCGCCTGTTCGGTGCGGCCGTGACCGTGGCCATGGCCATCATCGCGCAGATGGGGGAACAGGCCGATTATCTGCGCTTCATGCCTGAATTGACTTACGGAAATAGACGCCGCTGGCATTTCGGGGTTCTGCTGGGCGGAACGGGATGGCTGCTCCTGAGCGCGGTCAAGATGCTGGGCGGAGCCATGCTGGCGTATCTGGCCATCCGGCACTTCGTACCGGAAAACCTGGCGGTGAATCCGAACCAGATGTATCTCACGGCCTACCGTTACGTGTTTCCGAATTCTGGTTGGGCGGTGGTGGCGACGGCCGCATTTGTGATCATTTCTCAGTTGAAGATCAATGTCACCAACGCCTATGCCGGGTCGCTGGCATGGTCCAATTTCTTTTCCCGCTTGACCCACAGCCATCCGGGGCGGGTGGTCTGGGTCGTTTTCAATACGCTGATCGCGCTCATGCTGATGGAGCTGGATCTGCTGCAGGTCATGGGCAAAGTACTAGGGCTCTATTCGAACGTGGCGGTAGCCTGGATGATGGCTGTGGTGGCGGACCTGGTGATCAACAAGCCGCTGGGGTTTTCCCCGCCCGGCATAGAATTCCGCCGCGCTTATCTTTACGATATCAATCCGGTGGGATTCGGTGCGATGGGTATCTCGACCGCGCTGTCGATATCGGTCTATCTGGGCATCTTCGGTCCGGATGCCCAGCCCTTTGCCATCTTCATCTCGCTCGGTTTGCCGCTCGCCCTGTCGCCGCTTTTCGCCTGGATCACAGGTGGGAAATACTATATCGCCCGCCAGCCCGAGCCGGCCATGGCGACGGAGCATTCGTGCTGCATTTGCAGCACGAATTTCGAAAGCGAAGACATGTCCGCTTGTCCTGCGTACCAGGGGAGCATCTGCTCCCTGTGCTGTACGCTGGATGCCCGCTGCCATGATCTATGCAAACCCCAGGCCCGTCTGACCGAGCAGTGGGCGGGTTTTCTGGGACGTTTTTTCCCCGCTTCCCTGCGGCCATATCTGGATGCAGGAGTGGGCCACTATATGTTGTTGATGGGAGGATTTACCATACTGATCGGCCTCATCGTCGGCCTCCTGTATTACCAGGAAAGATTGGCGCTAAATGGAACCGACACGGTTCTGGTTGCCCATCTGCAGGATGTATTCATCCGCATTTCATCCGCACTGCTCCTGTTGTCCGGCATCATCGCCTGGTGGATGGTGCTCACCAGCAAAAGTAGGCAGGTCGCTCAGGAAGAAGCCAATTATCAGACTCAACTGCTGATGCAGGAAATCAATTCCCATCACCATACCGACCAGCTTCTGCAACGGGCGAAGGTGACTGCAGACCAGGCGAATCAGGCCAAAAGCCGTTACATCATGTCCATCAGTCATGAACTGCGCACGCCGCTGAACAGCATACTGGGCTATGCCCAGATCCTGGACGGAGACGAGGCGATTCCCGCCAATCGGCGCCAGGCGATCAGCGTGATCCGCAGAAGCGGCGACCATCTGTTGTCGCTGATCGAAGGTACGCTGGACATCGCCAGGATAGAAGGGGGCAAGGTGAGTCTGGCCGTCAAGCCGCTGCACTTTCCCGACTTCGTGCAGCAGATTGTCGAGATGTTCGAGCTTCAGGCGCACAACAAGGGTATTGATTTCGACTACCGCCCGGTGGGCGAATTGCCGTCCCTAGTGCGCGCAGATGCAAGCAGGTTGCGGCAAATCCTGATCAACATTCTGGGCAATGCAGTGAAATTCACTGCCCGGGGCGGCGTGATCTTTCATCTCAAATACCAGAGCGAAATGGCGACATTCGAGATCGAGGATACCGGTCCGGGAATCGCTCAGGAGGAACTGGAGCATATCTTCGAACCTTTCTCCAGAGGCAGCGCTACCCATATCGGCGCCACCGGGGGCACGGGGCTCGGACTCACCATAGCCAAAATGCTCACCGACCTCATGGGGGGGGAACTCACTGTGGAAAGTTCGCCCGGCAAAGGCAGCTGTTTCCGCATACGCCTTTTTTTGCCGCATATCCAGGTGGTACAGGCAGACCAGGCACCTCCCCGGGCCAAGTGCATCGGTTATATCGGAGTACGTCGCCGCATCCTGATCGTCGACAACGAGAAAACGGACCGGGATCTGCTCGCGAGCGTACTGGAACCGCTAGGGTTCCGGCTGGCTCAGGCTGCATCCGGACAGGAATGCCTGGATCTTGTTCCGATGTTTATTCCCCATCTGATCTTCATGGATCTCGCCATGCCGGGCATAGACGGATGGGAAACCATCAGGCGCCTGCGTCAATGTGGCTTCGACGACTGCGAGATTGCCGTCATTTCCGCCAACGCCTTTGAAAAGGGCACCGACAACGAAGCGGGCATCGCTCCCGAGAATTTCATCACCAAGCCTGTCAACGTAAACGAACTGCTGGACTGGATAGGCCAGCATCTGGGGCTGGAATGGGTGACGGTCGAGGGCGACTCCACCAAGGCCGGGGCGCCCACACCGCCCACGCGCTTGCAATTGCCTTCCGGAGAATATCTGCGCAGCCTGGAGGAGCAGATCGAACTTGGCTATGTGCGAGGGATATTGAAGAAGCTGGACGAAATCGAGCAAATTGATGTCGCCTATTTCGAATTTGCGGACAACATGCGCCAGCTCGCGCATCAATTCCAGTTCGATACCATGAAGGGCATTCTGCATCGGGGGCTTTGTGAGGACAGCCATGGCACTTATTGACAGAATGACGCGGGACGTCGTCCTGATCGTGGACGATGTCCCGGAAAATCTTTCCCTGCTCCACGACTCCCTGGATGAAGCGGGATATACGGTGCTGGTTGCCACCAACGGCGAAAATGCCTTGCAGCGGGCACGCAAAAGCCAGCCCGATGTGATCCTTCTGGATGCGCTCATGCCGGGAATGGACGGATTCGATGTGGCGAGATGTCTGAAGGCCGATTTTTCCACTCAGAATATCCCCATCATTTTCATGACGGGGCTGACCGAGACGGAACATGTAGTGGCCGCTTTCGCCACGGGCGGTGCCGACTATGTCACCAAACCCATCAAACCGCAGGAAGTGCTGGCAAGAATCTCGGCGCATATGCAGAACGCGCGCCAGATGAAGCAGGCCCGCACCGCCCTGGATGCCTTCGGTCAGGCCACTGTCGCGGTTAGCGAGCGGGATGGACTCCTGCTATGGCAAACTTCGCAGGCGCGCAGATTGTTGGGGGAATATTTCGACACCGAGAGCGAACAAATGCGCCTCCATCTGCTGTCCTGGATCGGAAAAGCCAGGGAAGCCAATCTGGAGGGGCGCGAATCCCCTGTCATCATGGCAATCGATTCGAGGCGTCTACTCGGTAGCCTGCATAACCCGAACAGAGAAAACGAGTGGTTGATCCTGCTCAGGGAGGAAAACAACACGTCGGTGATCGAATCCCTCATTGCCGCTTTTCATCTGACGGCAAGGGAAGCCGAGGTGCTGTACTGGGTGACTTGCGGCAAGACCAATCGCGACATTGGAGACATTCTCGGGAGCAGCCACCGCACGGTCAACAAGCATCTGGAACATATATTCGAAAAGCTGGGCGTGGAAACCCGTACTGCGGCGGCCGGCATCGCCACGCAAAAGGTGCGTATCCCTTCACCCGGTTGATATCGGGACATTCCGGACTTCATTGGAATGAGTTTCTCGCAAGGTCATGGCTTGAAGCCTCCCGGCGGCAATTGGGGCACTTCTGCGAAATTTTTCGGCAATGGCCCGGTGAGGCTCTTCAGGAAGGCGACGATCTTCGAGACATCCCCATCGGAGAACGCCTTGCCAAGCTGGACCCTGCCCATCACCTTGACCGCTTCGGGAAGCGTGGCAATCGAGCCGTCGTGGAAATAGGGCGGGGTCATCGCCACATTGCGCAGGCTGGACACCTTGAACACGTACAGGTCGCCATCGTCCTTCGTCACGTCGGAGCGTCCCTTGTCGATCGTTGGACTTCCAAGGGATGCGATCAGAATGACGGCGATCCTGTTCATGGTTGCTCCCTAGGGAAATTTCCTGATTCCCGAGAAGTCCTGTCGGGTTATGGTTCATGTCATAGCCCGACCGCGGCTATCCGGCAAATTTCAGGGATGTCGCATTACTTTGCCTGTGTGGTATCGGTCTGGACTTTTTTCGCAACCCGATCCAGAACGTCGGGAACCAGGCGCTCGGCGAAGCCGGCCAGGAATGACCATACCAGCAGCTTTGCATATTCGATTCCGTCGGCAGGATTCGTCGCAGCCGAAAAGAGCGAAAACGGCAATCCTTTCGAGACGTTGTCCTTAGGGGTGTAAATTTCCGGAAAGAAGGGGCCCTTGAGGATTTGCGCGGTAAAAACGAGGAAAAGAACGGTCGAGAACACCGCTCCGCTGATCAGGGCGAAATAGACGCCGAGCCGCCCGTAGTCCAGGGCAGAGAGCATGTTCGCATTCTCGTTCTGGCCGAATGATTGGGATTTGAAATTCTGAATGCGTTGCAGGATGCTGGCGAAAGCTCCGCTCATTCCAGCGAAAACGACCATCAGAATCAGGGGGACTTCCGGCAGCCTCAGGCCGTATTTGCTGTAAAAATTGAACCACAGGAAGATGACCGAAAATGCGCCGAAAAAAATCGTGCCAAGAACCTTCATCAGGGCCGAAACCATCTCGTCACGCTGCTGTACGGCGGAATAATAATGGTTGAGTTTGCCTAGCAGAAATTCGAGGTCAATTCTCAATTCGCGGTCGGCGGCGGTATCCGGGGCCGGGGGCTTCGATTCCTCGTATTTTTTGTAAACCTCGTCTCCGACGATCTGACGGTATTTTTCGCGCATGGACCAGGTTTTGCGCCGCAGCAATTCCGGGGGCTGGAGGTTCAGAAGCGCAATCTCGAATACATACAAATCCGCCCAGGTGATATTGGGGCATTTGGCGAGGATCTCGTCCGCCTTCTCCCTGAAAGCTTGCGCTGTCGTATCCTTCCCGTCTATGGGAAGGGCGCGATATTCGCCGAGCAGGTTATTGAAATACCAGCCCATTGCGCCCGGCGCTTTCCAGTTTTTCATGCGGAGAATCATGTATTCCTTTCTGATTACTTGTCAATATCGGCGCAAACGGTCCAATTGCCGTCGCTTTGTTTTGTCGCGGTTATCTTTATGCCCCCGGACTCGATAAAATCTTTTACCGTATCCGGCACTTGCGCTTCAGGTGTATTTTCCAGGCATTGGGTTTGCATTCAATGTTCTCCTTCAGTTGCAGCGGATGTTGTGTTGTTTTATAAACGCGCTTCGCTTGTCCGAATAATCTTCCCCATACAAGAATATCGGGATGGACAGCTTGTCAGGGTCGTCGTCGAGCCACTGCTTCATGGCGTTGTTGTTTTCTGCAGAAGTTTTTCGCCAGGATTGAATGCATAGGCTTTGCCTGTCGCTGACATACGACGATGCTTTCCGGAGTTCCGCTTCGGCGGACGTTCTTTCAGCCATGCCCAGGTTTTGTACCAGCGAAGCCACTATCCTGTACATTTCGAGCGCCTGGGCGCTGTTTTCGGGGCTGGGGTTGTTGAAAGTCAGTTCACATGCGCGGTACAGCATTTCTCGGGCCAGCATGACCACTTCGCTTCTTCCGGCCAACTGGACGACTTTGGTGCTCAGTTCAGCATTGGCGCTTGCCTGGATGTCGGCTCCCGCAGGCGGCTTGACGCCGAGGCTGGCGCCCAGCTTTTGCGCTGCATCCAAAGCCACGTCCGGCGTGGGCTCGGCGCAGTAATGCATGCCTGTACTCGATCGCAGTATATAGGTTCCCCTGAGTTCTGTCGGATAGGTGACGACGCTGGTATTGGCATCGTTGATGGTCAGAACACGAGCATTTTTCTGCGGCGTCGCGCATCCTGAAATCATGAGAATCAATGCCAGTATCGGTATTTTTCTGATCATGGTAAACAGCCTCAGAAGATGGACTTCCAGTGCGCGAGGGCTTCGCTGAAACGGGCGTGCCCAATATCGCAATTGAAATCCTGTCCACTGCGGATCGGCTGGTTCGGAATATCGTCTCCTTTCCACAGATCGCAGAACTTCGCGATCAGGTTTATTTCATCCTGTTCGGTCGCGTCCATGTCCATTTTGACAAGATTTTCGAATTCGCTCTCGGTCAGTCCCCGGGGAAGCGACCACCCTGCGGCATCTTTTAACGGCTGGATCAAGGGATTCAGGCGAACGAGATTGCCGCAGGGCGGTTTGCTGTCGACGCTCGACAAAGGCTGTCCCAGGGCGACATGCGAAATGAATGTCGCCGCATCGGGCGGGTCGTCCACTATGGTCTTGGAAAGCTTCTTGATGTCTCCTATGGTCGAGGTTTCTGCCGGGCTCACCGCAAGCGGGGGATGTACGTCATCGTTTTCGAGAGGAAGGCATACCGAACCCGTGCCTATGGTGAGCACCTTGATGTTTTCGCGCGGCTTGCCGTAGGCCAGCGCTTCGGTGACTGCGGCCAGTACGGGGTTGTTCAGTCCGGCAGTTCCGCCATCCCAGAAACGTCTCCTGTCTTCGGAATCCGGAAAGATCGCGGGTTTGTCGAAGTAGTTGACCGGGGCAGTGGATGAGGCGTGCACGGCCTCGCCCAGCGTAGGCATGGGACTGACGGCGGAACTTTGGGCTGCGCTGTTCGAGTCGGAGCGGAAAAATACGGCGCGCTGGCGGTCGTAATCGAATGAGGTGATGATGAAATGCGTGGCTCCCGAATCCCGCGCAATCAGCGCGGGAATGTCCCCGAGTTTCATGTCCCCGGTCGGGGCCAAAGCTTTCCTGAGGCCTTCGAGTTTCGCATCGGTCTTATATCTCGGGCCAAGGCCGAAAATACGGAAAAGCTCCGCATCCCATTTTTCCACGAACACGGAATTTCTGGAGTCGGGATCCATGAAAAAACTGTTCATTCGAGTCAGGGTCATGTTCGCAGCCAAACCTGCCGCCACGATGCTGCCTCCGGAATTTGCGGCGACCAGATCGAAATTCGAAAGAATCTCCCTTCCCGGCATGTTTGCATCGAACAGGGACATCAGCGCGCGCACCTGGATCAGCGCCCAGCTTCCCCCTCCGTCCAGCGATAAAATCTTGAAAGTCTGTTCGGACATATCCGCCTCTCCCATGTTCCGCTGATCTTGTTGACTTGAAATGCTTGATTAAGCGTAGCTTCGAAATCGGAAAATTCAAGTTTGCCGCCAATTTCTTTCGTGCTTTCAGGATGATCCGATTGCGAAAACAACCGTGATGTATGACCGCGCCTGACAGAACCGCGAAGAATTTTTTCATGATGCCCCTGTATATCGACATTTTTTCCATGTTTTTTTGATTTTTGTTAAGCCCGGTTTAAGAATCCGAAAATGCAAGCCGTTCCATGAGAAGTTCGCAATTTAGATCGAGTCTTGCCAATCGGATAGCTTGCTGTGTTGCCCGGGAGCCGGTTTGAAACTAAACTTGAGCTTTTTGGAAGGAAGCCATGCCGGTCAATCTGAGGATCCCCGAACCAGAAGAACTCCTGCCCGTGAAAGGCGTGAGGCTCGGCATTGCCCGCGCCAACATCAGAAAACACGACAGAAAAGATCTTCTGGTCGTCGAAATTGCGCCGGAAGCGAGGGTGGCCGGGGTTTTCACGCAAAACCGCTTTTGCGCGGCGCCCGTGATGCTGTGCAAGGAAAATCTTGCGAAGGGAGACGGAATCCGGGCGCTCGTGGTGAACACCGGAAACGCCAATGCGGGAACAGGCGAGGAAGGGATGGAAAGGGCGAGAAAAACATGCAGCGAACTCGCTAGACTCATGGATTGCTCCGAGAATCAGATATTGCCTTTTTCCACTGGGGTGATTCTGGAACCGTTGCCGGTCGACCGCATCATCGCGGGGCTGCCCGCCTGCATCGCCAACCTCGGGGAATCCAACTGGTTCGATGCGGCGCAGGCGATCATGACGACCGACATCCAGCCCAAGGCGATATCCCGCGAAATCGAAATCGACGGAAGAAAGGTTTGCATCACGGGTATCGCCAAAGGATCCGGGATGATCCATCCCGACATGGCGACCATGCTGGGATTCGTCGCATTCGACGCCAAGGTTTCGCAGGAAAAACTCGATGCTTTGGTCAGGGATGCCGCCAACGCCTCCTTCAACAGGATCACGGTGGACGGGGACACTTCCACCAACGATTCCTTCGTTCTGATCTCGACCGGGAATTCGCCCGAAATCTCCGAGGCCGGATTCGAAATATTGAAGGCTGCGGTGATCGGGGTTTCGATGTTCCTCGCCCAGGCCATCGTGCGGGATGGGGAAGGGGCGACGAAATTCATCACGGTTCAGGTGGAAAAAGGGGGCGATGAGCAGGAGTGTGAAAAGGTCGCTTTTTCCATCGCCCATTCCCCGCTCGTGAAAACCGCCTTTTTTGCGTCCGACCCGAATCTTGGGCGCATACTCGCCGCGATCGGTTATTCGGGTGTTGAAGACCTGGACGTGGAAAATATCCGGGTCTACCTCGACGACGTGCTCGTCGCCGAGAAGGGCGGAAGAGCAGCTTCCTATCGCGAGGAGGATGGCGCGCGGGTCATGAAGCAGTCCGAGATCACGGTCAGGGTCGTGCTCAACCGCGGGCAGGCGGCGGCCACGGTGTGGACCTGCGATTTTTCCTACGATTACGTGAAAATCAACGCGGATTACCGTTCGTGACGGATTTCGAATCTTTTCTCGCGAGGGCCGAGCGCCTCCTGGATCGGCTGGAACATTTCCTTCCGTCAGAAATCGAAACCGATTGGGACGGCATCGCCTTCAGGTGGGCGAGGGGCAGAGGGCTTGCCAGGGTTCCCCATCCCCATGGCATCCGCCTCGAAAATCTGAAGGGAATCGCTTCCCAGGTCGATCTCGCCGAAGCCAACACCCGGCAGTTCGTGAACGGGCATTCCGCGAACAATGTATTGCTCACCGGCGCGAGGGGAACGGGGAAATCATCGCTCGTAAAGGCGCTTCTCAACCGCTATGCCGCAGATGGCTTGCGTCTCATCGAAGTGGAAAAGAAGGATCTGACCGACCTTCCGCAGATCGTGGAAAAAATCGAGGGAAGGCGCGAGAAATTCATTCTCTTTTGCGACGATCTGACTTTCGATCAGGAGGAGGGAGGCTACAGGGAACTCAAAGTGGTGCTCGACGGTTCGGTTTCGACGGCGCCCGACAATGTCCTCGTCTACGCGACATCGAACCGGCGCCATTTAATGCCGGAATTCATGAGCGAAAACCTGGAGACGAAATACCTGGGGGACGAGATCCATCCCGGCGAAACGGTGGAGGAAAAGATATCGCTCTCCGAACGCTTCGGCTTGTGGATTTCCTTCCATCCCTTCGAGCAGGAGGGATATCTCGAAATCGTGCACCACTGGCTGGACCATTTCGGCGTAAAAAAGAAGCGCGGCGCGGAAAAAGCGGCCCTGCAATGGGCGCTGAACAGGGGCTCCAGAAGCGGGCGCATCGCCTGGCAATTCGCCCGCGACTGGGCCGGCAAGGAAAAAGGTTAATCCCAGGCGCTTCTCATCGTTGCGATGCCATGCGCGCCGCACTGTTGCGCGTGAAGAAGGTCGGCTGCCGCAAGTCCCCCCAGCGCATAGACGGGGATGGGGCAGCCGCCGGCGATTTCAGAGAATTTCTCCCAGCCCATGCCGTCTATGCCGGGGTGGCTTAGGGTTTCCTTGATATGGCCAAGAACGGCGAAATCGAGTCCCAGAGATACCGCCTTGTCGAGTTCCTTCCTGCTGTGGACCGATGCCCCGCACCAGTCGAAGTCCGGTTTCACTGAAACGTGCATGAGCTGCTTCGAAGTGAGATGGACGCCATGCGCCCTGATTTCGTGGGCGAGTTCGACTTCGGAATTGACCATGACTTTTGCCCCGCTTTCATTCGCCAGAGACATGACTTTCAGGGCGAAATGCTTCAGGGTTTCGCGATCCATTGCATTTTCCCGCACCTGGACGAATTTCAGCCCGGTTTTCAGCGCGGATTCCAGCTTGGCAAGCTGAACTTCGATGCCGAGCGCATCGGCATTCGTGATGGCATAAACGGGGGGAAGCCTCAACGAGCGCAGGATGGGCGCATTGGCCGGAAGCAGGGGAAAAACGTTCACTGCATGAGGATCCTGCCAGGAAAGCTCCTGGTTTTCGAGTCCTTCGGGCTCCCCATCCCAACCCAGAATCTTGAAGAAATTGAGCTTCACCGTGGCGTGGGAATAATGAAAAACCCTTGAAATCCAGGGGTGAAGGTGGTGGGGGGCTATGCCTATCTCCTCCTTCAGCTCGCGCTTGAGCGCTTCCAGCGCGGACTCTCCGGCTTCGATCTTGCCGCCCGGAAACTCCCAGTATCCTGGATACGGTTTTCCTTCCGGTCTTTTGCCGAGCAGGATAGTGCCGTCTGGGGAAACGATGATGCCCGCTGCGACTTCAACCATGTTCTTTCTCCTGAGGTTCCTCGGGTAAGCGGTACTGCTCCGTTGCCCATTGTCCGAGATCAATCAACTTGCACCGCTCCGAGCAGAACGGGCGCCAGGGATTGGCGGGGTTCCATTCCGATTCCTTGCCGCATTGTGGGCAGGCGACGATCATAGATTATAAAAACTCAACTTGAACTCGATGTCGTTCTCGCAGGATTTCGGTCTTTGCTGGATTTCCGCTGTGACGAAACGAATGTTGAGTGCGTATTTGTTCGCGCTGATTTCGGGAATATAGGGCAGGTTCTCGTCCAGGCTTACCGAGAGCATCTGCGCCGTCCTTCCGGCGAGTATCTGCTGGAAGCAGCCGTGCTGGGCGACATATTTCAAGGTCCTTCCGCTCTCCCGCAGGATCTTGAGTACGATGCCGATGCCGTTTTCTATGGGGGCGAGCGGGGAGAGCCACTGCTTCATGTCGCGCATTCTTTTTTCCGGCATCTGATTGAGCCAGTGATGATAGGAAGGGAGGTCGAATTCGCATGCCCCGCCGGGAATGCCTGTTCTCTGCTTGATGTTCATCAGCCATTCATTGTCCCTGATGTGCTGCCCGATTTTTCCGGGCATGGCGAACAACCCGGAACTTGCTTTTTCGATATCATTCAGTACGACTTCGAGCGCGTCTTCCGATACGGCCGGATTGTTTCTGAGCGGCGCAAGGATCTGTTTTTGCCGCTCCAGTTCCTGCATGAGATCGGTCTTGAGATCGGCGCGGCTTGCAACGTCGATGATTTCGAATAGCGTGGTCAGCGCGGCGTGATGGGCCATCGCGTCATCCTGAGTCAGGAAAAAATTGACCCGGCCGCACAAATCCTCCAGCCTCAGGAGAGTACGGGTGCGCTCGTTGATAGGGTATTCGTAACTGATCACTGGAGGCGGACCGGCGACATTGGAATGAGTTCACAATTCTGAACGATCAGGGCGAATTTTTCAAATATTCCGCGAGATATTTCAGGTGGAGCAGGGAAACTCCAGCTTCGAGTTCCTCGATCTTCCCGATGTTTTCCAGGACATCGTCCGCTCTTGCCAGCCGGACGGTTCTCGAAACCTGGTTTTTCAGGATGGAGCGGACTTCCGCTTCGCTCAGGCAACTCCTGTTCATGGCCCGGACGATCTGGATTTCCTCGCTGCAATCGACCACGAGTATCCTGTCCGCGAGATCCCCGTAATGATTCGTTTCGAAAAAAAGCGGGACGACGATCAGGCAATAGGACTTGGTGCAGGAGGCTATCCTGCCCTCGACCTCGCGTCGGATCATGGGATGGAGTATGGCTTCGAGCCTGTTTTTCGAGGACGGATCGGAGAAGATGAGCCGGCGCATTTTCGCCCTGGCTAGCGTGCAGTCGACGACGTATTCTTCCCCGAAAGCCGCCAGAATTTTCCCCAGCGCAGCCCCATTTTTCCCTGTGAGATCATGGGAAATCCCGTCGGTATCGATGACGCCGGCTCCGAGTTTCCTGAAAATCGAGGCAACGGTGCTTTTTCCGGAACCGATTCCGCCTGTCAGCACCACGCAGAAAGGTCTAGCCAAGATAAGCCCTTGCAATGTCCTTTCCCCAGAACATCGCGATGAGTCCGCCTCCCGCCAGATAGGGGCCGAAAGGGATGGGGGTGTCGCGCCCCTGTTTTGCGAGGAGGATCATCAGTATTCCGATGCTCGCTCCGACGACGGAGGATGCGAGAATGACGAGTGGAAGCTGGCTCCAGCCCAGCCATGCCCCGATTGCGGCGAGGAGTTTGAAGTCGCCATGGCCCATGCCTTCCTTTTTCGTGGTGAGCTTGAAAAGCCAGTAGATGCTCCACAATGAAAGATAGCCCGCTGCAGCGCCGATGACTGCGGAATGGAGATCTGCGTCGAGATTGAACAGGAGCCCGGTCCAAAGCAGGGGGAGCGTGATTACATCGGGAAGCAGTTGCGTGTCGATGTCTATGAAGGCAAGCGCAATCATCGCCCAGACGAAAATCAGGGCGCCGGCGGTTTCCATGCCGAACCCGAAGCGCCAGGCGACGAAGCCGCTTATGATGCCTGTCATGGCTTCTATGATCGCGGTCCTGAGCGGGATTGCAGCCCCGCAATGTCTGCATTTCCCGCGCAGGAAAATGTAGCTCAACACAGGAATGTTCTCGATCGAGGCGACAGGGTGGCCGCAGGAATCGCATCTGGAACGGGGGACAATGAGATTGAAAGACGTTTCAGCACCGGCTTTCGCGTCGAGTGTCTCGCATTGCTTCTTCCAGTCGTGCTCGATCATTTTTGGCAGGCGATAGATCACGACATTGAGAAAGCTCCCTACCATCAGCCCGACGACCGCGCAGACTGCCGCAAAAAGCGGGGGGGAGGATTCCAGCATGGAAACATCCATTTATACCACCTGTCCCATCTTGAATATGGGTAGGTACATCGCGACCACGAGTCCGCCAATGAGCGTGCCGAGGACGACCATGATGATGGGTTCCATCAGGCTGGAGAGGGCGTCGACGGCATTGTCGACCTCCTCTTCGTAGAAATCGGCGACTTTCGACAACATGCTGTCGAGCGCGCCCGACTCCTCGCCGATGGCGACCATCTGCAGCACCATGTTGGGAAAAACGCCGGTGTTCTGCATCGCGGTAGTGAGATTCGTGCCGCTGCTGACCTCGATCTGGATTTTTTTTGTGGCTTCGGCATAGACCTGATTTCCGGCAGCGCCGGCCACCGAGTCCAGCGATTCGACGAGCGGAACGCCGGCCGCGAACATCGTGGAAAGCGTGCGGGTCCAGCGCGCTATCGAGGATTTCCGCAGGATATCGCCGAAGACCGGAAGTTTCAGCATGAGCCTGTCCATCGTGTTCTGCATCTTGACCGAGCGCTTCCAGACGTAGAAAAAGGCATAGAGCCCCCCGCCAAGGCTGCCGAATATCGCCCACCAGTACGAGACGAAGAAATCCGAGATTCTCATGACGATGAGCGTCGGGGCGGGGAGATCCGCGCCGAAACTCGAAAAAAGCGTTTTGAATGCGGGGATCACGAAAATCATGATGACCGCAGTGATAATGAATGCGACCACGATGATCGCAGCCGGGTAGAACATGGCCGATGCGATCTTTTTCTTGATGGCGAGGATTTTTTCCTTGTAGGTGGCGAGCCTGTCCAGCAGGGTCTCGAGTATGCCAGCGTGTTCACCCGCGCCGATCAGGTTGCAGAACAGGGCGTCGAAATAGAGGGGATACTTGCGAAAGGCCTGGTTGAGGCTGCTTCCGGTTTCTACGTCAGCCTTGATGTTCATCAGGAGTCTCGTCACGGCAGGATTGCTGTGCCCTTTGCCGACGATGTCGAAGGACTGCAGGAGGGGAACGCCCGCTTTCATCATGGTCGCAAGCTGTCTGGTGAACAGGGCGATGTCCTGTTCGGTGATTTTCTTTTCCCTGGAGAGGCGTTGTTTCTGTATCTTGGAGACGATGATGCCCTGGCGGCGCAAGGTGGCGTTGACTATGGCCTCTCCTTTTGCGCGTGTTTCCCCTTTGACCTGTTTGCCGTTCTTGTCGCGCCCTTCCCAGGCAAAGGTGAATTCCTTGCCCTCTTTCTTGACTGTTGCCATGATGTCCTCTTGCAGCCTACCTGTTTGTGATTGCCTCGATTTCTTCGAGAGAAGTCAGCCCCCGTTTGACTTTCAACAAGCCGGACTGGCGCAGGTCACGTAAGCCTTCGCGCTTTGCCTGATCGGCGATTTCACTGGATGACCCCTGATTCAGGATGATACTCGACATTTCCTCCGAAATGGGCATGACCTGGTAAATGCCCACCCTGCCCTTGTAACCGCGCCCCTGGCAAATGTCGCAGCCCGTCGGCCCGTAAGGGCGCCATGAGCCATCCAGTTCTTCGCTCGTGAAGCCGGCATTGAGCAGGGTCTCCGCCGGGATGTCTTTTTCTTCCTTGCATTTGCAAAGGCGGCGGGCCAGCCTTTGCGCCGTGATCAGTATGACCGAGCTGGCTATGTTGAAAGGCGCCATGCCCATGTTCTGCAGGCGGATCAAGGTCGATGGCGCGTCGTTGGTGTGCAGGGTGGAAAGCACCAGATGGCCAGTCTGGGCAGCCTTGACTGCGATGTCGGCGGTTTCGAGATCCCTGATTTCACCGACCATCAAAACATCCGGGTCCTGGCGCAGGAAGGCCCTGAGGGCGACGGCAAAAGTCAGCCCCACTTTTTCGTTGATGTTGACCTGGTTGACGCCGGGCAGATTAATTTCGGCAGGATCCTCGGCTGTGGCGATGTTGATGTCGGGCTGGTTCAGGATATTGAGGCAGGTGTAGAGCGATACGGTTTTCCCGCTTCCCGTGGGGCCGGTGACGAGCACCATGCCATAGGGCCGCTTGATGGCCGCCATCAGCATTTCCTTCTGTTCAGGCTCGTAACCGAGCGCATCGATTCCCAGTTTTGCGCTGGACGGATCCAGAATGCGCATGACGATTTTTTCGCCGAAAAGCGTGGGGAGCGTGCTGATCCTGAAATCGATGGCGTGCGTTTCGGACAGCGAGAGTTTCATCCTGCCGTCTTGCGGCATCCTTTTCTCGGAAATGTCGAGCCTCGATATCACTTTCAGACGGCTTGCCAGCTTTTCCTTGACGAAAAGGGGAGGCTGGGCTATTTCGTAGAGCATGCCGTCAATGCGGTAGCGTATCCTGTAGAATTTCTCGTAAGGCTCGAAGTGAACGTCGGATGCGCCCGCATTGATGGCGTCAAGCAGGGTTTTCTGGATGAACTTGACGATGGGCGCGTCTTCGATTTCCGCGTTGGATGTCTCGGATTGCAGCGTCTTGGCGACTTCGTCGATGAATTCGAGATTGAGGTCGATTTCCTCGTCGACAAGCTTGTTGAATGCCTCCTGACTGGATTCGGCAGCCTTCTGGATGAAGGCGCCGAGTTTGTCGTCCTCGACAATCACGAGTTCTATGGCAAGCCCTGTCTTGAACTTGATTTCGTCCAGCCCCTGCATGTTTTCGGGATTGGATGTCGCGACGAAAAGCCTGTTTCCCCGCTTGTAGAGGGCGGCCACCTTGTGCTTTTGCATCAGCTTGATGTCGATGAGCGCATCGGGAAGCGTTTCCATGGCGATCGAGTCGAGATCGAGCAGCGGGAAGCCGAATGTCTGGGAGGAGAACATGGCGATTTCCCTCGAATCGATCCGCCTGCTCCTGACAAGCTCCGAAAAGAAATTGCCGCCGCTTGCGGATGCCGCGAGTTCGAATGCCTTGGCATCGTTTTCCGTCAGTTTGTTCTGCTGCACCAGCGCGCGACCAAGGCTGCTATTCAGTTGGATTGCCACGTATTCTCCGGTTTTTTTTACAGTAGCGCATTTTCGATTATTTGTTCAGTTTTGGGAAGATACGCGCCATTTTGACAAAACGCCCCTGAGTTTGCACGATTTCCATGGGGTAACCGGCTATCTTAAGGCTGGTCCCGGATTCGGGGATATCTTCGAAATATTCGAGGATCAGTCCGTTCAGGGTTTTCGGACCTTCGAGCGGGAGAGCGAGGCCGAGCTTGCGGTTGAGTTCGCGCAGCAGGCTGCTGCCTTCGACGAGGAAGCTGCCGTCTTCGAACTTCTGGAACATTCCGGTCTGCATCGGAGAGTGCGCGTTGAATTCGCCCAGGATTTCCTCGATGATGTCCTCCAGCGCAACCAGGCCCTTGAGTTCGCCGTATTCATCGACAACGAGGCCGATCTTGCGCCTGTTTTCCTTGAAATGCTGAAGTTGCGAGAAAAGCGGGGTGCCTTCCGGAATGAAATAGGGTTCGCGCAGGATCTGGGTCAGGCTTTCCGCGTTGATTTCCCCGCTCTCCGGGTTGGCGAGCGCCTTGCGCACGTCGAGTATGCCGACGACATTGTCGAGGTTTTCCCTGTAGACGAGGAGTCTTGCATGATAGGAAGTCGAGAGTTGCTCGCGCATCGCTCCGGGAGGGGAATCGATGTCGATCGCTTCGATCTGGTTTCGCGGGATCATGACATCGTCCACAGTGATCGCTTCGAGATCGAAAATATTGAGCAGGATGCTCTGGTGCCCCTTGGGGATGAAATGGCTCTCTTCCAGAACGAGCAGCCTCAGTTCTTCCATGCTGAGCTTGTGCGCGGCGCCGGAACCCGGAGTTTTGAAACGTATCAGCCAGAGCAGTGATTGCACGAAAATATTGACGAACCAGATCACCGGTTTGGCGACTCTCAGCATGGGGGTGAGCACGAAGCTTGCGGGCAGGGCGATTTTTTCGGGATAGGATGCCCCGATGATTTTTGGCGTAATTTCGCTGAACACCAGCAGCAGGAAAGTCAGTGTCAGCGCGCCCAGCGTGACCGACCATTCATTGTTCCCGAGCAGCCTGATCGTGATGATCGTTACCAGGGACGCGGCGGCAGCGTTGACCAGGCTGCTGCCCAGCAGGACGACGCTCAACAGCCTGTCGATTTTATGCAGGAGTTGGCTCGTCAGCTTTGCGCCCCGGTGGCCGGTTTGCGCAAGATGCTTCAACCTGTAGCGGTTGATGGCCATCATGCTGGTTTCTGAAATGGAGAAAAACGCGGAAAGAATGATGAAAACGACAAGACAGGCGAGCAGCGTCTTCAGTGGGATATCGTCCATTACCGCTTGAGTATTACTTCCAGGACGAACTTGCTGCCGATATAGGCGAGCAGCAGCATGACGAAGCCGGTCATCGTCGAGCGCACGGCTATCCTGCCGCGCCAGCCGTAGAGATGGCGCCCCCCCAGAAGCACCGCAAAAATGGCCCAGGAGATGAAGGCGAACAGGGTCTTGTGGCTGAACTCGAAAGGCTTGCCGAAGAGTTCTTCGGAATACAGGACGCCGCTGAAAAGCGTCAGTGTCAGAAGAATGAATCCTGCGCCGATGATGCGAAACAGCAGGGTTTCCATCGTGAGCAGGGGGGGCATGTTCCTGAGTATGGTCGGCATCTTGCTGTGCAGCCTTTTTTCGATGAAATCCATCAGGAGCGCCTGGAGTGCCGCGATCGAGAACAGGCTGTAGGCGAGGAGGCCGATCAAAAGGTGTATCTTGAAGGCGATCATGTACGCGTTGGGCAGGAAGTGATGCGAAGGAAATACGCCCGGAAGGAGCACGCTGATTGCCGCTATCGCTGCAATGGGGCTTTGCAGGGCTTTGAGGTTGTGGAAGAAGCTG
>JAIELG010000042.1 GCA_019753155.1 Burkholderiales bacterium
TAAAGAAGAATCCAGGAAAATCAGCAACGATAAAACGCCATGAACTTACAAAGCAAAACCATCGTACATTTGGATCTCGACACTTTTTTTGTGTCCTTGATTCTGGGTGCGGTGTTCCTGTTTATCTTCAGCAAGGCTGCCAAGGCAGCGACAGCCGGCGTGCCGGCAGGACTTCAGAACTTCGCCGAATGGGTGGTCGAATTCGTCGAAACCAGCGTGCGCGGATCGTTTTCCGGGAAAAATGACCTGATCGCGCCGCTTGCGCTCACGATTTTCTTCTGGATCTATCTGATGAACTTGATGGATTTGATCCCGGTCGACTATGTTCCCTATCTCGCCAAGGTTCTCGGCATCCCGTTTTTCAAGGTGGTTCCAACCACCGATCCCAATGCGACATTTGGCATGTCGATAGGCGTTTTTCTTCTTGTTCTGTATTACAGCTTTAAGATCAAGGGGGTAAGCGGATTCATCGGGGAATTGACGCTGCAGCCCTTCGGCAAATTCGGCTTGCCGGCCAACCTGTTCCTCGAAGGCGTGAACCTGATATCCAAGCCTATATCGCTTGCGTTGCGGCTTTTCGGAAACATGTATGCGGGCGAGATGATCTTTATCCTCATCGCGATCCTGCCGTTCTGGCTGCAGTGGTCCTTGTCCCTGCCATGGGCGATTTTCCATATCCTGATCGTCACGCTCCAAGCCTTCATATTCATGACGCTCACGATCGTCTATCTGGATATGGCGCATCAGGAACATCACTAACTTTTTATCAACTTTACTTTTTAAATCACAGGAGAAAAAATCAAATGGAAACGGCACAAGCACTTCTTTATGTAGCCGGCGCGATCATGATGGGTTTGGGCGCCTTGGGTGCTGCCATCGGTATCGGTGTGTTGGGTGGACGCTTTCTGGAAGGTGCTGCACGCCAACCCGAGCTGATTCCCATGCTGCGTACCCAGTTCTTCATCGTCATGGGCTTGGTTGACGCGGTTCCGATGATTGCCGTCGGTATTTCCATGTACATCCTGTTTGCTGTGGCCGGCAAGTAAGCAAGCGGGACTTAACCGAAGAAAGATTTTGCATGAACATTAATGCAACCCTTCTCGGCCAAACGATCATGTTTGTCATGTTCGTTTGGTTCTGCATGAAATTCATCTGGCCTCCCATCACCAACGCCATGGGCGAGCGCGCGAAGCGGATCGCCGATGGATTGGCGGCCGGCGAGCGCGGCAAATCGGAACTCGATCTGGCAACGAAGCGGTCTCTTGAAATTTTGCACGACGCGAAACAGAAGGCAACCGAAGTCATTGCTCAGGCCGAAAGTCGGGCGTCGCAGATCGTTGAAGAAGCGAAAACCGATGCGAAGAAAGAGGGCGAGCGCCTGTTGACCGGCGCAAAGGCTGAGATCGAGCAGGAAGTATTTCGTGCCCGCGAGACTTTGCGCGATCAGGTGGCGGCGCTTGCGGTAGCCGGCGCGGAGAAGATCCTGCGTCAGGAAGTGGATGCCGGCAAGCACGCTGAGCTTCTTAAATCCATCCAGGCTGAATTGTAAAGGACCGTCATGGCGGAGATCGTCACAATAGCGAGACCTTATGCCGAAGCGGTTTTTCGTCTGGCTAAGGATCGAGGTGCCCTGGCTGAGTGGTCTGACATGCTGGAGTATATGGCGGCTGTGGTGCAGGATCCCCAGATGCAGGCATGCATCTGCGACCCAAATCTCACACCCGCCCGGTTGGAAGATCTGTTTCTCTCGATAGGCGCCGGCAAACTCGACGAAATGGGGAAAAATTTTGTCAGGGAGCTGGTTCACAACAGGCGACTCGGCGTGTTGTCGCAGATCAGCGAGCTTTACGAGACGCTGAAAGCCGAAGAAGGCGGCGTGCTCGATGCGCGCGTGACTTCAGCGTACCCCATGACCGAAAGTCAGCTCGGAGATTTGGTGAGGCGGCTCGAAGACAAGTTCCAGAAAAAAGTCGATGCCAGTGTGGAAGTTGACCCGGAATTGATCGGGGGTGTCAGGATCGTGATCGGTGACGACGTGATAGATGCGTCGGTGCGCGGCAAGTTACAGGCGATGGCGTTCGCCCTTACAAGATAGGAGTAATCATGCAGTTGAATGCATCAGAAATCAGTGAACTGATTAAAAGCAAGATAGAGGGCCTTGCGACCACGACGGAGGTTCGCACGCAGGGCACGGTCGTTTCCGTGACCGACGGTATCGTCAGGATTCATGGTCTGCGCGATGCGATGCAGGGCGAAATGCTCGAGTTTCCGGGCAACACGTTCGGACTCGCGCTCAACCTTGAGCGTGATTCCGTAGGTTCCGTTATTCTGGGCGAATACGGTCATATCAGCGAAGGCGATATCGTCAAGTGCACCGGACGCATTCTCGAAGTACCGGTGGGGCCGGAGCTGATTGGCCGCGTGGTCAATGCGCTCGGGCAGCCCATAGACGGGAAGGGTCCGATTGCGGCGGCCAAGGCATCTCCGATCGAAAAAATCGCCCCCGGCGTTATAGCGAGGCAATCGGTCGACCAGCCGATGGGAACCGGCCTGAAATCGATCGACTCCATGGTGCCGATCGGTCGCGGTCAGCGCGAATTGATCATCGGCGACCGCCAGACGGGAAAAACGGCTGTTGCGGTGGACGCGATCATCAACCAGAAGGGCAACGGCGTGATCTGCATCTACGTCGCGATCGGCCAGAAAGCCTCTTCGGTTGCAAACGTCGTGAGAAAGCTCGAAGAGCATGGCGCAATGGGCCATACCATCGTGGTTGCCGCCACCGCGTCCGAATCTGCCGCGATGCAGTATATCGCCCCCTACTCCGGTTGCACCATGGGAGAGTATTTCCGTGACCGCGGGGAGGATGCGCTCATCGTTTACGACGACCTGACGAAACAGGCCTGGGCCTACCGCCAGATTTCCCTGCTTCTGCGTCGCCCCCCCGGCCGCGAAGCCTACCCCGGCGACGTGTTTTACCTGCACTCGCGTCTGCTCGAACGCGCTTCCCGCGTTAATGCCGACTATGTGGAAAGGCTGACGGGCGGAGAAGTCAAGGGCAAGACAGGTTCGCTCACCGCGCTTCCAATCATCGAAACCCAGGCAGGCGACGTTTCGGCGTTCGTTCCGACCAACGTGATTTCGATCACGGACGGACAGATCTTCCTTGAAACGGACCTGTTCAATGCAGGCATCCGTCCTGCAATCAACGCAGGTCTTTCGGTTTCCCGTGTTGGCGGCGCCGCTCAAACCAAGGTGATCAAGAAGCTCGGCGGCGGGATTCGCCTAGCCCTCGCGCAATACCGCGAGTTGGCGGCTTTCGCCCAGTTTGCCTCCGATCTCGATGAAGTGACCCGCAAGCAGCTCGAACGCGGCAAGCTCGTGACCGAACTGATGAAGCAAACCCAGTACAGCCCGATGAGCATTTCTGAAATGGCGCTGACGCTTTTCGCCGTCAACAAGGGCTTCCTCGACGATGTCGAAGTCAGGAAGGCGCTGGATTTCGAATCCGCGCTTCAGTCCTACATGAAGGCTAACCAAGCTGACTTGATGGCCAAAATCGAATCCGACAAGGACATGAAGCCCGAAACAGAGAAGCTGCTTTCCGACGCTATTGTCAAATTCAAGGAAAGCTCGGTTTATTAAGTTGAGTCACTGACGGAGTCATCATGGCTGGTGGGAAAGAAATACGGACGAAAATAAAAAGCGTCCAGAACACCCAGAAGATCACCCGTGCCATGGAAATGGTCGCGGCAGCGAAAATGCGCAAAGCTCAGGACAGGATGCGCACTGCCCGCCCTTACGGTGAAAAAATCAGGAATGTCGCTGCTCACATGAGCCGTGCACATCCTGAATATACGCACCCATTCATGGCCCGGCGGGTGGATTCGAAACGGGTGGGCATCATCGTCGTAAGTTCCGACAAGGGTCTTTGCGGCGGCCTGAACACCAATGTGCTGCGGCTTGCCTTGGGCAAGATCAGAGCCTGGGATCAGGAAGGCGTAAAGGTCGATGCGGCTGCCATCGGAAACAAGGGGCTTGGTTTTCTCCAGCGCCTTGGAGCGAATGTGGTTTCCAATGCCACTGGACTCGGCGATACACCTCACCTCGATAAGCTGATCGGGCCGGTCAAGGTCATGCTGGACGCCTACTCCGAGGGCAGGCTGGACGCGCTTTACGTGTTCTACACCAAGTTTATCAACACGATGAAGCAGGAACCCGTAATGGAGCAGCTCCTGCCGCTTGCGAGCGAGAAGCTGGAGGGTGCCACCGGAACCTGGGATTACATATACGAACCCGAGGCGAAGTCGGTGATCGATCTGGTCCTGAGGCGATATATCGAGGCGCTGATATACCAAGCTGTTGCAGAAAATATGGCGTCCGAGCAAAGTGCGAGGATGGTGGCAATGAAAGCCGCGTCGGACAATGCCGGAAATGTGATCGGGGAACTCAAGCTGATTTACAACAAGACACGTCAGGCGGCAATTACCAAGGAACTCGCCGAAATCTGTGCGGGTGCCGCAGCGGTCGGATAAACGTTTTTATTAGATTAGGGAATAACGATGAGCCAGGGAAAAATCGTACAAATTATCGGTGCTGTGGTCGACGTGGAGTTTTCCAGGGAAGAAATGCCCCATGTATACGACGCGTTGAATATCGCCGAAGTCAATGTCACCATGGAAGTTCAGCAGCAGCTCGGTGATGGCATCGTTCGCGCCATCGCGCTGGGATCGACCGATGGATTGCGCCGCGGCATGGCGGTGACTGGGACGGGCGCGCCCATCTCCGTTCCTGTCGGACAGAAAACGCTGGGTCGCATCATGGATGTACTGGGCAACCCCATCGACGAAGCGGGAGAGATCGATTCGGAGTTTCGCTGGTCGATTCACCGTAAAGCGCCGGCTTTTGACGAACTTTCGGCTTCAACCGAACTGCTCGAAACGGGAATCAAGGTGATCGACTTGATCTGCCCCTTCGCCAAAGGCGGCAAGGTCGGCTTGTTCGGTGGCGCGGGTGTGGGCAAAACCGTCAACATGATGGAACTCATCCGCAACATCGCAGCCGAGCATTCCGGTTACTCGGTGTTTGCCGGTGTGGGGGAGCGTACCCGTGAAGGGAACGACTTCTACCATGAAATGAAGGATTCCAACGTTCTGGACAAGGTGTCCCTGGTATACGGACAGATGAATGAGCCGCCGGGCAACCGCCTTCGAGTGGCGCTGACGGGGCTCACCATGGCGGAATATTTCCGCGATGAGGGCCGCGATATCCTGTTCTTCGTCGACAATATCTACCGCTACACTCTGGCAGGAACGGAAGTTTCCGCGCTGCTCGGACGGATGCCCTCTGCTGTGGGTTATCAGCCTACTCTCGCGGAAGAAATGGGGCGCCTGCAGGAGCGCATCACCTCCACCAAGACAGGGTCCATTACCTCCATCCAGGCTGTATATGTTCCTGCGGACGATTTGACCGACCCTTCGCCGGCGACGACTTTCTCCCATCTGGATGCAACCGTGGTGCTCTCGCGTCAGGTGGCGGAACTGGGCATTTACCCTGCCGTCGATCCGCTCGATTCGACGTCCCGCCAGTTGGACCCGCTCGTGGTCGGGGAAGAGCATTACGGCGTTGCGCGTTCCGTGCAAAATACGCTGCAGCGCTACAAGGAACTTCGCGACATCATCGCGATTCTTGGCATGGACGAATTGTCGCCCGAAGACAAGCTGAGCGTGTCTCGTGCCCGCAAGATCCAGCGTTTCCTTAGCCAGCCGTTCTTCGTGGCTGAAGTGTTCACGGGAAGCCCTGGGAAATACGTTCCGCTCAAGGATACGCTTGCCGGATTTAAGGGCATCGTAAACGGCGAGTACGATCATCTTCCGGAACAGGCGTTTTACATGGTCGGGTCAATCGAAGAAGCCGTAGAAAAAGCCAAAACTTTACAGTGAGGAGCGCTATGGCAATGACCATGCAAGTCGAGATCGTGAGCGCGGAAGAGTCCTTTTATTCGGGACCCGCCGAATTCGTCGCCGCCCCATCGATACTGGGAGAGGTCGGGATATATCCGCGCCATGCGCCCATGCTGACCCGGATCAAGCCGGGTTCCGTCAGGGTGAAGCGTGCAATGAGCGATGAGGAAGATCTCATCTATGTATCAGGCGGGATCCTCGAGGTGCAGCCCGATATTGTGACGGTGCTTGCCGATTCGGCGATTCGGGGAGCGGATCTGGACGAAGCAAAGGCCCAGGAAGCAAAATTACGGGCGCAGGATGCAATGAAGAACCGAGAGGCGGCAATGGAGTTCGCCAACGCGGAAGCGGAGCTTGCCGAAGCTATCGCACAGCTTGCGGCGATCGAGAAATTGAGGAAAAAACGCTGAACGGTCCAAAATAAAAAGGCAGCCTAGGCTGCCTTTTTATTTTAACAGTACACGCCAGAACCTGTGACATAATATCCCCATGCCCAATTCCGAGAACGAGCTATTGAACGTGGTTATCCTTGCGGCAGGCAAGGGCACGCGCATGTATTCCTCCATCCCCAAAGTGCTGCACAAGCTCGCGGGAACCCCGCTGCTTGGTCACGTGATTCATACCGCAACGAACCTGAATCCGGGAAAAATATGCGTGGTGTATGGGCATGGCGGCGAAACGGTACGCGCTGCCATGACAAACCCGGATTTGTGCTTCGCGCTCCAGGAGCCGCAACTCGGAACGGGACATGCGGTGCAAATGGCGCTGCCCCAACTGGAAGAAAACGGATGCACGCTGGTGCTTTATGGCGATGTTCCCTTGATCAAGCGCTCCACTTTGGAAAGGCTGGTACAACATTCGGACGGCATGGTGCTTTTGACGGTGGAGCTTGACGACCCGCGAGGTTATGGCAGGATCGTGCGTGATGCTATGGGCAATATAACGAGAATCGTGGAGGAAAAAGATGCCACTGCCGAAGAGCGCAGGATCAGGGAAGTCAATACCGGGGTGCTCATCGCGCCCACCAGAGCACTTAAATCCTGGCTAGGACGCTTGAACAACACCAATGCCCAGAATGAATATTATTTGACCGATATAGTCGCCATAGCCGCCAGCGAAGGCGTAAAAATTTCATCGACACACCCCGATCAGCACTGGGAAGTCATGGGGATCAACAACAAGCTGCAGCTTGCGGAACTCGAGCGCATTCATCAACTGGACGTTGCCCACGCCCTGATGCGGCAGGGCGTGAGTCTCGCGGATCCGGCAAGGTTCGATGTGCGGGGCGAACTGGTCTGCGGCGCGGATGTCTTTATCGATGTCAATTGCCTGTTCGAGGGTGAGGTCAGGCTCGGCGATAATGTCCGAATCGGAGCCAACTCGATTTTGAAAGACGCTGTAATCATGGATGGAACGCAGATCGCCCCATTTACGCATATCGAAGGTGCGCAAATCGGCCCCGACTGCAGAATCGGTCCCTATGCCAGAATACGGCCCGGAACAGTGCTCGCGGGCGAAGCGCATATCGGCAATTTTGTCGAAATCAAGAACAGCACATTCGATTCCAGAAGCAAGGCCAATCACCTCAGCTACATAGGCGATGCGAGTGTCGGCAAGAATGTGAATATCGGCGCTGGAACAATCACCTGCAATTATGACGGAGCGAGCAAACACAAGACCGTCATAGAGGACGATGCATTCATCGGGTCGGATACCCAGTTGATTGCTCCCGTGACGGTAGGAAAAGGCGCGACGATCGGGGCTGGTTCGACCATAGCCAGAAATGCGCCGGAGGGGGGGTTGACCCTGTCGAGGGTCAAACAGGTCCATATCGATTACTGGAAACGACCGACAAAAAAGGGATAAGCATGTGCGGGATCATCGGCGCAGTGGCGCAAAGAAATGTGGTGCCCATCCTCATCGAGGGACTGAAGCGGCTCGAATACAGGGGCTACGATTCTGCCGGTCTTGCCGTCATCAACGGAGGCTTGTCCCGGATCAGGAGCGTGGGGAGAGTGGCTGAGCTTTCCGCCCAATCGAAAAATCTGAAGGGCAATCTGGGCATTGCGCATACCCGCTGGGCGACCCACGGTGCGCCTACTGAGAGAAATGCGCACCCCCATGCCAGCCGCGATGAAATTGCCGTGGTGCATAACGGAATCATAGAAAACCATGTCGAGCTGCGCAGAAAACTCGAAGGCATGGGCTATGAGTTCACATCCGATACCGACACGGAAGTCATCGTGCACCTCATTCACCATTATTACCAGGAGGACCGCAATCTGCTTGCGGCAACCCGGGTGGCGGTGAAGGAGCTGAAGGGTGCCTATGCGATAGCCGTAGTGAGTGGTGACTTGCCGGACAGGCTGGTCTGTGCGCGAAAGGGCAGCCCCTTGCTGCTGGGCTTGGGAATCGAGGAAAATTTCATCGCATCGGATGCCTCGGCATTGCTTCCCGTTACAAGGAAGATGGTTTATCTGGAAGACGGGGATGTCGCCGACATCGGGCTCCTGGAGCATAAGATATATGACGCCGGGGGCGATTTGGTCGACCGTCAGGCCCATATCAGCGAACTCAGCGCGGAAACTGCCGAGCTTGGAAAATATCGTCATTTCATGCAGAAGGAAATTTTCGAACAGCCGAAAGCCATTGCAGACACCATAGACATAGCGGTCAATGAGACCGGGATTTCTCCGAAATTGTTCGGCCCCGATGGCGAGAACATTCTGGGTGGGGTCGACTCGGTCACCATCATTGCATGCGGGACGAGTTATCACGCCGGGCTTGTCGCGCGCTACTGGATCGAAAGCCTGGCGGTAATACCATGCAGCACCGAGGTTGCGAGCGAATACCGTTACAGGGACAGCGTCCCGAATCCGAACGCGCTCATCGTGACCATATCGCAATCCGGTGAAACGGCCGACACGCTGGCGGCATTGAATCATGCCAAGTCCATGGGCCAAACCAAAACCCTCAGCATCTGCAATGTGGACGAAAGCGCGTTGGTCAGGCAATCGAGCCTGAAGTTTCTGACAAGGGCGGGGCCTGAAATCGGCGTCGCCTCGACCAAGGCGTTCACGACGCAGTTGACCGCGCTTTTCCTGCTGACGTTGACACTGGCAAAGCTCAAGGGAAGGCTCTCAACCGGGCAGGAGGCGGAGCATATCGAGTCATTGCGCCGCTTGCCGCATGCCATCAACCATGTGCTTGAAATCGAGCCGCAGGTCGTGCAATGGGCGGAAAAATTCTCCGAAAAGCATCACGCCCTGTTTCTTGCCAGGGGGATACATTATCCGATAGCCCTGGAAGGCGCGCTTAAACTCAAGGAAATATCGTATATCCATGCGGAAGCCTACCCTGCGGGGGAATTGAAGCATGGCCCGCTCGCGCTGATCGACAGCGATATGCCTGTGGTTGCCGTCGCGCCGAGCGATACCCTCCTCGAAAAGCTCAAATCCAATCTTCAGGAAGTGCGGGCGAGAGGGGGCGAACTTTATGTCGTTGCCGACGACGAGTCCCACTTTCAGGACGAAGCAGCTGTCCATGTCATTCGCATGACCGAGCATGCGGGGTATTTGAGCCCGATCCTGCATGTGATTCCTTTGCAGCTTCTGGCCTATCATGCAGCGCTGCAGAAAGGGACAGATGTCGACAAGCCAAGAAATCTTGCGAAATCCGTGACCGTGGAATAGAGCTGTCACACAATCATAATCAATCTGCTGATATAGTGGCGCCAGATACTGTATAGGGTAAGCAGATGAATATCCTGATGATTTCTGACGTGTATTTCCCGCGCGTCAACGGCGTGTCGACTTCGATCGAGACGTTCCGTAACGAACTCATGCAGCGGGATGTCAAGGTCACGCTGATTGCGCCGGCATACGGCAAGCATAAGGAAGAAGGGGGAATAAGCCGCATCCCGTCGAAAATGGTGATGTTCGACCCGGAAGACAGGATGATGCGCTACCGCTCGATCACGGCTATGGCGGATGTCCTCGGAAACCAGAAATTCGACCTCATCCACATACAGACTCCTTTCGTGGCCCATTATGCGGGCATCGCCTTGGCAAATGAATTGAAGCTGCCGAAAATCGTGACCTATCACACTTTTTTCGAGGAATATCTGTATCACTACATTCCCTTTCTTCCTGCGACATGGATGCGTGGACTCGCAAGACGGTTTTCACGGAAACAATGCAATGATGTTGATGCCATAGTGGTGCCATCGTCAGCCATGGCGGAAACACTCAAAGCCTATGGCGTGGAAAAGCCTTTGCACCTCATCCCAACCGGGATTCCGGAAAAAATGTTTTCGCAGGGCAATCGCGATGTGTTTAGGGCGCGCCACGGCATCTCGCTGGAAAGACCCGTGCTCCTTTTCGTGGGCAGGGTCGCATTCGAGAAGAACATAGAATTTCTGCTCCGGGCCGCCGACATCGCAAGGAAAGATATTCCCGATCTCATGCTGGTTATAGCAGGGGAAGGGCCGGCGAAACATTCTCTCGAGAAATTGCTCAAGGCGTTGCATCTGGAGCAGAATGCGAAGATGATCGGTTACATGGACAGGGAAAAACAGTTGATGGATTGCTACAGCGCTGCGGATGCCTTCGTTTTCGCTTCGCGGACCGAAACCCAGGGGCTGGTGCTGCTCGAGGCCATGGCTGCCGGTTTGCCTGTAGTCTCGACAGCGTTCATGGGGACGCGGGACATTCTAAAGCCGGACTCCGGTGCCCTGGTGCCGGAAGACAGTCTGGAGAGCTTCGCGGGTCAGATGGTCCGAGTATTGGCCGACAGTGCGCTGCGCCGGGAGCTGGGTCGACAGGCCCACAGTTATGCCAGGCAATGGAGTTCCGGCGCCATGGCTGAAAAGATGATGAATTTATATCAGGAATTGATCACAAAAAGTTCAACCTGACCGACTATTCCGGTAAGATAGCGTGGTTAGCACAGGATCAGTCAAGCATGGCGACCATTGCAGTCTTCAATCAGAAGGGAGGGGTTGGCAAGACGACAACCGCCTTGAACGTAGCTGCAGCACTCGCAGTGCTCGAAAGGAATCCCCTTGCCATCGATCTCGACCCTCAGGCGCACTTGACGCACTCCCTCGGAGTCGATCAATCGACTTCCAACGGCATCGCTTCGTTCTTCAGGGATGAGCGCTCGCTGCTCGATCTGGTTCAGTACCGGCCTTCCGGTTTGCGCGTCATCCCTTCCCATCCTGACCTTTCCAAGATTGACGCCCTTTCAGGGAAGACCAGGAATGTTGCATCGAGGTTGAGGGAAGGATTGGCAGAGCACCTTGCGAAGGACAATAGTCCGATCGTCATCGACTGCTGTCCGATGCTCGGCATATTATCGCTCAACGCCATTATTTCCGCAGACAAGGTTTTGATCCCCGTTTCAGCCGATTTTCTTTCCATGCAGGGGGTTCAGAAAGTGGTGGCGTTGCTCGATGTGCTCCAGGCCAGGTTCGTCCGCAGATACGATTACAGGATAGTGCTGACCCGGTTCGATACGAGGCGCAAGCTGGCTTTTTCGACTTACGACCAGCTCAAAAAGCGCTTCGATGGCAAGGTGTGCGATACCAGGATCATGGAAAACGTCAGTTTGGCGGAAAGTCCGGCATTCGGCAGGGATGTTTTCACCCATGCGCCGAACAGCCAGGGCGCAAAAGACTATTACGCCCTCACCCAGGAACTGGTCGATTCAGGGTTTCTTTATTGAAGCGGCTGGCTTATGCGCTCTTTTCCGGCCATGGCGACCAACTGATCGAGTATATCGGTCCTGGCGAGATTGCCCAGGACAAGATATCTCCCGTCGACGACAAGGGAGGGGACGCCGGAAATCCCGAGACGCCTGGCTTTTTTCTCCGAATCGTCGATTTTATTTGCGACAGCGCTGGAAAAATAAACCGATTCGAATTTTTTCCGGTCGATTCCCTGCTTTTCTATCCAATCGAAAAGCACCCGTTCATTGATAAGGTCCATTCCATCGTGGAGCGCGGAAAATATCCGGCGCCTGAGCCGGTCTTCCTGTCCCATGATTTCGAGCGCATAGTAGGCTTTGGCAAGAGCCAGCCATGAGGACCGGAAAGCAGGTATGCGCACGATTTTGATATCGCGGCGGCGTTCCAGCCAATCCTGCAGGATTGGCTCCAGCTCGAAACACTGAGGACAACCGTAGTAAAAAAATTCCACCAGTTCGATCTTGTCACCCTGGGGTTGCTGCACCTGGATGATCGGAAGATAGTCCCTGCCTGCCTCAGGCTGCGCAAGGGCGCAGAGGGATGAAAGCAGCAACAGGAATCCGGCGGCATAGCTCGCCATCAGCGCCTGGCTTTTGCCCTTTCCGCCCTGGCCGTCTGAATTAGCGCGTCCAGTTCGCTGATTGTGCCTGGGAGAGATTTCGTGAGACCCGGGGAGGTGATGTATTTTCCGTCGACGACCAGGGATGGCGTGCCTTCGATGCCGTAGTTTTTGGTCATCTGCCTCGACTTCGTGACGCCTATCTGGGTCGAGAAGGAATTGTAGGCATTGGCGAGCTTGCTGCGATCGACGCCCTGTTTTGCAGCCCAGTCGAGCAGGGTGGCTTCATCTCCCAAATCGATATGCTTGATCTGGACGGCGTCATAGATGGCGCCATGTAATCTGGGCTCCTGTCCGACAATATCCAGCGCGTAATAGGTCCTTGCAAGCTTCACCCAGTTGTCGTCAAAGATGGTTGGGACGTAATGGAATTCCACGTCTTTCGGCAGCTTTTTCAACCAGGGTTCAAGATGTTTTTGCAAATCGTAACAATGGGAACAACCGTAATAGAAAAATTCCAGGACCTCGATTTTTTTTCCGCTTTCCGTCGGCTGGGGGGGCGAGATGAGTGAATACCCCTGGTCTGCATGGGCTACGGAAAACCAGAAAAAAAGTATTGGAATTGACAGTGTTCTAAACAGGCTCATGGCTACTCCCGAGTTGGTTATTGGCTCGTTTCCTTGATTTTGACGATATTGGCTGTAATGCCGTTTTGCTGCAATGTATCCTGGGTTTTCTTCAAGTCGTCCTGATTCGGGTAGGGGCCGATGCGGACCCGGTATTTCGACTCGTTACCCGGTCCGGCATGTATGTCAGACTCCAGCCCCAGCATGGCGAGCTTGGCTTTCATATTGTCGGCATCGTCCTTTTTCTGAAAAGCCCCGGCCTGCAGGTAATAGCTTTCCGATGCGGGTTCGGTGGAAGCTGCCGAAATGGGCGCTGCAGAAGGGCTCGACTGCGGTGTTTTATCGTTCGTAACAGGCACGTCCTGCCCCGGAAGGATTTTATAAAAATCGAACCTGGGTTTCTCGACTTTCTTTTCGTCGGTAGCTTGGGCAGCCTGAGGCGTCTCGGCCGGCGTCTTGCTGTCGGCCTGCCGGTCGACGAAGGGACTGGGCATTTTATTGATGTACCAGGCGACGCCCAGGGCGATTCCGAGGCCCAAGATCAGTCCGATCAGGATGCCTGCGAACATCGATCCGCCTCGTCCTGCTGCAGGCTTGGAACTCGGTTTTGGTTTGTAGTCTCTGCTCATAACAATCTCTATATTACATTTTTTCAGGTGCGCCGACCCCGAGCAGGCCAAGGCCATTCTTGATAACTTGTTTCACTGAAGCGACCAGACAAAGGCGGGCAAGTCGGATCGGCTCGTCCTGGACAAGAAAATGGGAGGAATTGTAGTAGCTGTGAAAACCGGAAGCCAGATCCTTCAAGTAGAAGGCGATCAGATGAGGAGCTCGCTCCTTTGCCGCACTCTCGATCAGATCCGGATAATCGATCAGGCGCTGCAACAACTCCAGCTCATGCGTTCCGGCGAGGTGCGCGGGATCCGCTTCGCGCAATTCTACAGGATCGCCGCCCCATTGCTCCAGCACGCTGGCAATCCGGGCATGGGCATATTGCACATAATAGACGGGATTTTCGTTGCTCTGGGATTTTGCCAGGTCGAGATCGAAATCCAGGTGCTGATCGCATTTGCGTAGAACGTAAAAGAATCTCGCAGCGTCATTCCCCACCTCCCGCCTCAGCTCCCGCAGGGTGACGAATTCGCCGCTTCTTGTCGACATGGACGCTTTCTTGCCGTCCCTGTAAAGTACGGCGAACTGGACGAGTTCGATCTCGAGCTTTTCGCTGGGCGCGCCCATAGCCTGCAGGGCGCCCTTGACGCGGGCAATATACCCGTGATGATCCGCGCCCCAGATATCGATGATGCGGTCGAAGCCGCGCTCGATCTTGTTGAGATGGTAGGCTATGTCTGAAGCGAAATAGGTGTACAGGCCGTTTTCACGCTGGACGACCCTGTCCTTCTCATCCCCGAAATGGGTGGAGCGAAACCATTTCGCTCCGTCCTGGATGTAGATATGCCCGGCCTCGCCAAGTTTTTCGATGGCGCGATCCACCATATGGCTGTCGAACAGCGATTGCTCCGAGAACCATGAATCGAAAACGACGCCGAACTCCAGCAGGTCATTGCGGCAGTCGCCGAGTTGCTCGGTCAGAACGAAATCGTGGATATACTGGTAGTCTTGCCCCAGCAGCCTTTTCGCGCTCATGATTAGGTTGTCCAGATGCGCATCCTCATCCGAGGCAATGGTCGGTATGTCATACAGAATCTCGCCGGGAGCGTGCATGTAGCGTTTGCCATGCGCGTCCAATATGAGGGAAGCCATGTCGCGGACATAGCTTCCCTGGTAGGCATTGGACGGGAACAGGATATCGACGCCGACGAGTTCGAGGTAGCGCAGCCAAGTCGACAGCGTCAGGATGTCCATTTGCCGTCCGGCATCGTTGACATAATATTCCCTCACGACATCAAAGCCGGCAGCCTTCAGCACATTGGAAAGGCTTGCGCCGAATGCGGCGCCGCGTCCATGGCCGACATGCAGGGGGCCGGTAGGATTCGCCGAAACGAATTCAACCTGGACTTTTTCCCCCGCGCCAAAGTTGCACGTTCCGAATTCATCGCCGCTTTGCAGAATGTGCTTCAGGACGAGTTGTTTGGATTCGTGCTTGAGGAAAATGTTGATGAATCCCGCTCCCGCGATTTCCATTTTCCCGATATGTTCCGATGCGGGGAAGGCGTCGAGGATGCGCGAGGCAACCTGCCTCGGATTTTGCTTGAGCGATTTCGCCAACTGCATGGCAATATTGCAGGCATAGTCGCCGTGCGCCGCGAGTTTTGGCCGCTCCAGATGAATTTCGGCCAAAGGATCGGTCGGGAAAATCCGTGAAACCGCTTCAAGAAAAAGCGAGGCGATGTGGGCTTTAAAGTCGGGAAAGGTAGTCATATATTGTTGCGATTATATCTTAAAACTCCAGGGGATCGACATCGACATGCCATCTTACCGAGCGATCCGGTGCGCAATCCAGATTTGACATCAGATCGTTCAAAAAATTCTGCAACCTCTGGCGGGACGCCGACTGGAACAGGATTTGCGCCCTCTCCATATTGTCGAGACGCGCCATGGATGCAATTGCCGGCTCGTAAACCGTCACGCCATGATCGCTTTTCGAGGCAAGCGATGCGGTTTTCACGAGAAAATCCATCGAAGCTTCGAGCGTTCTGGATTCTGCCCGGATCAATGCCTGGTGGACATAGGGAGGAAAACCAGCGGCAGCGCGCTCTTCGAGCAACATTGCGGCGATGGCGTCATAATCGTGTTTTTTCAGCGCGGCATACAAGGGGTGGTCCTGGAATTCGGTTTGAATGAGCACTTCTCCCGGAGTTCCCGCACGTCCGGCTCGCCCTGAGACCTGCGTAAGTTGAGCAAAAAGGCGCTCGGATGCGCGAAAATCGCTGCTGTAGAGGGATGCATCGGAATTCAGGATGCCGACCAGGGTCAGGTTCGGAAAGTCATGCCCTTTTGCCAGGATCTGCGTTCCCACCAGGATATCGACCTCGTTGCTTCGAATCTTTTCCAGCATTTCGCCCCAAGCTTTTTTTTTCCTGATGCTGTCCCGGTCTATCCTGAGAATGCGTGCTTCCGGAAACAGGGCGTTAAGTTCCTCCTCGATTCTTTGCGTGCCGTGTCCGACCGGCTTGAGATCAAGGTTTCCGCATTCGGGGCAGTATTGCGTCACTTTTTCCTCGAACCCGCAATAATGGCAGCGCAGCTTTCTGTCCTTCAAATGCAGGACGAGTTTGCTGGTGCATCGCCTGCAGCATGGCGTCCACGAACATGCGCTGCATATCAGCGCTGGGGCATAACCTCTGCGGTTGACGAAAACAAGGCTCTGCTCCCGCCTCTCCAGGCGTGATGACAAGGCATCGACGAGCGTTTTGCTGAGTCCTCCCCTGCGCTTTTCCACCCTGAGGTCTATAAACCTGACTTCGGGAAGAACGGCGTTCGGAACGGCCCGCAGCGCGAGACGCAGCAATTTGTAGCGCCCTCTTTGCGCACTGTGAAAACTCTCCAGGGAAGGCGTGGCAGAGCCGAGGATGACGGGAACCGACTGCTGCTTGCCGCGGAAAACCGCGACATCGCGGGCGCAATAGCGCAGCCCCTCCTGTTGCTTGAAGGATGAGTCGTGCTCTTCATCCACGATGATGAGTCCCAGCGAGGGAAGGGGCGTGAAAACGGCGAGTCTCGTGCCCAGCACGATCCCGGCAATGCCGGCCTGAGCATTGAGCCAGCCCTGCATCCTTTGCGTATCATTGAGTCCGCTATGCAGGCTCACAACAGTTGTTTTGGGGAATCTCGATCTGAACAGGTTCTCCAGTTGCGGAGTGAGGTTGATTTCTGGAACCAGAAACAGGACCTGTTTTCCTGATTGAAGCACCCTGGCGATGACTTGAAGATAAACTTCCGTCTTCCCGCTTCCGGTGATGCCGTACAGCAGCCAGGGATGGAAATCCCCGAGATTTTCGATGATGCAGGATGAAGCATGCCCCTGTTCCGGGGTCAGGGCCGGGGATGGCGCGATTTGCAGTTGCTCTTCGGGAACGGGAATTTCATGGACGAGGCCGAGTTCCAGCATTTTTTTCAATACGGTAGAGGGAAATTCGCTTTTTATCGAAGCCATATCGAGCGAGTCGTGAATTCTGAAAAGCGCCATCAACCTGTTCATGTTTTTGCTGCGCGCAGGTAATTCCGTAAGGCGGCCTGTATCGGTCAGGGAAAAAACCGGGTTCCGCTTCAACTCGACAGGCATGGCGGATTTCATTCCGGCAGGCAGCGCGCTCATGATGACGGAGCCGATCGGGTGATGATAATATTCGCTGCAAAAGCGGAACAGGTCGAGCAGTCCGTGATCCAGCGGCGGAATGTCGCGCAGCAGGGTGATGACCGATTTGACCCGATTGGCGGGCAGTTCGGAATGCGAGTCGATGTCCAGAATGATGCCGACAAGCTTCTTTTTTCCGAAAGGCACGAGTACTCTCGATCCGATATCGTCGGCACGGATATCGGCAGCCAGGTAATCGAACCGCGTAAAAAGCGGAATATCCAGCGCAACCTTTATGATTTTTTTGAAATTTTCCAATTGAAGTGGCGAGTTTCGGATCAGCTTAGGTTCATTCATTAGGGTAAATTCTAGGAAATCGGCCCAACACCTTTATTTAAATGGACAAAATAAGTTACCCACAAAATCTGTTGATAACTTTGTGGGTTTCATAGCGATAATACGCTAAGTTTTTATCACAGAACGCGATAATTTCTTTGCCTAATAAATAGGCCAAAAATAATACTTGCTGGATCAATTGGTTGTGCGCATCCCCTTTATTTCACGACAGGCCTTCCAATTTTTCAGGAAATGTGAATAAGTCGATATTGGTGTGGCAAGGATGACTCTTCGAAATCTGTGGGGGCAGAGGATTGCCCCGTCCATCATTGCGAGGCGACTTCGTGATATTTCCGGCTCGATGAATGCACGGTCTCGATCATGATCCCGGCATGTTCCGGGTCGGTATATTGTGAAATGCCGTGACCGAGGTTGAAGACATGGCCGCTGCCATGACCGTAGCTGTCGAGCACTTTCTCGGTTTCAATGGCGATATTTTCGGGCGTCGAGAAGAGCACGAAGGGATCCAGATTGCCCTGGAGCGCAACTTTGTCGCCGACGAGTCGCCTTGCCCTGCCCAGGTCGATGGTCCAGTCGAGTCCGACGGCATCGCATCCGATCGAGGCAATCTTTTCGATCCAAAGCCCGCCGCCCTTCGTGAAAACGATGCTCGGAATTCTTGCGCCGCCTCTTGTTTTGTGCAGGGACGAGACGATTTTTTCCAAGTAGGCAAGCGAGAATTCGGCATATGCCGCTTCCGACAGCGCCCCGCCCCAGGAATCGAAAATCATCACGGCCTGGGCGCCGTGTTCGATTTGAGCATTGAGGTAATCCGTAACTGCGCGGGCATTGAGTTCGAGGATATGATGCAGAAGGTCCGGCCTTCGGTACAGCATCGTTTTGGTGTGAAGAAAATCGCTGCTGCTGCCCCCCTCTATCATGTAGCAGGCCAGGGTGAATGGGCTTCCGGAAAACCCGATCAGCGGGACGGAGTTGGCGAGCGACTTGCGGATCTGGCTGACGGCATTCATGACATAATCCAGATGCGTAGACGGGTCCGGGACGCTCAGGTTCTTGATTTCCCATTCGTCGCGCAGCGGGCGCTCGAATTTGGGGCCTTCCCCTTCTGCAAAATACAGCCCCAATCCCATCGCGTCCGGTACGGTCAAAATGTCGGAGAACAGTATTGCGGCATCCAGCGGGAAGCGGGCAAGCGGCTGCAGCGTCACTTCGGTTGCAAGATCGGGATTTTTGCAAAGCGAGAGAAAGCTTCCCGCACGCGCTCGCGTCTGGTTGTATTCCGGTAGATAGCGCCCGGCCTGTCTCATCATCCAGACCGGCGTATATTCGACAGGCTGGCGCAGCAGGGCGCGGATGAACGTATCGTTTTTGAGTTTGGTCATTTGATTTGCCGGGCGGTCATCTGGGGAGTTCGGAATATCCCACGAGAAATTCATCGACTGAACGCGCGGCCTGACGACCTTCACGAATGGCCCAGACCACCAGTGACTGTCCTCTGCGCATATCTCCAGCTGAAAAAACCTTGGGAACGGATGTCTGGTATTTCGTCGTGTCGGCTTTCACGTTGCCGCGCGGGTCGAGTTCCACCCCGAGTTCGGTGAGCAAGTTGGCGTGAACGGGATGCAGATAACCCATGGCGAGCAGCACGAGATCGGCTTCGAGATCGAATTCGGACCCCGGAATTTCCTGCATCTTCATTCCACCCTTTTCATCGGGAGTCCATTCGACGCGGACACAATGAAGTGTTTCGACCTTTCCCGAATTTCCGCTGAACTCTTTTGTGACTACGCTCCATTCGCGCAGGCAACCTTCTTCCTGCGAGCTCGAAGTCCTCAGCTTCATCGGCCAATTGGGCCAGGTGAGCGGCCTGTTTTCCTGGAGCGGCGGCTTGGGCATGACTTCCAGTTGCGTGACGGAACGCGCTCCCTGTCTGATGGACGTTCCCACGCAGTCCGATCCTGTGTCGCCTCCGCCTATGACAATGACATGCTTGCCTTGCGCCGAAATCCGGTCAGGCAGACGATCGCCTGCATTCACCTTATTCTGCGGTATGAGGAAATCCAGCGCAAAATGGACGCCGGCGAGTTCGCGGCCCGGGACGGGGAGATCTCTGGGCGTTTCGCTTCCCCCGCTCAGCACGACTGCATCGAATTCTTCGAGCAATTTTTTCGCAGGGATGTCGATTCCGACATGCTGGTTGACCCGGAATTCGACGCCTTCGGCTTGCATCTGTTCCATGCGCCTGTCGATATGGTGCTTTTCCATTTTAAAATCGGGGATGCCGTAACGCAGCAATCCGCCTATCCTGTCGTTCTTTTCGAAAAGAACCACCTCATGCCCGGCCCGCGCAAGCTGCTGGGAACAGGCGAGTCCCGCCGGGCCGGAGCCGACCACGGCGACCTTCCTGCCGGTTTTTTTCACAGGGATTTTCGGCTCGATCCAGCCTTTTTCCCAGGCGTGATCGATGATGGCGTGTTCGATCGACTTGATCGCAACCGCATCGTCATTGATATTCAGCGTGCAGGCCGCTTCGCACGGTGCGGGACAGATCCTTCCGGTGAATTCCGGAAAATTGTTCGTGGAATGCAATACTTCCAGGGCTTCCCGCCAGCGGTTCCGGTAGACGAGGTCGTTCCAGTCGGGGATGATGTTGTTCACCGGGCATCCGGAATGGCAGAAGGGGATGCCGCAATCCATGCACCTTGCCCCCTGCTGGCGCAATTCTGCATCCGCCAGGGGAAAAACAAATTCCCGGTAATGTTCAACGCGCGCTTCGACCGGGGCGGCCGGTTCGTTGACTCGCTTGATTTCCATGAATCCAGTCGGTTTGCCCATTACGCAGACTCCAATACTTTGGTTTTCATTTCAGCCAATGCTCGCCTGTATTCGGTTGGCATGACTTTCACGAATTTCGGCAGGTAATGTGCCCAGTTATCCAGAATCATCCTGGCACGGGTGCTTCCCGTGTAGTTGAAATGATTTGAAATCAGGCTGCGGAGCAGCGCCTGATCGCTTTGTCCAAGATGATTCACATGAACTTTTCCGTGAGATTCGAGCTCTCCCTGCTCGGTAACGTCGAGGCTTGCCTCCTCTTCCGGAACGGGTTCCAGTTCGACCATGGCCATATTGCAGCGCCGCTCGAAATCATGTTCCTCGTCGAGCACGTAAGCGACGCCCCCGCTCATCCCCGCAGCAAAATTGCGCCCGGTTTGTCCCAGCACCACGACAACCCCGCCGGTCATGTATTCGCAGCCGTGGTCTCCGACGCCCTCGACTACCGCCGTGCAGCCGGAGTTGCGCACGGCAAAGCGCTCACCCGCGACGCCCCTGAAATAAGCCTCTCCGCAGATCGCGCCGTAAAGCAGCGTGTTGCCGGCGATGATGTTCTCTTCGGGGACGATGTTGCATTCGGCGTCGGGATAAATGACGATTTTGCCTCCTGACAGGCCTTTTCCTACATAGTCGTTGCCATCGCCTTCCAGTTCGAAAGTGATGCCTGCGGCAAGGAAGGCCCCGAAGCTTTGACCTGCCGTCCCCTTGAATTTGACATGGATGGAGTCGTCAGGCAGGCCGGCATGCCCGTAACGCTTGGCCACGGCGCCCGAGAGCATGGCGCCTGCGGTCCGGTTGACATTGCAGATCGAGGACTCGATTTTGACCTGTCCATGCCCTTCCATGGCGGATTTTGCCGACTCGATCAGTTTGTGGTCGAGCGCCCTGTCTATGCCATGATCCTGCACTTCCTGATGATATCGCGCGACGCCCGCAGGCACGTTTGGCTGGAAAAGAACCTTCGAGAAATCCAGGCCCTTCGCTTTCCAGTGGCCTATTGCGCGACGCACATCGATCAGGTCCGTTCTTCCGATGAGATCGTCGAATTTCCTGATGCCCATCTGCGCCATGTATTCGCGTACTTCCTCTGCGACAAAGAAGAAGAAATTGACGACATGCTCGGGTTGTCCCGAGAATTTCCTGCGCAGGGTTTCATCCTGGGTGGCCACGCCGACCGGGCAGGTGTTCAGATGGCATTTGCGCATCATGATGCAGCCCTCGACCACGAGCGGGGCGGTGGCGAAACCGAATTCATCCGCACCCAGCAGCGCGCCGATCAAAACGTCTCTTCCGGTTTTCATCTGGCCGTCGACCTGGACTGCAACTCTTCCGCGCAGCCTATTCAAAACCAGGGTTTGCTGGGTTTCGGACAGGCCGAGCTCCCATGACGTGCCGGCATGCTTGATCGAACTCAAGGGGCTTGCACCCGTCCCGCCGTCGAAACCGGAGATGGTGATATGGTCTGCTTTCGCCTTGGCGACTCCGGCAGCCACGGTTCCCACGCCGACTTCGGAAACCAGCTTGACGCTGATGCTGGCTTCGGGATTGACGTTCTTGAGGTCGTGGATCAACTGCGCAAGATCCTCGATCGAATAGATATCGTGATGCGGGGGCGGAGAAATCAGGCCCACGCCCGGCACGGAATGACGCAATTTGGCGATGTATTCGCTGACTTTGTGCCCCGGCAACTGCCCGCCTTCGCCGGGTTTCGCGCCCTGCGCCATCTTGATCTGCAACTGGTCCGCATTGACCAGATATTCGGTGCTGACGCCGAAGCGGCCCGCTGCGACCTGCTTGATCGCGGAGCGCATCGAATCGCCGTTGGGCAGGGGCTTGAAGCGGATGGGGTCTTCCCCCCCTTCGCCCGTGTTCGATTTGCCGCCGATCCGGTTCATGGCGATCGCGAGCGTGCTGTGCGCTTCCTTTGAAATCGAGCCGAGAGACATGGCGCCTGTAGCGAAACGCTTGACGATTTCTTGTGTAGGCTCGACTTCGTCAATCGGGATGGGGTGCTCGGCAGTCCTGATCTCGAAAAGCCCGCGCAGCGTCATCAATTGCTCGCTCTGATCGTTGATGAGCTTCGCATACTCCTTGTACGTTCTGAAATTGCCCGATCGCGTCGCATGCTGCAATTTCGATATGCTCTCCGGCGTCCACATGTGGGCTTCGCCGCGAATCCTGTATGCGTATTCCCCGCCTGCGTCGAGCGCGCCTTCATACAGGGGGGAGTCTCCGAAGGCGAGGCGGTGGATGGCGGCTGCCTCCTCGGCGATTTCGGAAATGCCGATGCCTTCCACTTTGCTGGATGTGCCAGGGAAATAGCGCCGGATGAATTCGGAATTCAACCCTATTGCTTCGAAAATCTGGGCGCCGCAATAGGACTGGTAAGTCGAAATGCCCATTTTGGACATGACTTTCAGCAATCCTTTGGAGACGGCCTTGATGAACCGCTTTCCGGCTTCTTCGGCGGAAAGGTCGGGAGGCAACAGTTCCCTCATGTTCGCTATCGTTTCGAAAGCGAGCCACGGATGGACGGCTTCGGCCCCGTATCCTGCGAGCAATGCGAAATGATGCACTTCGCGGGCGGAACCCGTGTCGACGACTAGGCCTGCGCTCGTTCTGAGTCCGGTCCTGACCAGGTGGTGATGCACCGCAGAAGTGGCGAGAAGCGCCGGAATCGGGATCGACTGCTCATCCACGGTCCTGTCGGAAAGGACCAGGATGGTGATGCCGTCTCTCACGGAGTTCTCGGCAGCTTCGCAAAGCGCGAGCAGCGCCGCCTCCATGCCTTTCCCGCCAATGGACGAAGGGTAGCAGATGTCGAGCACGCGGGAAGCGAAACGCCCGTCCGTCAGCTCGGAAATTTTCCCGATTTTCGCAAAATCGGAAGCGGACAGGATGGGCTGGCTGACTTCGAGTCTTGCCTGAGGCTCGGTTTCGTCGATTCCGAGCAGGTTGGGCTTCGGGCCGATGAAGGAAACCAGGGACATCACGAGTTCTTCCCGGATCGGGTCGATCGGGGGGTTCGTGACCTGGGCGAAAAGCTGCTTGAAATAGTTGTAAATCGGCTTGAGTTTGTTCGACATCACCGCCAGGGGCGAATCGTTGCCCATGGAGCCGGTGGCCTCCTGTCCGCTCGCGGCCATAGGTTGCAGCAGAAACTTGAGATCCTCCTGGGTATAATCGAAAGCCTGCTGGGAATCGAGCAGCGAAGCTGCGAACCTCGTTTCGGATTCGACTTCCGGGAGTTCGGAAAGCTGGAGCCTCGATTTGTCTATCCATTGCCTGTAGGGTTTCTTTCCGGCGAGGGAGTCCTTGAGCTCCTTGTCGTCGATGATCCGGCCCGCTTCCAGGTCGATCAGGAACATTTTCCCCGGTTGAAGGCGCCATTTTTTGACGATTTTGCTTTGCGGGATGTCCAGCACGCCCATTTCGGAAGCCATGACGACGTAATCGTCGTCCGTGATCAGGTAGCGCGCCGGCCGGAGTCCGTTCCTGTCGAGCGTGGCGCCGATCTGCCGGCCATCCGTGAAGGCGACGGCAGCCGGTCCATCCCAGGGCTCCATCAGGGCTGCATGGTACTCGTAGAAAGCGCGCCGCTCCTCGTCCATCAGGGGGTTGCCGGCCCAGGCTTCGGGGATCAGCATCATCATCGCGTGCGCGATGGAGTAGCCGCCGGCGACGAGCAATTCGAGCGCATTGTCGAAGCATGCCGAGTCGGACTGCCCCTCGACGATCAGCGGCCAGATTTTTTCGAGATCCTCCCCGAGGACCGGGGAAGACATCGCTTCGTGCCGGGCCGTCATCCAGTTGACGTTGCCGCGCATGGTGTTGATTTCGCCATTGTGGGCGATCATCCTGAAGGGATGGGCAAGATCCCAGGTCGGGAATGTGTTGGTCGAAAAGCGCTGGTGTACGAGGGCGAGGGCCGAGACTGCGGATTCGTCAGCGAGGTCGGGGTAATATTCCCCCACCTGGTCTGCCAGAAGCATGCCTTTGTAAACGACGGTTCTCGAAGACATCGACGGGATATAGAAGACTTCTTCGAGGCCGAGGTTTTTCACCGCATGTTCGATGCTTTTCCTGATGACGAAAAGCCTGCGCTCGAAACTGTCGGCATCCCCGCTGCCGCGCTGTATGAACACCTGGCGGATGAAGGGCTCGACCTTTTTGACGCCTTCCCCGAGATTGTCGTTACGGGTCGGCACGTCCCGCCATCCGAGCAGGGACTGCCCTTCCGCATGGATATGGCGCACGATGATTTCCTCGCAAAGCTCGCGCGCTTTTTCGTCCCTGGGCAGGAAAACCATTCCCACGCCGTATTCGCCGGGAGAGGGCAGTCCGAAGCCGCATTGCGCTGCGAAATAGGCGTGCGGAATCTGGATCAGTATTCCCGCGCCGTCGCCGGCCAGAGGATCGGCGCCGGTTGCACCCCTGTGGGTGAGATTTCTCAGGATTTGCAGACCCCGGCTGACAATGCCATGGCTTTTCACGCCTTTGATGTGGGCGATAAAGCCGACCCCGCAAGCATCATGCTCGAAACCCGGATCGTACAAACCCTGCCTTTCCGGCAACGTCAAGTGGCTCAAGTTTTACCTCTTATCAGATATGCTATCGAAAGCAGGCGCCGGTGCGCTTCTGCAAACCCCGTTTCCACAAGGGAAAGTTTCCGATTTTACCTTTTCCGGGGGATCACTTCAACTTCAGGGGTTCCCGAGCGAGATTTCCTCGACGGCGAACAGGCGGCGATGTTCCCGGATTGCGTAGCGGTCCGTCATTCCTGCGATATAGTCTGCCGTTGTACGCATGATATCCCCATCCTTTTGCGCCTTTTCCTGGAATTGCGTGGGAAGGAGCCGTCCGTCGGAAGTGAAAGCCTGAAACAGGTCGGCTACGATACGGCGCGCCTTGGCGCTCATGCGCGTGACCTTGTAATGCTGGTACAGGTGAGCCCTCAGGAACTGCTTGAGTTCATGTTGCGCCCGCCGCATTTCCTCGCTGAAAGCGATGAGCGGGGGGGCGTGCCTGATCGCTTCGATGTTTTCCGGGGCGAGGGCTTCGATGTTGGCCCGGCTCTCATGCGTCAAATCGATGGCCTGGGAATTGATCATGCGGCGTATGGTTTCATGGATCAGGCGGCGCCCCGGGATGTCCGGAAAAACTGCTCTGGTGGCCTCGATATGCCTTGCGATGATGGGAACAGCCGAGATCTGCTCGAGCGTGATGAGGCCGGAGCGCAATCCGTCGTCGATATCGTGATTATTGTAGGCGATCTCGTCGGCGAGGTTTGCGAGCTGCGCTTCCAGGCCGGGCTGAAGCTTTTTCAAAAAGCGTTCCCCGATTCCTTCCAGCAGGACGGCGTTTTTTGCGGAACAGTGTTTGAGTATGCCTTCGCGCGTCTCGAAACTCAGATTGAGTCCGTCGAATGCGCCATAACGTTCTTCCAGCAGGTCCACGACGCGCAGGGACTGAAGATTGTGCTCGAATCCTCCGTGGGATTTCATGCATTCGTTGAGCGCGTCCTGCCCGGCATGCCCGAAAGGGGTGTGGCCGAGATCATGCGCCAGCGAGATCGCTTCCACCAAGTCTTCGTTGAGGCGGAGGTTGCGCGCAATGGATCTGCCGATCTGCGCGACCTCTATGCTATGGGTCAGCCTCGTGCGGAACAGATCCCCTTCGTGGTTCACGAAAACCTGGGTTTTATATTCCAGCCGCCTGAATGCGGAGGAATGGATGATCCTGTCCCGATCCCGCTGGAATTCCGTCCGGCCCTCGGGTGGTTCCTCGTGAAAGCGCCTGCCGCGGCTCGATTCGGGATTTGCGGCGTAGGGGGCGAGTTCAGACATGGGATTTTTGCAGGGCGTCATTCAATGTTTCGAGGGCAATCCCGGATTTCAGCGAAGCCTGCCCGATGCCGCCCAAGAGGACAAAGCGCATTTTTCCCTCCTCGACTTTCTTGTCGAGTTCCATGAGTTGAAGATAGCGCTCGATTCCGAGATCCGGCGGAACGGTAGGCAGTCCTGCGCGGCGGAAGAGGTCGAGGATGCGGCGCACTCCGGATTCGTCCAGCATGCCGAGCGCATGGGAGACATGCGCAGCGACGACCGTTCCGGCAGCGACAGCTTCGCCGTGCAGCCAGTTTCCATATCCCATTGCATTTTCGATGGCATGGCCGAAGGTGTGCCCGAGATTGAGCAGCGCACGCTCTCCGGACTCCTTCTCGTCGCGGGCGACGACGACCGCCTTGTTCTCGCATGAGCGGGAAATGGCGAAAGCGAGCGCATCCGGGTCGCGTTCGAGCAGCCCTTCGATGTTTCGCTCGATCCATTCGAAGAAGACCGGATCGCGGATCAATCCGTATTTGATAACTTCGGCAATGCCGGCTTTGAGTTCCCGGTCGGGAAGCGTGTTCAATGTGTCGATGTCGGCGAGGACCAGCCTGGGCTGATAGAATGCGCCGATCATGTTCTTGCCCAGAGGATGGTTGATCGCCGTTTTTCCCCCGACCGAAGAGTCGACCTGGGCAAGTAGCGTTGTCGGCACCTGGATGAAGGGGACGCCTCGCAGATAAGTGGCTGCGGCGAAGCCTGAAATGTCGCCTATCACCCCACCGCCGAGAGCGATGATCGCCGTGTTGCGCTCGCACCGGTTTTCAAGCAGGGCGTCGTAAATCAGGTTCAGTGTTTCCCAGTTCTTGAATTGCTCGCCGTCCGGAAGGACGACAGGAATGCTTTCCACGCCGATTGTGTCGAGCGCATCGCTCAATCTGCCTAAATACAGGGGGGCAACCGTGGTGTTGGTGATGATTGCGGCTTTTTTTTGCTGGAGCGCGGGCAGGAACAGGTCGGCGCGCTCCAGCAGACCCTGCCCGATGTGTATGGGGTAACTGCGGTGACTCAAATCGACATTCAGGGTATGCATGTTTGTTTCTCAAGTTTTTGCAGGATCTGGTGAACCAGGCTCGAAACGCTCTGCTTGCTGGTATCGACTACGATGTCGGCGACCTCCCGGTAGAGCGGATCGCGGATGGCGAAAAGCTCTGCAAGCCTGGCATGCGGATCGTTTGTCTGAAGCAGGGGCCGGTTCCTGTCATGCCGGGTTCGCGCCCAAAGATCGTGGACTGTCGCCCTCAGGTAAATGACGGTTCCGTTGTGTTTCAACAAGGCCCTGTTTTCTTCCGAAAGAACGGCTCCCCCGCCTGTGGCAAGAATGATATTCTCGAGTTGGGTCAATTCCTTCAATACGGATGACTCGCGAACCCTGAATCCCGATTCGCCTTCCACCTCGAATATATGGGCAATCGAGACGCCGGTTTTGCTCTTGATTTCCTGGTCCGAATCATGGAAGGCTTTTCCCGTCTGCCTGGCGAGCAGTTTGCCTACGGTGGTCTTCCCTGCCCCCATCAGGCCGACGAGGTAGATATTGTTGTTCATGTTCTGCCTGGGAGGGCCGGCAGGCCCGGTTTCAACGCAGGTTGAGGCTGTTCTGCAGCACTTTCGGCGAGACGAATATCAGCAATTCGCTCTTCAGATCGAGTTTCGCGCTGCCCTTGAATAAATTTCCGAGCACAGGGATATCACCCAATACCGGAACCTTGTTGACGGTGTTGCTGATGTTCTGGGTATGGATTCCGCCCACCACGACAGTGCCGCCGTTGTCGACCAGAACCTGGGTCTGGATTTTTTTCGTGCTGATCGAGGGCGGCGCGCCTGCCGCCGCTGCCGCAAGCGGGGAATCCTGGGTCACGGTGAGATCCATAATGATGCTGTTGTTCGGCGTGATCTGGGGTTTCACCTTGAGACTCAGCACGGCTTTCTTGAAAGCGTAGGTGGGAATGGTCGTTCCGCCCGAGACCTGTGTCGTCTGATAGGGAATATCCTGCCCGGACTCGATTGTGGCTTCGACATTGTTCGCAGTGACGACGCGCGGACTCGATATGACTTTGCCGGTTCCATCGGTCTCCAGCGCATCGATTTCCAGGTTCAGGAATTTGGTCGCCGCCGAATTGAAGAGAAGGAAAGACAGCGCGCCCACGCCGGCAGAGCCGGTGACGTTAGGCGTGGTGAATGGGATGTTGACGTTGGAATTGTTGGCCGTGCCCGTCATCGTCCCGCCCGTGCCCGGAGTCGTGCTGCCGCCTATGGAGCTTTGTATGCCGCCGCCGCCCGCCGGCGCCGGGTTGAGCGTATTGGTATAGCCGAGCTTCACCCCGATATTTCTGCCGAATTCGTTCGATGCCTGGACGACCCTCGCCTCGATCATGACCTGCCTCAGGGGCGTATCGATTTGCTGGACGAATTTCCTGATTTCTTCGAGCTTGGTTGGGGTATCCTGGACGAACAGCGTGTTCGTGACAGGGTCCACCACGACGCTGCCGCGTTTCGAAAGTATTTTCTGCTTTTCGTCGCCCAGGATTTTCTGCACGTCGATCGCTTTCTGGTAATTGAGCTGAATGCTTTCAGTTCTGGTTTCTTCGAGTTCGGAAATCTTCTGTTTGCCTTCCAGATCGATTTTTTCCCTGGATGCGATTTCTTCCTTGGGGGCGATCATCACGACATTGCCGACCTTGCGCATGCCGAGTCCCTTCTGCTCCAGAATGATGTCGAGCGCCTGATCCCATGGCACATCCTTGAGCCTCAACGTCAGGTTCCCGGATACGGTATCGCTGATGACGATATTGAGCCCGGTGAAGTCGGCGATGGCGAAGAGCAGGGATCGAACGTCGGTGTTCCTGAAATCGAGCGAAAGCTTGTCCCCGCTGTAGCCCGGCCGGGTACCTTGAACGAGCTTGTTGGGGTCGACCGTGACAGGCCTGATTTCGAGGATGAACTTGGTGTCGGTTTGATAGGCCGACTGCTCCCAAAGTCCCTTCGGTTCGATCACCATTTTCACGTTGTCGCCTTGCGCGTAGGTGTCTATGGTGTTGACCGGCGTGCCGAAATCGATGACGTCGAGCCTGCGCTCGAAGTTGCGAGGCAATTTCGTCTTGATGAACTGGACGACGATGCCCGTGCCCTGCTGGCTGACATCGATGCCGGTGTTCGAGTCGGAAAGGTTCACTTCGACCCTGGCCTCGCCATTTTTGCCGCGGTGGAAGTCGATATCGCGGACTGCATGGGTTTGATCGCCGGGCTCAGGCGTTGCGAAAAGGGTGTTCGTGCTTGTTCCTGCACCCGCAATGGCGCCGGTTGCGCGGAGCGTAATCAACAGGTTGTTGCCGTCGATTTTCGATTCGTAGGTGACGGGGTGCAACAGGTTCATCACGACCCTGGTGCGTTCTCCGGCTTGCACGATATTGATGCTTCTCAGGTCGCCTTTTCCTATTTCGACGGTATTTTTATCGAGGGAATTGGCCGTGTCCCGGAAATCGAATGCGATACGGGCGGGATTGTTGATTGCAAAGGAAGATGGGAGATCCGACAATTTCTGTCTCAGCGAAATCTTGACTACAAGCGCGCCGCCCTCCAGGTTCGCCACCCCGACCGAGTTGATGCTGTTGGAGGCGGCTGCCGCGACCGAAAGTGACAGGCTCAGCATCAGGCCGAGCATTTGGGTGAATAATCGCTTCATTGCTTATGGGCTCCTGTTAATCCGCCAGTTGCAGGGTGCTGGAACGCTCCGTCCAGTCCCCTCCGCTATCTTGGACGAGTTCCTGAATTTTGACCATCTTTTCCGAGATTTCCGTTATTTTCCCGAAATTCTGGCCCAGATAGTTACCAGTGGCGACCCGGTACAACGTGTTGTCGGGCGCCTTGATCAAGGCGTAAATGGTGCTGCTCTGTCTGATGACGCCGACCATTTGCAGCCCTTCCAGCGGGAACGATTCCAGCGCTTCCTTCCGGCGGGTCAGGTCGGGTTGCAGTCCTCCGCCCTTTCCTGCTTTTGCGATCTCCATTTTTCGCGGATTGAAGGGGTCGGTCAGATCGAAATCGTCATAGGCGAAGGGTTCATAAGGCCGGATTTCCGGGAGCGGTTCGACCTTGCCGCGCAGATTTGCCCCGGAATTTTTCACGAATTCATTGAGATCCCGAAATTCGGTCTGACCGCAGGCAGACAGGGAGAGCGCCAGGATCAAGGTCAGCCCCGTTCTCATTTCTTACCCTTCTTTCCCAAATCGGCCGCGTCCGGATAGCGGTAGGTTCTGACGATCGCATCCATGGTCAGCAGCCCCTCTTTTCCGGGGGCAATGCTGATGCTGTCCAGTGTGACGATGCGCGGCAATTGCGCAAGATCGCTGGCAAAAGCACCGATGTCGTGATAGCTGCCCGTCACCTTGATGGAGATCGGCAGTTCCGCATAAAATTCCGTGATGTCTTCCTGGGGGGCGGGCTTGAAAAGATCGAACTGGAGTCCGCGACCCAGGCCGGCCTGGTTGATGTCGACCAGGAGGGCCTCCATTTCGGAGCGGTTCGGCAATTGCCTCAGGAGCGCGCCGAAAGATTTTTCGATATCCTGGAGCTGGCGCTTGTAAAAGTCGAGATTGACGGCATCCTTCTTTTTCGCGAGAAAGGTTTCTTTCAGCGTGTCTTCTTCCTTCTTTGCATTGTCGAGGTCACTCCACTGGCCTTTCCAGTCCAGGAAAAATCCCATGACCATCAATGCAAACAGTATGGCGCCAAGCAGCATCAGCTTGGGCGCCCAGGGCCATGAGCCGGGATCCTTGAAATTCAGTTTTTTAAGTTCGTCGAGCGTCATAGGTCAATTCTTCGGCGCATTGGCCGCTGCAGCTGCCTTGTGCGTGAGGTTGAGGAAGAGACTGAATTCGCTCAACCTCTGGCTGTTGACCGTCACGCTGTGGATTTCCACGAGGCTGGGGGACGCCATCCATTGCGAATCGTCCAGGCTGCGCATCAGCGTGGAAACCCGTGCATTCGACTGGGCATAGCCCGTCAGATGAATTTTCGTGATTTTCCCCTGGGATTCCTCCTGAAGCGATCTGAGATAAATCCCCTCGGGAACCCGCTTGGCGAGTTGATCCATCAAATGGACCGCCTCGGCGCGGTTGTCCTGCAATTTCTCGACGACCTGTTTCCTGGCCAGCAGAGCCCGCGTCTGCTCCTTGAGCTTTCTGATATCCTCGATTTGATGATCCAGAATGGCAATCTGCTGTTTGAGGTAGTTGTTCCGTTCGTTCTGGTAATCGATCCTGGAATTGATGGCGACATGAACGGCGAAGATGATCACGAGCCCCAGGCCGGCGGTCATCCCCGCAAGAATGGCGATTTGCCGCCTCAGGGCTTCCCGTTTTCTTTCGCGGTGGGGGAGAAGATTGATCCGGATCATACTGGCGCCTCGATCATGTCGGGTCGAAGCCCCTCAGGGAGAGGCCGCAGGCGATCAGGAGCATGGGCGCATCCGTCGCGAGCTGTCTCGGGTTGATCCTGCTGGAGAGTTCCATCCCGCCGAACGGATTTGCGATGGTGGTGCTGACCTGGGTACGGCTCGACACGGTGTCGTCCAGGCCCTGGATCGTGGCACAGCCTCCGGCAAGAACGATATGGTGGACTTCGTTGAACGGCGTGGACGTGAAAAAGAACTGCAATGCACGGGAAACCTCGAGCGCGAGATTTTCCCTGAAGGGGCGGAGAATCTCCGTTTCATAGTTGTCGGGAAGCCCGCCCTTGCGCTTGGCCATCTCCGCTTCATCCAGTGTCAGGTTGTAGAAATGCTGGATGTCGTAAGTGAGCTGGTTGCCTCCGAAAGGCTGATCCCGCATGTAAACCGATTGTCCGTTGCGCAGCACATTGATGCTCATGAGGCTTGCGCCGATATCGACGATCGCTATGGTCTTGTCGCGCCCCGCATTCGGAAATTGCCGCTGGATCAATTCGAAAGCGGTCTGGGATGCATAGGGTTCGACATCCATCACGATCGCGCTGAGGCCCGAAGCCTCGGCAGTTGCCACGCGGTCTTCCACTTTTTCCTTGCGGGACGCCGCGATCAGGACTTCGACTTCGTCCGGATTTCCCGGCGCAGGTCCGATGACCTGGAAATCGAGATTGACTTCATCCAGAGCGAAAGGGATGTACTGGTTGGCTTCCGTTTCAACCAGAAAGCTCAGGTCTTCTTCGCTTTGGCCTGCGGGTACGATGATTTTTTTCGTGATGACCGCCGCCGCAGGCAAAGCCATCGCCACGCTCTTGTTGCGGGTTCCCAGCTTCTTCCAGACCCGCCCGACGCATTCGCTCACCGCGTCGAAATCGTTGATGTTGCCGTCGAGCACGGCTTCCCGGGGGAGCAGCTCGATGGCGTAGCGCTCGACCCGATACTTGTTTTCCCCGATCTTGTCGAGTTCGACCATCTTGACTGCCGACGAACTGATGTCGATGCCAATCAGAGGGACAGATCTGATTTGCCAGAAATTGAGGTCGAAATCGAAATTTCCTTTGAACATAGACTGGTTATGCGCGCTTTCCGATAATTCGGTTTAGATGCTAGCAGCAACGCCGCGCTATGTAAAGAATATCATCTGACTTGGCGGCGAGTTTCTTTTGCGCTGTGACAGGCCATATAATACCGGATTGAGAACACTTTTAAGACTGATTCTTTCATGTTTGCACGATGGTCGCTTTATATTTTACTCAGCGCGCTTGGAGTGGGCCTGGTTGTCGCCGGACTTGTCGCATTTGCCGCCGTCATGGCCTACCCGAATCTGCCTTCTCTCGATGTGCTTAAGGATTATCGCCCGAAGGTCCCCCTCAGGGTTTACAGCGAAGACGGCGTGCTGATAGGGGAGTTCGGGGAAGAGCGGCGCGCGGTGGTTTCGATCAAGGCGGTTCCGAAACTCATGAAAGAGGCCATTCTTGCCGCGGAAGACGAGCGATTCTACGAGCATGGCGGCATCGATTACCAGGGGGTGTTGAGGGCGGCCTGGGCCAATGTCGTGCATGGCGGATCGCGCCAGGGGGCGAGCACGATTACGATGCAGGTGGCGCGGAATTTTTTCCTGACGAAGGAGAAAACACTGTCGCGGAAATTCAACGAAGCGCTGCTGTCTTTCAAGATCGAGCATAACCTGAGCAAGGATGAAATCCTGCAGCTTTACATCAACCAGATTTATCTCGGGCAAAAGGCATACGGTTTCGCTGCCGCGTCCCAGGTCTATTTCGGCAAGCCGCTCGACAGGCTGACCGTATCCGAGATGGCTGTTCTGGCCGGATTGCCCAAGGCGCCTTCGAGCTACAACCCGGTCGTCAACCCGGAGCGTTCGAAGCTGCGTCAGCTTTATGTATTGCACCGCATGCTGGTGCTCGGTTTTCTGACGGATGCCCAGTACCAGGCTGCGGTAAAGGAGCCGCTCAAGGTGAAGCATGAGCGCCACGATTACCCCGCCAAGGCGGAATATCTCGCGGAAATGGTTCGCCAGGACATGTACGACAGGTACAAGGATGACATTTATACCAAGGGATACAAGGTCTATACGACATTGCGCTGGGCCGATCAGGTCGCGGCTTACCAGGCGGTGCGCAAGGGCGTGATGGATTTCGATGAGCGGCATGGCTACAGGGGGCCTGAAAAATACGTCGATTTGTCCGAAGGGGACAATAAGCTCGACGAGATCCTCGACGATTTCGACGAAAGCGAGGAAATTTTGCCCGCCATCGTGCTGCAGGCTTCCCCCTATGTCGTGAAGGCCTATGTCAAGGGCGTCGGGAATGTCGCCATCGGTCCGGATGGCTTGAAGCGGGCGAAAAAGATGCTGGAAGAGACGCCTTCGCACATAAAACCCGGTGCCGTGATCCGCGTGCAGTTGGATGCGAAGAACAGATGGCAGATCACGCAACTGCCGGTGGTCGAGGCCGCGCTTGTTTCCGTTACGCCCCAGACGGGCGCCATCCGGGCGCTGGTCGGAGGATTCGACTTCAATCAGAACCAGTTCAACCATGTGACCCAGGCATGGCGCCAACCCGGATCGAGCTTCAAGCCTTTCATTTATTCGGCTGCGTTGGAAAAGGGCTTCACTCCAGCCACGATTGTGGAGGATGCGCCCCTGGTGTTCAGCGCCGCCCAGACCGGAAGCGTTCCCTGGGAGCCCAAGAATTACGAGGGAACCTATGCAGGACCGATGAGGATAAGAGTTGCGCTTGCCGAATCGAAAAACCTGGTTGCAATCAGGATATTGCAGTCTATTGGAACCAATTATGCGCAGGATTACATCACCCGCTTCGGTTTCGATCCGAAAATGCATCCGCCCTATTTGACCATGGCCCTGGGCGCCGGCTCGGCAACCCCGTGGCAGATGGCGAGCGCCTATTCCGTATTTGCAAACGGAGGGTACAGGATCAGCCCCTACTATATAGCCCGTATCGAAAACCAGGAAGGGCGCGTCCTGGCAAAGGCTGCTCCGGTGACTGCAGGGGGGCAGGGTACTTCCCCCGTGATCGATCCGCGCAATGCCTTCATCATGACCAGCATGATGCACGATGTGATCAGGTATGGCACGGGCGCGAAGGCCATGCAGTTGGGCCGCGCAGACCTCGCGGGCAAGACCGGGACCACCAATGACCAGGTGGATGCCTGGTTCGCGGGATTCCAGCCTACCTTGACCACGATTGCCTGGATCGGATACGATCAGCCCAGAACTCTGGGAAAGGGGGAGACCGGCGCTCAGGCCGCGCTGCCCATCTGGATGGGCTACATGGGCAAGGCGCTGAAAGGTGTGCCGGAGGCGGCCTTCACCATGCCGCCGGGCGTGGTCGATGCCAAAATCAATCCCCAGACCGGGCAGTTCGAGTCAGGGGGGGCAATGGACGAATATTTTTATCAGGAAGCCGTGCCGAGCGCCGCGAAAAAGCCTGATGCCCCCGCGGATCCGTTATTCTGATCGTGGCGAAAGAGCGTTCGAAAAAATACGAGCAGATGCGGGAGCGCATCGCTTATCTTGCCGCCCGGCTCATTGCGGAGGACGGAATAGACGATTTTTCCCAGGCGAAACGCAAGGCCGCCCAGCAGATCGGCGCCCCCGACACGCACTGCCTGCCCAACAACAGCGAGATCGAGCGGGCGCTGCGCACGTTCAGGAGTCTTTACCAGCAGGACGAGCAGCCCAGGGTGCTCGTCCATTTGAGGCAGCAGGCGCTTGAATTGATGCGCCTGCTGGGTCGTTTCAACCCCTATCTGACGGGTCCTGTTCTGACGGGTATTGCGGGGAAATATTCGGAAATCGACCTGAAGCTTTATACCGACAGCGTCAAGGATGTCGAGTTTTTCCTCATCGACCATCGCATTCCGTACAAATCAGGGGAAATCAGATCGGGCTGGGGAAGCGTCCCGGTTTTCGTGCTGGAGCAGGACGGCATTGCCGCCAATGTTGCGGTCTATCCGGAGAACGACCTGTATACCGTTTCGAACCCCCGCGCGAGGCTTTCCCAGGTCGAGGAGCTGCTCTCGGATGTGCCGGATACGCCCTGAAATCAGGGGGCCAGGCAGTTTCCGGGCATCAATCCATCTGCGCGGGAAAATTCCCGCACGATAGGATGGCTGCATTGGTTAAAACCAATGCAGCCCTCTTGACATCATCCGATAAGCATGGCTGAAAAGCCGGAAAGCATTCCGAACATCCATAGAAGCATGGTGTTTTTAGCCATTTCGACGGAGATCCCCATATCCTTTTCAAGAGCATTTCAAGCTCCCTGATATCCCGCTTCGTCGCCGATTCATCGCTGCTTTCCCGATATGGCCATATCGGACGCAAACCCCCATTTCCTTCAACCGCGGAAGCGGTCGAAGGGCTTTTGAGATGCGCCGCAATCAGTTCGAATTGTTGCAACCTGCAAGCAATCCGAAGGGGCTGGCTTGGCCCGGAGGCGCAACCGTTGGATTGCTGTAATCGGAAACAAGCCCCGGAAGAAGCAGGGTCGCAGTGGAGGGTGGATCGTTGCCTACGACCCCGGCCCTCGCTTCCAGTGTAACGGTGACCCAGTAAGCATAGTTTTTCGCGTAGCTGATGGTTGCCAGGGCGAAGCCATTTACATCGGTTGTGGTTGTGCCATTTACGCTAGCCACGTTTCCGGGATCGAGCCTGCCGTTTCCGTTGTAGTCATTGGTTAAAATAGAAAATTGGGTGCCGGCGACGCTCATGCCTGTCAGCGGGTTGGGGAGGGCGCTGACAGACACCGGGCCGCGTATGCCGTTGAAATTGATGTCTTCGTTGCCGCAGGTTGCGGTGTAGGCTGGACTCCATACACCGCCGACAAGAATATGTTGTCCCTTGGAAAAACTGACTGGTCGCAATACGAAGCGCACCTGCGTCCCTGCGGGGGCCGGGTTTCCGGCAGAATCGGTCACCAGCGCGGAATAAGTCTTGCTGTAGTTGGGCGGAGCGGATGCCACCAGATTGTCCGTACCCAGCCGCACGAACAGGGCGGAACCGCCGATTGTCAGCGAAATGGACGAAGGCGCCACGGCGGGAACGATCGGGACGCCATTGATGTCGACAACCGTGGCGCTGATGGTGACTCCATTTTGCGCGCCGCTGACGGCGCCGGCCGTGTAGGTCACGGAGGCGGTTCCGGAGGCATCGGTGGTCGCGGTTGCAGCGCTCAACCTGCCGCTGCTGGTATCCTGTGTGATCGAGAAACTGACCCGTGCATTCTGGACCAGATTCAGGGCCGCATCGCGCACCACCGCCGATATGGTGGAACTATTGCTGGTTTGCCCTACTGCAGTGTTTGTCAGCTGGATGGTGCTGGGGCTGGACTGGACAGTGATGCTGGTTGCCGTGGTCGCAACGAAATTCACGTTCAGGGTTGCGGAAGGCGTGCCGCCGACACCGGAGGCCGTGATGATGGCGGGGCCGGAAGAAGGAGAGGATATGCTTGCAGTGGCTGTTCCGGTCGCGTCGGTGGTTGCCGGGCTGCCCGTGATCGTGCCGCGGCTTGCCGTAAACGTCACTGCCTGGCCCACCTGAGGCAGGCCGGTATTGGTCCAGAGAGCGGAAAGGGGAGTGGCTGTATTCACATTGATTTGCGGGACGGTTCCGGCCGCGGCAGGAGGCCCGGAAAGAGTGAAGCTGGCGTTGCTGATGGTAAGGTTCTGGGCTTTCGTCGCTCCCGCTGCAGTGGCCGTAATCACGTCGTTGCCAGCCTTCGTGGCCGTCACGGTCGCTGTGATGGACCCCGTGGCGTCGGTAATGCCGTTTGCCGGGGCAAGCGCGACGGTATTGCCCTGCTGCGAAGAGACCGTCACCGCAACGCCTGGCACGATATTGCCTGCAGAATCCTTGACGGTTATGGTGAGCGGGGTCGAAGCGCCGAACGCCAGAGAATTGTTGCCGCTGAATGAAATCGTCGTGCCGACGACGCTCACGCTATTCGTTGCGGTTATTCCGTCGACCGTTGCGCTGATCGTAATGGTGCGGTTGGCTTTGCTGGCGCCGAGATTAAGCTGTGCAGTTACGAGACCGTTCGCATCGGATACGCCCACCGCGCTGAGGTTGCTGATATAGGCGGTCGGATCGGCGCCTTTAGAAAAGACGACCGTTCTTCCAGGGATGACCTGCCCGGTCAGGCCGAGCACGATTGCCGTCAGGGTGGTGGTGGAAGCGCCTGAAGAATTCATCTGCGGGCTGCTTACCAGGAGTTGAGCGGTGCTTGCCGTGGTGGCCGCCGTCACTGCCGCCGGCGCGGAAGCTGCGCCGCCGCCCGCTGTCGCGCTCTTGCTGCTGCCGCCTCCGCAGCCGCCGAGAGCGGCGATCACGGCTGCAATCAGCAGATATGCCGGGAATCTGGAATTTCCTTGACCGAAAAAAATGTTACGCACGCAAGCCCCCTCTTTTCAACGCAATCGTCACGCAATGCCGAGACGGTACAATAAAACTTTTCCAAATACAATAGCTGTCAGCTAGACTCATTCTTAAGCCAACGCGCCGCATCCAGTGCGAAATAAGTGAGTATGCCGTCCGCGCCTGCGCGCTTGAAGCAAAGGAGCGCTTCCAGGACGCAGGCTTTTTCGTTCAGAGAGCCGTTCATGCTCGCGGCCTTGAGCATGGCATATTCCCCGCTCACCTGATAAACGAAAGTGGGCGCCTGAAATTCGTCCTTGATGCGCCTGACTATGTCGAGATAGGGCATCCCCGGTTTCACCATGATCATGTCCGCGCCTTCGGCGAGATCGAGTCCCGCTTCCCAAAGCGCTTCATCCGAATTGCCGGGGTCCATCTGGTAACTGTATTTGTTTCCCGAGCCGATGTTCGCGGCGGACCCTACCGCATCCCTGAAGGGGCCGTAAAAGTTCGAAGCGTATTTCGCGGAATAGGCGAGTATGCTGGTATGGATCAGATTCTTCGCGTCGAGGGCGCAGCGGATCTCGCCTATTCTGCCGTCCATCATGTCGGATGGGGCGACGATGTCCGCCCCGGCCTCCCCATGCACTACCGCCTGTCTGGCGAGGACTTCCACGGTTTCGTCGTTCAGGACGTAGCCTGATCCGTCGATCAATCCGTCCTGGCCGTGGGTCGTATAGGGATCGAGCGCGACATCGGTGATGATGCCGAGTTCCGGAAAGCGTTTTTTGAGTGCCGTGACCGTTTGCGGCACGAGTCCGTCCGGGTTGTATGCCTCCATGGCATCCAGGCTTTTCTGCTGCGGGCCGATGACGGGAAAGATGGCCATTGCCGGGATTCCAAGCTCCAGGCAATGTTCCGCCTGGAAAAGAAGCTTGTCCAGACCCTGGCGGATGACGCCAGGCATCGATTTCACTTCCTCGACCCGGTTTTTTTCTTCCAGAACGAAAACGGGGTAAATGAAGTCGCTGGGGGAAAGCAGGTTTTCTCTGACCATGCGTCTGGAAAATTCGCTGCGCCTGAGCCGCCTCATCCTTTTTTGCGGAAACTTTCCGTACATCGCCTCTCCTTCTGCAAAATTTTAAATCATCCCGGGAACTATTCAATAACGCGGCTGGTCTTACTTTCCAGATGATACTTGATCATCCCCGCTATCCCCTCTACGAGCGGGCGTCTTATCAATAAGACGTTTTTTATACCCTCTCCGGCTTTCTTCCCCTTTTTCCGGAGAGGGTTTCTTTTTATTCCAGCCACTTGCCGATAACGCTTTCCGCCTCGTCCACCCCGGTTTTTTTCAGGCTGGAGAAAAGCTGTGCGCTGCAATTCGGGTAGGATTTCTCCAGGAAGTCCGCGGCACCGCGCAGTGCCTGCACGGCCATCTGCCTGCTCAACTTGTCCGCCTTGGTGAGCAGGATATGCACGGGTTTTCCGGTGGAACTGAACCAGTCCAGCATCCGGATGTCGAGGGGCGTGAAGGGATGGCGGATATCCATGATGAGCACGAGGCCGCGCAAAGGAGCGCGTTCCTGCAGATAGCGGGAGAGCAGGGTTTCCCAGTGCTGGCGGATTTTTTCAGGCACCTTGGCATAACCGTAGCCGGGAAGGTCCACGAGGAAATTCCCCTGGTCGTCGAGGCTGAAATAGTTGATGTGCTGCGTGCGTCCCGGAGTCTTGCTGACGAAGGCAAGTTTGGTTCTGTTGGCAAGCGTGTTGATCGCGCTCGATTTTCCCGCATTTGATCTTCCGGCGAAAGCGACTTCCCCTTTCGAAATCAGGGGAAGATCGCCGAAATGATTGACTGTGGTGAAGAAGGCTGCATTCTGGAAGAGCGTCATGCGTTCTGGTCTGAGAAGAATTGCTTCGCGGCAAGCAGCGTGCGCTCGATTTCGCCGGCCCCGTGTTCGCTCGAAACGAACCCCGCTTCGAAGGCCGAAGGGGCGAAATAGACGCCTGCATTTATCATGAAATGGAAGAAACGGTTGAAGAAAGACTTGTCGCATTGCATGACTTCGCCATAGCTTTGCGGCGGCGTTTCCCTGAAATAGAGGCCGAACATCCCGCCCACGGATTGGGCGGAAAATGCGATTCCGTTTTGCCTTGCAAGCGCCTTCAGCCCTTCGGTCAACTGCACTGCGGTGGCGGAGAGCTTTTCGTAAAATCCGGGCGCCTGGACGCACTTCAGCGTGGCAAGTCCGGCTGCCATGGCAACGGGGTTTCCGGACAAGGTGCCTGCCTGATAGACTGGGCCCTGCGGCGCGAGGCATTGCATGATATCCAGCCTTCCGCCGAAAGCCCCGACCGGCATGCCTCCGCCGATCACCTTGCCGAGCGTGGTGAGATCCGGCTTTATGCCGTAGAGACCCTGAGCCGAAGTCAATCCCACCCTGAAGCCAGTCATCACTTCGTCAAAAATCAGCACCGAGCCGTGTTTGGTGCAAAGTTCGCGCAGCGCATCCAGAAACTCCCGGTGCGGGGCGACGAGGTTCATGTTCCCGGCGACGGGCTCGACGATGACTGCCGCGATCTTATCCCCCATTTTTGCGAAAGTCTCCGCGAGCTGCCCTGCGTCGTTGTAATCGAGGACCAGGGTGTGCTGCGCTGTTTCGGGAGGCACCCCTGCCGAACTCGGGTTGCCGAAAGTGAGCGCGCCGGAACCCGCCTTCACCAGGAGCGAGTCGGCGTGCCCATGGTAGCAGCCCTCGAATTTGACGATGAGGCTTCTCCCCGTGTACCCGCGCGCAAGACGAATCGCGCTCATGGTCGCTTCGGTTCCCGAACTCACCAATCTCACCTGGGCCATGGAGGGGAGCAGGGCGCACAGCAGGTCGGCCATCTCGAGTTCGAGCGCCGTCGGTGCGCCGAAGCTCAAGCCCAGTTCTGCAGTATCCTGAACCGCCCGGATTACGCCGGGATGGGCGTGGCCTAGAATCATCGGCCCCCAGGATCCGACATAATCGATATAAGCCTTGTCGTCGGCATCCCAGACGATCGGGCCTTTGCCTTTCTTGAAAAAGAGGGGGGTTCCGCCCACGGAACCGAAGGCGCGTACCGGGGAGTTGACGCCGCCGGGGATATGGATGCGGGATTTTTCGAAAAGAGTCTGGTTGTTTGTCATGTTCGCAAGGAAAAAAGTTCTGAAAAACGGTTTGCAGCAATCCTGATATCCGGCGCATCGAACAGGGCGGTGATCACGGCCAGCGCATCCGCGCCGCATGCGACGAGTCCGGCCCCGTTTTCAAGGGTGATGCCGCCGATGGCCACGACAGGTATCTTGATTGAAAGTTTGGCCATTTGCAACAGGTTGGGGGATGCTCTTGCCGCATCGGGTTTTGTGGCCGAGGGGAAGAAGCTGCCGAATGCGACATAATCCGCGCCGAGCATTTCCGCTTCAAGCGCCAGATCGAGCCGGTCATAGCAGGAGACGCCGAGTATCCTCTTCCCCAGTTTTATCCGCGCTTCGCGAATGGGGCCGTCATCGATGCCGATATGGGCGCCGTCAGCGCCGATTTCAACGGCGAGATCGATGTCGTCGTTGACGATGAGGGGAACGCAATACCTGTCGCAGAGCGACTTGATTGTGAGCGCTTGCTTACGCTTCAGGTCGCTGTTCGATGACTTGCTGCGGTATTGAACGATTCCGGCTCCGCCCTCCAAAGCATCAATGAGCTTTTCTGCGATGTCTTCGCATTCCGTCGTGACGGCATAAAGCCCCCTGATCACGCTTCTTCTTCGCGCGCCCAGAAGAAACGGTCGGGAATATGCTGGCCCATTCCGGGGCGGAATCCGGAGTTGAGCGCATTCCAGGTATATTCCTGGGCCTTCTCGATTGCCTCCGAAATGTCGAGTCCCATGGCGATGGCCGCTGCGATGGCCGAGGCCAGCGTGCAGCCCGAGCCGTGGTAGGAATGGGGCAGGCGGTTCCACGAATCCGTGCGCAGGATGCCCGATCCGCCATAAAGCGTGTTCAGCACCTGGGGCGTGTTTTCGTGCGTTCCCGTGATGAGGACATATTCCGCGCCCATGTCCATGATCCGCTGCGCGCACTGGATCAGGCTCAGCCCATCTTCGTTTTCTTCGAGAGCCAGATGTCTTGCTTCTATGCTGTTCGGGGTGATGAGCGTCGTCTGCGAAATCAGGAGGCTCTTCAATGCGTCTATCATTTCTTCATTCGCGAGCTCGTCCCCGCGCCCGGAAGAAAGGACAGGGTCGAGTATCAGGGGAATGTCCGGGTAGTCCGATGCGATTTCAGCGATCACCGCGATGTTTTCGATGCTGCCCATCGCGCCGATCTTGAAGGCATGGACTGCCATGTCCTCGAGCACGCTGCGCGCCTGATCGGCAACCCAGTCCGAGTCGAGTGGCATGATATCCTCTATGCCTATCGTGTCCTGCACCGTGATCGCCGTGACGACGGAAAGCGGGTGGCAGCCCATGCTGGCGAGCGTCAGGAGGTCCGCCTGGAGGCCCGCGCCGCCGCTCGGATCGCTCGCGGAGAAACAAAGTACGATGGGTGGTGGCTGATTCATGGGATGATATGCATTAAAATTGGATTTTACCCTATGACAAAGGTGATTGCTTGAAAAAATACCTGTGCCTGATTTGCGGCTATATTTACGACGAAGCGCTCGGGATTCCGGAGGACGGCATTCCCCCCGGAACCCTATGGATGGACGTGCCGATGAACTGGACCTGCCCGGAATGCGGCGCGCGCAAGGATGACTTCGAACTCATGGGAGACTGATCGTGAGAATATTGCATACCATGCTGAGGGTGGGGAATCTCGAACGCTCGATCGAATTTTATACCGGGGCGCTCGGCATGTCGCTCCTGCGCCGCAAGGATTACCCGGAAGGAAAGTTCACCCTCGCTTTCGTGGGTTACGGGGACGAGGCGGATCATGCGGTGATCGAACTCACCCACAACTGGGATACTGCTTCCTACGATATGGGAAACGGGTTCGGACATATCGCGATCGAGGTCGGGGATGCCCGTGCAGCTTGCGAGGAAGTCAAAAAACAGGGCGGGAAAGTGGTCAGGGAAGCCGGTCCCATGAAGCACGGCACGACGGTCATCGCATTTGTCGAAGACCCTGACGGCTACAAGATCGAATTCATCCAGCATTGATGTATATCCCGGAACATTTCGAGGAAAAGGATCCGGAGAGGATCGGGGCGCTGATCGAGGATCATCCTTTCGGCATGCTGGTGACGGTGCAGGATGGGCTGCCCTGCGTCAATCACCTCCCTTTTCTTTTCGAAGCGCAGGCCGGCAGACTGCTCGGCCATATGGCGCGGGCCAATCCGCAGTGGACGCACCTTGCGGACGCAAAGGAAGTCCTTGTGGTTTTCCAGGGTCCGAACGCTTATGTTTCCCCTTCCTGGTACGCCTCGGCCGGAGTTCCGACCTGGAATTACGCGGTCGTTCACCTTCGCGGGAAGCCTTCCCTGATCGAAGACGAATCGCGCATCGAATCCCTGATCGAGCGTTTGACCCTGAAGCACGAATCGAAAATGAAAAATCCATGGGATGCAGGAGACAGGCGCTCGAAGCTCTTCAATAAGATCGTCGGCTTCGAGATCGAGGTGACTGAAATTCGTGGAAAATTCAAGCTCAGTCAGAATCGTCCGCATGAAGATAGGTGTCGCGTCGCCCAGGAACTTGCCGGCTCCGGCGGCTTTATGGACGCCGAAGTCGCAAGACTCATGGCGGATTGAGTCGGGCGACGGCGATGAAAGACGCCACGCGCTGCCGGCATGTTCCGATAATGGACACTTCTCATCTGTGGTGCGTTTGTGCCATGAAGCAGGTCACATTTTATGAGGAAGGTGGTAGTTAGAAATCCTGACGAAATCGGAAACGGATAAATTTTCGGCGCGGGCCTGGGGATCGATTTCGAGCGCTTCGAAATCCTCCGTTGTCAAAAAAGTTTTCAGCGTGTTCCTGAGCGTCTTGCGGCGCTGGGAAAACGCGACAAGCACGATATTCGAAAAGCGTCCGTGATCCTGCGCGCCCAGGGATTCCAGGGGGATCATTCTCACTATGGCTGAATGCACTTTCGGGGCTGGATAAAAGCATTCGGGCTGCACCTCGAAGCACTTTTCCATGTCGAAGCGGTACTGGAGCATCACCGAAAGCCTGCCGTAGTCGTGAGTTGAAGGGGCTGCGGTCATCCTGTCCACCACTTCCTTCTGCAGCATGAAATGCATGTCCCTGATCGAGCCTGCAAATTCCGAGAGGTGGAAAAGCAGCGGGGTGGAAATATTGTAGGGCAGGTTGCCTGCCACCCTGAGGTTTTTCCCGAGACTGGAAAAGTCGAATTTCAGGGCATCCGCCTGGTGGATCGTAAGCTTTTCATCGCGCGCGAGGCGTTCGATGAGGTCCCTGTCGATCTCGATGACGTCGAGATGCCCCAGGATGTCGAGAAGCGGAAGGGTAAGCGCGCCGAGTCCGGGGCCGATTTCGACCATTTTGTCCGAAGGTGCGGGGCGGATCGCATCGATGATCCTGGCGATGATCTGTCTATCCTGCAGGAAGTTCTGCCCGAAACGCTTTCGGGGAATATGGCTCATCGCGATCTTTCGGTCATTTCGATTGCGGCGGCTATTGCAGCCTTGAGGCTGCCCCGTTCGATTTTCCCTGTTCCTGCAAGGGGCAGGGCCGTGCCGTGGTCGACCGAAGTCCTGATGATGGGAAGCCCGAGGGTGATGTTCACGCCTTCCCCGAAACTCGCGTGCTTGAGCACGGGCAGTCCCTGATCGTGGTACATGGCAAGCACGGCATCGTATCCGGAAAGACTGTCGGGATTGAACAGCGTATCGGCTGGAAGCGGGCCTTCGAGCAGCATGCCTTCGCCCTTGAGGGCTTCGATCGCCGGCGCGATGACATCGATTTCCTCTCTTCCCAGATAACCCGACTCCCCCGCATGGGGGTTGAGTCCGGCTATGGCGATCCTGGGGGAAGCCAGGCCGAAACGGTTCTTGAGGCCCTCATGCAGTATCCTCAGCGTGCGCTCAAGAGACGCTCCCGTGATCGCATCCGGCACGTCCCTCAAGGGAAGATGCGTGGTTGCGAGCGCAACCCGCATTCCGCCTCCTGCGAGCATCATGACCACATGTTCCGTTCCCGTGAGTTCGGCGAGAAATTCGGTATGACCGCTGAAACTTATTCCGGCAGCGTTGATAACGCCCTTGTGGATGGGGGCGGTGACGAGGGCGTCGAATTCGTCCTTCATGCAGCCTTCGACCGCTTTTTCCACCGTTTCGAGCACGGCGCGGCTGTTTGCGGGATCGAGCCTGCCGGGTTCGACTATGGCGGGAAGGCTTTGGTGGAGGATGAACAGCTTTCCGGTTTCTGGACTCTGCGGCGTGTAATCCGGGATGGCATACTTCATCCCCAGCATTTCGCAGCGATCCCGGATCATATCCCTGTCTGCGATGAGGACGATGCGGGCGGGGAGTGACTCAAGGGCAAGAAGGGCGCACAGGTCCGGGCCTATTCCGGCGGGCTCTCCTGCGGTGAGTGCGAGCGTGACGACGCCCCTATCGGCTTTCTGAGTCATCGAGGTGATATTCCACGTAAGCCCTGTCGCGCAGCTCCCGCAGCCAATCCTGGTAGGCTTCGTCCGATTTTCTGACGGCGAGCGCCTGGCGCGCTTCCTGAACCCGCTTTTCCTTGCCGACATCCTCGCTGCGCCTTCCCAGAACCTGGATCAGGTGCCATCCGAAGGGGGTGTGGACCGGGCCACTGATTTGCTCGGGCTCAAGCGCATCCATTGCCTTCTGGAATTCCGGGACGGTGTCGCCGGGCGATACCCAGCCGATGTCGCCGCCGTCCGCCGAACTGGGATCGTCGGAGTGAAGCCTGGCTTCCGCGCCGAAATCGCCGCCTTTCCTGATCCGGTCGAGTATTTCCTGCAGGCGCCGCTTCGCGTCGTCTTCGGATACGCCTTCCCCCGTTTTGACCAGAATATGCCTGACATGGGTTTGCGCCATGAACGAAGGGGACTGGGCGTCGCGCTTGTCAACGAGCTTGATGATGTGAAAGCCGTTCGGGCTTTTTATGATATCGCTGATCTGGCCGGGCTGCATTTTCTGCAGCATTTCCGTGAAGGCCGTAGGCAACTGGCCTGCCGGCTTCCAGCCTATCCCGCCGCCCTGCAATGCGTCCGGCGCATCCGAAAACGAAGCCGAAACCTGCCCAAAATCCGCCCCCTTCCTCAATTCTCCCATGGCCTTTTCAGCCTTGACCTGCTGCGATCTGATCTGATCTGCGTTTGCCTGATCGGGAAGCCGGATGAATATGTGGGAAATGTTGTATTCCTCCGATTTTCCCTGCTGTTCCCGGTTTTTCAGGTAATTGTTGATCTCGGCATCGGTGACGGTAATCTTGCTGTCGACTTCGCGCTGCCTGAGCTTCGACTTGACGATCTCGGCGCGGATCTCTTCCTTGAATTTCTCGAAATTGACGCCATCCTTTTCGACCGCCTGGTGGAACTCGTCGAGGGTGAAGTTGTTATCGCTTGCAATGCGCTGCAACGCTTTCTTGAGCTGTTCCTCGTCGACCTTCAGGCCGACCTCGGATGCAAACTGGGCCTGGATTTTATCCATGATCATCTGCTCCAGCACCTGCTTTCTGAGGACATCGGGAGACGGCAGGGGAATGCCTCGTTTTTCGATTTGCCTTGATATCGCATTGATCTGATTGTCGAGTTCGACCTGCGTGATGGCGTCGTCGTTGACCATCGCCACGATGCGGTTGATCAGCACGCCGTCTTCGGCTGCGGCGGAAAATGCGGCAATGGAAAGCGCGAACAGCAAAATCGAGCGGAGGAATTTGTTTGTCATGTCTGGGTTCCGATGGGCAGCGATCATTCTAGCTTATCAGACATTGAATCTGAAATGCATCACGTCGCCGTCCTGCACGACATACTCCTTGCCTTCCAGACGCATTTTCCCCGCCTCCTTCGCGCCCTGTTCGCCCTTGAATTTTATGAAATCTTCGAAGGCGATGACTTCGGCGCGGATGAAGCCATGTTCGAAATCGGTGTGGATGACTCCGGCCGCCTGGGGAGCGGTATCTCCCCGGTGTATGGTCCAGGCACGGACTTCCTTGACGCCTGCGGTGAAATAGGTCTGCAGGCCGAGCAGGGCGTAACCCGCATGGATGACGCGGTTCAATCCGGGTTCGGAAAGCCCCATGTCCTTGAGGAATTCGGTTTTGTCCTCGTCTTCGAGGTCGGCGATCTCAGCTTCCATTGCAGCACAGACGGCCACCACCGGGGCCTGCTCAGAGGATGCGAATGCTTTCACCTTGTCGAGCAGCGGATTGTCCGAGAAACCGCTTTCGTTCACGTTGGCGACATACATCGTGGGCTTTGCGGTCAGCAGGCACAGGGGTTTGATGAGTTCGGCCTCTTCCGCATCCAGGTTCATGCTGCGCACGGGAAGCCCCTGGTCGAGATGGGCCTGGGCTCTCGTGAAGAGCGCAATGAGCTTTGCCGCTTCCTTGTCTCCGCTGCGGGCGACCTTGCCGTGCCGGATCAATGCCTTTTCGACCGTGGAAAGGTCTGCGAGTCCGAGTTCGGTGTTGATGGTCTCGATATCGGAGAGCGGGTCGACCTTGTTCGCCACATGTACGACGTTGCCGTCCTCGAAGCAGCGCACGACATGGACGATCCCATCCGTTTCGCGTATGTTGGCCAGGAACTGGTTGCCCAACCCTTCGCCTTTCGACGCGCCCGCGACAAGCCCCGCGATGTCCACGAACTCGACGAAAGCCGGCTGGATTTTCTGGGGCTTGACGATTTCGGAAAGCATGGCCATGCGCGCATCCGGCACCTCGACTATCCCGACATTGGGTTCTATCGTGCAGAAGGGGTAATTTTCGGCTGCGATTCCGGATTTGGTCAGCGCGTTGAACAGGGTGGACTTGCCGACATTGGGCAGTCCCACGATACCGCATTTCAGGCTCATGAATTCCTTGAGTTTATCGGAAAAAGGCGCATTATAGCATTCTGCTGGACAAAAAAATGCCCGCCAGTAGCGGGCCAAAAGGGGAAGTTTTCACTATAGTAGATTTTGGTATCCGTGCAATGGATTTATGGTAACGATGTGTATCGAAACGTAATCATGGAGGCTTCATGGAAAACGGGGTCAGGGCTGTACTGGAAAAAGATGTCGATCTTTTCCGGGGCAAGGCAGGGTTTTACAGGGAGAACCACCTGCACGAGGCGGCAGTGTTCGCCGAAAGGCTGGCAGCCAACCTGGAGTTGGCGCTGACTACGCTGCCCGGCGACGACGATCCGGAGATTGTTTAGCGGTTCCCTAAGGTTTCGTGTGGAGTTTGAGCATTGCGGCCTGCTGCTTGCCTGCCGCGATCAGCGGCCAGGTTTCGAGGCTTCTCGAGATCGCATCGAGAATAAGCGATTCTTCTTCCTTTTGCGGCGCTTTCAGCACGTAATCGGAAACATTGCGCTTTTCTCCGGGATGCCCTATCCCCAGGCGCAATCGCCAGAAGTCCTGAGTGCCGAGATGTGCCGCGATATCCTTGAGTCCGTTGTGTCCGCCCAGCCCGCCGCCCAGTTTCAGGCGAACGACGCCGGGCTCCAGGTCGAGCTCGTCGTGCACCACCAGGATTTGTCCGGGAGGAATCCTGTAGAAGCGCGAAAGGGCTGAAACGGCCCTTCCGCTCGCATTCATGAAAGTCTGGGGTTCGATGAGCCAGATGTCGCCCTGGATGCGGGCAGTGCTGCCGTGCATCCTGGGGTCCATCCTGAGGGCGCTGCCTTCCGTGGCCGCAAGCGCGTCCACCCACCAGAAGCCGGCATTGTGCCGGGTTTTCGAATACTCGTTCCCCGGGTTGCCAAGACCTGCGACCAGCCTGATTTCGATCACGCCGGAATCAGGCTGGCGGTGCAGCCTCTTCCGAGACAGCGCCTCTTGGCAGGGTGATCGCGGCAACGACGGAGTCGTCTCCGTGAGCGATCACTTCCACGCCTTCAGGCAGCTTGAGGTCGGACGTATGAAGCGAATGCCCGAGCGCCAGGGAGGAAAGGTCGACCTCGATGAATTCCGGAAGCTTGTCGGGAAGGCAGGATACTTCGATTTCGTTCATGACATGGCTGACGATGCCGGCAGAGAGCTTGACGCCGGGAGCGATGTCCGCATTGATGAAGTGCAGCGGCACCTTCATGTGGACTTTCTGATCCTTTGCGACGCGTTGGAAATCGACGTGAAGCACGAGAGACCTGAAGGGGTGCATCTGCACGTCCCGCAGCAGAACCGGTTCCTTTTCGCCTTCGATTACCAGATTCAGGATGGACGAATGAAAAACTTCGCGCTTGAGTTGATGGAAAATCGTATTGTGGTCCATCTCGATCGCTTGCGCTGCTTTGTCGCCGCCATAAACGATTCCTGGCACACGACCGGCTATGCGCAGGCGGCGGCTCGCACCCGTTCCCTGCAGTTTGCGCGCTGTTGCGCTGATTTCGATTTGCATTTGACTACTCCAAAAAATGCGGGCCGCGACCAGCCCGCAGGTTAAAAAACTATTCCATGAAAAGAGAGCTCACGGATTCCTCGTTGCTGATGCGCAGCATCGTTTCGGCCAGAAGCCCTGAAATCGTGATTGCGCGAATGTTTTCGCATTCCCTGGCATCTTCCCTCAGTGGGATGGTGTCGGTGACGACCAGTTCGTCGAGCGCGGAATTCTTGATTCTCTGCACTGCAGGTCCGGAAAGAACGGGGTGCGTGCAATAGGCGATCACGCGCTTTGCGCCATGTTCTTTCAGGGCGGCGGCCCCTTCGCAAAGCGTATTCGCGGTGTCGACCATGTCGTCCATGATGAGGCAGGTTCTGCCCGCCACATCACCGATCAGGTTCATGACTTTCGCGACATTGGGTTTTGGCCGCCTCTTGTCGATGATGGCAAGATCGGTTTCCATCCTTTTGGCGAGCGCTCTTGCGCGCACGACGCCGCCTATGTCCGGGGAAACGATGACCAGATCCTTGTAGTCGTGCTTCCAGATATCTCCGATCAGGATCGGCATCGCGTAAATGTTATCCACCGGAATGTCGAAAAATCCCTGGATCTGGTCCGAGTGCAGATCCATGGTCAACAGCCGGTCCACCCCGGCGCTGGTGAGCATGTTGGCAACAACCTTTGCCGTGATCGCGACGCGGGCCGAGCGCGGGCGCCGGTCCTGGCGGGCGTAGCCGAAGTAGGGGATGGCTGCGGTGATCCTCCCGGCGGAGGCGCGTTTTAACGCATCGACCATCACCAGCACTTCCATGAGGTGGTCATTGGTCGGACGGCAGGTCGATTGCAATATGAAAACATCCTTGCCGCGCACATTTTCCAGGATTTCAACATTCACTTCGCCGTCGCTGAAACGCGTGACAGTCGCTCGTCCGAGGTGAATGTTGAGGTGCCGTACAACGTCCTCGGCAAGCGCTGGATTGGCATTGCCGGTAAACACCATCAAACTGTCATAGGCCACGCCATCATCCTTATTTCAAAGACCCCCCGGCAAGGGAGGCGGCAACTCAAACTGGCTGGGGAGGTAGGGATCGAACCTACGAATGCCGGGATCAAAACCCGGTGCCTTACCGCTTGGCGACTCCCCAAAACTGGTACTCCGCTCACATATCCTTCAGCGGGTGATGATCAAGCCCCCGAGCCAGAAAACCGCGCATGCCTTCCGGAAGCTCGCCCAATGCACGCCTTGCATCAAGCTCGTTCGGAAATTCGGCGAACACGCATGATCCTGAACCCGTCATGACCGCCCGCCCACGCTCCCCAAGCCAGACCAGATATTCGGCCACGACGGGGTAAAGGCGGCAAGCCACAGGTTCGAGGTCATTATGGCCCTGCCTGATCGAAAAGTCCGATATTTTGATTGGAATCGTGTTTCTTGTCAATTCCGCATGTGCAAAAACCTCCGCCGTAGGGATGCGGACCGGGGGAATGAGCACCAGATACCAGGCCGGGTCCAGCGAAACCGGAACGAGTTTTTCGCCTATCCCTTCCGCGAAGGCATTTTCACCGAAAACGAAAACCGGAACGTCGGCTCCGAGTTTTAGCGCGATGCCTTGCAGTTTTTCGCGGCTGAAATTCAGCCCCCAGAGCCTGTTGAGGACGATCAGGGTGGTGGCGGCATCCGAACTGCCTCCCCCCAGCCCGCCTCCCATGGGCAGATTTTTTTTCAGCCTGATTTTCGCGCCGAGCCTGCAGCCGGCCTCGGCCTGAAGGAGGCGTGCCGCGCGAACGCATAAATCCGATTCCGGGGGAATGCCGGGTATCGGATCGAGCAGGGTGATCTCGGGCGTGGGGGCGCTATCGAAACCCAGCTGGTCGCTGTAATCGATGAATCTGAAGACCGTCTGCAGCAAATGGTAGCCGTCATTCCTTTTTCCCACCACATGCAGGAAAAGGTTGAGTTTTGCAGGGGCCGGGTAGCTTGTCGTCATGAGGCAGCGTCGATGATGAATTTGATCCTGATGCCTTCCCGCTGCAACAGAACGTCCTTTGGCGATCCGTTTTCGAAATGGCGCCCGTAACGGATATCCCAGCCGTCCTGCCTGAGCTGGACCAGCTTTTTTCCGGAATCGAAGGATGAATTCGAAGGCGAGCCGGGGCGGGATTCCCCCCTGACCCAATGCTCCAGTCCCTGCAAGGGAAGGCGCCAGCCCAGGATGGTTTCGGTCAGGCTCTCGACATCTTCGGCGCGGTACTGTCTGCTGTCCTGTGATGTGAGGACGGCGCCTCCTGCATCCTTGAGGATATGGGCTATAGTCTGACCGAGAGGGGAGAGCAGCCAGACTTCGTCGGAGTTCATGCGATGTATCCAGCGCAGGCTGCCGGTGAATCCTTCGCCATCGTATTTCACGGCTATCCTGCCCGAGAGATCGAAAAGCGTATCCGGTGAAACCGATCTGGGCGGTGCGACGCTGCATCCGGCCAGGAAAAGCAGGAGGATCAGGATGCGCATCTTGCTCAAGGCATGAATTTTTTCAGGCTCTTGGCGAGTATTTCATTGCCCGGATTTTCTTTCAGGGAAGATTGCAGGAGTTTCCTGGCTTCCCCATGTTTTCCCTGCGTCCAAAGGACTTCGGCAAGATGAACTGCGATTTCCGGATCGCGGTGGCCCGAGAATGCGCGCCTCAGGTATTCGAGGCTGGAAGGAACATTCCCCATCCTGTATTGCAGCCAGCCCATGCTGTCCAGGATGTAGGGATCTTCGGGGGAGAGTTCGAGCGCTTTTTCGAGCAGGGGCAAGGCCTCGTCGTAGCGCGTGGTGTGCTCCACCAGGGTGTAGCCGAGCGCATTGTAAGCCTGAGCGAAGTTGGGCTGGAGCTGGATCAGTTTTTTCAGGCTCTTTTCGGACTCGTCGACTTTCCCGATTTTTTCTGCGGCCATCGCCTCATCGTAAAGGAGGTTCGGAGACTCGGGGAATTGTTCCAGCCCTTTTTCGAGGATTGCATAAGCTCCGTTGTAATCCTTTGCATCGTGCAGCATCTGTGCTTCCGCCTGAATCAGGAATATGTTCTGCTGCGGGTCATTGGTGTGAATTTCGTGCAGGTGCGCCCTGGCTTTGGACAGATGCCCCTGCTCCACCAGGATGGTTGCAATCCTGACTTGTGCGGGCAGGTACTGGCCGCCCTTTTCGACAGACTGGTACCATTTTGTCGCCTCGCTCGGATTTTTCCCGAGTTCGTAAGCTTGCCCGAGGTAATAGCGTGCAAGGTCGGGATCCTTGAAGCCATGTTGAAGCAGGTCCGTGAATCCGGAGATGGCCGAATCGATATCGCCCAATTGCAGCGAGAGCAGGCCGATCGCGAAAGAGACATCCTGGTTTTCGGGAAAGATTTTTTTCAGCGTGACGAATTCCTTGCGCGCCTGGGTGAATTTCCTTTCCGAAACCAGGAATTTGGCATAGTTCAGGCGCACTTCCTCGGATTTCGGGTATTTCGCGAGGAAATCCTCGAGAAACGGCTGAACCTCTGCCCTCGCGCTTTGCTCGAGAATCTGTTCATGCAACTGTGCGGCCAGCTCCCAGCCTGGGCGCATTGAGGCGGCCAGGTTGATTTCCCCGAGCGCAAGCTCCCTCTGCTGCGCGCGCCATGCCGCAATGGCGAGGGCATAATGCGCTTCGGGATGGTCGAGGTAAGGTTTTGTCAAAGCCTGGATGGCGGACAGCGTCGCCTTCTTGTCGGGTTGTTTGGCGAACAGGCTGTCGAGCTGCAGAAGGCTTCGGTCCAGATTTTCGCCCCCCTGCTGGGAAAGCAGTTTTTCGATATTGGGCTGCGCTTCGTCGAGATTCCCGCTGTGGACGAGCAGGGACGAGAGGGCTTGCCTTGCCCGAGTCGAAGCCGGATCGAGTTTTGTCAGAAGCTGGGCCATTTCGAGCGCGTCGGAGACGTTGCCCGAAAAAAGGGAAACGTCGAGCGCCCGGCTCACGATTCTGGCATCTTGTGTTTTTTTCGCCATATCCAAGTAAGATTCGGTTGCGATCCCGAGATTGCCGCGCTGACCGGAGATTTCAGCAAGCAGGAATTCGAAAAGCAGGTCTTCGCTTAATGCGATATCCGGCAATTTGGGCGAAGGCGGTGGCAGCTCGGCTACGGGTTTTTCGACGGGCTTTTGCGGCAGCTTCACGGATTGTTGCGCACAGGCGGCGAAAAGAAAGGGCAGGACGGCGATGAATATCAGTTTGGGGTTCATTGCGGAAATGGCAATCAAAGCTAGATTAGATGTTGTGGTTAGGAATTCGTTCAACAATACCGGCATATTAGGTATATTTAGGCTGCATCACAAGAGAATAGTTATTGCATGGCACCTCCCTCCTTCATACTTCAGGCTCACGGCCTTGCCCGTTCATTCAGCGGACGTTCCGCGGTGAACGGGATTTCGCTCGAATTGAGGAGGGGAGAAGTGCTCGGCTTCCTTGGCCCCAATGGTGCGGGAAAGAGCACGACGATGCGGATGCTGGCCGGGAATCTGAGGCCGGATGCCGGCGCGGTCAGGGTATGCGACATCGACCTTTTCGGGAATCCGGTTGCTGCTAAGGCGCGGTTGGGATATTTGCCGGAGACCCCGCCGTTGTATCGGGACATGAGCGTCGACGATTACCTGAAGTTCGTAGCGAAGCTGCACAGGGCAAAAAGCGGTGCGCTCGACGACACCAAGGCGCGCTGCGGCCTCTCTGAAGTCGGAAAACGGCCGATAGGTTCCCTTTCCAAAGGTTATCAACAGCGCGTGGGCATTGCCCAGGCGATCATCCATCAACCCGATGTCATCATCCTGGACGAGCCTACCGCAGGTCTCGACCCGAACCAGATCAGGGAGATCAGGCTGTTGATACGCGAACTGGGCGATAATCACGGTGTCATCCTTTCCACGCATATCCTGTCCGAAGTCGAAAGCATTTGCGACAGGGTGGAGATCCTGCATCGCGGAAGGCTTGTTTACAGCGGGGATGTCGATGCCATGAGGGGCGCGCGCGCTATCGAGGCGGGCTTCAAAAATCCGCCCGCCCCCGGCGAGCTCGAAAGCATCGAAGGCGTGGCAAGCGTCGAAATCCTTTCTCCGCATCTGTTTTGCCTGCGCCACTCTCCCGATATGGACCCGAGCGAGGCTGTGATCCGCATGGCATCCGAAAGAGGATGGGGCTTGCAGCGCATCAATCCTGCGAAAAGCGGCATCGAGGATGTTTTCGCCGAACTCACCAGGGAGGAATCGTGATTCCGACATTGGCGGCGAGAGAAATCAGGGCGCTTTTCGCCACTCCGCTCGCATGGATTGTTCTTGCCATCCTGCAGGCCATTCTCGCCTGGATATTCCTGGCAAGGCTGGATGCTTTTCTGGGGGTTCAGGCTCAATTGCAGAACGTCCTGAATCCGCCGGGAGTCACGGAATGGATCGCGGCGCCCCTGTATTCTGCCGCGTCGATGATTTTCATGATGATCATTCCCCTGCTCACGATGCGTCTGGTTGCGGACGAACGCCGCAACCAGACGCTTCCCCTGCTGCTTAGTGCGCCGATTTCCCCGGCGCAGATCATCCTCGGCAAGTTTCTCGGCCTGATGGCGTTCCTGCTCGCGGGTGTCTTTCTCGTGCTTCTGATGTCGCTCTCCCTGCTTGCCGGAGGTAAGCTCGATTTCGGTCTGCTCATTGCCAATGCGACAGGCCTTATCCTGCTTGCGGCGAGCTTTTCTGCAATCGGGCTTTATATCTCCTGTTTGACGAAGCATCCTTTTCTGGCAGGGATAGGCGGGATTGGAGCGCTTCTTGCGCTTTGGGCCGTGAGTTTCTCCGGCGGAAGCGGGAGTTTCTTCCTGGCCATCTCCCCTGCTTCGCATTTCGAGAGTTTCAACCAGGGCCTCTTCGACACGGGCGATGTTGCATATTTCCTGCTGTGCATTGCCCTGTTCCTGACGCTTTCGGTATGGACTCTGGAAGGGATGGAGTCATGAGAAGGCTCAGGAGCGGTTTCTCCATCCTCCTCCTGTTCGCCGCGACATTCATGCTCGGGTTTATCGGTTTGCAATACCGGACGCAATGGGATCTGACCCAGAACGGCAGGCACAGCCTGAGCGAAACCACGATCCGCATACTCGGGCACATGGAAGGGCCGGTCAGGATCACGTCCTATGCTTCCCGCCATGATTCGAAATTCGGAAATGTGCAGCAGAGCGTCAGCGATTTTCTTGCGCCCTACATGAGGATCAAGCCCGATATCTCGGTCCGTTTTGTCGATCCCGGCGAAGAGCCGAAGCTGGCCGAAGGCGCCGGGGTTCAGGCGAATGGCGAAATGATCGTCGAATACGGCAAGAAAAGCGGGCATCTTCTTGCATTGAACGAAGAATCGCTCGACAACCTGATGATCCGTCTGTCGAGGAAGGAGGATCGCCTCGTCATGGCCCTGGCGGGGCACGGAGAGCGCAAGCTTGACGGGATCGCCAATTTCGATCTGGGAGAATTCGGCAGGCGGCTCGTGAAAAACGGCTTCAGGACAGGCAGCCTGAACCTCGCACTTGCTCAGGATGTGCCGCAGAACATGAATCTCCTTGTCATTGCCTCCCCGCAGATCGATCTTTTTCCGGGAGAAGTGAAAAAGCTCGAAGCCTATCTGGAGCGCGGAGGAAATATCCTGTGGCTGATCGATCAGGGTGTATCCTCGGGGGAGCCGTTGCACGGATTGCAGCCGCTTGCCGATAAGCTCGGTCTTTCATTGACTCCGGGAACCGTGGTGGACCCGGCTGCATCGAAGCTCAATGCCCCTGCCGACTGGGCGCTCGGAACCCTCTACGGCGCTCATCCCGTCACGAGAAATTTCAATCTGATCACTGTTTTTCCATTCGCCCGCCAGATCGGGGCTTCCGAAAACAGCCCCTGGCATGTCACGCCGCTCGTCGATGTGGCGCCGCAGGGATGGCTCTCGGGGCGACGCAATCCTGCATTCGACAGGCATCACGACGTTCATGGCCCCGTCACGGTGGCGCTCGCAATGGAGCGCACGAGTCAGGGCAGGGATCAGCGTATTGCAGTGGTGGGAACGGGGGAGTTTCTCGCGAATGCTTTCATAGGCAACGGGGGCAACATGGATTTCGGCGTGAATCTCGTCAACTGGCTCGCGGGGGACGAAAAATTGATTTCCCTCCAGCCGAAGGCAACCCTGGACAGCAGCATGCTGCTGACGAAAATGCAGGCGACCGTGATGGCGATAGGGCTGCTTTTCGGCCTGCCGCTGATCTTCATCGCAGTTGCCGCTTTTATCGGCTGGAGGCGCAGATGAGGAACTGGATTCTCCTTGCCGTTGTCGCTGCGCTTGCGGTTTTCATTTTTTCGAAGCCGGATGCGGGCTTCAGGCTTTCGGATGCCGATCCGGGCGGAGTCAGTCAGATCAGGATAGAACACATGGGAAGTCCCGCGATCATGCTCAAAAAAGCGGGCAACGACTGGGAAATCACGTCCCCGATCAAGGCCAGGGCAAAACAGGAAGCAGTGGAAGGCATCCTTTCCATTTTGAATGCGAAATCGGATCAGCGCATCGAAGGGCGGGAGCTTTCCCGTTTCGGACTCGATGTGCCGGTCGTGAGCCTTCTCCTCGATGCCGAGAAATTCGATTTCGGGATGATCAATCCGCTCACCCAGCAGCAATACGTGATGACGGGGAAGGGCATCTATCTGGTTTCTCCAAAATATGCGCTGATTCCCGGCATCTCCGATCTGGAGGCGGATCATGCCGGAACTTCCTGAAGTCGAAACGACAAGGCGGGGGCTTGCGCCTCATGTCGAGGGCAGGAAAATCGCGGGCGTCGTGGTACGGAATCCGGCATTGCGTTGGCCCGTCGACGAAAACCTGGGAATCGAAATTTCCGGGGCGACGCTGAACGGGATTTCGCGGCGTGCCAAATACCTGCTCTTCGATTGCGGCAGGGGCACGCTCATCCTGCATCTTGGCATGTCCGGGAGTCTGCGCTACCTTGAACAACACATTCCTGCGCAGAAACACGACCATTTCGATCTTGTTTTCGAAGGCGGAAGCATCGTGCGCCTGCGCGACCCCAGGCGTTTCGGCGCTGTTCTTTGGGAGACGGGCGATATCGGGAACAACCGGCTGTTCAAGGATCTCGGGGTCGAGCCATTGAATCCGGAATTTTCCGGAAATACCCTGCATGTGCTTTCCAGGGGGCGCAGCACGAGCGTCAAGCAGTTCCTCATGGATAGTCATATCGTGGTCGGCGTGGGCAACATCTACGCAAACGAAGCCCTTTTCAGGGCGGGAATCAGTCCGTTGAACCCGGCTGGCAGGATCGGGGCGGGGCGATATGACAGGCTCGCTGACGAAATCAGGGCGACCCTTCTGGATGCGATTCTTGCGGGGGGGAGCAGTTTGCGGGATTTCGTCGATTCTTCCGGCAAACCCGGCTACTTCCAGCAGAATTATTTCGTTTACGGCAGGGCGGATGAACCTTGTTTGCGCTGTTCGAGCCCCGTCAGGCAGATCAGACAGGGGCAAAGATCGAGCTTTTATTGCCCGAAATGCCAGAGGTGAAGCGATGTTGAAAATCACGAACAGCGTAGCCATATCCGTCGAGGAAATCGAAATGAGCGCCATCCGCGCCCAAGGCGCGGGCGGACAGAACGTCAACAAGGTGTCCAGCGCAGTGCATCTGCGCTTTGACATCATGGCATCCACCCTGCCGGAAGCCTGGAAGGAAAGGCTGTTGGCCCGGAAAGACAACAGAATCACATTGGATGGGGTGCTCGTCATCAAGGCGCAGCGTTATCGAAGCCAGGAGAAAAACAGGGCGGATGCGTTGGAGCGCCTGCGCGAATTGATCCGCAGCGTGGCAACGCCAGCCAGGATCAGAAAACCCACGACACCCACCGCCGGCTCCCGCAGGGAACGGGTGGAGGGCAAGATGAGGCGCGGGGCGATCAAGGCTCTGCGGGGGAAGAAGGTCGACGAGCAATAAGGTGGGCTTCGGCCTATACTGTTCGAAAAATCATTTCACAAGGAGCCGCAAATGACATTCATCAGACTGTTCGCGCTATTGATCGCATTCATGCTGCCTGCCTCTGGATACGCAGGCGGAACGAAGCTGACCTGGTACGGTCATTCCGCATTCAGGATTGAAACGCCGGAAGGGAAGGTGCTGCTCATCGACCCGTGGATCACCAATCCTGCGAATAAATCCGGCAGGGAAGACCTGGAAAAACTTTCCAGAGCCGACCTGATCCTGATCACTCATGGCCATTTCGACCATGTGGGCGATGCGGTGGAGATCGCAAAGAAAACCGGCGCGAAACTGGTTTCGACTTTCGATCTGGGGACCAGCCTCGTCAACTATGCGGGTTACCCGAAAGATCAGGCGGGATACGATACCCTGGGCAATTTCGGCGGCGAACTCACGCTGTTGAACGGGGAAGTCAGGATTGCTTTCATCCCCGCGGTGCACAGTTCTTCGGTCACGCCTCCCGATGGCAAGGACATTCATATGGGTGGCAATCCAGGAGGCTTCCTGATAACGGTAAAAGGCGGTCCGACGATTTACGATACGGGGGATACTGATCTTTTCTCCGACATGGCGCTGGTTTCCCGCTTTCGCAAGGTGGACGTGATGATCGTCAGCATCGGGGATCATTTCACCATGGGGCCGGAGCGGGCGGCATTGGCCGTGAATCTGGTCCGGCCCGAAACGGTGATTCCCATGCACTATGGAACATTTCCGATATTGACGGGCACACCGGAAGCTTTTGCAAAGGCGCTCAAGGCACGGGGGACAAAAGCGAAACTGAAAGTCATGCGGGTCGGGGAGACGGTGGATTTTTAAATCCACACCGGATGCCGGTTGCCGATGTGCCCTTCCAGGATGGCTCTGAAGTGGCTGGGATCTTTGGCATGAGTCAATTCTCCGGGTCTCGGAAGATAATAATCGTACAGCCTGGAAACCCAGAAACGCAGGGAAGCGGTGCGCAGCATGATTGGCCACGCGCGCCGCTCTTCAGCCGTGAGCGGGCGGATTTCATGGTAAGCGGCGAGGAGCGCGAGCGTTTTTTCTTCGTCGAGCCCATGCGATGGCGCGATACACCAGTCGTTCACCGTGATGGCGATGTCGAACAGCAGCCTGTCGTTGCAGGCGAAGTAGAAATCGATGAGTCCGCCGATCGCATCATGGTCGAACAACACATTGTCCCTGAAGAGGTCGGCATGAATGACGCCTTCAGGCAGATTGCCGAAGTCGCATCCTGACTGGAAGCGGATTTCCTCTTCGAGCAGTTTCCGCTCATCCACATTCGTGTAGGGCAGGATTTCCGGAAGGGCGGTTCGCCACCAGAGCGCTCCCCGCGGATTTTCCATTTTCTCGGGATAACTCGCGCCTTCCAGATGCATTCTGGCCAACATTTCCCCGATTTTCGCGCAATGGCGCGCATCGGGGCTTTCCAGTGATTTTCCGGAAAGGCGGGTGACGATGCTCGCAGGTTTGCCGTTCAATTCTCCAAGCAGGCTATGCTCATGATTCGGTATGGGATTTGGGCAGGGGATGCCGCGGCCCGCAAGATGGGCCATCAGGTTCAGATAATAGGGCAGTTCCTGCGGCGTCAGCTTCTCGAACAGGGTGAGGACGAAACGCCCCCGGCTCGTCGTGACGAAATAGTTGGTGTTTTCTATTCCGGATGCGATGCCCTGCAGTTCGAGCAGGTTTCCGAGATCGAAGTTTTCCAGCCAGATGGAGAGCTGTTCGGCGGAGACTGTCGTGAAAACGGACATGCCGGGCTTAGAAACGGTGAATGACCCACATCGGCGGACGGACCGCCGAATCGAAGGGCGCCTGGCGGACGAATTTGCCGTCCCCCTTCATGTCGACGAGATAATAGGGTTTCCCGTGGGCGGGTGTGACCTTCATCATGTAAAGCTGCCCGTTGATGCGGTACTCTTCGACCTGTTCATCGCCTTTTTTGGTGATCGTCACTTCGGGTTCGGTTTCGCCGCTGACTACGGGCGGCGGCGGGACATCGGGCAGGGGTTCCAGATTCTTGGGGTCGGCGAGAGCCTGCGATGACAGAAGGCAGAACAGTGCGAGGATTGCATAACGCATGATATTTTCCAGGTTCGTGACCGATAGGCCGATATTTTATCCGAAAAGCCAGGGAACCGCTGATTTAATCCTCCATAGGCGCGACGGCCGATCCTTAGAGATTGAGCTGGATTTCGTGTTCCGCTTCCGAAGGCGAAAATCCGCGGGTCTCGTAGTGCTTGAATATTGCATCCACCACCGCTTCGGGTTCGTCGATGATCTGGATCAGATCGATGTCTTCGGCACCGATCATGCCCTCCTTCACCAGCACCTCCTTGAGCCAGTCCAGCAGGCCCTTCCAGAAGGGAGCATGCACGAGGATGATGGGAATCTTCCTCGTTTTGCCGGTCTGGACGAGAGTGAGCGCTTCCATGAGTTCGTCGAGCGTGCCGAACCCGCCGGGCATAACGACATAGGCCGATGCGAACTTGACGAACATGACCTTGCGCGCGAAGAAGTGCCGGAAGGTCTGGCTGATATCCTGGTACTTGTTGCTGTGCTGTTCGTGAACGAGCTGGATATTGAGGCCGATGCTGGCTGAAGTGCCGTGGTAGGCGCCCTTGTTCGCCGCTTCCATGATGCCCGGTCCGCCGCCGGAAATGACCGCGAAGCCTGCATCGGACAGCAATCTGGCGATTTTTTCGGTAAGCTTGTAATACTCGTGATCCGGCGATGTCCTCGCGCTGCCGAATATGCTGACGGCAGGATGGATCGCGTTGAGACGCTCGGTTGCTTCGAAGAATTCTGACATAATGCCGAAGATGCGCCAGGATTCGCGCGCAGACCAGGGTTTTTCCGCCTTTTCCGCTGTATCGGAACGGAGAATCTTATTGTTCATGGGTTACAACACTCCTTGCACTATTGAATGAATACCGAAGACTCCAAACACGGGATCGGCAAAACGCTTTTGCTTGTTGACGGTTCTTCCTATCTTTACCGCGCGTTCCATGCGCTCCCTGATTTGCGCAACAAGGGCAATGAACCTACGGGCGCGCTTTACGGGGTTCTGAACATGCTGCGGCGCCTCCACAAGGACGTCAGGGCCGATTATAGCGCGTGCGTCTTCGACGCCAAAGGCAAAACTTTCAGGGACGACTGGTATCCCGAGTATAAGGCGCATCGCCCCCCCATGCCGCAGGATCTCGTCTTCCAGATCGAGCCCCTGTACGAGGCGATCCGTGCGATGGGCTGGCCCCTGGTCGTGGTCGAAGGGGTCGAAGCGGACGACGTGATCGGCACGCTGGCTGTAAAAGCGCAAAAGACGGGCATGAAAACGGTCATATCCACAGGAGACAAGGATCTGGCCCAGCTCGTCAATCCCAAGGTTACGCTCGTCAACACGATGAGCAACGAATGGCTGGACGAAGCCGGCGTATCGGCAAAATTCGGGGTGCCGCCGGACTCGATACTCGACTACCTCACGCTCGTGGGGGACGCGGTGGACAATGTTCCGGGAGTGGAGAAAGTCGGGCCGAAAACCGCGGTGAAATGGCTCTCCCAGTACGGTTCCCTGAACGAACTGATGGCGCATTCGGGCGACATTTCGGGCGTCGTGGGCGAGAATTTGAGAGGCGCCCGCGACTGGCTGCCCATGGCAAAGAAACTGCTCACGATCCGGTGCGATCTCGATCTCGGGCTGGACTGGGAGGATCTTTCAGAGAAACCCAGAGACAGGAAAAGGCTGGTCGAGCTTTACCGGCATTACGAGTTCAAGAACTGGCTGAAGGAGATCGAGCTGGAGTCGGAAGAAGACTCGTCCTCCGAGCCCAAGGCGGTCAGGTACGAGACGATCCTGAACCCGGGCGATTTCGATGCCTGGGTGAGGAAAATCGAAAACTCGCCCCTGGTTTTTCTCCATATCGAAACCACGAATAGTGAGCCTATGCAGGCTGAACTCGTGGGGATGGCTTTTGCCCTGAACGAGGGGGAGGCTGCATATCTGCCGCTCAGGCATGCTTATCCCGGAACCCCCCTTCAGCTTGAATTCGAATTCGTCATGGACCGCATCAAGCTCTGGCTCGAATCGGCCGGAAAGGCATGCCATGACGCGAAATTTCTGAAGCATGTTTTTTCCAACCACGGTATCGATCTTGCCGGCGTGCTGCACGACACGGAACTCGAATCCTACGTGCTGGAGAGCCACAAGCCGCATGAACTGGAGAGCCTGGCGCTGCGCCATCTGGATCTGAGAAGACAATCCCGCGACGACATCACCGGCAAGGGTGCGGGGCGAATAGGATTCGATCAGGTCGAACTCGATCTCGCTGCACAGTTTGCCTGCGAAGCCGCCGATCTGGCGCTTCGCATCCATCATGTCCTCTTTCCCCGGATAGAAGCCAACCCGAAGCTGCATCATGTGTATCGCGGGATCGAAATGCCCACGCTCGAAATTCTCTACAGGATGGAGCGCAAGGGGATTTTGCTCGATTCCGGGATGCTCATTGCGCAGAGCAGGGAACTCGGGGAGAAAATGCTGAAACTGGAAAGCGATTCCTACGAAATTGCCGGACAGCCTTTCAACCTGAATTCGCCCAAGCAGGTCCAGGAAATCCTGTTCGACGTGTTGAAGCTTCCGGTACTCAAGAAAACCCAGACCGGGGCGGCTTCCACCGACGAGGAAGTGCTGCAGCAGCTTGCCCTGGATTACCCTTTGCCCAAACTTCTGCTGGAATACAGGGGGCTTGCGAAACTCAAGTCAACCTATACCGACAAGCTGCCGAAAATGGTCAATGCCGGTACGGGAAGGGTGCATACCACTTATGCGCAGGCGGTCGCGGTGACGGGGAGGCTGTCCAGCCTTTCCCCCAACCTCCAGAACATCCCGGTCAGGACCGAGGAAGGGCGCAGGATCAGGGAAGCTTTCATTGCGCCGTCCGGGTATCGTCTGGTTTCAGCCGACTATTCCCAGATCGAACTCAGGATCATGGCGCATATTTCGAAGGACGAAGGCCTGCTCGGGGCGTTCTCCAGGGGGGAGGATATCCATCGCACCACGGCTTCGGAAATTTTCGGGGTGCTTCCCGTGGAAGTTTCCCCTGAGCAGCGCCGTTATGCCAAGGTCATCAATTTTGGCCTCATATACGGCATGTCGGTTTTCGGGCTTGCCCAGGAGCTCGGGGTCGACCGGAATTCGGCGCAGGTTTATATCGACCGCTATTTCTCCAGATATCCGGGCGTCGCGGGCTACATGCAGCGCACGAGGGAGGAAGCGAAAAAAAATGGCTATGTGGAAACGGTTTTCGGGCGCAGGCTGTGGCTCCCGGAAATCAATGCTTCGAACGGGGTGAGGCGGGCTGCTGCCGAACGGGCTGCGATCAATGCTCCCATGCAGGGAACGGCAGCGGACCTCATCAAGCTTGCGATGATTGCGGTGCAGAAATGGATCGATTCGGGGAATTATGCGGCACGGCTCGTCATGCAGGTTCACGACGAACTCGTGCTGGAGGTTCCGGATATGGAGTTGGACAGCGTTATGGCGGCATTGCCCGGATTGATGGAAAACGCCGCGAACCTCACCGTCCCCCTTCTCGTCGATTGCGGCATGGGGCTCAACTGGGACGAAGCACACTAGATCCAGTCGCGGCCGACGATGAAATCGGTGTAGAGTTTTTCCTCAGGGCTGCCCGATTCGGGATGCCAGTCGTAGCGCCATTTCACGATGGGCGGCAGAGACATCAGGATCGATTCCGTTCTGCCCCCGGATTGCAGCCCGAACAGCGTCCCCCTGTCGTAAACCAGGTTGAATTCCACGTAGCGACCGCGCCTGTAGGCCTGGAAATCCCGTTCATGTTCGCCGTAAGGAATATCCATGCGACGCTCCAGTATGGGCACATAGGCGGAGAGGAAGTGGTCCCCCACGCTTTCCGTGAGGTTGAAGCAGGTTTCGAAATCGGGCGAATTGAGATCGTCGAAAAAAATCCCGCCCACCCCGCGCGGTTCCTTCCTGTGCTTGAGGTAGAAATACTCGTCGCACCATTTCTTGAATGCCGGATGAAAGTCTGGGCCGAAAGGCTGGAGCGCGTTTTTGCAGCTCTGGTGGAAATGGACGGCGTCTTCCTCGAAGCCGTAATAGGGCGTCAGATCCATGCCTCCCCCGAACCACCAGACGGGCTCCGCGCCCTCTTTTTCCGCGATGAAAAAACGCACGTTCATGTGCACGGTGGGGGCGTAGGGGTTGATCGGGTGGAAGACGAGCGACACGCCCATCGCCTGGAAAGAACGGCCCGCAAGTTCGGGCCTAGACGCGGTTGCGGAAGGAGGAAGCCCCTGTCCGAAGACATGGGAGAAGTTGACCCCGCCACGCTCCAGCACGTTGCCTTCCTCGATGACGCAGGACATTCCGCCCCCGCCTTCCGGGCGGCTCCAGGTGTCGCGGTGGAATGTTTTTCCGTCTACCTGCTCCATCCGTTCGACAATCAATTCCTGCAATTCGGTGAGGAAATTCTTGACGCCTTCGATATTCATTTTATCTCCTGTGAGCTAAGGCCTGAAGATTCTACCACTTTCGAAATCCACGATGGTGGATGGGGTTTTCCTTTTTCCGGTTCTTCCGGGGACGACCAGGACATCCTTGCCGAATCTTGCAGTGCAATCCCGGAAGTTTCCGGCAGGCTTCATTCCGGAAAGGTTGGCGCTGGTGGAGACGAGCGCCATGCCCAGCATACGGCAAAGCCTGGACGTATCGGGGTGGGCCGTCAGACGCAATGCGACCTTGTCGTGTCGCCCCCTGATCCAGGGCGGGGTACGGCGCGATGCATCAAGGAGCAGGGTATAGGGGCCGGGCCAGAATCGGGCCAATTCCTCCTGCGGCGGGGGATTCCCGATATAGCGCTGCAACTGGCGCATATTCCCTGCAACCAGGATAAGTCCGCGGCTTTCCGGGCGTTGCTTGATTCCAAGCAGAAGGCGAATCGCCCTGTAATTTTTTGGGTCGCAGCCGAGGCCGTAACAGGATTCCGTGGGGTAGGCGATGATTCCGCCGGAGTTCAGGTGACGCCTGATTCGCTCAAGCAGGAGATGCGGGATCATTGCCTGGGAAGCAATGCCCGGTAGCCGATGTCTTTTCTCATCTGACAGCCATCGAAGCCTATGCCTTCGGCGACCTGATAGGCCCGCTTCTGGGCGATCTTTACGCTGTCGCCGAGCGCAGCAACGCAAAGCACCCGCCCGCCATTTGTGAGCACTTGCTTTTCGTCAAGCCGTGTTCCTGCGTGGAATACATGAAAGTCCTCCTCGTTTTTAGGCAGGCCGGAGATGAGGTCTCCCTTTCTGGGATCGTCGGGGTAGCCATGGGCCGCCATCACCACGCCGAGGGCGGCGCGTCTGTCCCATTCCGCCTCGATTTTGTCCAGTGTCCCGTTGATGCCATGCTCCATGAGCAGGCTGAGATCGGTCCTGAGGCGCAGCATGATGGGCTGGGTTTCCGGGTCGCCCATCCTGCAGTTGAATTCCAGGGTTCTGGGATTGCCCTCCCGGTCGATCATGAGTCCGGCATAGAGGAAGCCGGTATAGGGGGTGCCGTCCTGAGCCATGCCGCGCACTGCCGGCTGGATGATTTCGCGCATCACCCTGGCATGCATCGAAGGCGTGATCACGGCAGCCGGGGAATATGCCCCCATGCCGCCCGTGTTCGGCCCCATGTCGCCGTCCAGCAGTCTCTTGTGATCCTGGGTTGCGACGAAAGGAAGAACATTCTTCCCATCCACCATGACGATGAAGCTCGCCTCCTCGCCCTCCAGGAATTCCTCGACCACCACGCGACCGCCCCCGGAGAGGATCGTGTCGATCGCGGCATGCGCTTCGATAAGCGTCATGGCGACCACTACGCCTTTGCCTGCCGCGAGGCCGTCGGCCTTGATCACGATGGGGGCACCCTGTTTGTCGACGTATCGATGCGCTTCGGAAATGTCTTCGAATTGCGCGTAAGCTGCGGTGGGAATGCCGTGTCTCACCATGAAAGCCTTGGCAAACGCTTTCGAGCTTTCGAGCTGGGCGGCCGCCCTGGTCGGGCCGAAAATCTTCAGGCCTTCGGACCTGAAGGCGTCGACGATGCCTGCCGCGAGTGGCGCTTCGGGGCCGACCACGGTGAGCGCGATCGCTTCCCTTTTCGCAAAATCGATCAGGTCGGGTATTGCAGTCAGATCGATATTGACGCATCCCTCGTCGAGGGCTGTTCCGGCATTTCCCGGTGCGACATAGACCCGGCTGACGCGGGCGGAGCGGGCAAGCTTCCATGCGAGCGCATGTTCGCGTCCACCGTTGCCTATAACGAGAATTTTCATTTAAACCTCAAATTTTTGGGTATTTTATTAACACCAGTCATTCCGATACCCCGGCGCCCATTGAAACGCAGAATCGACCAATAATCGCATTTCGTCCGGAGACATGCTGATGTACGGTGTTTCTTCATACCGCCACGGCACACGGATTGAGGCTGCTGAACCGGTCTGAGGGAAAAGGCATTTCGACGCGATGATGCAACAACAGGTCGATCAGTTCATCCACAGGTTCTATGAAACACTATTCCGTGGCGCTCGGCAACCGCAATTGTTTTTTCCGACTATAAGCTTGACGCGTTTGGGACTTCGAAATCTCCATGCATGCGTAAATTATGCAGCATTGCCCCCGATCAAAATCAATGCCTGAAATGACGGGCACCGGTGAAAACCATGGCGATATTCTGCTCGTCCGCCGCCGCGATCACTTCCTCGTCCCGCATGCTGCCCCCGGGCTGGATGACTGCGCAGGCGCCGGCCTGGGCCAGGACATCGAGGCCGTCCCTGAAGGGGAAAAAAGCGTCCGACGCGACGACCGACCCGACGAGGTCAAGGCCTGCATGGGCCGCCTTGACGGAAGCGATTTTCGTGCTGTCGACCCGGCTCATCTGGCCCGCACCCACGCCCAGGGTCTGGCCATTGGAAGCGAAAACGATCGCATTGGATTTCACGAATTTGGCGACTTTCCAGGCGAACAGCATGTCCTGCATTTGCGCCGGCGTGGGTTTCGTCCTGGTGACGATGCGCAATTGGGATTCCTGCACGTTCAGGTTGTCCGGACTCTGGACCAGCATTCCCCCACCGATGCGCTTGAAATCGAATTGATTGGACCCCGCTTCGATCGGCACGCAAAGCACCCTGACATTCGGCTTTTTGCCGAGAACTTCCTTCGCTTCTTCGGAAACGTTCGGCGCGATCAGGACTTCGACAAACTGGCCGCTCACGGATTCCGCGATTTTTCCGTCGACTTCCCTGTTGAAGGCGATGATTCCGCCGAAAGCCGAAGTCGGGTCCGTTGCAAAGGCGAGCCTGTAGGCGTCCAAAAGCGACTGGGCGGTTGCCACCCCGCAGGGATTGGCGTGCTTGACGATCACGCAGGCAGGATCTGCGAAGGACTTGACGCACTCCCATGCGGCATCCGCGTCGCCGATGTTGTTGTAGGAGAGTTCCTTGCCCTGAAGCTGTACGTAGCTGGCAAGGGTGCCGGGCGCGGGGTTCCTTTCCCGATAGAAAGCCGCATCCTGGTGAGGGTTTTCGCCATAGCGCAGATCCTGGATCTTGAGGAAGCTCAGATTGATCTGTTCCGGGAAGCCCTGCTTTTCCCCTTCGAGCGAAGTTGCAGTCAGGTAGTTGCTGATTGCGCCATCGTAGGCGGCGGTATGCGAAAAGGCTTTCCTGCAAAGCGCATAGCGTGTCTTCAGGGAGAGGCTTCCCTGCGATTTCTGCATTTCATCGAGGATGGGCCCATAGTCATCGGGGTCGGTCACTATGGCGACATCATTGAAATTCTTGGCGGCCGCCCTGACCATGGTGGGGCCGCCGATGTCGATGTTTTCCATGGCATCGATAAGCGTGCAGCCGTCCCTTGCCACGGTCTGCGAAAAAGGGTACAGGTTGACAACCACGAGATCGATGGGGGGAATGCCCGCCTTTGCGATCATTTCGACATGCTCGGGAAGGTCGCGTCGCGCCAGAATTCCGCCGTGTATCTTGGGGTGCAGCGTCTTCACACGTCCGTCCAGCATTTCCGGAAAACCTGTGTAATCCCCGACTTCCGTCACGGGAATGCCCGCTTCGGACAGAAGTCTGGCGGTTCCTCCGGTCGAGAGGATGTTCACGCCCATGCGGTGCAGTCTGGATGCGAATTCGACTATGCCCGATTTGTCCGAAACGCTGATCAGTGCCTGAGTGATGGAAGTCATGATGCAAATATAGAGTAGTTGATGAATCAGGGAATGCTGAGATCCTGCATCTTTTTCCTGAGCGTATTGCGGTTGAGTCCGAGCAATTCCGCAGCACGGGTCTGATTGCCCTTGGTATGGGTCAATGCAAGTTCGATCAGGGGTTTTTCCACGCAGCGCATGACGAGGTCGTAAAGCGCACAGGGTTTTTCCCCGTCGAGATCGTTGAAATAGGCTTCGACTGCCTTGCGCACGCAGGCGCCGATCTCGTTTTCTCCCGTCATGCCGCCCATTTTTCTTCGTCCTCGGGGTGGAAATAAACCAGATGCTGACTTTCCGCACCCAATTCGGAGAAGAAGCGATCGATATGGATGATCTGCTCCGGGCCGGACTGAAGCTGGTTCATGCTGTGCCGGAAAGCGGCGGAACCCGCCAGTCCCTTCGTGTACCAGGAAATATGTTTTCTCGCCATGCGCACGCCGGTCGCCTCGCCGTAAAATTCGAAAAGATCCCGCAGGTGCGCCATCAGAACCGAATGAATTTCGGTGACCTCAGGCTGCTGCAGGAAGCTCCCCGTTTCGAGGTAATGCCCTATTTCGCGGAAAATCCAGGGTTTTCCCTGTGCCGCGCGGCCGATCATCAAGCCGTCTGCGCCGGTTTTCTCGAGTACGTATTTCGCTTTTTCAGGGGAGGTGATGTCGCCGTTCGCAATGACGGGGATGGAAATTCGCGTTTTGACTTCCGCGATCGTATCGTACTCGGCTTCCCCGCTGTAACCGCAGGCACGCGTCCTGCCGTGTATTGCGAGCGCCTGGATGCCTGCATCCTCGGCGATTTTTGCGATCCTGGTCGCGTTCCTGCTGTCCTTGTCCCACCCGGTCCGTATTTTCAGCGTGACCGGCACGTTCACGGCATGGATGACGGAATTCAGTATCTGTCCGACGAGATTCTCGTTCTGTAAAAGCGCGGAACCTGCCATGACGTTGCAGATTTTCTTGGCAGGGCAGCCCATGTTGATATCGATGATCTGGGCGCCGTTGTCGACGTTGTAGCGCGCGGCTTCCGCCATCATGCGGGGGTCGGCTCCCGCGATCTGCACGGAAACCGGCTCGACTTCGCCGTCGTGATTCGCCCTGCGGCGGGTCTTGTCGCTCCCCCACAGCAGGGAATTGCTCGAAACCATTTCGGACACTGCCATGCCGGCTCCCATCGCCTTGCAAAGCTGGCGGAACGGGCGGTCGGTGACGCCTGCCATGGGCGCGACGATCAGGTTGTTCCTGAGATGGTAGGGGCCGATTTTCACGATGGGATTTCAGGAAAAAGACATCATTGTAAACTTTTCCGAAGGCTTTCACAAAATGGATTGCGACCCGATGCCGAACATCATTTTCCTCGAAAACCATTTCCTGACGGGGGGGGCGCAATCCAGCGCGGCGAGCGCGATGCCCCGCCCTGCACGCAGGGCAGGTATTTCGTTCGAGAAAATCCTGATCAGCGAATCGGTGAAATGGATTCCGCTTTTCCGGTCGATTTCCCTGCGACTGCTGTAATTCGAAAGCATCCCGGATGACCCGATATCATCGATGGGCGTTGCCATGATTTCGCGGGCAAGCGCCCTGGCATCGCGCAGCCCGAGATTGAGGCCCTGACCCGATACAGGATGCAGAGTCTGGGCCGCATTGCCGATCAGGGCGAGATGTTCCGCGACAATCGGTTGAGAATACCTGAGCACGAGGGGGAAACCCGAAAGGGGGCCGACCTCGACGAATTTCCCCAGCCTGTCTCCGAAATGTTCGTGAAGCTTTTCGAGAAATTCGTCCTTTTCTAGGGCGAGCAGTGTCTGCGCGGCTTCCGGACGCGCTGTCCACACCAGGGAAAAGCCTTCCCCGTAGGGCAGGAGCGCGACGGGGCCCTCCGGCGTGAAACGCTCGAAGGCGGTATTGAGGTGCGGTTTTTCGGCCCTGACCTGGCCGATGATCGCCCATTGTCCATATTCATGCTGGTGCTGTTCGATGCCTTTTACATGCTCGACCAGTTTGCCGCCATCGGCCATCACGACCAGCCTCGCGCTGATTTGCCGTCTCTTTCCCTGGTAATCGAAATCGACCGCGCCGAAATCTCCGGAAAGATCGATCTCGCATGCGCATGCGCCCTCGATGCAAATTTCCGGATCCAGGCCCGAAATCAGGGCGCTGTGAATTTCATGGTAGCCGGCCACGTAGCCCAGTGCGGCAACCCCGGATTCTTCCGCAGTCAGAATGGCGCGGCCGAAGCCGCCTTTCTGGGAGACATGGATGGTGCTTATGGGCGTTGCATGCTCGACCGCGCTCCAGGCGCGAATGCGTTCCAGGCTCAATTTGCTGCCGCAGGAGATGGCGAGCACGCGCGGGTCTGCAGCGGGGGAGGATTTCGCTTCGAGCACCATCACGGAAAGCGGCGCATCCGCCAGCGAGCGCGCGAGTGCCGCGCCCACCGGGCCGCCGCCTATGATGAGAACATCGACGAATTCGCTCATGAGGCCATCCATTCCTCGATTTCACCTGTCGATTTCGGGGCGTCCCGGCTCAGGATTTCGTGTCCGCCTGCGACGACATGGACATCGTCCTCGATACGGATGCCGATATTCCAGAGCGCTTCCGGAATGTCGTCGGATGGGCGGATATAGCAGCCTGGCTCGACGGTCAGGACCATCCCCGGCGTCAGTTCCCGCCATGCCCCGTCTATCTTGTATTCGCCCGCGTCATGCACGTCGAGTCCCAGCCAATGCCCGGTCCTGTGCATGTAAAAGCGCTTGTAGTCCCCCGAATCGATGACGGCGTCCACGCTTCCCCTGCAAAGCTTGAGATCGACGAGTCCCCGCGCGATAACGCGGACGGCGGCATCGTGCGGCGCGTTCCAGTGGGCTCCCGGCCTGACCTCGGCAAGCGCGGCACCCTGGGCGGCGAGCACCATTTCATAGATATCTTTCTGCGCGGGAGAAAAACGTCCGTTGACAGGGAAGGTCCGCGTAATGTCGGAAGCGTAGCCGTCCAGTTCGCATCCGGCATCGATGAGCAGCAGATCCCCATCCCTGAGCCGTGCATTGTTTTCGACATAATGCAATACGCAGGCATTACCCCCCCCCGCCACGATCGAGGCATAGGCCGGCGCCTGGGCGCCCTGCCGGCGAAATTCGCGCAGAAGTTCGGCTTCGACTTCGAACTCCATGGCTCCCGGTCTTGCCGTTTTCATCGCGATGCGATGCGCATTCGATGCGATTTCGGCCGAACGCTTCATGAGAGAAATTTCATGCCCATCCTTGAAGAGCCGCATTTCTTCGATTTCGCGGCGGATATCGTGAATTATCGACGGCGATCGGATCCCGCTCCTGGCCTGATCCCGGACGGCATTGAGCGCGGCAAGCACTTTGGTATCCCATGCTCCGTCCTGCCCGACAGGGTAATGGATGCCAGGCTGGTCCGCGAGGAGTTTCGGCAGCATGTCCTCGAACGACGAAATCGGATGGGCTTCGTCGAACAAAAATGCATCCTTTGCAGCATCGGGGCCGAAGCGGTAGCCATCCCAGATTTCACGGTCGATGTTTTTTTCGCGGCAGAACAGGATGCTTTTCGGGGATTCACAGGCAATCATGACAAGCACCGACTCGGGTTCGGCGAATCCCGTCAGATAATAAAAATGGCTGTCGAAGCGGAAAGGGTAGTGCGAGTCACGGTTGCGCACCTGATGGGCGGATGTGGGCAGAATGACAACGCCCTGGATCCTGTCGAGCAGGCACCTTCTGCGTTCTAGATAAATCGTATTGTCTTGCATGGTAAGGATTCTACCACCTCGAATCGGAGGTGGGCGAATTCAGCTTGTCGAGTCGTTCCGGCGTGCCGACATCCACCCATACGCCTTCATGTCGGATTCCCGTCACGCGCCCTTTTTGAATCGCATTTTTCAGCAGCGGCCCGAGTTTTGCCGATTCCCCGGCCCGGATGTCCCGGAAAAGCGCCGGTTGGTACAGTCCGATCCCGCTGAAAGTGAGCATTTGCTCTCCATTCAAAATGACGGTTTCGCCGCTTAATCCAAAATCTCCGCCTGGGTGATGGGGCGGGTTGTCCACCAGGACGAGGTGAGCGAGAGTCTCTCCCATTTCCCCGGATTTTTCCTGCATCAGGGAATAATCGAAGTCGCAAAAAATATCCGAATTCACGACGAGAAACGGGTCTTCGCCGAGAAGATGGCGCGCATTGGCGATTCCTCCCGCAGTTTCGAGGGCGGTTTCTTCCCGTGAATACAGGATGTTGACGCCGAAGCGGCGCCCATCCCCGAGCGCCTTCTCGATCTGCCCGCCCAAGTGGGCGAGATTGACGACGAGATCGCGAAACCCTGATCCCGCAAGGGCCTCGATCTGACGCACGATCAGGGGTTTTCCCATGACTTCGAGCAGCGGCTTGGGGGTATGGTCCGTCAGGGGGCGCATTCTTTCTCCGCGCCCCGCAGCAAGAACCATGGCTTTCAAAACGTGGTTCTCACTTCGATTTTGTCGATGAGGCGCAGCAGGGGTGAGAGTTCAGCGTAGCGCGCGCAGGTTTTTTTCAGGTAGGACAGGACGAGAGGGATGTCTTCCAGGTACTGTTTCTTCCCGTCTCGATGAAACAGGCGGGAAAAAATGCCGACGACCTTGAGTTGTCTTTGCGCCCCCATCCATTCGAAATCCCGATAAAATTCGGCGAAATCACGGGATACCGGCAGGCCGGATTTCCTCGCTTTTTCCCAGTAACGGATGACCCAGTCGAGCACACGCTCTTCCTCCCACCCGATGTAGGCATCCCTGAAGAGCGAAGTGAGGTCGTAGGTGATGGGGCCGTAGACTGCATCCTGGAAATCCAGGACGCCCGGATTGGGTTCGGTGAGCATCAGGTTGCGCGAATGATAGTCGCGGTGGACGAAGACTTTCGGCTGGGAAAGGTTGTTTTCCAGGAGCCTGGAAAAAATCGATCCGAGCAGTGCCTGCTGGTCTTGGCCGAGTTCCATTCCGAGGTGCTTTTGCAGATACCATTCCCGGAAAAGATCCATTTCCCGCTGCAACAGGGCTTCATCGTATTCAGGCAGAATGCCGGGGCGACTCGACAACTGAATCCTGAGGAGGGCGTCGGTCGCGTCATTGTAGAGGGTATCGGCATTATCCTCGCCGAGCACGTCGAGATAGGTTTTGCCGCCCATATCGCTCAACAGCAGGAACCCCTGTTCGATATCCTGAGCGATGATTTCCGGCAGATTGACCCCGGCTTCCCCGAAAATTCGAGCAATTCGAACGAATGGGCGGCAATCTTCATGGGCGGGCGGGGCATCCATCACGATGAGCGTGCCGCTCTTGAAGCTTGCCCGGTAGTAGCGGCGGAAGCTCGCATCGGAAGAGGCCGGATTGATGGAGAAGGGTTCGTCCGGAAACCGATCTTTCAGCCAGTTTTCGAGAAGTTGCAGTCTTTCCAAGTCGCGTCCGATTGCCATAAGGGTGAAATTGTGAGATTTTATCACTAAACGATCAATCCAATCCCAATGCATAAATTTCGCCTCAACCCCATCCTGTTTTCCCTGTTGTGCATGATGCCATTTTCCGCATTCGCGGAAGGGCTGGGCTTGAAATTGCAGAGGGATCTGCTTCCTCTTTCCGAAAGCGGAGAAGATCTGCCGGTATTCGTCAGGGGAGATCGCGTCCAGGGGCATCAGGACACGGATTTCGAGGCGACAGGCCATGCCGAACTCAGAAAGCGCGGCCAGTCCATCGTCGCCGACTGGCTCAAGTATTTGAAGGCGAGCGATGAAATCGAGGCGAGGGGCCATGTTCGAATCGAGCAAAACGGCAGCATCATCCGGGGACCGAATCTCCAGTTGCAGACGAGCAGCCATATCGGATACATGGACCAGCCCGATTACTATCTGTCCGAAAACAATGCGCACGGCGATGCAAACCTGCTGGAATTCACCGGCAAGGATAAATACCGTATGCACAAGGCGGTCTATACGACCTGTCCGGTGGGAAACGACGACTGGATCCTGCGCGTCCAGAAGCTGGACATCGACAGGGTGCAGGAAGTCGGCATAGCGCATAATGCGAGCATCTATTTCAAGGGCGTACCCATCCTCTACACGCCATGGCTGGATTTCCCGATAAGCAACCAGAGACGATCGGGTTTCCTGGTCCCGGTTTTCGGCAGTACCGCAGCAGGAGGCGCTGAAATTTCGGTGCCCTATTACTGGAATATCGCGCCGAATTTCGATGCCACGATTTCCCCCCGCTTCATGGCGAGGCGGGGGTTGATGCTGAACAACGAATTTCGCTATCTCGAGCCGGGTTATTCCGGCGAAGCGCACTTCAATATTCTGCCCAATGACAATATCAGCAAGGCTACCCGCGAAGAGATGCGCCTCACGCACAGCCAGTATTTCGGCAACGGCTGGTCGGGCGGCCTGTACCTGCAGCGGGTGTCCGACGACAAATTTTATCGCGACCTGTCTCCCCTGGTGACCATGACCTCCCAAACCGTGTTGCCCAGGGAAGGCCATCTGACCTACGACGGGGGATGGTGGAGCTTCACTTCCAGGGTGCAGAAATTCCAGACCCTGCAGGACCCGCTGGCTCCGGTCGTGGCGCCGTATTACCAGACTCCGCAACTCCTCTTGAGAGCGGCCAAAACCGATTTGGCCGGAGCGAATGTGGCTTTCAACGGCGAATATGACAACTTTACCCATCCTACGCTCGTCAACGGCAAGCGGCTGATGCTCTATCCGACCGTCAGTTACCCGATAAGCAATTTCGGAGCCTTTTTTACGCCCAAGATTGGCCTGCACAGCACCAGCTATTTCCTCGGGGCAAACAATACGGCGAAACTGCCCGATGCGTCCGTCAATGTTCCCGTTGCGAGTCTCGATACCGGGTTGTATTTCGACAAGAGCCACCCTTGGGGCAGTCAGGAACTCGTTCAGACGCTGGAGCCCAGGGTGTATTACCTCTATGTGCCGTACAGGAATCAGAGCAATTTGCCGATTTTCGATTCTGCGCCCATGGATTTCACTTATGCGCAGATGTTTACCGAAAACCAGTTCAGCGGGAACGACAGGTTCACCGATGCGAACGAGGTGACATTCGCCCTGACTTCACGTCTCATACAGGAAAAGACGGGGGAGGAGCGCCTGAGGATGACCATCGCGCAGCGCATTTACCTTCAATCCCCGAAATTGATTCCGGTCACCACAACCTCGTCGGATGTGATCGCAAGCGTCGGGGGCGCAGTGAGCGGAAAGCTGAGTTTCGACAGCTATGTCCAATACAATCCGCGCCAGAATAAAACCCAGTTCATGAGCATGTACACGCATTATCAGCCCGAGATCGGAAAAGTGATCAATCTGGGCTATATTTTCAACCGCACGCTCGCTTCTGCCGCATACGGCGGCGCACCTGCGCTCGATCAGGTCGACGTATCCGGCCAGTGGCAATTATTTCGGCGATGGCATGGGGTGGGCAGATGGAATTATTCGCTCGCGAGCAAGCAAGTGCTGGAAGGCACCGCCGGGGTCGAATATGATTCCGATTGTTGGGCGTTGCGTCTGGTCATGAAGCGTTTCGCCATCGCATCCAAGCAGACTGCGAGCGCGTTTTTCATTCAGCTCGAACTCAACGGTCTTGCCAGGATAGGCTCGGACCCGCTGGATGCGCTCAGGTTAAGCATTCCGGGCTACAGCAAAACCAATACTATATCAAACTGATTTCACCGCGCGTGCGACCACCCATGCGCTGATTTCGCCGGCACCCTGTTCGAGCAGGACTTTCGCCAGTTCGTTCAGGGTCGAGCCCGTAGTCATGACATCGTCGACGATTGCGACATGTTTCGACTTCAGGTCGCTCCCGCAAGCGAAGGCGCCGCGGATATTCCTTTCCCGTTCTTTCCACGGGAGCGAAGTCTGGGATGGGGTATCCCTGATTTTCCGGGATGAGATCATCGGGATTCCCGTTTTTTTCGAGACGATTCTGGCTATTTCCCGTGCCTGGTTAAATCCGCGCTCGCGCAGCTTCACAGGGTGAAGCGGGACGGGCATGACGAAGTCCGGTTTGGGGCAGGTTGAGCAAGCTTCTGCGAGCATTTGCGCGAAGCTCGAAGCCAGCGCGAGGTTTCCGTGGTATTTGAGGGACTGGATCAGCGCATCGACCGGGAAATCGTAGCTGAAAATGGCAAGAGTATGGGTGAAATGGGGCGGTTTTGCGAGGCATGACCCGCAAATGAAGCTTCCTGTCGTCGGGTTGGCGCAAATTCTGCATCGCTCGCTTTGAAGATAGGGGAGATGGTCGTGGCAGGCTGCGCAGAGGTTGTCATGCCCGGCATATGCGCCGCAGAGGAGGCAGTCAGCCCCGAAAAAAGACTGCCTGAAATTCGAGCAGTTGTTCAGAAATGTCCTGGTCGGGTTTGACAATGTTGTGCCTGATCGTTGATGATTCCCGTATATTAGGACAAGGGGCGAACTATGGCGGAAAAATGGACTGTGTCGGAGGTTGTCGAACTCTTCGCCCTTCCTTTCAATGATCTGGTTTACAGGGCGCAATGCGTTCACAGGCAGCATTTCGACCCCAATGGCGTGCAGCTCTCCACCCTGATCTCGATCAAGACCGGGGGGTGTTCGGAGGATTGTGGTTATTGTTCCCAGTCCGCGCGACATTCGACTGCGGTCGAAAATCAGCCCATGCTTGATCTGGGTGAAGTCGTGGCGGCTGCGAAGCTGGCCAGAGAGAATGGCGCCACCCGGTTCTGCATGGGGGCGGCGTGGCGCGGGCCGAAGCAAAGAGATCTCGATTCCGTTGCGGAAATGGTCAGGGCCGTCCGGGATTTGGGTCTGGAAACCTGCGCGACGCTGGGCATGCTCAAGGATGGACAGGCGGAGCAGTTGAGGGATGCCGGACTCGATTATTACAATCACAATATCGATACGTCCCGCGAGCGTTACGGAGAAATCATTTCAACGCGGGATTACGAAGACAGGCTGGACACGCTGGCGAAGGTCAGGAATGCGGGGATACATGTCTGCTGCGGTGCAATCGTGGGCATGGGGGAATCGCGGGAGGACAGGGCCGAACTGATAGCCGAGCTGGCCAATCAGGATCCACAACCCGAAAGCGTGCCGATCAACAGCCTGGTACAGGTCGAGGGTACACCGCTTTACGGTTCGGAGCCCCTGGACCACCTGGAATTCGTGAGAACCATAGCCGCGGCGAGAATCACCATGCCGAAAAGCTTCGTCAGGCTTTCCGCCGGCCGCCGGCAAATGAACGAAGCGACGCAGGCATTGTGTTTCCTTGCAGGGGCGAATTCCATGTTCTACGGCGAGAAATTGCTGACAACCGGCAATCCCGATGTCGAAAAGGACAAGGCGCTGCTCGGTAAACTCGGCATGCATGCGCTGTAACATGCGGTCTTTTGCAGCCGAACTCGATCACCTCGAACGTAAGGGTCTGCTGCGCCGCCGCCGCACGCTCGAAGGGCCCCAGGGGGCGCATGTAGAGGTCGACGGCAATGCCTATGCGAGCTATTGCAGCAACGACTACCTCGGGCTGGCCAATCATCCCCGTCTGGTCGAGGCAGCCTGCGAAGGGGCGAGGCGGTACGGGGTGGGCGCAGGCGCTTCCCACCTGCTGTGCGGTCACGGCATTGCGCATGCGAGAGCCGAAAAGGCTTTGGCTGAATTTCTGGGACTGCCCGCGGCATTGCTTTTTTCCACCGGATACATGGCCAATATCGGGGCAATCACGATGCTGGCAGGCAGGAATGACGCCCTTTTTTGCGACAAGCTCAACCATGCCTCCCTCAACGACGCGGCGGTTCTGTCCAGGGCGAAAGTTTACCGTTATCCCCACCTGGACATGGCTGCGCTCGCTGAACGCCTCGCCCGTGCGGGCGCCAGGCGCAAACTCGTCGTGACGGATGCCGTGTTCAGCATGGATGGGGATATCGCGCCGGTTCCCGAGTTGCTCGAGCTTTGCGAGCGCTTCGACGCATGGCTCCTTCTGGATGATGCGCATGGCTTCGGCGTCCTGGGCAGTCATGGCGGCGGCATCCTGTCCCACTTCGAAATTTCTTCCCCCCGCATCGTTTACGTGGGTACGCTGGGCAAGGCAGCCGGCGTTGCCGGGGCATTCGTTGCTGGGCGGGCCGACATGATCGAAATGCTGGTGCAGCGCGCAGGAAGCTACATCTATACGACCGCGCAGCCGCCCCTGCTCTCCGAAGCCATTCTGGCAAGCCTCGATCTGATAGCGGGAGAATCCTGGCGCAGGGCGCATTTGCATGAACTCATCCTTCGCCTGAAATCGCATGCAGGGCATGTGCTTCAGCCATCGGATACGCCGATTCAGCCGCTTGTCGTGGGTGAAAACGAGGCCTGTCTGAGGCTGAGTTCCAGCCTTCAGGCGCTCGGCATACTGGTTCCTGCGATTCGCCCTCCCACGGTGCCCAAAGCAAGATTGCGCATTTCGCTCTCCGCTGCCCATACTTTCGACGATCTGGACCGCCTGATCGTGGCATTGAAACATGACGCTGCATATTGAAAGCGCAGGGGAGGGCAGGGATCTCGTCCTGATCCACGGATGGGGCATGCATTCCGGATGCTGGGACGCGGTCGTCGCCCATCTCTCTGAGAAATTCAGGATCCATCTCGTCGATCTGCCCGGACATGGGTTGAGTCCGCATGAAAGCGGTGATGATTGGGTCGAAGCGCTCTCGAAATCCTTTCCTTTCGAAGTCGACTTGTGCGGCTGGTCGCTTGGCGGTCAGCTTGCCATCGAATGGGCAAGGCGGCACCCGGATCAGGTGGGCAGGCTTGTCATGGTGAGCAGTACGCCCTGCTTCACATTGCGGGAGGATTGGGCGCATGGGGTTTCAGGGGAAATCTTCCGGCAATTTTCAGATGAATTCGAGACCAGTCCGGATGCTGCATTGAAGCGCTTTCTTTTGCTCCAGGCGCAAGGCGGGACGGGTGCGGCAAGGCTTTTCAGACAATTACAGCAATCGGTCGGCAAAGGGGCGCAAATGGAAGGGCTGAGGGCGGGGCTGGAACTGCTGCGGGAATTCGATTTGAGGATGGCGGCGCAGTCCGTCAGGCAGCGTGCGCTCATCCTGCATGGAGAATGCGACAGGCTGACGCCCATCGGCGCTGGAGTCTGGCTCAGCGAGCGCATGGATGCCAGGCTGATTGCGATCCCCGGCTGTGCGCATGTCCCCTTCCTGTTCGTCCCGGATTTCTTTGTTTCGAGTTTGCTGGAATTTTTTCATGAATCCTGATTACGTCCTCGAGAAGCGTCTCGTCAGGCGCGCCTTCGACCGCGCCGCCCACAGCTACGACAGCTCGGCAGTTCTGCAAAGAGAGGTAAGTGAGCGCATGCTCTCGCGTCTCGAATATGTCAGGATTGCTCCCGATGCAATACTCGATGCGGGTTCGGGAACCGGAAGGGGGAGACAGGCTCTTGGTGGAATCTATCCCGATGCAACGGTAATCGAGCTGGATTTGTCGCTCGCCATGCTTTTGCAGGCGCGCCCGGAAATGCCCTGGTGGAAGCGGCCTTTCGCGCATATGCCGCAACAGGTCTGCGGCGATATCGAGAATCTTCCCCTCAAATCTGCCAGCATGGGAATGGTCTGGTCCAATCTTGCGCTGCAATGGTGCAATGACCTGGATGGCGCCTTGTCCGAAATCCGGCGCGTTCTGAAGCCGGAAGGGCTGTTCATGTTCAGCACGTTCGGCCCGGATACCCTGAAGGAATTGCGCCGGGCATTCCCGGCAACGGACGCTCATGTCCACGTCAACCGCTTCATCGACATGCACGATATCGGGGATGCCCTGCTGCATTGCGGGTTTGCCATGCCCGTCATGGACATGGAATGCATCACGCTCACTTACGAGGATGTCAGGGGCGTGATGAGGGATCTGAAGGCGATCGGCGCGCACAATGTGATGCGGGGCAGACCCCGCGGACTGTTCGGCAGGTCCGCGTGGGCAAGGGTTGTGGAAAACTACGAATCCATGCGGTGCGCGGGCCGCCTGCCGGCCACTTTTGAGGTAATCTACGGCCATGCATGGACGCCCCTGGCCGACGGCGGCAAGATCATCAGATTTTCTCAGAAGGCGAAATGAAACGGGGATTTTTCGTTACGGGAACCGATACCGGGGCGGGAAAAACCACGGTGAGTTGCGCATTGCTTCATGCTTTTTCGAAAACGGGGAAATCCACTGCGGGAATGAAACCTGTCGCTTCAGGCGGGGATGATGCCGAAAAGCTGATGCAGGCGAGTTCCGTTGCGATTTCACGAGATCTCGCCAATCCTTACAATTGTGGGGAGCCCCTCGCTCCCCACATTGCGGCACAGCGTGCAGGGATCGAGATCGATCTCGAATTCATCGTGGAGGCTTACGGGAAAATCGAGGCCGATGTCGTGATCGTGGAGGGGATAGGCGGATTTCTGGTTCCGCTCAACCGGAGACAGGATGCTTCGGACCTGGCAAGGCGCCTCGGCCTTCCCGTCATACTGGTCGTCGGCATGCGCCTCGGGGCGATCAACCACGCCCTGCTCACAGGGGAGGCCATAAAATCCAGGGGGCTTCGTCTCGCGGGCTGGGTCGCGAACCGGATCGATCCCGATGTGCAGGCATTCGAAGAAATGCTCGATGCGATCCGGCAAAGGATCAATGCGCCCCTTCTTTGCGCGCCGCCCTTCGATCCGGATGCCAGGTTCCT
>JAIELG010000019.1 GCA_019753155.1 Burkholderiales bacterium
GCCTGAAGCAGCCTCAATGCAAATGGATCAACCAATTACATGATCACCCATTTTGCACAACTTGACGCACACAACCTTCCGCTGTAAAAAAGCGGGCCACCCGCGCGATCTCCACGATAAAGTTGACGATGAGTTGTTTTTCGCGGCGAATTCCGTCCGCACCCCGATGCGCCCAGAAGCGTCCCAGTTTCGGGTCTGCCGCAAGGCGCTGAACCAGATCATCCACTACGGCGGCGATGGCGTCATAGCCCCCCAGCCTTGCATACAGCGATTTCTGCTGTGTCGCACTGTCGGAAGCCGCTTCGTTCATTGCCAGGCGCGACATGTCCTCGCCTGCATTTCCTAAGCCGGCTCGTGCCGGCAACGCCATGGAAAAGGCCATCACAGCGAACAGGCTTCTGAAGCGTTCCAGCTCGCCCAGGAGCGTCATGTGCCTTCCTTGCAGCCGGCGCTGGTGAATCGCGCGCGATTTCGCCTAATCCAGCAGCATCTCCAGCACATAGGGCAGGATGCCGCCCTTGCGGTAGTATTCAACTTCGATCGGGGTGTCGATCCTGAGCAGGAGCGGCACATTCTCCCGGCTTCCGTCCTTGCGGCAAATCGACAGGGTGACATCCCGCTGCGGAGCGATTTCGCCACCGAGCAGGATGTCGAAGGTTTCGCTGCCGTCGAGATTCAGGCTCCGTGCGTTCATGCCGTCCTTGAACTGGCAGGGCAGAACCCCCATCCCCACGAGATTGCTGCGGTGAATGCGCTCGAAGCTCGATGCGATGACCGCTTTCACCCCGAGCAGCCTGGTACCCTTTGCAGCCCAGTCGCGGGAAGAGCCTGTGCCGTATTCCTCGCCGGCGAAGATCACGGTCGGAATGTTTTCCGAGACATACTTCATTGCCGCATCGTAAATGCTCGTCTGCTCGCCACGATAAAGCGTGATGCCGCCTTCCGAACCCGGAATCATCAGGTTCCTTATCCTGACATTGGCGAAAGTGCCGCGCATCATGACTTCATGATTGCCGCGGCGCGAGCCGTAGCTGTTGAAGTCCGCAATGGCCACGCCGTGTCCGGTCAGGTATTTTCCGGCAGGGGACGAAACCTTGATTCCGCCCGCCGGACTGATATGGTCGGTCGTGACCGAGTCGCCGAAAATGCCGAGCGCGTGCGCGCCTGCGATGTCTTCGATTTCGGGTTGCTGCGCCTTGAAGAATGGCGGCTCCTGGATGTAGGTCGAGTCCGGATTCCATTGATAGATCGCGCCGCTGGACGACTGCACTTTTTCCCAAAGCGGATTGTCTTTGGTGAAATCGGCATAGCGTTCGCGGTAGACTTCAGGATCGGTTGCAAACGCCATGACGCGATCGATTTCTTCGCTGGAGGGCCAGATATCCCTGAGGTAGACGGGATTCTTTTGCGAATCGAATCCGAGAGGTTCCCTGTCCATATCGATGTTCACCGTGCCCGCGATGGCGAAGGCCACTACAAGCGGCGGGCTCATCAGGAAATTCGCCTTGATGTTCTGGTGTATCCTGGCTTCGAAATTGCGATTTCCGGAGAGCACGGCTGCGGCAATCACGTCGTTTCTGACTATGGCTTCCTCGATATGGGATTCGAGCGGGCCTGAATTGCCGATGCAGGTCGTGCAACCATAGCCGACGAGCCTGAAGCCGAGTGCGTCGAGGCTGGATTGCAGTCCGGCGTTTTCGAGATAGCGTGTCACGACGCGAGAACCCGGCGCGAGGGAAGTCTTGATCCTGGGGTTTACCCGCAAGCCTTTCTCCACGGCTTTTCTGGCGAGCAGCGCGGCTGCGAGAAGCACGCCGGGGTTGGACGTATTGGTGCAGGAAGTGATCGCGGCGATCAACACGTCGCCGTGACTCAATGTTTCGCCATTCGTCGAACCGTTAGCCGTTTCGAGCATTTCCACGCGGTTTCTTTCGACTTCCTGGAGATTCGCCTCTATGGGCCGGCTGATTGCGAAACGCTTTCCGAGTTCCCCTGCGGATTTGCCATAGCCGCTTGCAGTCGAAGGTTTTTCGAGAAGGGAAGCAAAGGTTTCCTTGAGTGCGGAGACCTCGATTCTGTCCTGAGGCCGTTTGGGGCCTGCGATGCAGGGATTGATCGATGCGAGGTTGATTTCGATGACCTGGCTGTAATCGCATTGTCCTGCGGCGGGAATGCCGAACATGCCTTGAGCCTCGTAATAGGATCTGAATGCGTCGATTTCCTCGTTGCTTCGCCCTGTTGCTCTGAAGTAGCTGCAAGTTGCCTCATCCACCGGGAAGAAGCCCATTGTTGCGCCATATTCCGGCGCCATGTTGGCGATTGTCGCCCGGTCCGGAACGGAGAGCGACGCAGCGCCTTCCCCGAAGAATTCGACGAATTTCCCCACCACTTTGGTGCTTCTCAATTTTTCCGTGACGGCGAGAACAAGGTCGGTTGCTGTCACCCCGAGAGGCAATTTTCCTGTCAGGTTCACCCCGACCACGTCAGGCGTCAGAAAATAGACGGGCTGGCCCAGCATTCCGGCTTCGGCCTCGATGCCGCCCACCCCCCAGCCCACGACGCCGATCCCGTTGATCATCGTGGTGTGGGAATCCGTTCCCACCAGCGTATCGGGAAAATAGATGCCATCTTTGGAAAGAACGCCTCGCGCAAGATATTCGAGGTTGACCTGATGCACGATGCCAATTCCGGGCGGCACGACCTTGAAGGTGTCGAATGCCTGCATCCCCCACTTGAGGAACTGGTAACGCTCCATATTGCGGTCGAATTCCAGCATCATGTTGAGTTCGAGCGCGCGCGGGGTGTTGTAGTGATCGACCTGAACGGAGTGGTCCACGACCATGTCGACGGGTACGAGCGGTTCGATGACCCTGGGATCCTTGCCCAGCTTCTGCGCTGCGCTTCTCATGGCGGCAAGGTCGGCCAGAAGCGGCACCCCGGTAAAATCCTGGAGGACGATGCGCGCGACGATGAAGGGGATCTCGTCGCTCCTGGCGTCAACAGGCTTCCAGCCGGCAAGTTGTCTGACATGCGCTTCGGTGATCTTTTTGCCGTCGCAGTTGCGCAATACCGCTTCGAGAATGACGCGTATCGATACCGGAAGGCGGGAGATGTTTCCCAGTCCGGCTGCCTCGAGCGCTGCAAGCGCATAATAGCGCCCCGATTTTCCGGATGACAGCTTGAGTTCCCTGAGTGAATTGAAAAGATTATGGGCCATTCGCGCTCCTTGAGCCTGCCTGATTGGTAAATCAGGAATGATACCGAGTGCGGGAGGGAAGCGGAAGTAGGACAAACACTGATACCCATTCTTCCGTTGTTTCCATGCCCGGATTAGGCGTTGCGCCCATTATCGGAAGCGCCTTGCACAATCATAATAAATTGTAATTGATTAATTATTTTAGATTAAATCTAAATATCTAACAAGGAGCCTGAACCATGACCCCGATTACTTACACTGAAGACGAATATCATGCAAACCTCCCGGTCGACGAAGAATTGCCGGAGCCGCTCGACGAAGGGATTCATGATGTCACCCAAATTTATTTCAACGAAATCGGACAGAAAGCGCTGCTGACCATAGAGCAGGAAAGGCATCTGACGAGGCAGGTGAAGGCGGGCGATTTCGAAGCCAGGCAGAAGATGATCGAGCACAACCTGAGGCTTGTCGTCAATATCGCCAAGCGATATGCCAACCGCGGGGTGACGCTGCTGGATCTGATAGAGGAAGGCAATCTGGGTCTGATCCACGCCCTGGAGAAATTCGATCCCGAACTCGGTTTTCGTTTTTCGACTTATGCGACCTAGTGGATCAGGCAGAATATCGAGCGCGCGATCATGAATCAGTCCCGCACCATCAGACTGCCGGTCCATGTTGTCAAGGAACTCAATTCGATATTGCGGGTGATGCGCACGATAGAAAATGACGGGGATACGGATGGCAATGCGGAAAATGTCGCAGCCAGGCTGGAAATTCCGGTGGAGAATGTTAGATGGGCATTGCGGCAGAACGAGCGCATGGTATCCCTGGATGCGCCGCTGGACATCGATCCCATGCTTTCCGTGGGCGAGTCGATTCAGGACGAGCAGAATCTGCCGCCGGATGCGATGCTGGAACAGGTCGAAATGCAAAGAATCGTGGTGGAATGGATAGATAGTCTGGGCGCCAAGCAAAAGGCTGTGATCGAGAGGCGCTACGGTTTCAACGGGGAGGACACCATGACCCTGGAGCAGCTTGCGAAAAGCATGGGGCTTACCAGGGAGAGGATCAGGCAGATCCAGATCGAAGCGCTGCAGCATCTCAGAAAGCGCTTTGTCAGCCACGGCATAAACAGGGAAATGCTGTTATAACTTTTTCAATTTGTAGAGCAGATCCAGCGCCTCCCTGGGGGTGAGTTCGTCCGGATTCGTTTCTTCCAGGAGAAGAATGGCGGGATGCACTTCGGGTTCGGCTTTCCCCTGCGAAAAAAGATCCCCTTGCGCCGCCTGGTTCTCCAGCTTCACAAGATGTTTTTTCGCGGCCCGGATCACGCTGCCTGGTATGCCAGCAAGGGCCGCTACCTGCAGGCCGTAGCTCTGGCTTGCAGGCCCCTGATTCACGCTGTGCAGGAAAACGATGTGATGCTGGTGTTCCACGGCTGCGAGGTGCACATTGACCGCCTGGGCATACTCCTGATCGAGCTGGGTGAGTTCGAAATAATGCGTGGCGAAGAGCACCTGGGAGCGATTTTTATCGAGCATGTGCCTTGCGATCGACCAGGCGAGGGCCAGTCCGTCGAATGTCGAGGTGCCGCGACCGACTTCGTCCATCAGCACAAGGCTGGATGCTGTCGCATTGTTGAGAATATTCGCGGCTTCGGTCATTTCGACCATGAAGGTGGAGCGCCCTCCGGCAATATCGTCGGATGCGCCGATGCGCGTGAAAATCTGGTCCAGCGTTCCGATCTGCGCGCTTTTCGCCGGAACGAAAGATCCCGCATGGGCAAGCAGCGAAATCAGGGCGACCTGCCTCATGTAAGTGGATTTTCCGCCCATATTGGGACCGGTGATGATCAGCATTTTTCGCGAGCTATCGAGCCAGGTATCGTTTTCGATGAAATTGTCGACCTGGTTCTCGACAACGGGGTGACGCCCCCCCTCGATTCTGATGACAGGCTCGTCGAAAAATTGCGGCTCCACGAAATTGAGGCTGACCGCGCGTTCCGAGAATGCGGCGAGCACATCGATTTCGGCCGCCGCCTTGCCTATGCGCTGCAGAATTTCGACATGTGGGTTCAGCTTTCCGAGAAGTTCGTCGTAAAGCAGTTTTTCCCTTGCCAGCGCCTTGTCCTGGGCAGAAAGCACACGGTCCTCGAAACTTTTCAATTCCGGGGTAATGTAGCGCTCCGCGTTTTTGAGCGTCTGGCGGCGCCTGTAATCTTCAGGCACATTTGCCGATTGCGCCATCGAGACTTCGATATAAAAGCCGTGAACCCTGTTGTACTCGACTTTCAGGGTCGAAATCCCGCTCCGCTCGCGCTCCCTTGCTTCAAGGGCGAGCAAAAACCCCTCGCAGTTGTTCTGGATTGCGCGCAATTCGTCGAGTTCGGGATCGTATCCGTCCCGTATCACGCCGCCTTCCCGCAATACCGTGGCGGGTTCGTCGAGCAGTGCATTTTCGAGCAGGGCAGGAAGCGCATCGGGCGCTTTCAGTGCAAATGCCAGTTCTTTCAGGCGCGGCGCTTCATGTTTTTGCAGCATGGCGGCAAGGGACGGCATGAGAACGAGGCTGTCCCTCAGGCCCGAGAGATCCCTTGGTCTTGCGCTTTTGAGCGCAATGCGTGAAGTGATGCGTTCCATGTCCGCACATCCCCTGAGCAGTTTCGCTATGGAGAGGCAGTCGGCTTGCAGTTCGGAAACCGCTTCGAGCCGCTTTTCTATGGCGGATCTGTTTTTGAGCGGATGGTGCAGCCAATGGCGCAAAAGTCGGCTGCCCATGTTTGTCGCGCAGGAATCCATCAGGGCGTGCAATGTGGGGGAGGGCTCCCCCCTCAGCGTTTCGGTGATTTCAAGATTCCTTCTCGTCGAGGCATCCATGCGAAGATAGGCGCCGTCATGTTCCACCTGGACGCCTCTGATATGCGAAAGATCGCTACCCTGCGTCAATCTGGCGTAGTCGAGCAGGGCGCCTGCCGCCTGAACCGAAGGCCTCAATCCGTCGCAGCCGAAACCGGCAAGATCCCTGGTTTCGAATTGCCTGGAAAGATTCTTCACCGCAGCTTCGAAATCGAAATGCCATTCGGGCAATTTTTTGATGCAACAGCGCGGATCATTGAATTCCATGTTTTCAGGAATCAGTATTTCCGAGGGTTTGAGGCGCTCCAGTTCGCTCTGAAGGTTCAATGCGTCGGTTTCAAGCATGGTAAAGCGTCCTGCGGCCAAGTCGAGCCATGCGAGACCGAGCTTCTTTCCGGAAAGAAAAAACGCAAGGAGCAGGCTGTCCCGGTTCTCCTCCATGAGCGCGGAATCCGTAAGAGTTCCCGGAGTGATGATGCGAACGACCTTGCGCTCGACCGGGCCGCGACTGGTGGCGGGGTCTCCGATCTGCTCGCAGATGGCGACCGATTCGCCCATCCTGACGAGTCTCGCAAGGTATTGATCGGCTGCATGATAGGGGACGCCTGCCATCTTGATCGGCTCGCCGTTCGAGGCGCCGCGGCGGGTCAATGTGATGTCGAGCAGTTTTGCGGCTTTTTCCGCATCTTCATGGAACAGCTCGTAGAAATCCCCCATGCGGTAAAACAGCAGCATGTCGGGGTGAGCGGACTTGATGCGGAAATATTGCTGCATCATGGGGGTGTGTCGCGAAACATCGGCTTCGCCAGAGCCTTTGCCGCTGCGGGATGCTTCTTCTTTTTTCATTAGAAAACAAGATAATATAGTAGTTTATTAACGTAACACATTGCAATTCTGGTTCCATTGGATCAGGTTTTCGTCACTCGAAGCCACTTTCAAAGCTTGTGCTGGATCTGGAAGTACAAGGCGCGTCCGGGAAGCGGAAGGTCTGAATACATTCCCGCGGACTTGAAGGTCGGCTCCAAAGCGTTGCTGTTGAACAAGTTCGTCACGCTGGCGCGGGCATCCCAGTTATCGGCGAACTTTTCGCGCCGCAGCGTCAAGCCCACCGTAGTGTAATCGGGAATCAAAGGGCGGGTGTCTCCCGGCTCGCGCATGCGTCCGGCCACGTAGTTAACCGTGGCGCCGAGTTGCCACAGAGGCGCGAAACGCCAGTCGCTTCGCGCGAACAGGTGCCGGTGCGGCGCCATGCCTGCATCCTGTCCGCTGGCATTATCTATGGAATGCTGCCAAGAATAATTGCCGGTCAGCCGCAGGCTGCCGGTTGCATCAAAAATTTCCTCCCATTCCAGGCCGCGTCCGGTCTGTCCGCCAGCATTCTGATAGTTCGCAGTCGCGGCAACGGGCAAAATGATATTGCGCATGCGGTAATGGAAGAGATTCAAATTGCTTTTCAACTTGGCTGTCTGCTGCCACGAGAACGCCAGTTCATCGGTAGTGATGGTCTCCGGTTTGATGTTGGGATTGCCGACCGTCACCGGGTTGTTGATGGAATACAACTCGGAGAAGGAAGGGGCGCGGAAGGCCGTGCCGTGCATGGCTTTGACTACCACGTTCCAGGCTGCATCCCATACCAGGGCGAAACGGGGATTGGTAGTGCCGCCGAAATCGGAATAGCTGTCGTGACGCACGCCGGCCGTCAGCGCCCAGTCCTTGGCGAGGCTCCATTCGTCCTGCGCGAACGCATATTTCACGGTACGCTTGTGCGGCATCTCATAGATTACAGCCGGATTGCCGGTCACGTCCATCATCACGGGCGGGACACCATTCGGGGCGAAGGTCGCGGTAAAATTCTGTTGCGAAGTGGTCGCGTACAAATCAGCCACCTCGAATCCCGTGCCGATGCGCACCCGATGATTCTCAAAACCGGTATAGAAAGCGGAAATGCTGCTGTGGGGGTGTTGCTCGGAATGTCCCGGATTGCCGATCATCCCATTGGGGAAGGCGGGAATAACCCCAGCGGGGACGAGCGTGTAGGCCGGATTGCCATGCTCCCTGATATTGTAATAACTGGCCACCCCGGACACATCCCAATTCTTCGCCCAGTTGGCTTGGTCATAGTTAAGATCCAGGTAAAGCCTGGATGCCTGTCCGCGCGAATTGGGATCCAATGCTCCGCCAAGTCCTGCGCCTATGCCTATCTCGCGTTTCTGATAGGCCGCACGAAAGCGCCACGCGCCTTTGGACAAGTCGGCACGCGCATCAATCGCCTTGCGTGCGGTACTGAGCGGACCGGAAACTCCTATCGCATCCTTCTGGAGAATGGCTTGTGATCCGTCGGTATTCCCGGCGCGGAGATAGAAAGCGGCGTCCAGAGTCCCCAGCTTGCCGCCGTGCTGTATCCACGCATCGCGGCTGTTGAAGCTGCCCGCGCGCAGGCCGTATTCAGTGCCGTGAACGTCGTTGGCATCCTTGGTGATGACGTTGATCACCCCGGAGAATGCATCCGCGCCATACAGCGCCGAACCCGGTCCGCGGATTACTTCGATGCGTGCCACGTTCTCCAGCGGCATGCCGCCCCAAACCTGGCTGCGGTCACCCCAGAACACATTAGTGATCGGAATGCCATTGACCAGCATCAGGACTTGCGGATTTTCTTTGGTGTAAATGCCGCGAAAACTGTAAATCGGGTTCATGGCAACATGTTGCATGGAAACATGAACCCCCGGTACGCTTTCCAGCACCTGATCCAGATCGGTGGCGCCCATGGCCTCGATGTCGCGCGAAGTGATCACGGTCGCAGCCGAGGGCGCGCGGGTGATGGGTTGCGAACTGCCGGTAGCGATGCTGATGTTGGACTTGTCGCCGTAAGCCAGCAGCAAATCCTCTTCGGAAGACTGTGCGGCGGCAGTGCCTATAAAGGCGAAGATCAGAAAAGCAAGAAATGCCGGACGGTTCAATATTTGCATGGCAATGCACTTCCCGATTGAAGTCAAAACAATTCGTTATTGTTAGTGGACGGCATGTCGGCCTGGAATCATTCCAAAGCAATTTTCTGCAAGCTTTTTAAGCATGTACGTACAAGAGCAGTGTAAAGCCTGATATTATTGTATGCAAGCAAAGTAGCCGGCTTCTGGAATTCTGTATGAAAAAAGACAAGGGATAATCTATGGACATCAAACTGTCCTGCGCTGTCTACAGATGGGGGCTTGGCTTGTTGCTTCTGATGACGGCCTCTGCTTTTGCGATCCCGAACGAGTTACCGCGCAAGCATGCATCCCTGCATGAGGATTATTCCGGGGCAATTGGCAATATTGCCCCGCTCTACTCAGAGACACAGGAAAGCTATGCCGAATTGATGCGCGCCATCGAAGCCTTTCCTGATGTGGTTGTTTTCCCTATCCAGGTCGCAGGTCCAGGCATTGCCGTCGCAGCCAGGAACCTCAGCAATAAAATCGCTCAAGCCTCGGGAACGGGCAACATTGCTGTCATTTACCCCGATATCGGCGAGCCTTATCGCAGCGTATTCGCGCAGATCATCGACGGCATCGAGGAGAAAACCAAGGGCCATGTTGCCAATTTCGCGGTTGGGCCGAACGTGAATGCCGGCGAACTGAATAATTCCCTGCGCCGCCAGGATACCAAAGTGGTGATCGCGCTGGGCCGACAGGGGATGAGGGTGGCCTCCTTGCTGGATAACAATATCGGTGTGGTGGTGGGCGGCGTATTGATGGTTCCGGAAAACGAAGTGCGCAATCAGCAGGTGAACAGCCTATCGCCTGATCCGGCACTGCTGTTTTCGCGCCTGAAGGAAATGATGCCCAAAATCAAGCGGATATTCACCGTTTATGATCCGCGTCAGAATGAGTGGATCATGCGTCTGGCGAAAGATGCTGCACGCGATCAGGGCCTGGAACTCGTGGCTTACGAGGCACGGGATTTGCGCGGTGCGATGCACACTTACCAGGAAATTCTGGCCACTGCCGACAGCAGGCAGGATGCATTATGGCTGCCTCAGGACGCCACCACGGTGGAAGACAGCTCGGTACTCCCGCTGGTGTTGCAGGAATCATGGACGCGCAACCTGGCAGTATTCTCCAGCACTTTCGGCCATGTCAGGCGTGGTGTGCTGTTCTCGCTGTACCCGAACAATGTCGAACTGGGGCGCCATCTCGCAGGTTCAGCGCTCGACTTCCTGGCATCCAACGGAACCGAGGTGCCCGGCATGGTTCCGTTGCGTGAAGTGCTGATGGCAATCAACCTGCGCACAGCCAAGCACCTGGGAATAAACGCCAGCCATCAGCAAGGTTATGCCATGGCATTTCCAGAACAATAAATGTGCGGGTCATGAATAAAGTATTCGCGACCTTTTTCCAGAAGATCACATTTCAGCGCCAACTCAGCATCACGGTTACGCTTGGCATCCTTTTCCTGGCCCTGTTTTCCTCCATAGTCGGATCGATGCAGGGAAACGAGCGGGTGCGCCACGATCTTATGGAGCAGGGGCAGCATATTACCGAGAATCTGGCGCACCAAAGCGCACTGGCGTTGATCTATTCTTCCGCAGATAATGCCGCCGGGGCGGTGAACGCCACCCTGGCTTTCCCCGGGGTGGTCGGCGTGGAAATTCGCCATGTCAATGGGCACATATTGCTTGCGCGCGGCAACGCCAGATCCGAAAAATTCCGCCAAAAGGCCGACAACCCCGACGGATTGAAAGCCGCCAAGCTCGATGCGGAGAATTCCGATGCATGGCACTTTGTCGCGCCGGTTTATTCGCAACCCGTCGCTGAATCCCCGTTTAACGAGGCCGCCCCCCCGGAACTGCTCGGTCAGGTTTCAGTGGTGATGAGCAAGGCGGCGATGAGCCGGATGACCTCCGATATTTTCATCGCCAATCTGACCACATCGCTCTCTTTCGCGCTGTTGTTCCTGCTCCTGATCCGCTTTCTTACCCGTAGCATGGCGCGCCCGCTCGATCAGTTGTCTTCCAGTATGGGGCGCGCCCAAAGAGGCGAATTACAGGTGCGGGTCACCCCCATGGGACCGAAGGATATCGCCGATATGGCGCACGCGTTCAACAGTATGATGTCGGTGCAGGAAGAGCGCGAAGCGGCTTTACGTATCGCTGCCATTGCCTTCGAGACCGATGAAGGCATGATATTGACCGATGAGCATGCCGTGATCATCAGGGTCAACAAAGCATTCACGCTGTTGACCGGCTATAGCGCCGTGGAAGCGGTCGGCAGAAAACCATCCATGCTCAAGTCGGACCGACAGGATGCGGCATTCTACGTGCATATGTGGGAAAGCCTGCGACAGAACAAAAGCTGGCAAGGCGAGATATGGAACCGGCGCAAGAACGGAGAAATTTACCCGGAATGGCTGAACATTACCGCCGTTGTCGACAAGGATGATCGTGTCACGAATTATGTCGGCGCGTTTGTCGATATCACCGAACGCAAAAGGGCTGAAAATGAAATCCACCATCTTGCTTTTTACGACCCCCTCAGCCAGCTACCCAATCGGAGGCTGCTGCTTGACCGCCTGCGTCAGGCCATCGCAACCAGTGCCCGCAGCCAGACCGGCGGCGCGCTTCTGTTCATAGACCTCGACAACTTCAAGACCCTGAACGACACCAAGGGGCACAGCATCGGAGATTTGCTGCTGATCGAGGTAGCTAAACGTCTGAAGGGATGCATACGCGAAGGCGACACCCTGGCGCGTTTCGGCGGTGATGAATTCGTGCTGCTGCTGGAAGGTTTGAGCGGAGATAGCGCGCAGGCCGCGGTACATGCACGGGGCGCAGGGGAGAAAGTAGTTGCGGCGCTCAACCAGCCCTATATCCTGGAGGGAAACGAGTTCCATAGCTCATCGAGCGTGGGCATCACCTTGTTCACCAACCACAGGGAGGAAATCGACGAGTTGCTTAAACAGGCTGACACGGCCATGTACGAAGCAAAAAAATCGGGGCGCAACACCCTGCGTTTCTTCGATCCTGTCATGCAGGGCGAACTGGAAGTTCGCGCCCAGCTTGAAAACGGGATGAGGGAGGCGTTGCGCAAACAGGAGTTCCACCTGTATTACCAGATGCAGGTCGATCACACCGATCATATCCTGGGGGCGGAAGTCTTGCTGCGCTGGAATCATCCGGAAAGGGGATTGATCTCGCCATTGCAGTTCATTCCCCTGGCGGAAGAAACCGGACTCATCCATCCGATCGGGTCATGGGTATTGGAAAGCGCCTGCCGGCAAATCAAGGCATGGGAAGCAGAGCCGCGCACCCGTGATTTGCAGCTTGCAGTCAACGTCAGCGGGCGGCAGTTCCGTCAAGCGGACTTCGTCGCGCAAGTGAGCGAAATACTCGACCGAACCGCTGTCAACCCGTTGCGCCTCAAGCTCGAGTTGACCGAGAGCATCGTGCTCAACAATGTTGCCGACACCATTGCCAAAATGCAGGAACTCAGGCAAATCGGCGTGAGTTTCTCCATGGATGATTTCGGAACAGGTTATTCATCGCTGGCTTACCTGACCCAACTGCCGCTTAACCAACTGAAAATTGACCAATCGTTCGTGCGCAATATCGGCATCAAGTCTTCCGATGCAGCCATCATTCAAACCATTATCGGCATGGCCAATAACCTGGGCATGGAGGTCATTGCAGAAGGCGTGGAAACAGAGGCGCAACGCAGTTTTCTGGAGGAAAACGGTTGCATGCTCTACCAGGGCTATCTGTTCGGCAAGCCTGTGCCGCTCGATGAGTTTGATGCGACCCTGCGCTGTACGTCTTCGCAAAACCATTCTTCGAGAGTTGGTGCTCAAGCTTGAAACGCATTCATCAAGGCGGAATTTCTTCGTGGATTATACCGATCAGGGAATATGGTACTTCGACAGGAATCATGTTCACTCCTGCAAACGGCATAGATACTTACTTTTGCTTACTTGATGAATAAATATAACCCATTTGTACCCCCAGCGTGTTGACGTAAACTACCTTTGGACTGTTTGGCTGGATCACCCGCTTCAAATTGAATTGCAAGTTGGATGGAGTGGGCAGCCGTATACTTCCGGTCTCGCAACCACAATTCACTCATAATCTTTTATATAACTAGCAAAATCAATACGTTACTACTTCTTTTCCAATGATTCTTGCGGCAACCATTCATGCATTAATATATCTGTCATTTTCCAGGGACAAGATGGAGGGAAGCAATCAAGATTGGTCTCCTGCCTGGCTTGTGAAGCTGCTTTTGCCCAAACCATTTTTAACCACTTTTCGTCATCGAAATTTGTTCGCAAACTTGGATTTTCGTCCAAATGGTAGTCCAGTTCAATCCGCTGGTCGTTTATGGTTTGCGACCAACTTTTGCACTGTCTTTCAGGTTGATATTGCCACTTGAGCAAGTGTGCAAGCAAAACAGCCATACGGCTTGCCAATTCTCTTTTTTCACTTTTGCCCACGTCTTCGATCTCCTCAGCAATATGCTCCAGATCGAGCAGGTCGAAACGTCCTGCCCGAATCAGCCGAGCTTGTTCGTTAGCCCAAGCAACGACATCCGTTTCATATTTCGTTCCCATATAGCCTCCTGTTCAACTTTTTGCTACGGTTTCGTCACCTAGCAGTATAATCGAACTGGGAGCCGGATGGAGTGGGCAGCGGGAACTGCGGTAACGCAGTGACCTTCGAGAGAACGCCAGACACTTCCGGCTCGCAACCATAATCACAAGCAAGTGACAAGTAACGACATACCCACCCCCTTCAGTTATCCACGGGCGCAGCCCGTGGATAACTGAACCCGGACTCTTGTTCCCCATGGGGGAACAGGCCGGGCGGGCGTGGATATGTCTACTCGACTCGGGCAACGTCTGTCTGGTCGATTTCGGTATTATCCCCAAGATCCATGACGACCTTTATCGAGTAGATTGAGTCTTTAGGTACGATCAAGGCCTCTTCTTCATCATATTCGACCCCAGGCTCCAATTCATACCCTTCCGGATACTCTTTCAGAATGTTGGTAGAATAATACCGTTGTATAATATTCACCAGGAACTACGTGATTTTACAGAGTGTTTTACTACTATGGAGGGCTGCTTTACTAGATTAGTGGTACCCTCGACAGGAATCGAACCTGTAACTGGCCCTTAGGAGGGGCCCGTTATATCCATTTAACTACGAAGGCTTTCCAATAAGCGTGATTTTACAGCAAAATCGCGTCATTGATAAATCCGGTTTGGAGGTTTGTTGTGATTAGACGCATGCAATTTCTTAAAACAGGCGGTTTTTTGTTATTGATGATCCTTGCCGAAGGCGCTTTTGCCGGGGGCGGGCCGTTGGGGATCGACCACAGGCTTGCCTACGACAACAGCGGCATTTTCAAGCGTCAGATCCAGCAGGATCTGCTTACCCTGATGGTCATGGGGGAAATCGGCGGCGCGCTGTGGGAAGGCGACGAAACGAGGCTGGGGAAAACGCTCTGGCAATCCGTGGATTCGACCATCCTGGCTTCGGCCTCCGCAGCGGCGTTGAAAACCGTATTCACGCGCTCGCGTCCCACCCAGACCAATGATCCCAATCAGTTCTTCAGGGGGAGCGGAAACTACAGTTTTCCCAGCGGCGAAGTCGCAGCGATGAGCGCCATCGTCACCCCGCTCATCCTCGAGTACCGGGAAGAAGACCCATGGGTCTATGCCCTCGAAATCCTGCCCGTCTATGACATGGTCGCGCGCATGAAAGTCCAGGCGCACTGGCAGAGCGATGTGCTGGCGGGTTTCGCCATTGGCACGTTTTCGGGCTATTTTGCTCATTCCAGGCAAAAATCATTCACCTTGCAGGTTCTTCCGGGGGGATTTTCGGTGGGGCTCAAAAAGGAATTTTAAGCGCTTTCGGCTGTCCAATTCCTGTTATCATTCGCGCTCGGGCAAGTTCAAGGATTCAATGATGAAATGGGTTGTATTTGTCGTTACGATGGCTTTCGTGACGCTTTTTTTCTGGTATCAGGTGAACAAGACGGGGAATATTCCCAAGCCTGGGCAGATCGCACCCGCATTCGACTTGCCGGACCAGGGCGGAAAAATGCACAAGATCGATGATTACCGCGGCAAATGGCTGGTGCTTTATTTCTACCCCAAGGATGGCACGCCTGTCTGCACCAAGGAAGCCTGCGCGTTCAGGGATGGTTTCGCCAAAATAAAATCTGCCGGGGCGGATATCGTGGGGATCAGCCTCGACGATGCATCCAGCCATGTCCAATTCGCAGCGAAAAACCATATACCTTTTTCCCTGCTCTCCGATGCTTCCGGAAAGGTTTCGAAAGAATACGGCGTGCTGATGAATCTGGTGATATTCAGGCTTGCAAAGCGCTACACTTTCCTGATCGATCCAGAAGGGCATGTGGTGAAAGTTTACGATCAGGTTCAGGTGTATGCCCATGTCAATGAGGTTCTGGATGACCTGAAAAGGTTTTCTTCCAGATAATGGCGCTCATCACACTCGAAAAAGCTTCGCTCGCTTTTGGCCATCATTCTCTCCTCGACTCGACCGACCTGGTGCTCGAACCGGGGGAGCGGGTCGGACTCATAGGCAGGAACGGCGCCGGAAAATCCAGCCTGTTCAAAATCCTGTCCGGGGCAGCCCAACTCGACGACGGAAAGATATGGCATGCGCCCGGATTGAAGATGGCCGCGGTAGACCAGGAGCCCGATTTCGATGCCGGGAATACGGTATTCGAAGAAGTCTCGCGGGGACTGGGAGATTTGAGCCAGGTACTGGTCGGCTACCATGCGGTTTCCTGCGAAATGGAGACGAACCATGATCCGGCGCTGCTTGAAAAACTGTATGAATTACAGCACAGGCTGGAGGCCGAAGACGGCTGGAGCATGCAGTCCAGAATCGAAACCGTCGCGTCCCGTCTCGATTTGCCGCTGGATGCGCGCATGTCGGCCCTTTCAGGCGGACAGAGGAAGCGGGTTGCGCTTGGCCGCGCGCTCGTATGTCAGCCGGACATTATTTTTCTCGACGAACCCACCAATCACCTCGACTTCTCATCCATAGAGTGGCTGGAAGAATTCATCGTATCTTTTCCAGGAACCGTTTTTTTCATCACGCATGACAGGCGTTTTCTGGACAATGTTTCAACCCGGATAGTCGAACTCGACCGGGGCAAACTAGCGAGCTTCGAAGGCAATTTCTCGCAATATCTGGTTAAGAAAGCCGAGCAGCTCGAGGTCGAAGCCATGCAGGCGCAGAAATTCGACAAATTCCTGGCCCAGGAGGAAGTCTGGATCAGGAAAGGAGTCGAAGCGAGAAGAACCCGCAACGAGGGCAGGGTGAGGCGGCTCGAGCGCCTCAGGGTGGAGCGTGTCAGCCGCAGGGAGGCGCTGGGGAAAGTCACGTTCAACATGGAGGAGGGTGTTAAATCGGGAAAACTCGTGGCCGAACTCGATTGCGTGAGCAAATCCTTCGGCGGGCGCAAGGTCATAGACGGTTTTTCCTGCCGCGTCATGCGCGGCGACAAAATCGGACTTCTGGGGCCCAACGGTGCAGGGAAAAGTACGCTGCTCAAACTGATTCTCGGCGAACTCGAACCCGATTCGGGCACTATCCGCCTCGGCACCAAGCTCGAAATCGCCTATTTCGACCAATTGCGCGAAAAGCTCGACCTTGACGCCAGCCTGGTTGATACGATCGGCAAGGGAAGCGATTTCATCGAGATCAACGGCGAAAAAAAGCATGTCATCAGTTATCTGGGGGATTTTCTTTTCTCGCCCGAACGCGCCCGTTCTCCCGTCAGGAGCCTCTCCGGCGGAGAGCGGAACAGGCTTCTTCTCGCAAGGCTCTTCACCCGGCCAGTCAACGTGCTCGTCCTTGACGAGCCCACCAACGATCTCGATATCGAAACCCTGGAACTGCTGGAATCGCTGCTTCTCGACTACTCTGGCACACTTTTTCTGGTGAGCCACGACAGGGCTTTCCTGGACAACGTGGTGACACAGATCATCGCATTCGAAGGCAATGGCAAATGGTGCGAATATGTCGGCGGATATGATGACTGGGTGAGGCAGAAAACCGCAGTCAAGACAAGGCCAGTGGAAGAAAGGAAACCGGCTGCGCAGAGCAAGCCGAAAAAAAGCGGACTCGGCTTCAATGAAACCAAAGAGCTGCAAGCGCTTCCGGAAAAAATAGAAAAGCTCGAGATCGAGCAGAAGGCGCTCGGAACGAAGCTGGGCGATCCCGATCTCTACAAGGAATCCCCCGAAAAGATAAGGGCATGTCAGGCGCGGTTCGACGCGATAGACTCCGAAATCGCCGCAGCCCTTGCCAGATGGGAAGAATTGGAAGCGAAAAAAGGCTGATTCGCTATGGAAATGTTCGAGAACAGGTTGCGCAAGAATGCGCGGCACCTGGCGAAATGGGGAAGACGAAGGGGCATATCCTGTTACAGGATTTACGATCGCGACATTCCCGAGTTTCCTTTTATAGTCGATTATTACGAAGGCAAAGTCCACCTTCAGGTGCTCTCCGGCGAACTTTCGGACGAAGCGGTAAAAGCCGTCTCGACTGCGCTGGAGTTGCCGCCCGAGGCGGTCAGAACGAAAAGACGCGAGGGGCAGAAGGGCGACTCCCAGTATGAAAAAACGGGGAAGCCCGGAGAAGATTTCGTCGTTACGGAAAACGGGTACAAGTTCATTGTCAACCTGGATGCCTATCTCGACACCGGGCTTTTTCTCGATCATCGCAACATGAGGAAAATGGTCGGGGAAAAAGCCCAGGGAAAGCGCTTTCTCAACCTGTTTGCCTATACGGGAAGCTTCACGGTTTATGCCGCAAAAGGCGGCGCAAGCACTTCGACCACGGTGGATCTTTCGAATACCTATCTCGACTGGGCGAAGCGAAACTTCGAGTTGAACGATATGGACATAAATAAAAACATTATATTAAGAGAAGATGTTAATGTGTTTCTTGACAAAGAAAGGGGGGGATACGATCTCATCGTGCTCGATCCGCCCACATTTTCCAATTCAAAGAAAATGATCGGCACTTTCGATGTCCAGCGCGATCATGCAGACATGATCAAGCGGTGCATGAGCCTTCTGTCGGAAGGCGGGGCGCTTTTCTTCTCCAACAACCTCAAAAGCTTCAGACTGGACCAGGATGCACTTTCCGGCCTGGATTTCAGTGAAATCTCCGGTCAGAGCGTCCCGGAAGACTTCAGAAACAAGAAAATACACCGTTCCTGGCTCTTCGTGAAACCTTGAAATATGGCCGCTTGCGGCTATGAGTGACTTTTACTCACTTGACGGTCACCGAAACCCTGGTCTGCAGGCCGGTCAAGGCATGGGAAGCTGTCGCTTCCTTGACGACGATCGTGTGCCTGCCCGGAGTAAGGTCGGGTAGATCGATTTTGCATGGGCATCCGCTCACGTTGCGATCGACTATAGGATCCTGATCGTCGACATAGACATGAAGATGATTGCCGGTGGGTCCGAGTTTGACATTGTATTCGAGCTTGTTTCCCATTCCGCTCGAAAGCGTCGAGCCATCCTTTGGCGAGAGTATCGTGATGGAGCCATCGGCAAAAGCCAATTGAGACAGGCTCATCAACAGCGTGAATAGGATCTTCTTCATGATGTTCTCCCCGACAGGACATTGAGTATTATTCTTAGGCTGCAAGAGCGGGATTGTCAAGCCGGGTATTTTAATACTTCGCATAATGTATATTATGTTAAATAATTAAAAAAGGCGCGGCAGGGCCCCGGACCAACCGCCTACCCGCCTTTTTTCATCGCCTTGCCTTCTTCGGCCCGCTTCCTTCTCACTGCCTTAGGATCTGCAATGAGCGGACGGTAGATTTCCACCCTGTCGTTCTGATGCAAAACCGCATCGGCCTTGACCAGTTTTCCGAATATGCCCAGCTTGTTCTTTGCGAAATCGATTTCAGGATGCCGCTCCTGTATCCCGGATTTATGCACAGCTTCCGTTGCCGTCGCTCCTTCGGGCACTTTCAATTGGATCAAGGTTTGCACTTCGGGCAAGGCATAGACGACTTCGACTTCGATTTCATGGCTCATTTGTAAACTTTCTCCGCTCTCTTGATGAATGCATCGACGAAGCTGTTTGCGATCAGGTTAAAGATCGGACCGACCAGCGTCTCCAGCAACTTGTTCGAAAATTCGTAGTGCAGCCTGAAGTCTATTTTGCAGGCCTCCCCGCCCAAAGCGATAAAGCGCCAGCTTCCGTCGAGTGTCTCGAAGGGGCCGTCCACCAGCTTCATTTCGATGAGATCAGGCGCGTTTCGCCTGTTTTCGGTCGTGAACGACTTTTTGACATGATGAAAATCGATCATCACCGTTGCATGAATCACATTTTCTTCGTCTATCGAAGCGATCGACGCCCCGCCGCACCATGGCAAAAACGATGGATACGCCTCGATATTGTCCACAAGCGAGAACATCCGTTGTGCGGAATAGTGAACCAGTACCGTTTTTTCGACTAAAGCCATAGCTTAATTGCTGGTAAAATGGCATTTTATCCCATTTTCACCGGATTCATGAGCATTGCCCAGAACAAAAAGGCATTCCACGATTATTTTATCGAGGAGAGATTCGAGGCAGGCATCGTCCTCGATGGATGGGAAGTCAAATCGATACGCGCGGGACGCGTGAATCTGAAGGAAGCCTATGTCGTCGTCCAGGGAGTGGAGATTTTCATTATCGGCTGCCACATCAGTCCTCTCGTAACGGCATCCACCCATGTTCAGCCCGATCCATTACGAACCCGCAAACTGCTGCTTCATGCAGAGGAAATCAGGAAGCTCATCATCAAGGTGGAGAGAGCCGGCTATACGCTTGTCCCGCTGGACATGCACTACAAAGCCGGGAGGATAAAGCTTGAAGTTGGCCTTGCCAAGGGCAAAAAACAATATGACAAGCGCGAATCCGAGAAGGAGCGCGACTGGCAAAGGGAGAAGCAGCGTCTGACGCGTTCGAAATGAACCCTAATTTATCAATCCGTTCTGGATCACGTAAAGGGTAAGTTCCGCGTTGTTTTTCAGCTTCATCTTTTCCAGAATATGGGCACGGTGCGTGCTGATGGTTTTCACGCTGAGGGACATCTGGGATGCAATTTCGGAGACTGTTTTCCCTGAGCCGATCAGCCTGAAAACCTGATACTCCCTGTCGCTCAATGTCTCGTGCAGTGGTTTTTCCGAATCGACGCCAAGTTCGACCAGGAGCAGTTCGGCAAGCGTGGGACTGATATACTTCTTGCCCTGAGCGACTTTACGGATCGCCTCGACCAACTCTTCCGGCGCGGTTTCCTTCGTCATGTAACCTACAGCCCCCACCTTGAGGAGGCGAACCGCATACTGGTCCTCCGGATACATGCTCAGAATCAACACCCTGATCCCACGGTTCTCGCTCATGATCTGCTTCAGGGTATCCACGCCGTTTCTTCCGGGCATGGATACATCGAGCAGAACGACATCCCACTCCCCTTCCCTGATCTTCCTGAGCGCTTCGACACCGTTCTCGGCTTCGCCGGTCACGGTCATATCCGGCGTTTCGGCCAGTATCCTTCTCAGACCCTGCCTGACGATTGCATGGTCGTCAACGATGAGCACCTTGATCATGTGTTTTCAAGTAATTCATAGGGTCGACGGGTTTCCCGAATCGCCTGATTTCAAAATGGAGCATGACCTGGCTTGCATCGCTATCTCCCATTTCCCCGATTTTATCGCCCTTGTTGACACTCTGCCCTTCCCTGACCAGGATCCTGCTGTTATGGGCGTAGGCGCTGAGATAGGTCTTGTCGTGTTTCACTATGACGAGTTTCCCGTAACCACGCAAGTTGCTTCCAGTATAGACAACTTTACCGGACGCGCTCGCCAGCACGGGTTGCCCCATTTTTCCGGAAATATCGATTCCCTTCAGATTCGCGCTCTCGCTGAACCCGGTCACAACTTTCCCCTCTGCAGGCCAGCCCCAATCGATCCCGCCCTCATCGGACTCCTGCACAGCCCTGGTCTCCGCTTTTTCGGGCTTTTGATCAGGTTCGGATTTCTGTTCGGGTTCTGGCTTCTGGAGGGGCGCAGCCTGGGGTTTCTGCAGCGCCTGCTCGGAATATGGAAGCTCGAACCCCAATGGCTGGCTTTTCAGCATATCGGTATTTTCTGCATGTGCATCCGGTGCGCCGGCCGGCTTCGTCGGGGAGGGCTGGGGAGAGGCCGTCGGGGGGACAGCCATGGCGAGCGGCCGCGTCACGGCCTGCTCCTTTGGGGCATAGAGCTTGAGTTCCCTGCCTACGACGATTTTATCTATATTGGCGATCCCGTTCCATTGCGCGAGATCCTTGTAGTCCATACCGAATTCCAGCGCTATGCCGAACAGGGTGTCGCCCTTTTGCACGGTATAGACCTGCGGGCGCCAATCTTTCGCTACCTGAACCGCAGGCGCTTGAGGGGGATTCGGATGCTTCTCGACAACAGGCGCCTTGTTGGGAGCCGAGGCGCAGGCCGCCAGAAACATTGAAACCAGAACAATCCATTTCATTTGATCATACCTTAGTTGACGCCCGGCACCAGCGGTACGAATTTCACTGCATCCATGGCGGTCTCGACATAACCCGATTCGTTGCGTTCGATGAGGCATAGATGCTGCTCGCCTCCGCCCAAGGGCAAAACCATTCTACCACCGATGGCGAGTTGCTCCAGCAATGCCTTCGGAACCTGGGTTGCGGCAGCAGCCAGGATGATTCCGTCAAACGGCGCGCCTTCCTTGTAACCGAGATTGCCGTCGGCATGCCTGAGCTTGACGTTATGGATGCGCAATTCCTTGAGGGAGGCGCGGGCTCTCGCAAGCAGGGGAGCGATGCGCTCGACCGAATAGACTTCCCGCGCAATTTTGGCCAGAACTGCAGCCTGATATCCGCAGCCTGTTCCGATTTCCAGAACCCTGTCCAGACTACCGGCGCAATTGAGCAATTCCAGCATGCGGGCAACGATTTTCGGATTCGATATGGTTTGTCCGAATCCCAAAGGTAGCGACACGTCGTCGTAAGCGCGGCTCGCAAGCGCCTCATCGACGAAAATATGCCTGGGAATGGAATTCATCGCCGAGAGGACCGCTTCGTCCCGGATTCCCTGTTCGCGCAAACGCTCGACCATGCGTGAGCGCGTGCGCTGGGAAGTCATGCCTATCCCGTTGTGCCTGCCGATCAGATCAGCCATTGCCTCAATGCATCCAGTTGGCTGAAATGGGTCAGGTCGATCTGCAGCGGCGTGACCGAAACCTGACTGTTCGCTACTGCATAAAAATCGGTATCTTCCGCAATATCCTGGGCCGCCCCAGCCGCGCCCACCCAATACACCATTTCGCCGCGCGGATTCCTGGTTTTCACCACGGGTTCCGCCTTGTGCCTTTTACCGAGGCGGGTTACCTTGATGCCGTTCAATGCTTCATAAGGCAAATCAGGCACATTGACGTTCAACAGCATAGGTTGGGTCATTGCGTCGCACCGCTGGACCATTTCCCTGACTATGCGCGCAGCAGCCGGAAAATTTCCATTCTCCGTCCCCGCCAGGGAAACGGCGATCGATGGAACGCCCAGGAGGAAGCCTTCCGTCGCTGCCGCGACCGTGCCGGAATAGATCGTGTCGTCTCCCATGTTTGCTCCATGGTTGATTCCGGAAATCACCATGTCCGGGAGTTCGTCCAGCATGCCGGTCACGGCAAGATGCACGCAATCCGTAGGCGTGCCGTTGACATAATAAAAACCGTTGTGGGCTCGCTTCAAATTGAGCGGCCGATCGAGCGTCAGCGAATTGCTTGCCCCGCTCCTGTCCCGCTCCGGGGCAACCACCGTGATTTCCGCAATGGCCGACAATGCATCTGCCAGGCAGGCAAGGCCGGGGGAAAAATAACCATCATCGTTGCTGATCAGAATGCGCATCGTATGCCAAAGGCGAAGGGTGGGAAAATCCGCATGAAAGAGGCCGTAGAGATTGTGATAAAAAAAGAGGTATAAATCAAGCTTAACGAACCAACTGGTTCATTCCGATGATGGGAAGCATGATCGCCAGCACGATCAATAGAACAACCCCGCCCATCACCACGATGAGTACGGGCTCCATCAGCCCGGTAAGCCATGCTGTCTTGCCTTCCATTTCCTGCGCCTGCTGCTGGCTGGCGCGCTCCAGCATGGGCGCGAGCTTGCCGCTTGCCTCCCCGCTCGAAATGAGGTGAATCAGGATGGGGGGAAATTTCTTGCTCTGGGCAAGCGCGCGGCTCAGAGATGCGCCCTCCTTCACGAGACGCACCGAATGCTCGATCGCTTCCCGAAGATGCAGGTTGGACACGATCATGGCACCGGTCTGCAGGGACTTGAGGAGCGGTACGCCGCTTCCGACCAGAATCGCCAGAGTGTTGGCGAACCTTGCGGTATTGAGTCCTCTGATCAGGCTTCCGACCAGGGGAAGCCGCAGCAGGAAACCATGCCACCGATAGCGCAGTTCCTGCCTGGACAATGCGGCCCGCCCCGCCCAAATCCCGAGCACAATCCCTCCCAGCCAGTACCACCCCGTTGCGCGCAGGAAATCGCTGGATGCGATGAGCGCGCGGGTCAGGAAGGGGAGCGTCTGATGGCTTTGCCTGAATACGCCGATGACCTGTGGAACCACGTAAACGAGCAGCCCGGTGATGACGGCAAAAGCAACTAGGCTGACCGCAGCAGGATAGAGGAAAGCGAGCATCACTTTCTGGCGCAATGCGTTCCGGTTTTCGATATAGTCGGCAAGGCGAAGCATGACCTTGGCGAGTTCCCCGGATTCCTCCCCGGCGTGGACGAGCGCCCGGTAAATTTCCGGGAACACTTTCCCGTAATGTCCCAATGCCCGCGCAAGCGGCTGCCCGGACAGCACCTCGGCTCGCACCCCGGCGAGTACCTGTTTCGCATAATCGTTTTCCGATTGTTCGACCAGCGCGCTCAAGGCTGTCTCGACTGTCAAACCCGCGATAAGCAACGTCGAAAATTGACGGGTGAAGAGGCTGAGCTGCGCGGCGGAAAATCGTTTTTTCCACCATGCAATGGCGCTTCCCGCAATGGCTTCCTGGGAAACCGGCTGTATCTGCATCGGGACAAGATCGAGCCCCCTCAAATAAGCTCTCGCCTGGCGCGCCGTGTCGACCTCGACGACGCCTTTCACCACCTGTCCCCTGTTGTCTATGGCTTCGTAGCGGAATGCGCTCACGTCAATCCTTCGTTACGCGAAGCAACTCCTCGAGGGATGTTTCGCCGCTCGCCACCCATCTCATCCCGTCCTGGCGCAAATTGCGCATCCCTTTGGAGAGCGCGTAGGCGCGGATTTCATGCTCCGACACCGCATCGTGAATGAACCGGCGCAATGCCTCGTCCATGACGAGGAGCTCGTAGATCCCGGTGCGTCCGCGATACCCGCTCGAATCGCATGCATCGCACCCGGTCGCGGCATAAGTCGCTTCAGGCAGGCTGTCGAACAGCGCATCAGGATCGACGGGTTTCCTGCATTGATGGCACAGCCTGCGCACCAGCCTTTGCGCGAGAACGCCGATCAGGCTCGATGCGAGCAGAAACGGTTCGACCCCCATGTCGATCAGCCTCGTCACTGCGCTGGCTGCATCGTTGGTATGCAATGTCGCCAGGACGAGATGCCCGGTCAGGCTGGACTGGACGGCAATTTGAGCGGTCTCGAGATCCCTGATCTCGCCGATCATGATGACATCGGGATCCTGGCGCAAAATGGCGCGTAGCGCCTTGGCAAAACTCATGTCTATCCTGGGATTCACCTGGGTCTGCCCGATGCCGTCGAGATCGTATTCGATCGGATCTTCGACTGTCATGATATTCATCGCCGTGGAATCGATGCGGGACAAGGCTGCATACAGGGTCGTAGTTTTTCCGGAACCTGTCGGTCCGGTGACGAGCAGAATCCCGTGAGGCTGCCGGATCAGCGCATTCACGCCATCCAGGGTTGCGTCGCCCATGCCCAGCCTCGACAGATCGAGGCGCCCTGATTCCTTATCCAGAAGGCGCATGACGACGCGCTCTCCATGTCCGGTCGGCAGCGTGGAAACCCTGACGTCCACGGGTTTGCCGGCGATCCTGAGCGCAATGCGTCCATCCTGCGGCAGCCTTTTTTCGGCGATATCGAGTTGCGCCATGATCTTGATCCTGGACACGATGGCAGCATGCAGGGCGCGATGAGGCTCGATGATGTCGCGCAATGCGCCATCCAGCCTGAAACGCACCACGGACCTGTTTTCGAAGATCTCGATATGGATGTCGGATGCATTCTCGCGCAGCGCCTGGGTCAGGAGCGCATTGATCATCCTGATGATGGGCGCATCCCCTTCCGCTTCCAGCAGATCCTCGATCTGCGGCATTTCCTCGATCATCCGGGAAAGATCGATGTTCTGCTCGAAGTCGTCGGCGAGCATCGCGGCCGATGAATCGGCCTGGGAATAAATTTCGGAAATGGATTTATCGAACTGTTTCGAATCGAGCAAGACGGCATGTATTGGAACGCCGAGCGCCCGTCTCGCCTCTGCAATGGTTTCGATGCCTGCGCCCTCCCTCAGGCAGATTTGCGCGCGCTCCGGCGAATAAGCGGAAACGAAAATGCCTTTTGCCTGGGCGAAGGTATAAGGAATCAGCTTTTTCGGCTGCATGGCCTTATTTTGCCGGCTTGAGCGGAGGCAAAACCGGACCCTTGATATCCGGCAGCATGGGGCTGGGCGCAGGCTGCGATTTTTTCTCTTCCCCGGAAATATATTCGTAGCGGTCGGAAGTCAGTCCGCCATAGGATTTCTCATTGCGCAACACATGCGGACACAAAAAAACCATGAGATTGGTTTTGGTATGGACGCGACTCTTGTAGCTGAAAAGCGTCCCCAGCAAAGGCAAATCGCCAAGAACCGGAACCTTGCTCACGTTCTCGGAAACAGAATCCTGGATCAGCCCGCCCAGAACGATGATCTGCCCGTCATCCACCAGCACGGTCGAGTCTATGGAGCGCTTGTTCGTCGTCGGACCCGAAGCATTGCCCGTAGTGGTCGGGTCGACGCTGGAGACCTCCTGGTATATCTTGAGGCGCACCAGATCCCCTGACGAAATTTGCGGCTTGATTTTCAGCATCAGGCCCACGTCCTTGCGCTCGTAAGTCTGGAATGGAGCCGTCGTGGTTGCCGTCCCTGTTTGCGCATAGGAGCCGGTGATGAACGGAACGTTCTGGCCGACGACGATCTTGGCTTCCTCGTTGTCGAGGGTCAGCAGGTTCGGGGTCGACAATATGTTGGCGCTGGCATCGGTCTCCAGCGCCCGTGCAAGCATCCCGAGATTCAGCACGGGATTGGCGACTCCAGGAATCGTCACCTGCCCTTTCACGATGCCGATGTTCAAGCCCTGCGCCACCGATGAAATATTGGTCGCGGCGCCGATGATGTTCGTCGTCCCGGCCCCTTGCGAACCGAAGTTCGTGCCGCCTATGACGTTGGCCGTATTGCTGTTGAGTCCCTTCAAATTCTGCCACTGAATGCCGAATTCCGCAGCCTTGTTGGCGCTGACCTCGGCAACCAGGGCTTCGACATAGATTTCGGCCTGCCTGACATCGAGCTTCTCCACAACCGCGCGCAAATTGTTGTATATCGCGTCAGGGGCGGTAATGATGAGCGCATTGGCGGCTTCGTCCGCCAGGATCATGCCGCCGCTCTCGGCAGCGGGGGGCGCAACGTGCGCGGCGCCGGGCTGGGCGGGAATCGCATCGGCTGCTACTTCTCCAGTGGACGTGCCGCGCAGTGTTTTGGCGAGGCTCACCGCGGAAGCATTCTTCAGGTAGACGACATGCACATTCCCGGTCTCTCCCGTCTGCGCGTCCAGCCTGGCGGCGAGATTACGCGCCATGCCCAGCACTGCGGAATTTCCTGAACGCAAAAGCAGGCTGTTGGTTCTGGTATCGGCCACCGCTGCAAGATGCTGTCCCTGATCGGCGGCAGCGCCTTCGTTCATCAGCTTGTTCAGGGTCTGGGCAACATCGATGGCCGATGCATGGTGCAAGGCCATGATCTCGGCCCCGCCCGACTGGTCGATCGCGTCGATGATGCTGTCTATCCGCTTCAGGTTGTCGGCATAATCGGTGATCACAAGGGCGTTGCTGTTCGGATAAACGCTGATCGCATTATTCGGCGCAATCAAGGGGCGCAGCACCGGAAGGATCTGGGTCGCGGACTGGTTCTTCAATGTATAGACCTGGGTCACGAGTTCACCGCCGCGAGGCGAGCCGCTCTCCAGCAGGGTCGGCCCCGAACTCAGTTTTGCATCGGCTTCCGGGATGATCTTGACGATGCCGTTCGATTCGACTGCTGCAAATCCCTGCAAACGCAGGGCGGAGAGCAGGATAGGGTAAACCAGAGTGCGCGAAACAGGCTTGGATGAAACGATGTTGACCGTTCCCCTCACCCTGGGATCGATGAGGAAATTTTTCCCGGTGATCTGCCCGACGGCCTTGATGACCGATTCGACATCGGCGTTGACGAAATTGAGCGTGATGTCTTCCGCCCTCGCGCTGCAAGCCATGAAGGCGAGGCAGAACATCAGCAGGATGATTTTCAATTGCCCGATCACAGGATGTTCCAGCATAAAACGGGGAATGTTATCACAGTTTCCCTACTTCGCCGTCAGATCGAGCACAGGCGCAATTTGTTCGAGCTTGAGGGTTGTCCTTGCGCCGTTATGCGTCAACACAACATGGTCTTCGGCTATTGCTTCGAGGAAGAATCCCGGGGCGATCTGGGCGTTTATTTCGACGGCCCGGCTGCCCCTGCCCTGCTCGAAAAAAATGGCCGCCCCCGGACTTGCGTTTCCCGGGGCGAACACGCCCATCAGCTTGAGTCCGGGCGGAAGCTGCGCTTCTTCCGGCGAGGCTGCGCCTCCAAAAAGATGGTTCCCTGAGATTGCCGCAGCGTAGTTCTGCTGCGCGACTTGCATTTGCGGCAACAGGACAACCTGATCCGGAGCGAAGAAATCCCATGTCCAATGCGCCGCCAAAGCACATAAAGCCGCGAGCATGCCGAGATTCAATGCCCACTGCAGCGGGCGTTGCAGTGAAACAAACATATGCCTCATAATAACATGATCGAGTGAGTTGGATTCATTTTAACCGATCGCGAAAACTGCCGCGACTCTATTGTGGAATCATTATGGAACAGGTACAGCGGGGATTCACCCTGATCGAAATCATGGTGGTCATCGTGATCATCGGAATCCTGGCGGCATTGATCGTCCCCAAGGTCATGAGCCGCCCTGACGAAGCCAGGATCGTCGCAGCCAAGCAGGACATCGGTTCCATCATGCAGGCGCTGAAACTGTACAAGCTCGACAACCACAGTTATCCGACGACGGAACAGGGGCTGCAGGCGCTCGTAAAGAAGCCTTCGACGCCGCCCATACCCGGAAACTGGAAAACAGGGGGCTATCTCGAGCAATTGCCGCTCGATCCCTGGGGAAAGTCCTATCAATACCTTAACCCCGGTTTGCACGGAGAAATCGATGTATTCAGTTATGGCGCCGATGGCGCTCCGGGTGGCGAAGGCAGCGATGTCGACATCGGCTCCTGGGGGCTATAGATTTTCCTGCGCAGCGAAGGCGGTTTCACTCTGGTCGAAATTCTGGTCGTCCTGCTCGTGATCGGAATCGCTATTGCGGTCGTGACCGCGAACATTGCTCCGGACGACAGGCAGGCAACCGAAATCGAAGCATCGAGGCTTGCCACCCTGCTCGAGGAGGCCGCCCAGGATGCGCGCAGCAGCGGAGAGACGATGGCATGGTCTGGCGATGGCGATGCTTACAGATTCTGGCGCAAACGCGGCGACACTTGGGAGGAAATCACGGACGATGACCTGTACCGCTTGCGTACCCTGCAAAACTCTGTCCGAATCGGGGAGTCGAGGGTGGACGGCACTCCCGTATTCCCGGACCAGAAACTCGTTTTCAATCCTTCAGGCGTTAATCGTCCCTTCGAGATTGCCTTGACCCGGAACGGCGTCAAAGTCAGGATTCTCAGCGATGCCATAACCGCGTGACAGTGAAACCCAATGAATAAGGGCTTCACGCTTTTCGAAACCTTGATTGCGCTTGCCATCGTTGCTATTGCCCTGATTGCCGCGATGCGGGCCGCGGCTTCTGCGAGCGGTAGCGCATATGAATTGAGGCAGAGGCTGCTGGCGGACTGGGTGGCGCAAAACCGGATGGCCGAACTCACCGCGCGCCAGGAGTGGCCAAATTTCGGAACAGTCGACGGGCAGGAAACCCAGGCCGGGATCGCTTTCTCATGGAGCGAGCAAATCAGTTCGACGCCCAATCCGCTTTTCCGCAAAATCCTTATCCAGGTTTATGCCGATGCCGACAAACAGCATGCGTTGAGGCAATTGACCGGCTACCTGGTGCGTCCAATGCCATGAAATCCCTGCGCGGTTTTACCCTGATCGAAGTCCTGGTCGCACTTGTCCTGCTGGCCCTGATTGCCGCCATGGCTTTCCGGGGACTGGATTCCGTGCTTGCCGCGAAAAGCCATGTGGCAGGGGAAAGCAGGAAGTGGCGGGATATCTCCCTGTTTTTTTCACGCCTAGAGGAAGACCTGTCCCGCTGCGCGCATCGGCCTGCACTGGATGCAGCCGGAGTCGTCCAGAGCGAATTTTCCGCAAAGGAAAATCTTGCCGGTCCGCTCGACGCCAATCTTGTTTTCACCCGGATGGGATATGACGGAGAAAGCCCGGAACGGGTGGCCTACCGCTTCAGTCAGGGAAAGGTGGAGGAACTGGTCTGGGCTCACCTCGATCAGGCGCCCGGATCGAAACCTGCCGTCTATCCCTTGCTCAATCATGTAAAAGAATTTAAATTGCAGTATCTGGCGGTCAACAACGGATGGTTCCCCTATTGGCCATTGCCGGGACAGCTGAGGCCCAAGGCGGTGGAGGCAAGCCTGACACTGGAGTCCGGAGAGAAAATCGTGCGCATCTTTTCCCTGCTTTAACGGCATGAACAGGGAGCGCGGCGCCGCCGTCATCATGGCGATACTGATCGTGGCCCTCGCCGCCATGCTGGCGGCGTCCCTCGCTTGGGAACAAAATATATGGGTGCGCCAGGTGGAGAACGGGAACAACTTATCCGGAGCGAAATGGCTTGCCTATGCCGGAACGAATTTCGCAGCGGCCATACTGAACGATGATGCAAGGCATAACAACGTGGATTATCTGAACGAAGCCTGGGCCATGAAGATGCCGCCCATGTCCGTCGAAAACGGAGAGATTTCCGGATTCATTCTCGATCAGCAAGGGCTGTTTAATCTGAACAACCTTGCCGGCAACGGCACAACCGATGCGCAAGCATTGGGAAACTTCCGCCGCCTGCTCTCCCTTTTGGGCCTGCAACCCGATCTGGCGCAGTCTTTGGCAGACTGGATCGATGCCGACAGCGATGTCCGGAACCCCGGAGGCGCCGAAGACCCCTACTATCTGGGTTTGCCCGATCCTTACCGGGCTGCCAATATCCCGCTGTCTGAAATCGGTGAACTCTCCAGAGTCAAGGGATTCGATAAAACGACTCTGGCCATATTGAAGCCCTACGTGACTGTGCTCCCGGGACACACGCAAATCAACGTCAACACCGCACCCGCAGAAGTGCTTGCGGCGGTTATACCCGGTCTCTCCATTGGTGCCGCGCGCCAGCTCGTATCGAACCGCAGCGAACATTATTTCAGGGATCTGGCCGATTTCACGGCACATATTCATGATTCATCGGTATCCGTGCCGGAATCCGATATCGAGGTGGCGAGTCAGTACTTTCTGGTGACGGTCGTGGCCCGTCAGGGAAAATCCAGGGTGAACATGCAGACGCTGCTCGATCGGGAAGGCAGCGCATGGCCGCGCATGGTCTGGCATAGCTCATGAAGCTCCTCAGGATTTTTCCATCCCATGCAATCGACTGGGTGCTGATCGAAAATGGCGCAATTCTTCAGTCCGGGAGCGGGGAAGCCTTCCCTGTCTGTGACGAATGCGAACTGATCGCCCCTGCCGCCAGGGTGCTTTTGACCCGGGCAAAACTGCCCAGAGTGAATCCCAGGCGGCTCGCCGAGATCGCTGCTTTTGCCGCAGAAGAAAATGTCATCTCCGAACCCGAGAAAACCCATGTCGTGCCGGGCGGTATTCTCCCGGATGGGTCGACCCTGCTTGCCGTGATCGACAGGGAATGGATGGGGAAAATCCTGATGAAGCTCGGGCAGGCCGGCCTCAAACCCAGGCGTATGCTGCTGGAGACGCTGCTGCCGAAATTGCAGCCGGAATCCTGGGCGCTGGTGTTGAACGGGCATGACGGATTCCTGAAATATGACGAGCATTGCGGCAATGCGCTGGATTTCAACGAAGCCGAACCTCCGCTCGGACTCAGGTTCGCCCTGCAGCAGCATAATCCCCCCGACCGGATTGTCGTTCATGCCGAAGCATTTCCGGATCTTGCGCACTGGAGCGAAACCCTGGGCATTGCCTTCGTGCGGGGTCAAGCATGGGACTGGAAGCGCGCCGACTGTGAAAACCAGTTGAACCTGCTCCAGGGAGAATATTCCCGGAAACGTGAAAGCATGAGCTGGCAAGCTTTGCGCCCTGCTTTCGTCATGCTTGCCTTGATGCTTGCCTTGCAGTTTTCAGGGATAATTCATGACTGGGTGCATCTGTCCGGTGAAAAAAAGGCGCTATTGGCTCAAATGGATCATGTTTTCAGGGAGAGTTTCCCCGATGCGAAGGTTGTGGTGGATGCGCCGCTGCAGATGGAAAGGAAGCTGGAAGAAATCAGGCGGTCGAGCGGCGCTCAACTGCCCGGAGATTTCATGCCGCTGCTCGCATCCGTGTCGAAGGAATTGAGCGCCCTGCCCCCGAACAGCCTGATCAGTCTGGATTATGCCCAGGATGGTATCGATTTCGAACTCGGGTTTGCGGCGGATGCCGCGCTTCAGGATTTCAGGAAAAGGCTCGAAGCTTCTGGACTCAAGGTGGAGCTGAAGAAAATCGACTCCAGGGGAAGCGGGGTTGTTGCCAACATTCATGTGGGTGCGACATGAAGGAAAACCCGATGAAATTCTGGAAAGAGCGCAGCGAAAGGGAAAAAAGGATATTGTTTTTTTCCTCGATCTTCCTGACTATGAGCCTGCTTTATGCGTTCGTCTGGGAACCCGGCGAAAAAGCCGGACATCGACTGCGCGCCGAATTGCCGCAACTGCGAGCCAAGGCGCTGAAAATGCGCGAGCAGGCTGCCGAGATAGAGAAACTGAAGACGCTTTCAGGCGGACGGGCGACGAATCTCAAGGCCGATATTTCAGCTCAAGCTCAAGCCGGCAACATGGGGCTGAGCCGCATCGAGATCGATGGCGATGGGCACGCTCATGTCGAATTCGCCGCCGTCTCTTTCGATAACTGGATACTCTGGCTGGACAAGCTCAGGCTGGAAAACCATATCAGGCTCGAATCCGGCCATATCCAGAAGCTCGATCAACCCGGCATGGTCAAAATCAATGCAAGTTTTGCCGCATGGGGATAGCCTTGCTCCGCAACAGAACCTATATCCTGCTCGGAATATGCATTTATGCGGGCTTTCTGGTCGCCACCCTGCCGGCAGCCCTGCTCAACAGCATCGCCGATGGCGCAGTACGTTTTGCGAACACGCAAGGCACGCTTTGGCATGGAACGGCCACTATCGGAATTTACGGAAAGGCTGCGGGAGAGATTTCCTGGAAGATCACGGCTTATGAAATCCTGCTCGGGAAGCTCCATGCCGAGGTTACGGAACAGGGCGAACCCGGCCCCATGGATGTGATGCTCTCCAGTTCCGGCATCGAATTGAAGCATGTTTCGTTGATGCTTCCGGCTGCCCTCATGTCGGCGCTGGGCAAGCAGATGCATGCAATCGAGCCGGGAGGGAAATTGCATGCGAAAGCGGAGGATTTCGTCCTGTCCAAAGCATCCAAAGGCGAAATGGTGATCGAATGGACGAATGCAAGCTCCCCGCTTTCCCATGTCAATCCCCTTGGAACCTATCGCATTCATGTCAAGGGTTCAGGAACCGGGCTCGAGATTGCACTGGAAACCCTGCATGGGGAACTGTCGCTGCAGGGGAATGGTTCGTGGACGGAACGAGGCGGAATGCGCTTTTCAGGAACCGGCGAATCGAAAAACGAGGGCATTTCCGAACTGCTCAGAATCGCGGGAAATCCCGTCGGCCCGGGCCAGTATGCGCTTAAAGTGCCCTGAAGATGGCTAAAAGGATACCTCTGGTCGACGCAGCGCGCGGTTTCGCAGCATTTCTGATGATCCTCTACCATTTCTGTTTCGATCTCAACTATTTCGGACTTCTCCACCAGGATTTCAACACAAGTCCCTTCTGGCTCTCCGCCCGCGCTTTTATCGTCAGCCTGTTCCTGACCCTCTCCGGCATCAGCCTCGTTCTCGCATCCGATCGGGGAACGAGGCATGCTCTGATCAGGTTAGTCAGGCTCCTGGCAGCTTCGATTGTCGTGACCCTTGGCAGCTACCTGATGTTTCCGCAGAGTTTCATTTTCTTCGGCATACTCCACTTCATACTGGTTGCGAGCCTGATCGGAATGTTTTTTTTGAAGTTTTACCGGGCAAATCTGATTTTCGGCATGATCATCCTTGCCTTTGGACTCGCCTATTCGAACCCTGTTTTCGATGCGCCCTATCTGCAATGGATAGGCCTCATGACGCACAAGCCTTACACCGAGGATTACGTGCCGCTTTTCCCCTGGATGGGCATGGTGCTGATCGGCATGTTTCTGGGGAAATTGCTCTTCGAGCACCTGAAACCGCAATGGCTGTGGGGCTATGCGCCTGCAATGAAATTCCCCGCCCTTCTGGGTAGACACAGCCTCGCCGTTTATCTCCTGCACCAGCCCATACTGATCGGAATCCTGTATCTCATTTTCGGGCATTAGGGAACCACTGAAAAAGCTTACGAGCGCAGACTGGACAAGGCAAAAAATGGCGAAATTTAGGTCGTATAATTGAAACAGAATCCGGTTGACATATTTAAGCCATGAGACGAGAATTTTTGTGACATAGTTCCTTTACGCAAGGGGCGGGCTATGTGAACATTGCCGCCGGGAATGCTGCAATCTTTCCTGAACGGCTTCCCCGGTACCCTGTGGCATCCGCGTCTTGGTCGATTCTGACGAAATGCCGGGAAAGATTTGCGATGGATACATTGCGATACACTTTAGGGTATGTACATTCATAAGAAACCTGATTAGAGTTTGCCTACAATCCTCTCGATTCATGGTGCGTGAGGACGTTGAATAAAAGCCATGAATAATTCATGTTCAAAACAGGGAGAACCAAGATGGTATATGATTTCAAACTAAAAAGCATGCTGGTGGCGCTGCCGGTTTCGACAGCGCTGGCCCTTTCAGGATGCGGCGGCGGTGGTGGCGGCAGCACCGCCGCGACGACACCCGCAGCGGGTGGAACGTCGATTTCGCTGAGTCCGGTCAAGGGAAGATTTTCCGGGACCTGCAATGTCTCGGTGGCGTCCACCGCCAATCCCGGCACGCCCATCTTCGGCCCCACCCCGACAGCGATCGCTGCCGACGGTACGGTGAGCGTCACCCTGCCCGCCGGTTCCACGGGGCCCTATGTGGTCTCGCTGCTGGGGGACGGCTCCGGCCAGTGCAAGTATTTCAACGACAGCGCGACAAACCCGCAAAATGTCCCCCTGAATCAGGGTCAGAGCCTGAATGCGCTGGTGCCGGGCAACCAGATTTCTTCCGGCGCCAAGATCGCCATCACTGCGCTCACCGAATCCGCCTATCAGGCAGCTTCCGCGGCCAACGGCGGGAACGTTAACGGCCTGACCGACAACGATCCGAAGATTACTCAAGGCATTATCGCCGCGCTGAACTCGGCCGGGGTTTCCTCTGTCCCTGTGACCAGCTTCTTCGCGCCCCCCACCGTGATCCCAGCATCCGGCGTGCAAGCAAACGACGATCTGGGCCGCGCGCTGGTAAAAATCGCCCGCCAGAACAGTGGCGGCGATGAGATCGCAGCCATTCGCGCCAATGCCCTGCTGGCTGCAGCAGCGCTTCTGCAGCAGAACAATGCTGCTTCCGCTACGGCTCTGACCAATCTGGCCAACAATCTGGCGGCATCCTTCGTTCCTGAAACCGGCGCGGAATCTTTCGCTTCGCATGTCCAGGCAACTCAAGGCGCGGCAGCTTCAGCCGTGGCGAATTCCGCCGGAGTTACTTCTTTCACCAACGATCTTACCTCGGGCAGCGGGCTGCGCAAAGTGGCGTTTGGCTGGACCATGCCTATCGGGAATTCAACGACCAGTGTGGCGGCTCACGGCATGGTGATCAAGGCGACGTTGTCGAACGCGGTATATGCGGTTACCCGCACGCTTTCCAAACTGATTAACGGATCATGGACAACGGCCACAGCCGCCAGCCAGTATGCATTGGGCGCAACAGGCTGGGTGGACCAGAAGACCAACGCCATCAGTTTCAGCTTGAACAGCGACGGTACGGCGCGAGTCACTCAGGACGGGTTCGGAACCTATCCCGCAATCTTCACCCGGATGGATCTGAACGGAGTGCCATTCGCATCCGCAGTCAGCGGAAATTTCGCGAATAACAACGGCGCATTCAACGGCATGCAGTCATTTACCGCGATCGGCCCCAACGGTCAGGAAATCCTGAATGCGAGCGGAGTTCCGGCTGCTTCTGGAAATACCGTATCGCTATCCGGCACCTTCGGACCCGGCGCATATGCATACAACAGCATGCCGACAGCTTCCGCAACCGCGTCTCAGGATATCTACGTGATGTCGACCAAACCCAGCATCAACATGGGATACGACTTCAATACGGTATATGACACCAGCAACAACGTTCTGAGCGCAATGCCTGCTTCGGGCCCATTTTGCATGGGCGGGTTCTTCCTGCAGCCTGCTACTGGAGGCACCTACAATGTTTACGGTATCCTGATGAACGGAATGCAGCCCTTGGCCACTCCGGCGAATCCCTGCCCGGCCCTGCCGAACGGATTCCAGCCGCAGGGCACGGTCTCCATAGCGCAGCAAACGCTCAATGGCGGAGTAAGCGTGTGGCTGATAACCCGACTGAGCGGCTCGCCGGGCATGACCCCGAACAACCAGTTCATCGCAGTAGGACCTGACGACGGGAAATTGCATATCGGCATGAAAACTCCTGCAGGAGCGCCGCTGTCGTTCATGGGCGGGGGCAATGTGGCCGTCAACGCGACTGCTGCCACGGCGATCGGCACGGCATTGGGATTGCCGAACCTCTAATCGGATGTGCAATGCATCCTGCAATGCCGGTTCCCCCAGGGGAACCGGTTTTTTGCTTCTGGCTGACACAATTTAACATCGGGTAAATCTTTCCCCATGCCGAAGAAAACCCTCTCCTTCGATTATTTCGCGCCGCTCATGCTCGGCCTCATGTGGACATGGCCTTTCCTCTATCCCGTGCATCAGCTTCCCATCACCACGTTCTACCAGGAATGGGGTGCGGCATTGCTGGGGTTTTCCGCAGGTTTCTGGATGCTTCTTAAGCGCGATTTCTGGCAGCAGGCTGAAATCCCGTGCATCGTGATGTTGCCTTTGGGACTCGCGCTCGTCGTCCTGGTCCAGAGTCTGGCAGGCATGCTCCCCTATTTCGAGCAAACCCTGCTGGTGCTGCTTTATTTCCTGTGGGCGGCCCTGCTCATGGTGACCGGTTCCCATTTACGCCGCCGAGTGGGCCTGCCGCGTCTTGCGCTGGTGCTTGCATCGTGTCTTGTGATCGGTGGAGAACTCAACGCGCTCGCCGGAATATTGCAGCATTTCAAATGGCATACCTTTCTCGACCCGTACCTGACCCCGAAATTGATGGTGCAAATCTACGGCAATATCGCGCAGCCTAATCATTATGCGAATTACCTCATGCTCTCACTGGTTTCCATCCTTTTTCTTCACGGGAAGGACAGGATCAATACGCTTGCGGCCACAGCGCTGGCGCTGCCGCTTTTATTCGTTCTTGCGCTGTGCGGCTCGCGCAGCACCTGGCTGTATCTCGCCGCCATCGCGGCATTGAGTTATTTCTTTCGCAGGAGGGATGCGCAATCCGCTCCTCCCGCACGCTATCTGCTATGGATCGCGGCGGGATTCTTGCTGATGAACGGCATCGTCAAGCTGCCCTGGCTGGCTGGAGGATCACTGGATAGCCTGACTCCGCTCGATCGCATGTTCAGCGCGGTAAAGGGCGTGGGAGCAGTGGGCGGCAGCGTCGACAGCGGCAGCATCAGGCTTTTTCTGTGGCAAGAAGCGGGATCGATATTCCTGCATGCGCCGCTTTTGGGGATAGGCTTCGGACAATACGCCTGGCAGCACTTCCAGTTGCTCCCCACCCTGCACATGACTTATATGGGTGGCATGTACAATAATGCGCACAACCTCGTTTTCCAGATTGCCGCAGAAATGGGAAGCGCCGGATTGCTGGTTCTATTCGGCTCGCTGATTTTCTGGATAATGCAGACACGCCGCCGGATGCCGTCTCTGGAGGACTGGTGGGCTTATGCGCTGCTTGCCGTCCTCTTCATACACAGCCTGCTCGAATATCCGCTTTGGTATGCCTATTTTCTCGGCATTGCCGCGCTTCTTATGGGCATGCTGGATCACACTCGTTTCAGGCTCCGTCCGCCCATCCTGTATCGTATTCCGGTCTATGTGATGCTTGTTTTCGGGCTGGCATCGATTCAACAACTGTACGAGAATTTTTCCCGGCTGGAATATATCCTCGCCGATCGTCCTGTTGCAGCGAACGACACGGCTTATCTGACGAGAATCTGGCAGAATATGGCGCTCGTCCAGCAGGAATCCGTTTTACGTCCTTATGCCGAGTTGTTCGCCGGATTGACGATGGATTCTGCGCCCGCATCGATCGAAAACAAACTCGCCCTGTGCGAACGGGTTATCAGGTTTTCACCCAACGAATCCATTGCTTACAAGTATGTTCTGCTGCTTGCCCTGAACGACAGGAACATCGAGGCGAAAACGCAGATCGAGCGGGCTATATGGTCCTATCCGCAAAAATTCAATGTGTTTCGCATGCAACTGGTTTTCCTGGCTCAGGCCGACCCCAGGCAATTTTCCAGCTTGCTGGAATATGCCGATTCGAGGTATGCCGCGTATCGGGGCTGGCTGAGGAAGTGAGGTCAGAACGCGACGAAAGGCCCGGTGCCCCATGGAGTTACAGCGCCGCTGATTGCAAAATAGACATTGCGCCCGAAGAAAAACGGAAGTCCCCAATCGAACGAGGTGGGGTCGCTCGAGTTCCCCGCGAGGTTGCTGAATGTCGCGTAGTTCGATGTCAGCAGTTGCGTGCCGTTACCAACCGAAAAATTGACGGTGACCGAAGATGTGGCGGATGCGGAAGGCTGCATGATCGCCGTCAACTGTTGCGTCGATGCCGGGCAATAATAGCTGGCATTAGTACATGCCGGTATGGTCGCATCCGGGAAGAACAGCCCATTGGAGCCGCTGTCTACGAAGCTGTTGGTTAGCGTTGCTCCCTTGTACAGCGTAGTGAAATTACCGAAACCGTTCAAGGCGATCATCGAAGTCGCCCCGAATGCGTTGTTGCTGCGCGTCCCAATGCCGAAAATCAGGGATCCCGTCACATTCAACACGCCGGAAGCCGGCACCTGGGGCAATTCCAGGATGATGCCGTTGTTGTCGGAAGCAAGCTTGGCAACAGGATTTTTTACCAGAGCGCTGACCGGCTCTCCCATTGATACACAGCCCGAAGCAAAACATTCGAAATAGATGCCATTGTTCGCCTGCTGGCAATTCGGGCCGCAGTCATAGGGAAATACGCCTATGCCGAGGATGCCGTTCGCATTCATGGCGGAAGCACTGCCAAGCGACTTTCCCGTACAGCTTGCCGGCAGCGCGGGCACAGGCGTCGCATTGACGTCGTCGATCACCTGTATGGGCAATCCATAAGCCGTCTCCCCTCCCATGACAACATCGGCAAGCTGCACCTTTCCCCAGGTATATCCGCTCGCGAATTGTGTGCATTCGGAAAGCGGTCCCCCGCCCGCCCCGATTTCCGTCGACAGCGCGACAGAGGGTATGGCCGACTTCAGCAGTCGTATGCCATATGAGCCGGTATCGACGAGCATATTGGGAATGACCTGACAATTTGAGGTGTTCGGCATGCAGATCATGATGCTCGCCAGCAGGATATTGACGTTGGTCGGATTCTGGGCGGTGTATACGGCTATCACGTTCGTTCCGGGTGTGGGAGTCGAATTGATTGCAGCCGGGGCGACAGATGGCGAACTGCCGCCGCCCCCCCCGCCGCATCCTGACAGGAGCAGGCACAGCCAAAACAAGCGCAGATTTTTCATTGGATATCGGAAGGCGGCACGCCTGTCGGCAGAATGGAAGGAAGATAGGCCTGGCCCCAGAAAGCCCTCATGTGGCCGCTTGAGCGGACGACCAGATTCGGGGTCACGACATTGACGGGCCCGATTCCGGAAGGAATAGCCTTGAGGTAAGCGTCGAAATAGGTTCCGAGAATCTGCTTCAGATTCGGTATGACCGGCCCCTGCCAGGAAAGGCCGAATACCGTCCCGGTGATGCTGTCGGCATATTCGCGCACGACAGTACCGGAGGGCAGCTTCAATTCACTCACGGTATAGCGAGGCATCGCAGTCGATTGCATCGTTGCCGGCAATGCCGTTTTGTCGGCGATAACGGAATCCGCATTCCCGCCGAGCGTCGCCCATGCATGCATGGGGACAAGCAGCGCCGCCAGGATCGGGAATTTATTAAATCCATTGACACTCATTTATTCAATACCTTGAGTAAAATTCTTCAATCTCTTTCGAGAATTTATCGGCAACCTTCGCCCGCTTGAGTTTCAATGTCGGGGTCAGAAGCCCGTTCTCTATGCTCCATGGCTCGGTCAGAAGCAGGACGCGGGAAATCTTGGCATAGCCGGGAAACTCCCGAATCTGGCGCGCGATGCGCTCCAGCGCTTTTTTCTCCGCGCGCCTGTCTCTCGGCGATTCGGCCGCAGCGGGATCGAGTCCGATTTCCTTTGCAAGATTCGCCCATGCATCGATATTCAGAACCGCGAGCGCAATAAGGCACGGGCGCCCTTCTCCGCACACCATCACCTGCTCGAACAGGCGATCGCGCAAGATGGCCTGCTGCATATCCGCCGGCGGAACCTTCTCGCCGTTGGACATGACGATGATCTCCTTCAGCCGTCCGGTGATATAGATATGCCCCGTTCCCGAGATCCTCGCCATGTCCCCGGTATTGAGCCATCCGTCCGGAGAAATCATGGCTTGTGTCGCAGCCTTGTTGTTCCAATAGCCTATCATGTTGCAGGGGCTTCTGACCAGAAGCGCATCGTGCTCGCCTATGCGCACTTCGATTCCATGAAGCGGCAGGCCGGCACTGTCCGGGAAATTGTTTTCCATGCAGTTGACGCTGATGATGGGGCTGGTTTCAGTAAGGCCGTAACCTTGCAGCAGCGGCAGGCCCAGGGATACGAACAATCCCGATATTTCACGAGGCAGGGGGGCGCCGCCGCTGATCGAAAGACGCAACCTCCCCCCGAAGCGCTTCAATACCTTGTCGGCAACGAGCGCCTGCAATACCGGCCAAAGCAGCAGGGACACATGCCATGGCGCCCTGCCCTGGCGATATTCGAAGCGTCTCCAGCCTGTCGTTTCCGTCATGCGGAACAGCATGCGCGAAAATCCCGATCCCCTGTCGAGATTCACGTGTACCGAATTGTAAATCCGCTCGTAAATCCTTGGCACGGATACCAGAATGGTCGGGCGGACAAGCTGCATGTCCTCCAGCAGAACCTGTATGGATCGGGAAAAGGCCAGGGTCGCTCCCGCCATGACGCTGATGTAATACCCGACCGTGCGTTCGAAAGTATGCGAAAGCGGCAAAAATGAAAGCAGGACATCGTCCGGACCTATCGGCAGGGTGAGAAGTCCGGCATAGGCGTTGTAGAGTATGTTATGGTGGGACAACATGACTCCTTTCGGATGCCCTGTAGTGCCGGAAGTGTAGATGATCGTGGCCAGGGCATCGCGGTCCATGCAGGGCGAATCCTGCAATTTTGCGGCATCGGGCAGCCAGTTCGAAGCTGAAACGAGGCGATTTTCGTCGCGATCGTCGATTTTCGCCAGGCTCACGAAGCGCTTCACGCAGTCCAGATGTTCTCCAACGCTTTTCAGCGCTTTCCACTGGCTCTCCGTCTCGAAAAGCAGCACCCTGATCTGTGCGTCGTTCGCGATGTAGGCGGCATTTTCAGGCCTGTCCACAGTGTAGAGCGGCACCACCACGAGGCCGAGGGACAATGCCGCCTGATCGAACATCACCCATTGCGGACAATTGCGCAGCATCAACCCCACTCTATCTCCCTGAGCCAGTCCTTCGGCAATCAGCGCCCCCTGCCAGCGCGCCACTTCATTTTTCGCTTCCGTCCATGTCATGTCGCGCCAGCAGCCGTCATTGAAATGGCGATAGGCGACGGCGCCGGGCGAGAGGCGCGTGCGTTCGAGGAACAATCCATGCAGGGTCAACGCCTGCTCGGGTGTTATAAGGTGGTCCGTGTTATGCGTCGTTCGATTCATGGTTATCGATATTATAGGGCCAAAAAAACGGCCCTTTCGGGCCGTTTTCAACTTTTCTGAAATTCAGGGAGCTTTACCTGTTCCCGCGATCGCGCGCGAATCGATCTCCCGTGCCTTTCCGGGGCGGAGCGCCATTTCTGAATTCACCCTTGCCGGCATAACTCTTCTTGTGGGTGACGACAGGACGGTTCTTGAATTTAGGCTCAAGCCCTTCGATCACATGAGTGGCGATCTGCTGGCCGGTGAAGCGCTCTATTTTCTTGACATGCATGGCGTCCCGCCCGGAAGCAAAGGAGATGGCGATGCCGGTGGCTCCGGCGCGCCCGGTGCGGCCTATCCTGTGCACGTAATCCTCGGCAAACTTGGGCAGATCGAAATTGATGACATGGGTGATTCCGGCCACATCGATTCCGCGCGCGGCCACATCAGTCGCGACCAATACCTTGATGCCGCCCTGGCGGAGCCTTGTGAGCGTGCGGGTACGCTCCCTCTGGCTCATGTCGCCATGCAATGCCGCAGCGTCATATCCCTTGGACAGCAGATCGTCAGCGAGCATGTCGGCATCGCGCTTCGTTGCCGTGAAAACAATCGCCTGCTTGAGGTCCAAATCGCGCAGCATGTGATCGAGAAGACGGGTCTTGTGGTGCATGTCGTCCACATAATGCAGCCGCTGCTCGATGTTCTCGTGCTTTGCCGTTTGCGCTGCGATCTGGATGAGTCTGGGTTCCTTCATCAAGGCTGCGCCAAGCTTGGCGATTCCGCCTTCCAGCGTCGCCGAGAAGAGCACGGTCTGACGGGTCTTGGGCGTTGCAAAGGCGATTTTTTCGACATCGTCTATGAATCCCATGTCGAGCATCCTGTCCGCTTCGTCGAGAATCAGCATTTCAAGACGCGAAAAATCGATTCTGCCGCGCTCCAGATGGTCGATCAGACGTCCGGGCGTTGCAACAAGAATGTCGACAGGTTGCGACAGAAGTTTGTTCTGCAGCGGATAAGGCATGCCGCCCAGAATCGTGACGACTTTGGCATTGCGCAGGTTTTTGCCGTATTTCGCGGCCGCAGCGCTCACCTGCTGCGCAAGCTCGCGGGTCGGGGTCAGGACGAGAATACGGGGGCCTTTGCCGGATACCCTGGAGGGTTCGACCAGCCTGTTGAGGGCCGGAAGCATGAATGCCGCCGTTTTTCCCGTTCCAGTCTGGGCGGAGGCCATCAGGTCATGCCCTGCGATGAGTTCGGGAATGGCTTTTTCCTGAATCGGCGTAGCGGTAGTGTAGCCGGTTTCTGCTACGGCCTTAAGGATAAGGGGATTGAGGTTCAGATTTTCGAATGACACGTGTTTTTCCTAAATGAATGAAATAAACGCGCGCAGGCAGATAAAGCCTAAAAGGGCAGAAAAAAGCCGCCAGCGCACCAACATCGTCGCTAACCGGCAATTTTCAATTTCCGTTTTGGAAAGGGAGGTCAGGGAACGATGAAACAAATGGAAGTTAAGCCACAACAACCATATCCAGTGAATTATAACCGGATATAAAAAAAATTCCTAGTGTCTCTGTGATATAATTCAGCGTTTTTATCTACCGAGTACCTTAATTATGTCGCGCGCTTTGAGAAACATCGCCATTATCGCCCACGTCGACCACGGCAAAACCACCCTTGTCGATAAATTGCTGCGCCAGGCCGGCACTTTTTCAGCCCACCAGAGCATCGTCGAACGTGTGATGGACAGCAACGACCTGGAAAAGGAGCGTGGCATCACGATTCTGGCCAAAAATGCTTCGGTCGATTATTTCGGCACGCATATCAATATTGTCGACACACCGGGCCATGCCGACTTCGGGGGCGAAGTCGAACGCGTGCTGTCTATGGTCGATGGCGTGCTGCTCCTGGTCGATGCCGTCGACGGGCCGATGCCGCAGACCCGCTTCGTGACCAAGAAAGCGCTTGCCCTGGGCTTGAAGCCCATTGTGGTGGTCAACAAGATCGACCGCCCGGGCGCGAGGCCGGACTGGGTCGTGAGCCAGACTTTCGATCTCTTCGACAATCTCGGCGCATCCGACGATCAACTGGATTTCCCTGTCGTTTACGCTTCCGCCCTGAACGGTTTTGCCAAACTCGACCTGACGGAGGAAAGCAGCGACTTGCGCCCGCTGTTCGACACCATATTGAAGCATGTTCCGCCCGCATCGGGCGATGCTGAAGGATCTCTGCAACTCCAGATCAGCGCGCTCGATTATTCGAGTTTCGTCGGCAGGATCGGGGTCGGGAAGATCACGCGCGGAAAAATCAGACCTGGGCAGGAAGTGGTCGTCCTGAGCGGGGACAACCCGCCGAAAAAGGGCAGGATCAATCAGGTGCTCGGGTTTTCCGGGCTGGATCGCGTGCTGCTCGATGAAGCCGCAGCGGGCGACATCGTGCTCGTCAACGGCATAGACGAAATCGGAATCGGCGTCACCATCAGCGATCCCGCGAATCCCGAGGCCCTGCCGGTTATGGCAGTGGACGAACCGACGCTCACCATGACTTTTCAGGTGAACTCCTCCCCCTTTGCCGGGCAGGAAGGCAAGTTCGTCACGAGCCGCCAGATCAGGGAACGGCTGGATAAGGAGCTTCTCGTCAACGTCGCCTTGCGCGTCGAGGAAACGGAAGACACCGACAGTTTCCTGGTTTCCGGTCGCGGCGAATTGCATTTGACCATTCTGCTCGAGACGATGCGGCGCGAGGGCTACGAACTCGCCGTATCGCGCCCCAGGGTCGTGATGAAGGATATCGACGGCGTGAGATGCGAGCCTTACGAAGCACTCACGGTTGACGTGGAGGAAGTCAACCAGGGCGGCGTCATGGAAGCCCTCGGCACCAGGCGCGGCGACTTGCTGGACATGGTGTCCGACGGCAAAGGCAGGACCAGACTGGACTACAGGATCCCTGCACGGGGGCTGATCGGATTCCAGTCCGAATTCATGACGCTCACAAGGGGAACCGGAATGATGAGCCATGTATTCGACGAATACGCGCCTGCCAAGGGCGACATCGGTTCCCGCAGAAACGGCGTGCTGATCTCAGCGGAACAGGGGGAGGCCGTCGCCTATGCGCTGTGGAAGCTTCAGGACCGCGGCAGGATGTTCGTGGTTCCCGGCGACAGGCTGTACGAAGGCATGATCATCGGCGTGCATAGCCGCGACAACGATCTCGTCGTGAATCCGATCAAGGGCAAACAGTTGACCAACGTCAGGGCTTCCGGCACGGACGAAGCTGTTTCCCTGGTCCCCCCCATCCAGATGACGCTCGAATCGGCGATCGAGTTCATCGACGACGACGAACTCGTCGAGATCACGCCGAAAACGATACGCATCAGAAAGCGCTACCTGACCGAAAACGAAAGAAAGCGCAACTCCAGAAAATCGGAAGGCTGATTCATTCCCCCTCTGATGAAAAGGGCTTGCAATCGCAAGCCCTTTTTTTCGATACGATCATCGGATCGTGTATTGGCCGGGGAGTAGCCCATCGAGAGTCCAGTTCCCCACCGAATAGCGGATCAGCCTCAGGGTGGGATGGCCGACTTTCGCGCTCATCCTCCTCACCTGCCTGTTTTTCCCTTCCGAAATCGTGATTTCCATCCAGGAAGTCGGAATGGATTTGCGGTATCGTATGGGCGGATCACGCTCCCATAGCCCGGCGGGCTCGGGTATGACCCGGACCCTGGCAGGCATGGTAATGAAGTCACCCAGATCCACGCCTTTCGAAAGCGTTTCGATTGCAGATTGTTCCGGCACCCCCTCGACCTGCGCCCAGTAGGTCTTTTCGGTTTTTCCTCTGGGATGACTCACCCTGTGTTGTAGCGCGCCTTCGTCCGTCAGCACCAGAAGCCCCTCGCTGTCGGCATCCAGTCGTCCTGCGGGATATATTCCGGGGATGGGGATGAAATCCTTGAGCGTCTTGTGAACGCCTTCCCGGCTGAATTGCGACAGTACGCCGTAGGGTTTGTTAAACAGCACGATCATGCCGTTTGCCTGACCCGCTCGAAGAGACATATTGCAGCGGCAGAAGCCGCATTGAGCGATTCCATCCTTCCTGGCATGGGTATCCTGCACCTGATGCTTGCAAGGGCGCATAGTTCCTGCGAAATCCCCGCCCCTTCGTTGCCGATCACGAACCCCGTTCTTCCCTTCAAATCCAGATCGAAAAGAGAAACGCTTCCAGCGAGGGTCATGACGATGGTGCTCCCTTCGAAATTGCGGACGAGTTCATGGATATCCGACTCGACATGGACGCGAATTCCGAAATGCGCCCCCATTCCTGCGCGCAATACCTTGGGAGACCAGGGATCGGCGCAGCCTTTGGAGAGGAATGCATCGGTTGCGCCTGATGCCGCAACCGAACGCAGAATGGATCCCATGTTTCCGGGATCCTGGATCGCTTCGAGGAAAACGCAAAATTCCGGCCTGGACTCGCCCTGATCGCACTCCGGAATCGAAATCAGCGCGAGTACCCCAGTCGGGTGCTTCACCGGAGAGATGCTGTTGAAGAGCGCATCATTCATCACGACAATCTCATGGTCATCCATGAGTGGCCTGATTTCAGGATCGTCCAGCGAGGATTCGCGCAGGATGATGAGTTCGGGTTTCTGCCTGGACAGGATGGCAGCCGTGACAAGGTGCATGCCGTCGAGCAGGGTTTTCCCTGTTTCCCTCCTTTGCCTTGCCGAACTCTCAAGCTTCGATAGCATCTTGAAAAGCGAATTGTCTCTCGATGCGATTCTCTTCATGAGACGATTCAGTGGCGGGTGAGACTGATCTTGATCGGGTTGACAGGCTGATAAAACACGATGGCGAGCGTCACGAGGCCTATGAGGCATGCAATCAGGATATAACCCATCCAGCTTTTTTCCTTGTGCGGCTCGAACAGGTCGGCGCGATGGGAGCGCAATTCCGAGAGTTCGGGCGGCTCGTCTCCACGCCTGTCGCTTCGTCTATGTTCTTCTGGCTGATCCTGAAGGCTGGCGCGCCTGGCTTGATTGCGCTCGTCCGCAAAACGTCTGGCCGCGACAAGCCTGGCTTCGTCCCCCTCCAGGATCAACCGGCAGGTGGCGGCAAATGCAGGGCAATCACGGATTGTCTGCCACGATGTCTTGTCTTCGCTGACTTCGTCGTCCAGGCCCAAGCGCCCGAGAATGAGATAGCGCTCTATCGCATGAAGCGGGATGGGGCCTGTAATCTGATGATCGTGACGGTAATACCAGAGCATGCTCATTTCAAAAGCGCCTTGACCGGTGCGAAGCTTTTTCTATGGATGGACGACGGCCCATGCCTTTCCAGGGCTTCGAGATGCGACCGGGTCGGGTAACCCTTGTGCCTGTCGAAGCCGAACTCCGGAAATGCCTGATGCAATTCCATCATGATACCATCCCTTGCCGTTTTGGCGAGAATGGAAGCAGCCGATATTTCAGGAATCAGGCTGTCCCCCTTCACGATCGCCTTGGATGGCAGTGCTACATCCGGGCAATACAGCCCGTCGACCAGGATTTCGTCGGGAAACACGGGAAGGCGCTCTATCGCTCTTTTCATCGCCAGGAGGCTTGCCTGCAAAATATTGATCGAGTCGATCTCTTCGACCGACGCCGTTCCGATGGACCAGAACAGCGCATCGCGCCTGATTTGCAGTGCAAGCGCATCCCGCTTTTTCTCGCTCAACTTTTTCGAGTCGGCAAGCCCGTGTATCGTTTTATTCCTGTCCAGAATCACCGCGGCAGCGAAAACCGGTCCGGCCAGAGGCCCCCTCCCCGCCTCATCCACGCCGCAGACGAGCTTCATGGGTTCATCAGCAAGGGCAGGATGGCCATGGACGCTTTTTCGGCAGTATTCTGCTTCAGGCTGAACTGTATTTTCGAGAACAAGGCTTCCAGTTTCGGAATGACGGTTGCATCCTGCATCAGGTTGAGCAGCGCCTGAGCCAGGTTTTCAGGCGTTGCATCGTCCTGTAGGAGTTCTGGCACGACGAATTTTCCGGCAAGAATATTGGGAAGCCCGACATAGGGCTGATAATGCCTGCGCTTCATCAGCCTGTAGGTCAATGGCGCCACCTTGTAGGTGATCACCATCGGCTTTTTGAGGAGCGCAGCTTCCAGTGTCGCCGTGCCGGATGCGACGAGAACGATATCGGCGGCAATCATCGCGTCCACGGCATGCCCGAACAAAAGCGTGAAAGGCATTTCTTCGGCGCCATTGCGGTAAATCGCCTCCTCGAACTGGGTACGGGTTTCGCGGCTCGAAAGCGGAACCAGAAATCTGGCATCGCTCCATTTTTCCCTGATCAGCATCGCAGTCCGGATGAAAATATCCGCGAGATGGCGCAATTCGCTCTGCCTGCTTCCAGGCAGGAAAGCGAAGATCCTGGCCTCCAGCGGCAATTTCATGTGGCGCCTCATGGCTGTTTTATCGGGAGACTCCGGAATCAGGTCGGCAAGCGGATGGCCGACATAGGCTGCATCGATCCCGGCTTGTTCATACAAGACAGGTTCGAATGGAAATAGCGTCAGAATTTTCGAGCAGGATTTCCCGATCTTGTGTATGCGCTCGCCGCGCCAGGCCCATATGGAAGGACTCACGTAGTGGACGGTGGGAATGCCTGCCTCCTTGAGCGCCCTCTCAAGATCCAGGTTGAAGTCCGGCGCATCCACGCCGATAAAAAGATCCGGCGGATTCGATTTGAAATAAGCCATCAGCTTGCGCCTGATGCCCACGATCTCGAAATAGCGCTTCAATACTTCCACGTAGCCCATCACAGCCAATTTTTCCATCGGATAGTGCGAAACCACGCCCGCAGCCAGCATCTTCGGACCGGCTATTCCAACGAATTGCGCATCCGGCAGTTTTTCCCTGAGCGCCTTGACCAGATGGGAACCCAGAAGGTCGCCCGATGCTTCGCCGGCAACGATGCCTATCCTGCGAATTTTTCCCTGCTTCATATTCAGCGAATGATCCCGCGCTGCGATTCGGAGATGAAATCCAGAAAAGGTTTGATTTCGGGGAATCCCTCGGTCTTGAGCGAGATCGCGTCTTTTGCCTCCTGAAGGCTCAAGCTGGATTTATAGAGCGCTTTATAGGCCCGTTTGATTTCGAGTATGGCTTCAATGGAAAATCCTCTCCGCTTCAAGCCCTCCGAATTGATGCCGTGAGGGGCGGCGGGATTGCCAGATGCGGTGACGTAGGGCGGGATATCCTGCAACACCATCGTGCCCATTGCGGTAAAGCTGTGACAACCGACTTTGCAGAACTGATGAATGGCGGTAAAGCCGCCGAGGATGGCGAAATCGCCGACAGTGACATGCCCCGCCAATTGGGCATTGTTGGCGAAAATGGTATGGTTTCCGATCTGACAATCATGGGCAAGATGGACATAAGCCATGATCCAGTTGTGATTGCCGATCCTCGTGACGCCCGCATCCTGCGCCGTGCCTATATTGAACGTGCAGAACTCCCTGATTTCGTTGTCGTCCCCGATCTCCAGCCTCGTGGGTTCCGCCGCATATTTTTTGTCTTGCGGAATCTCGCCCAGCGATACGAACTGATAGATGCGGTTGTTTTTTCCGATGCGGGTATGCCCCTTGATTACGGCATGCGGCCCGATTTTCGTGCCTGAATCGATTTCCACATGCGGGCCGATTATCGAATAGGCTCCTATCTCGACATCACTCGAGATTCGTGCGCCGGATTCGATGATGGCCGTTGGATGTATCATCAGACCGTCCGCAAGGTGCACATCAGTTGAGCCTGCGTCACCAGCATGCCGTCCACTTCGGCCCTCGCGGCGTATTTCCATAATCCCTGCGCGTGCCGCGTGATCGAAGCCTTGAGTATCAACTGGTCCCCAGGCATGACAGGCTTCTTGAAACGAACGCCGTCTATGCCCACGAAGTAATAGACCGAATTGCCATCCGGCAGTGTGCCCATGGTCTTGAAGGAAAGGATCGCTGCGGCCTGCGCCAGCGCTTCCACGATCAGCACGCCGGGCATGACGGGATGATAAGGGAAGTGGCCCGTGAAAAAAGGTTCGTTTACGGATACATTCTTCAGGGCGGTGATTTCCTTGCCAGGCTCAATCGAAATAACCCGGTCCACCAGCAGAAACGGATAGCGATGCGGCAGATACTTCAGTATTTCATGGATATCCATCAGGATTTCTTCCTTTCCAAGACTTCGAGATCCTTCTCAAGCCGGCCTATTCTTTCGGCCAGCTCATTCAAATGCCGCAGATGCACGGTGTTCCTCAACCACTGCCTATGGGGCGCAAAAGGATAAATGGAGGTATAGGCGCCCGCTTCCTCTATCGATTTGGTAATCATCGTCCCGGCTGAAATGTCGACATGATCCGCGATATGAAGATGCCCCAGGATCATGCCATTCCCGCCGATTTTGCAATACCGTCCTATCTTCGTGCTTCCGGCGATGCCGGTACATCCCGCTATCGCGGTATGCGCGCCGATGACGACGTTATGGGCGATCTGCACCTGATTGTCTATTTTAACCCCATCCTCGATGATCGTGTCGTCGAGCGCCCCACGGTCTACCGTGGTATTTGCGCCGATCTCGACATCGTTCCCGATTACGACTTTTCCGGTTTGGGGGATTTTGAGCCATTTCCCCTCATCCATTGCAATGCCGAAACCATCCGCGCCGATTACTGCGCCGGAGTGGAGGATGCAATGATGGCCCACGATGCAGTCCGGATAAATCGTGACGCCTGCATAAACCAGCACGCCATCGCCAATAGAGACATTTTCGCCTATCGTGCAGGATGCCGAGATCACGGTATCTTTCCCTATCCGGGCATTTCCACCTATGCTGCAAAACGGACCGATCGATGCGGAAGGATGGATATCCACGTGTTCGCCGATCACCGCGCTCGGGTGTATGCCCGGTTCCGTTTGCGGGCCTGGATTCAGGAAAGACGATACCCTGGCAAAATAGACGTAAGGGTTGTCGCAGACGATTCTGGGCTTGTCGGTTGCATCCCGGTCGCTTTTTCCCACAATAACGGCACCCGCCCGCGTATTTTCCAGCAACTGCCTGTATTTCCCGCTCGACAGAAATGCAAGGTCCGTCGCCGTCGCACTGGCAAGCGTTGCAACCTGGCTGATCAGGGTATCCCCGCTACCGACCAACTCACCCCCGAAGCGCCCGACGATATCCGATAGCCGGTAACCTGGGTTCATGGATTATTTCTCGTTGGCCAATGCTCTGATCACTTTGTCGGTGATGTCTATCTTCGGACTCCTGTATACGGCTTCCTGTAAAATCAGATCGTATTTCTCGGATTGTGCAATGCCGATGATCGCCTTGTTGGCTTTTTCGATCACGGCAGCCAGTTCCTCGTTTTTCCTCAGATTGAGATCTTCCCTGAATTCGCGCTGCATGCGCTGAAAATCGCGGCTCAGATTGGCAAGGTCGCGTTCCTTGGCGGCCCTGTCCGTTTCAAGCAGGGCCATGCCTTCCTTATCCAGTTGGGCTTGAAGATCCTTGGCCTGCTTCGCCATCTTCTGCAAATTCAGATCCCTCGAAGCGAACTCCTTTTCGATCTTCTTCTGCGCTTCGATGGCTGGTGCGGATTCTCTCATTACCCGCTCGGTATTGACGATCCCGATTTTGATTTCGTCAGCGGCAACGCATGAAACGCTTGCGGCAAGAACCATTGCGACTAAACTTCCATATACTCTTTTCAATTTAATCTCCTGATTCGAAAATTAAAATATATTACCCAGCATGAACTGGAATCTTTGGATATTATCGCCTGTTTGCGCATTGAGCGGCTGGGCGATACTGAACTTGAGCGGCCCTACGGGGGAAATCCAGGTCAGTGCGAGCCCCGCAGCGTACCTCAATCCGCCCTTTACGGGAAGCTGCGAGGGGCCATATGCCATGCCGCCATCGATGAAAGTGCTCAGACGCACGGATTTCTTGTCCTTTATGCCCGGCATGGGGAAATAGATTTCAGCATTGCCTATGATCTGCCGATCCCCGCCCATCGCCTGATTGGTGCTGTCCCTGGGGCCGAGCGAACTGACATCGTAGCCGCGCACCGATCCGGTGCCGCCGACATAAAAATTCTTGAAGAACGGCAGCGGCTTGCCGCCATATCCGCCTCCGATGCCGGCCTGCCCGTTGAGCATGAGGGTGAAATCCTTGTAGAGAGTATGAAACCACATATTCTGGGCAGTGATTTTATAATACTTCAGCGTACCGCCGGGCAGTCCAATTTCAGTATACGCGCTTTTCATGGTGCCCTCTGTCGGGAAAAAAGCGTTATTTCGCGTATCCCGCGACCAGCCGATCGTCCCCATGATCGTGCTGTTGTTGCTGCCGAAGGTGTTGACGTAATCGATATAGCGCTGCGAACTGTATGTATTGACGTTGATACCCGTGCTTTCGAACCCGAGGCCGTAATGGATGATATCGTTATCCGTTACCGGCACGCCGTAGCGCACCGCCGCTCCTAGAGTGGACGTGCTGTACTGGCCAAGATACAGGGTGGAAGGATTGACGTTTCTCTTGTATAAATCGTAACCGAGACTCGTACCCTCGTCGGTGAAATAGGGGTTGGTATAGGAAAAAGCATAGACCGTATTGATTTTGCTCGTATTGAGCTGGATGGAAGCCTGGTTGCCGGTCCCGAAGATGTTGTTTTCCGAAACGGATCCGCTCAGGATCAGCCCTTGCGAACTTGCAAAACCCGCCCCGATGGAAACGTTTCCTGTCGGCCGCTCCGTCACGCTCATGTTGAGATCGACCTGATCATTCGTTCCGACCACCGCAGGCGTTTCGATGTTGGCGTCGGTGAAATAGCCGAGGCGGTCCACGCGCTGCTTGGAATCCTTGATCTTCTGCCCCATGTACCAGCCCCCTTCCATTTGCCTGAGTTCACGCCGGATCACCTCGTCTTTCGTCCGCGTGTTGCCGGTAATGTTGATGCGCCGTACATAAACGCGGTGGCCGGGGTCGATGGAAAAGGTAAACGCGGCAGTATGTTTTTCCTTGTCGAGGTCCGGTATGGCATTGACGTTGGCAAAAGCATAGCCTTCATCTCCCAAACGATCGCTGATGAGGCGGATGGAATCGGTCACCTTTTCCCTGCTGAAGATATCCCCTGACTTGATGCCGACTATCTTCTGGAGTTCAGCTTCCGGAATCAGCCTGTCTCCGGCAAATTTGATCCCGCTGACGGTATATTTCGGTCCTTCCGAAATATTGATCGTAATATAGATATCTTTTTTGTCGGGCGTGATGGACACTTCGATCGAATTGACGCCAAATTCGAGGTAGCCCCGATTCTGATAGAAGGAGCGCAGACTCTCTTCATCTGCCGAAAGCTTGTTTTTCGAATATTGATCGTCATTGGTGAACCACGAAAGCCAGTTCGGCGTGCTGAGCGAAAAAAGATCGAGCAACTCGCTTTCCTTGAAATCATGGTTTCCGATGATGTCGATTTTGTGGATCTTGGCGACTTCCCCTTCGGAGATATTGAAGCCGACATCAACCCGATTGCGTTCGAGCGGCGTGACCGTCGCGACAACTTTCACCCCATAGTGTCCGCGCCCGACATATTGCCGTTTCAATTCCTGCACAGCCTTGTCAAGCAATGACTTGTCCAGGATGCGCGATTCGGCGAGTCCGATTTGCTTCAACCCGGACTTCAATGTGTCCTGCTTGATTTCCTTTGCGCCCGTGATCTCGATCCCGGAGATCGCAGGGCGTTCCTGAACCACCACGACAAGCAAACCATTTTCGCTCTCGATGCGCACATCCTTGAAAAAACCGGTGGCATACAGGGCCTTGATCGCAACAACCGATTTCTCGTCATCCATCGTATCGCCGACCTTGACGGGCAGATAGCTGAATACTGTACCCGCTTCGGTGCGCTGAATGCCTTCGACCTTGATATTTTTCACGACAAAAGGCTGCATCGCGAAGGCCGAAGCTGCATAAAGGCCGGGAAGAATTGCCACCAAATGTTTTATTTTCATTAATTTCAGCCGGTAATCAAACGGTGTAGATCATTGTAAATAGCCAGTGCCATCAGAGAAAAAAGCAGGAATGTTCCCACCTGCTGACCGATTTCGAAAGCCTTGTCGGGGAGCGGCCTGCCTCTGACAATTTCGGCCATATAATACATCAAATGCCCCCCATCCAACACGGGAACGGGCAACAAATTGAGCACGCCAAGACTGATGCTGATGAGCGCCAGGAAGCTCAGATAAGCCACAGGACCGATCTTTGCCGACTGTCCCGCATAGTCTGCAATCGTGATCGGCCCGCCTATGTTTTTCATGGAAATTTGCCCAAGCAGCATTTCCCCGAGCATCTTCAGGGTAAAGCTCGATGTTTCCCAGGTTTTATCGAAAGCGCGAATAAAAGCGGTTCCGGGGGAGTAACGGACTTCCGTAAACAATTTGTCCATCGCATCCTGATCGATTTTTGCTGCAATGCCTACTCTTCCGATGCTTTCGCCATGCTCGGTCGAGAGTTCGGGAGTGACCTCGAAATTGAGCGTCACCCCATTTCTATCCACATTCATCCTGATCGGCTTTGCGCCATTGTTGCGGATAAACGATGCAGCTTCAGACCAGGTTTTCACCGTCTTGCCGTCAAGGGCCACGATCCTGTCGCCGGCGTGAAGTCCGATGCGGCTTGCCGGTCCGCCCTGAACGACTTCCCCGATTATGGAAGGGATGTCGGGATGCACCCTATCGAATCCCATGTCGGCAAGAAAATCCTTGCTGTCGATATCCACATGGCTCAAATCGAGCCTGTGCGTAATGGAATGTCCACCCTGATCCCGGGCCGACACGTCGATTTCGGCTTTTTTCACAGCCTGCTGAATCAGTATCCAGCGCGCATCGTCCCAGGTCTTGACGACCTGATGCTCGACTTCCAGAAGTTCATCCCCTTCCCTGAACCCCGCGTAGGCCACAGGCGTGCCTGATTTGACCGGCCCCAGAACAGGCTTCATTCCGGGTATCCCGTGCATGAAGAGTACCCAGTAGAGAAAAACAGCCAGCAGGAGATTCGAGAAGGGGCCGGCCAGAACGATGGCGCCGCGCTTGTAAACCGACTGCCGGTTGAACGCCCTGTGCGCTTCGCTCGCGGCCACATCCCCTTCACGCTCGTCCAGCATCTTGACATAACCGCCCAGAGGAAAGGCAGCGATCGACCATTCGGTACGATCCGCTCCGATTCTCCTGGACACGAGCGACTTGCCGAAACCGACCGAGAATCGCAGCACCTTGACTCCGCAGGCTCTGGCAACGGCATAATGCCCAAGTTCATGGACAACGATGAGAATGCCGAGCGCAAGGGCAAAAGCGGCCAGGGTAAGGAGGATGTTCATGACATGCGGGAAAGTCGGTTTCTTGCGGCAATTCTTGCCATGCTGTCGATCTCCAGCGCTGCCTCGAGACTGTCCAGGGGCAATGTTCCCAGTTCGCTCAATGTCTCGGCAATCATTTCCGGAATGGCCGTGAAACGCATGGCCTTGTCGAGGAAACACTGGACAGCGATTTCATTTGCCGCATTCAGAATGGTGGGGGCAGCCCCCCCCGCTTTCAAGGCTTCGAAGGCGAGTTTAAGGCAGGGAAAGCGCATAAAATCGGGTTCCTCGAAATTGAGTGTCGCAATCTTGAATAAATCGAGCGATTCGACTCCGGATGTTATCCTTTCCGGGAAACCAAGAGCATAAGCGATCGGTGTGCGCATGTCAGGGTTGCCCAATTGCGCAAGAATGGAACCATCGGTATATTCGACCATGGAATGAATGATGCTTTCCGGGTGCACCACCACCTTGATCGCATCTGCATTCGCATTGAACAGCCAGTGCGCCTCGATCACTTCCAGTCCCTTGTTCATCATCGTTGCCGAATCGACGGAAATTTTTCTGCCCATCACCCAGTTCGGATGCCTGCACGCTTCTTCCGGCGTGACATGATCGAGCGCTTCCTTCGCGTGGCGCCGAAACGGCCCGCCGGAAGCGGTCAGCAGTATGCGCTTCACGCCGTCGCGCGCCATGTCGTGGCTGTAGTTCCGCGGCAAAACCTGGAAAATGGCATTATGCTCGCTGTCTATGGGCAACAAGGTGGCGCCGTTCTCCTTGACGGCTTCCATGAAGAGCCGCCCTGCCATGACCAGGGTTTCCTTGTTGGCCAGCAATATCCTTTTCCCGCTCTTCGCCGCAGCAAGCGCAGGACGCATTCCAGCCGCCCCCACTATGGCAGCCATCACGATATCCACTTCAGGCAGGGACGCGATCTTTTCCAGGCAGCCCAGACCGCTTCCGACCTCCGTATTGATCCCGGCCCGATCTATCTTTTCCTGCAATGCCTGTGCGCTCGCCTCATCCAGCATGACGGCATATTTCGGCTTGTATTCGATGCACTGCTCGAACAGGATCTCATGACGGGTATTCGCGCTCAACGCAAAAACGGCGAATTTTTCCGGATGGCGGCCGACGACATCGAGGGTGCTCTTGCCTATGCTTCCGGTTGAACCCAATACGGTGATGGTTTGAATGGTCATGGTATGAACTGTATGAGCATCAGGCCCAGCGCGGCAAGCGGCAATGCGGCAGTCAGGCTGTCGATGCGATCGAGTATTCCGCCATGTCCGGGCAGGATGTTTCCACTGTCCTTGAGTCCTGCATTGCGTTTGACTGCGGATTCGAACAAGTCTCCGATGATGCTGAACCCCATGAGCACCAATGCGGACAGAATCAGCCAGAATGGAGCGATGCCCAGGGAGGCGGTATCGGCCAGAAAAATCAGGATACCGGCATAGATTGCCACTGCGGCCCCGGCTCCTGCAACACCTTCCCAGGATTTTCCGGGGCTGATCATCGGCGCGAGCTTATGCGCCCCGTATGTTCTTCCCGTGAAATAAGCGGCCGTATCGGCAATCCATACCACCGCCATGATCCCGAGAAGGAGTCCCGCCCCATGCAACCTCAGATCGATGAGCGCGAGCCATGTTGGAATCAGGATGACCCATCCAACCAGAACCATGATCACAGGGTTGCGGACATGCCATCCGAATGCAAGCCATGATGGTGCAAGCATGAGCCAGAAAAATGCCGAAGCACCGTAAAAATACAGGATGCGCGCAGCATCCATGTGAATCAGCCATAGAAAAAACAGGGACAAGATGAACGTCATGGGGGAATAAGCGTGGACAAGCGCTTTCGGGAAGCCGGCCAGCTTTCCCCATTCCCAACAGGCCACCATCGTCACGGCCAAAGTCAGACCGGTCCACATCTCGTCCGAAAGAGTGAATAAGGCGCCGAGAAACAGCGGAATCAATACGATGGCTGTCAGTATCCTTGCTTTAAGCATTGTCAAGGTTTCGCAAGCAATTGCTCGCTCGTTCGACCAAAGCGGCGCTCTCTCGATTGATAGGATTTGATCGCGAGATCCAGAGCGGCCGAATCGAAATCCGGCCATAAAGTGTCGGTAAAGTAAAGTTCGGAATAGGCGAGCTGCCACAAAAGAAAGTTGCTGATTCGCTTTTCCCCGCCGGTTCTTATGAAAAGATCGGGTTCCGGGGCATAATTCATCGAAAGATGGGGGGAGAGGTCACGCTCGTCGAATCCTTCGGCAAGCTCGGGATGAACTTGCAGCATGCTCCTGACGGCCTGCATGATATCCCACCTGCCGCCGTAATTTGCCGCTATGGTGAATGTCAGCCCGGCATTGTTGCTCGTCAGCGCTTCGGCATCCTTGATCAGACGAACCAGTTTCGAATCGAAGGGAGACAGATCGCCGATCACCCTGAAGCGCAGATTGTCCTTCTGGATCTGTTCGATTTCACGCTCCAGCGCGCTGTAAAAAAGCGTCATCAGGAACGACACTTCATCCTTAGGCCTGCGCCAATTCTCGCTGCTGAAAGCGAAAAAGGTCAGGTACTCGACGCCGATCCCGACGCAATGCCTCACCGTATTGCGCACACTTTTGACGCCGCGCTGATGTCCTGCAATCCGCGGCAGGAATCGCTGCTTGGCCCATCGCCCGTTGCCATCCATGATGATCGCGATGTGCGTCGGGACAGACTTTGCTACCGGGATTTCGCTGGTCGAACTTTGGAACTGAATCATCAGACTGCCAGGAGATCGGCTTCTTTGACCTGCAACGCCTTATCCACTTCTGCGATATAGCGATCGGTCAATTTTTGCACTTCATCCTGAGCGCGACGCTCGTCATCTTCCGAAATCGCCTTATCCTTGACGAGATCCTTGAGGGAAGAGTTGGCATCCCTGCGAATATTCCGTACCGACACTCGCGCATTCTCGGCTTCCCCCCTCACCACCTTGATGAGATCGCGTCGCCGCTCTTCGGTGAGCATGGGCATGGGCACGCGCACAATATCCCCCATCGAGGAAGGATTGAGTCCCAGATCGGAATCCCGGATCGCCTTTTCGATCTGCGACAGCATTTTTTTCTCCCAGGGAGAAACGCTGATGGTCCGCGCATCCAGCAAACTCACGTTCGCAACCTGGGCGATCGGCGTGGGATTGCCGTAATAGTCCACCATGACATGATCGAGTATGCCGACATGGGCCCGCCCTGTCCTGACTTTCGAAAAGTCCACTTTCAGGGATTCCAGCGCCTTGCCCATTCTTTGCTCGGCGGATTTCTTAACGTCATCCAACATCTTCGTGCTTTCCCTCAATGACTGAAATCAACAGTATACCAGAGTACCTTCATCCTCCCCGAGCACCACCCGCTTCAGGGCGGAAGGTTTGAATATGCTGAAAACATTCACATTCATGCTCTGGTCCCTGCATAATGCCAATGCCGTGGCATCCATGACTTTCAGATTCTTTACGATCGCTTCGTCGAAGCTCACACGCTGATAGCGCTTTGCCTCGGGATTGGTTTTCGGATCGTCGGTATACACGCCATCGACCTTTGTCGCCTTGAGGACGATATCGACATTCATTTCCATCCCGCGCAGCGCTGCAGCCGTATCGGTCGTGAAAAACGGATTGCCTGTCCCGGCGGCGAAAACCACGACTTTGCCTTCCTCGAGGTAGCGCATCGCCTTGCCGCGAATATAGGGTTCGACGACCTGTTCGATGTTGAGCGCGGACTGAACACGGCATTGCAGACCGATGCCGCGCATCGTATCCTGCAGCGCAAGCGCGTTCATGACGGTTGCCATCATCCCCATGTAATCGGCAGTCGCCCTGTCCATGCCTGCGGCGCCGAGCGCAACCCCCCTGAAGATATTACCGCCGCCGATCACGATGGCAGTCTGGACGCCGAGTTGAACGACCTCATTGATTTCGGACACGATGCGGGCAATGGTCGGGCGATTGATGCCGTAACTATCATCCCCCATCAACGCTTCCCCGCTCAGTTTGAGCAGGATGCGTTTGTAGGCCGGCACACTCAAGATTGCCCCACCTGCGCCATAACCTCGGCGACGAAATCGGTCGACGGCCTTTCGATGCCCTCCCCCACCACAAACATCTGGAAGGCATTGACCTTCGCTTTCCTGATCTCAAGCAGTTTTTCCACGGTCTGATCCGGGTCCTTCACGAAAGGCTGGCCCAGCAATGTGATTTCCGCAAGGTATTTCGCCATCCTGCCATCGACCATTTTCTCGATGATATTGGCCGGCTTGCCGCTGTCCGCAGCCTGAGCCGTATAGATCTCGCGCTCTTTCGCAAGGAGTTCGGCCGGCACTTCATCCTTGGACACGCAAACCGGCTTGCTCGCAGCGATATGCATGGCAAGATCCTTGCCCAGGGTTTCATCGCCCCCGACATAGTCGATGAGCACCCCGATTTTCGCACCATGCAGGTAATATGCGAGCCGCCCTTCGGTCTGGAAGCGCATCATTCTGCGGATGCTGATGTTTTCCCCAAGCTTCATGACGAGCGCCTGGCGTATTTCCTCAACCGTTTTGCCGCCGTCCATCACCGCATCCGAAAGCGCAGCGACATCGCCGGGATTGGTTTGGCTCACGAACGCCGCCAGAGATTTCGAGAATTCGATGAAATCCTGGTTCTTTGCGACGAAATCCGTTTCACAATTGATTTCGACCAGCGCGCCGACCTTGCCGTCCAGAGATACGAAAGCGCCTATCATGCCTTCCGCAGCGACCCTGCCCGCAGCCTTGCTTGCCTTCGCACCGCTTTTTATCCGAAGCAGATCTTCCGCGGCTTTCAAGTCGCCTTCCGTTTCGCTCAACGCTTTCTTGCACTCCATCATGCCAAGACCGGTCAATTCGCGCAGTTCCTTGACCATGCCCGCGGTAATTTCCGCCATTTCCACCACTCCTTGAAAAGTTCTAAAAAAAGGGGCCATTGCCCCTTTTCCGGTTTACTCGGTTCCTGCTTCCGGGTCGCTGACTTCGACAAATTCGTCGCTGACCAGTTCCTTGATGACCTGGCTCCTGCCTTCCAGGATCGCATCGGCCACTCCGCTTGCATAAAGGCGTATCGCGCGGCTGGAATCGTCGTTGCCCGGAATGACGTAAGCCACCCCATCTGGGGAATGATTGGTATCCACAACGCCGATCACCGGAATGCCGAGCTTGGCAGCTTCCACAATCGCACCTTTCTGGTAGCCGACGTCGATCACGAAGATCGCATCCGGCAGATTAGGCATGTCCTTGATGCCGCCGAGGCTTCTTTCCAGTTTCTCGAATTCGCGCTGCATTTCGAGTGCTTCCTTCTTGGAAAGCTTGTCCGCCGTGCCGTCCTGCATCATGGTTTGCATGTCATGCAGACGCTTGATGGATTGCTTGACCGTCTTGAAATTGGTGAGCATTCCGCCGAGCCACCTGTGATCGACGTAAGGGCTGCCGCAGCGGGCAGCTTCCTCCTTGATGATCTCGCGGGCCTGGCGCTTGGTTCCGACGAACAGAATCGTTCCCTTGTTGCCCGCCAGTTGACGCACATACCTGATCGCGTCCTGGTACATGGCCAGCGTTTTCTCGAGATTGACGATATGAATCTTGTTGCGATGGCCGAAAATAAAAGGGGCCATCTTGGGATTCCAGTAACGGGTTTGATGCCCGAAATGGACCCCCGCCTCCAACATTTGACGCATGGTAACCGACATTGCAATGATCTCCGTTCAGGGTTATAACCGCCACTCGTCTCAATGACCCGGTAACCGGGCACCCAGTGCAGGACGAGTGTGTGAATTTCGGCCGCGCGCAAGCATTCGACCGAGTCGCGAATTGTAGCATTTTCCCGACCGACTTCTCAACAAAAACCGTTCTCGTGCGGATTGCCTTGGGAACGGCGATTCGATATGCTTGCGTGATCCAGAATAGCTGCTCAAGGGAAGTTTGTAATGACGGTAAGCATCAAGCATCAAGATGAAATAGAGAAAATGCGCGTGGCGGGAAGACTGGCTGCGGAAGTCCTGGATCATGTCGAGCCTTTTGTCAAAGCCGGGGTCACGACGGGCGAACTGGATCGGATCTGCCACGATTACATGGTGAACGTCCAGAATACGATCCCTGCGCCGTTGAATTACGCACCTCCCGGTCACCGGCCCTACCCGAAATCGATCTGCACCTCCATCAATCATCAAATCTGCCACGGTGTGCCGGGAGAAAAAATACTCAAGAACGGCGATATCCTGAACATCGACATTACCGTCATCAAGGATGGTTACCATGGCGACACGAGCCGCATGTTCTGCGTCGGGGACGTGGCGCCCCATGCCAGGCGCTTATGCGAAATCACTTACGCATGCATGTGGCGCGGCATCATGCAGGTCAAACCCGGAAACAGGCTGGGGGACATCGGTTCGGCCATCCAGAGGCATGCCGAGAGAAACGGGTACAGCGTGGTGCGGGAGTATTGCGGCCACGGCATAGGCATTAATTTCCACGAAGAACCCCAGGTTCTGCATTACGGCAATCCCGGAACGGGACTCGCATTGCTGCCCGGCATGATCTTTACCATCGAACCCATGATCAATGCCGGGAAGGCAGCCATTCGCCAACTGGGCGACGGCTGGACAGTCGTCACGAAAGATCACAGCCTTTCTGCGCAATGGGAACACACCATACTCGTTACAGGGACAGGGTATGAAGTGCTCACGCTATCGAATGGTTCCCCGCCCATCCCGGAATGAATCCGCCTTCGAACAGGATCAAGCAGGAACTGGCTGAGGGCAGGAAATGCCTGCAAAACAAATTCCAACAGTCAGGGCGGGTATCGGCTTTGCTCAAAAGCCACAGCAATCTTGTCGACGCCCAATTGAAAGCAGCCTGGGAGTCGATCTCCCCTTCGACCGATGTCGCCCTGCTTGCCGTCGGCGGATACGGACGCAGGGTACTCTTTCCTTATTCCGATATCGATCTTCTGATATTGCTTGAAAAGCAGGCTGATGCGGCCACGGTGGAAAAGCTGGAACGCCTTGTCGGACTGCTCTGGGATTCAGGACTGGAAGTCGGTCACAGCGTGCGCACATTGGAAGAATGCGTGCTCGAAGCGAAAAAAGACATCACGGTGCAAACCAACATGCTCGAAGCCCGCCTGCTTGCGGGACGCATCGAATTGTACCGCGCCTTCTCGACGGCGTTGCGCAAATCGATCGATTGCAGGGCTTTTTTCAACGCAAAAGAACTCGAGCAGCAGCAGCGCCATATGCGCCTGCATGGCGCCTCCCACAATCTCGAACCCAATCTGAAGGAAAGTCCCGGCGGACTCAGGGATCTTCAGACCCTGCTGTGGATCAGCAAGGCCTGCAATCTGGGCACATCATGGAATGAACTGGCGAAAAACGGCATCATCACCCGGATCGAAGCCAGACAGATCGGACGCCATCAGACATTCCTGGAAAATCTGCGCATTCGTCTGCACTACCTTGCAGCGCGCCGGGAGGACAGGCTGCTGTTCGACTATCAGACCGTTCTGGCGACGGAACTCGGATTCGATGAAAAGCGTTCCCGCCGGGCAAGCGAGCAATTGATGCAGCACTATTACCGCACGGCAAAATCCGTTTCCCAGCTCAACACCATTTTGCTGCAAAACATGCGCACCAGCATATTCGCATCGTCATCGTTTGCAAAAGCGGTCATCAACGAACGATTCGAGGTTCGAGACGACCTGCTTGCGGCGCGCAGCGAAACGCTTTTCGAAGCCGAGCCGGGCGCCATTCTCGAATGCTTCCTGCTCATCGAGCGCCACCCTGAACTCAAGGGTATCAGCTCGGAAACATTGCGCGCCCTGTGGAGAGCGACTGCCAGAATAGACGCGGCTTTTCGCAAGGATGAAAGGAACCATGCCCTGTTCATGCAAATCCTGCGCGAATCCAGGGGAGTTTCACATGCTCTGCAGCGCATGAACCAGTATGGGGTGCTCGGGAAATACATTCCGGCATTCGGGCGAATCGTAGGTCGCATGCAGCATGATCTGTTCCATGTCTATACGGTGGACGAGCATATCCTCAAGGTCGTACGCAACCTCAGGCGCTTTACAATGGCCGAATATGCCCACGAATATCCCCTGTGCAGCAGGCTCATCAACGAATTCGAACGCCCGGAGGTGCTTTATCTCGCCGGACTCTTCCACGATATCGCGAAAGGCAGGGGGGGCGATCATTCGAAACTTGGAAGGCGCGACGCACTCTCCTTCTGCAAGCAGCATGGCATGGGCAGGGGCGATGCGGAATTGGTGGGGAGCCTTGTCGAAAACCATCTCGTCATGTCATCCACTGCCCAGAAAATGGATTTATCCGACCCGGATGTCATCGCAAATTTTGCAGCCAGGGTGGGCACGGAAAGGCAGTTATCCGCGCTTTATCTGCTCACTGTTGCGGATATCAGGGGGACCAGCCCCACTGTGTGGAATGCCTGGAAGGAAAAGTTGCTGGAAGACCTGTTCCGCGCAGCGCAGCGCTGCATGAGAGGGGACAAACCCTCCTCGACCGGCAACTTGCAGATGCGGCAGAATGAAGCCGTGAGGCTGTTGCAGCTTTATGCCATGCCGAAGAACAGTCAGGCGAATCTTTGGTCGAAGCTGGGTATGCCCTATTTTTTGCAGCATGACGCCAATGAAATCGCCTGGCATGTTCGCATCCTCTACAACAGGGTCGACACCGGCACGCCTGTCGTCAGGGCCAGGTTGAGTCCAATCGGCGAGGGGCTTCAAGTCATGATTTATGCCGCCACGCAACCCGACCTCTTTGCCCAGATCAGCGGCTTTTTCGAGCGCATCGGTTACAACATCGCGGAAGCCAGGATTCACGCAACCCGTCATGGCTATAGCCTGAATAGTTTCCTGGTGCTCGATCCCGAACGCAAAGTCGAGCACTACCGGGATCTCATCAGCTTCATAGAATACGAATTGGGACAGAGACTGGTACTGAAGAAGCCGCTGGAGGCGCCCGTGCAAAGCCGCCTGAGCCGGCATCTGAAACATTTTCCGATACCGCCCCAGGTGAATATCGTGCCGGACGAGAAAGGCCTTTACAGGGTGCTTTCCATCATTGCCGGAGACCGCCCAGGATTGCTTTCCAGGATTGCAAGAACGCTGACGGCGCGCCAAATCCAGGTGCATAGCGCGCGGATCAATACGCTGGGAGAGCGCGTGGAAGACACTTTCCTGATTTCAGGCGCCCAACTGGAAAAACAGAACACATTGATCCGCATCGAAACGGAGTTAATCGATGCACTTCAAGCCTGAAAGGCGGTCGAGCGTCGCCTTCAATGCCGTCAGGAAACATCCGATCTGACTATCGGTGTTCTCCCTGCCCAGGCTCACCCGCACCGCGCCTCTTGCCAGATCGGGTGCAACGCCCATTGCAATGAGTGTCGCGCTCGGTTCCGTCTCGCCGCTCGAACAAGCGGAACCGCTTGCAATGGCAAAGCCTGCGCGATCCATCTCCACAACCAGGGTTCCCCCATCCATGCCGGGAAAGGAGAAATAAACCGTATTCTGCAAGCACGGGCCGCCCCCTGAAAACAGGACCGCCCCCATGCCGGACAATTCACGCTCGAGCCGCTTCCTCATGGCTTCGAGATGCAGTGCAAGGCTGGCAATGCCGGATTTTGCAAGCATGGCGGCCTCCCCGAATCCGACGATTGCAGCGACATTCTCCGTTCCGGAGCGCAACCCAGATTCCTGCCCTCCACCCTCGATCAACGGCAGCAAGGAGAGGCGCTTGTCCACGATCAGCGCACCGGCCCCCTTGGGTCCGTGAATCTTGTGGGCGGAAAGCGTCATGGCATGCACGTCAAGCGCGGAAAAATCGACTGGAATCTTGCCCAACGCCTGAACCGCATCGGTATGAATCCATGCGCCTCTGGATCTTGCAAGTGCAGAGGCTTTCGCCACGTCCAGGATGACGCCGGTTTCGTTGTTGGCCAGCATCACGGAAACCATGCCCGTAGGCGCGGAGAGCGCATTTTCGGCGTCCATGAGGTCGAGTTCGCCATTCGCATCGACCGCCATCTTGCGCAGGAGCCAGCCGGATCGTCTCAACGACTCGGCGGGCTTGACGACGCTGGGATGCTCGATGGCGCTGATCGCTATTTGCGAGGGCTTGAGATATCCTGCCACGCCCTTGATGAAAAGGTTGTTGGCTTCGCTCCCGCCGCTGGTGAATATGACCTGTGAACTTCGACATCCGACGACTTCCGCAATCTGCGATCTCGCAAGCTCTATCGCCTCTCTGGCGCGCCTGCCCAAATCATGAACGCTCGATGGATTGCCGAAATCCGACCTCAGGTAAGGGAGCATTGCTTCGAGAACTTCCCCCCTTACCGGGGTCGATGCATTGTAATCCATATAGACTGCCATGAAATTCAGGCAGGGGCAAACATGATCCGAGCATACTGTTCAGAAGACTTCTCCTGACCATAAATCAACTGATCCAGCGTGATGGCTTCCAGATAGCTGTAGATCTTGTCGGTCAAATCAGTCCACAGGTTATGAGTCAGGCAGGGATTGTTTCCTTTGCAGTTCGCCTTGCCGGCACATTTTGTCGCGTCCAGCGGCTCATCGACCGCAAGGATGATCTGTGCAACTGAAATTTTATCCAGCGCTCTGGCAATGCAATAGCCCCCCCCCGGTCCCCGGACGCTTTCGACGAGGCCATGACGACGCAGCCTGCCGAACAATTGCTCGAGATAGGACAGGGATATCAACTGGCGCTCGCTGACGCCGGCAAGCGTGACAGGCGCGCCATCCGAGTGGAGGGCCAAATCGACCATGGCCGTTACGGCAAAGCGCCCTTTTGTGGTTAACCTCATGATGTGCTCCGAAGATTAAGTTGAAAATCGAACCAGACCATACCTGATCTCTTTTGTCGACTATATAGTAACTCTATAAATTCAGTCAACAATTTTATTAAGGTGTTTCGGATCAAAGGCATCGGCTGCCGCCTTGGCCTCTTCCGTCCGGACGCCGATGCGCTCGAGATATTGCAGTATCAGTTCGATTTTGTGGTCGGTTGCGACGGTATGGTCGAGCAGGCCATGTATCGCCTTGGTGATGGGATCGTTCAAATCGTCCCCGATGGCGTAAGCGCTGAATCCCATTTTTTCGGCTTTTTTCGCGCGCGCCAAGGACTTTTCTTCATCCAGTATTCTGGCGGGGATGCCGACTGCGGTCGCCCCATCCGGAACATCCTTGACGACAACGGCATTGGAACCGATCTTGGCGCCATCCCCGATTTTAATGGGGCCGAGGATTTTGGCCCCTGCCCCGACGACGACCCCCTTGCCCAATGTCGGATGGCGTTTCCCCCCGCTCCAGGAAGTCCCCCCCAGAGTGACGCCGTGGTAAAGGGTGCTGTCGTCCCCGATTTCAGCGGTTTCCCCAATCACCACCCCCATGCCGTGATCGATGAATACCCTTCTTCCGATTGTCGCGCCGGGATGGATCTCGATACCGGTCAGCCATCTGCCGATATGGGATATGAATCTCGCGAGCCACTTGAATCCGGCATGCCACAGGCGATGCGATAACTTGTGGATCAGGGCGGCGTGAAATCCGGGATAGCAGGTCACCACCTCCCATCTCGTGCGCACAGCCGGGTCGCGATCGAAAACGGCCTGAATATCTTCCTTGATTGACTTCAACATGTTATTCCTGCCCGGGCGAATATGCCGACAAATCCCGCAAAATGCCGCGCAGGATATTCACCTCGGTCTTTTCGAGGCGACTCCTTGCAAACAGTCTGCGCATCCTTTGCATCAGCCTTTTGGGCTCCTGTGGATCGAGAAACCCAATCTTAACCAAAGTGCTCTCGAAATGTTGATAAAAATTCTCGATTTCTTCGAAAGTCGCAAGATCAAGCGGCGCGCCGCCTGTCTTTTCGGGTTCGAAAAGCGCCATATGCAGCTCATAAGTCATGATCTGGACGGCGGCGGCAAGATTCAACGAGGAATAGGCGGGATTCGCGGGAATGGTGGCGATAATCTGGCATTTCCCCACTTCTTCCGTCGTCAGCCCGGACATTTCGGTCCCGAAGACAAGCGCAACTTCACCCCGGCCCGCCTCGTCGAGAACGATGTCGCCGACCTCGCGCGGATCGAACACTTCGTGGGACAAATCCCTCGGTCTCGCCGTAACCGCAACCACCAATGCCGCACCACGGAGCGCATCGTCCAGGGATTGACAAACCTGCGCCATCCGGAGGATGTCCTCCGCCCCCGAAGAGCGTGCTGTTGCGTCGGGATGCGGGAAAAGCTTGGGACTCACCAGATAGAGACGGGAGAATCCCATCGTCTTCATGGCCCGCGCCGCCGCACCGATGTTTCCGGGGTGGCTGGTCCTGCTCAACACGATGCGGATATTTCCAAACTTGGGGTTCAAGACGCCGGCTTCCTCTAATGCAAAAAGCGATTTTAACCCAGAAACATCGGTTGGGCCGGGCGGAGTAAGCCATTTTTACGGTTCATGGCGACATCCGGGCAGTTGCACCCGGAGGGCCGCAGAAAATAGGCTTTCCGGAAAAACGGACCGGCGTATTGGAGACGGTTGCCGCCTGTCGTTGAAGATCCGTTCCTGCGATAAAAGCTGCCACCACCCCATCGCACTTGAAGGTCGGCCCAATACGACGCGGATATTTCCAAGCCTGGGGTTCGAAGCAGCAACCTTGGAATGCGTAACCTGATAGAATGTCGCGGTTATGAAAAACCTTTAGAGACGCACCATGCACCCAATGCTGAACACGGCCGTCAAGGCTGCCCGCCGCGCCGGATCGATCATCAACCGGGCCTCCCAGAACCTCGATTTGCTGAAAGTCGAGCATAAATCCTACAACGATTTCGTCAGCGAGGTGGACAAAGCCGCAGAGTCAGCCATCCTGGAAGTCATACTGGAGGCCTATCCGAGTCACGCCATTCTGGCAGAAGAAAGCGGCGCGCAAGGCGATTCGGAATTCCTGTGGATCATCGATCCGCTGGACGGCACGACCAATTTCCTGCATGGATTCCCTCAATATTCCGTTTCCATCGCGTTGTCCCACAAGGGTTCGATCATGCAGGCCGTGATATTCGACCCTGCACGCAACGATCTCTACACCGCAACGCGCGGAAGCGGAGCATTCCTCAATGACCGCAGGCTCAGGGTATCGAAACGAACCCGCCTGGAAGAAGCCCTGATCGGCACGGGCTTCCCATTCAGAAATTTCGACGACCTCGACGCCTATCTGGCGATCTTCCGCGAACTGGTGCAAAAAACTTCCGGAATTCGACGCCCAGGTTCTGCAGCGCTCGATCTTGCCTCGGTTGCGGCAGGACGGTTCGATGGATTTTGGGAATTCAATCTGAGTCCATGGGACATTGCGGCAGGCACCTTACTGATCACAGAGGCAGGTGGACTCGTCGGAGATCTGCAGGGGGAAGCGCATTACCTCAAGAGCGGCCACATCGTGGCGGGTGCGCCGAAAATTTTCGGACAGCTCCTGCAGGTGATCGCGCCTCGCCTGACAGAACGGCTGAAAGCTTAGGGAACCACTTATTTATTCCTACGCGGGCGCGACGAGGCTTTGCGGAATGAGATGCGCGAGGCGTAGCGAATGGTTATCCATGCGCAAGCCGAGTAACAAAGAAGATCGCCCGCAAAGCCTCGTCCCTTCAGGGTTGCGTGAAAACGAAGCGAAGCGTAGTTTCGAGGTACGGCCAAATCGAGCGCTCGCTTTGTCGCGCTCCTTGGCATTGTAGGCCAGCTACAACCTGCGTCGCGCTTCGCGCGATCATCTCGATTTTCCCAGCAACGCGCTCCACGGGGGAGTAAATCAGTGGTTCCTTAGTATAGCCTTAAGCGTGAGTTTTGGTTATTATTGCTACAATGATGACACAACTGGTTAAAATGATCCGATACACCATTTCCCCCAATCCCACTCATCCTGGAGAAGCTGAGTAATGCTGGTTATAATCGGTTACATCGTCATCCTTGCATGTGTTTTCGGGGGATTCGCTGCGGCGGGTGGACATCTTGCCGCCCTGCTCCAGCCGATCGAGCTTCTCATGATCGCAGGGGGCGGAGCCGGCGCCTTCGTGGTGGGAAACTCCGGGAAAGCCATCAAGTCCACCCTGAAAGCGCTGCCCACGGTTTTCCAGGGCTCCAAGTACAACAAGGCGCTGTACATGGAGTTGATGGCGCTGCTGTATGAAATCCTCTCCAAAATCAGGAAAGAGGGATTGATGTCGATCGAAGGCGATGTCGACAATCCCAAGGACAGCCCGGTATTCTCGAAATATCCCAAAATTCTGAGCGACCACCATGCCATCGAATTCCTGACGGATTACCTGCGGATCATGGTCGGCGGGAACCTCAATTCGTTCGAGATAGAAAACCTGATGGACAACGAAATCGATACGCACCACCATGAAGGACTCGAGCCCGCCCATATCGTCGCCAAAATCGGGGACGGATTGCCTGCCTTCGGTATCGTTGCCGCGGTAATGGGCGTGGTGCATACCATGGAATCCGTCGGCATTCCACCCAAGGAACTCGGCCTTTTGATCGCCCATGCGCTGGTGGGAACGTTTCTGGGCATTTTGCTCGCCTATGGATTTGTCGGTCCCCTGGCGAGCCTGCTGGAACAAAAGGTGAACGAATCCTCCAAGCTGCTTCAATGCATGCGGGTTACCCTGCTTGCCAGCCTCAACGGCTATGCGCCTGCCTTGGCCGTGGAGTTCGGCAGAAAAGTGCTGAATTCGACCGAGCGCCCGACTTTCAGCGAGCTTGAAGAACATGTCAAGAAGAGCAAGTCGAAGTAACTCCCCTCACCAGGTATAGTGAATGAGCGACGATTCCCAGCGCCCGATTATCATAAAGAGAGTCAAGAAGGGCGGCGGCGGTCATCATGGCGGGGCATGGAAAATCGCCTATGCCGATTTCGTCACCGCCATGATGGCATTCTTTCTGTTGATGTGGCTCCTGGGTTCGACCACGAAAGGCGACCTGAAAGGAATCTCGGAATATTTCAAAACGCCGCTCAAGGTTGCGCTTCAGGGAGGAGAAGGCAGCGGAGACAGTTCGAGCATCATCAAGGGAGGCGGCAAGGACCTATCCCGCTCCTCCGGGCAGGTCAAGGAAGGCGACATCCCCGCACCCCAGAAAAAGATCAACCTGACCGATGCAAAAGCTGCACTCGCCCGCCAGGAAGCCGAGAAACTGAAAGCGCTCAAAAGCGCGCTGGAAAAAGCGATCGACTCCAACCCGGAAATGCGCAAGTTCAAGAACCAGCTTCTGATCGACATCACCAGCGAAGGCTTGCGCATCCAGATCGTGGACGAGAAGAACCGCCCCATGTTCACCATCGGCAGCGCCGCGCTCCAACCCTATGCCAGGGACATACTGGACGAAATCGGCAAAACGCTCAACGGCGTTCCGAACAAGATCAGTCTGTCAGGCCATACCGATGCGACCCCCTATTCAGCCGGCGGAGCGAATTACAGCAACTGGGAACTTTCCGCCGACCGCGCGAACGCTTCCCGCAGGGAATTGATCAAGGGCGGGATGGATGCCGACAAAGTGCTGCGCGTTGTCGGCCTGTCTTCGGCGGTGCTGTTCGACAGGAATAATCCGAACGATCCGGTCAACCGTCGCATCAGCATCATCGTCATGAACAAGCAGACCGAAGATTCGATCACCAAGGACGAAGGCGTGATCAATGTCGACAACCACACCAACGTCACCAAGGAAACATTGACGACCAGGAAGTAATTATTATGCCGGACCTGGAAACAGGGCGCTGCTGAATCCGAAATTGCGCAAATCCGCTATCCTCATCGGGTAAAGAATTCCCTGAAGGTGGTCGCATTCGTGTTGCACCACTCTTGCATGAAAACCGCTCACTTCCCTGTCGATTTCATTCCCGCAAGCATCGAATCCCCTGTAGCGCAGCCTCGTATATCTCGGCACGAGCCCCCTCATTCCTGGAATGCTCAGGCACCCTTCCCAATCCTCGGCCATTTCCTCGCTCAATGGCGACAATACCGGATTGATCAATACGGTGAGCGGTATCGTTTCCACATCAGGATAACGCGGATTCTCGGCAATTTCGAAAATAACGAGCTGCAATCCCACTCCGATTTGAGGCGCAGCCAGACCCGCGCCGTTCAAAGCGCGCATGGTGTCGATCATGCAGCTGACGAGTTCGTGCAGTTGCGGGGTATCGAACTCGATCACGGGATTCGCTTCTTCAAGAAGACGATCATCCCCCATTTTCAGCACATCAATCATCGTGAATTTCGGCCAGACTTTCTATGACGGCACGCACATGTTCCATCGCCACCTTGAGTACTGTATTGACGTCTTCGAGCCGCACGCCATGGACGCTGTCCGCCCTGCCCGCAGCGTAATTGGCGACGACTGCGATGGTGGCATAACACAGTCCTGCTTCCTTCGCCAGAATCGCTTCCGGCATCCCGGTCATGCCGACGATGTCCGCCCCATCGCGCTCCAGCCGGTTGATTTCCGCAGCCGACTCCAGCCTCGGCCCCTGAGTCGCAGCATACACTCCGCCGTCAAACACGGCTTTTCCGGATATCCCGGCCGCCCGCAGGCATTTCTGTCGCAGATCCTCGCAATAGGGTTCGGTGAAATCGGTATGGGTCACCGGTTTGTCTCGCGTATCGAAAAAACTTGATTTGCGTCCGTGGGTATAGTCGATGATCTGGTCCGGAATAATCAGACTGCCGGGAGCGAGATCGCTGCGGATTCCGCCCACCGAGGCCACGGAAACGACATGACTTGCATTCTGGGAACTGAGCGCCCAGATATTGGCCCGATAATTCACATCGTGCGGGGGGATGGTATGGGCATAACCGTGGCGTGCAAGAAAAATGACTTCATGCCCCCTGATTCTCCCGAAAGTCAACGCCCCGGATGGTTCGCCATAGGGCGTGCGCATGACAAGACGCTTGGTGACTTCCATATTCCCGAGCTGCGTGAGTCCCGAGCCTCCGATTATCGCCAGCATGTCATTCTTCCTTCAATGCATAGATAGCCGGCAAATTACGCCATGCGCCATGCACGTCCATGCCGAATCCGAACACGTATCTGTCGGGCAGGGAGAGCCCTACGAAATCCGCCTGTATCGGCTTTGGTTTCTTGATTTTCTTGTCGCAAAAAACCGCACTGTAAAAGCCCGCGGCTCCCTCCGCCATGACCCGTTCCCTGACGCCGGCCATGGTTTCCCCTTCATCGAGAATATCGTCCAGTACCAGGACAATCCGGCCGCGCGCATTCTCTCTGGGCATGACCCGCCAGTCCAGATTGCCGCCCCCGGTTTTATTCCCATAGCGGCTGACATGAATATAATCGAAATCCAGCGGGAAGTTGAGCAAGGGCAGCAACTGGCCCGTGAACACGACGGCCCCCCCCATGATACTGAGCACCAGGGGGTGGGCGTCCGAGAGTTTTTGCGAGATTTCTCCGGCAACCCGCTCAACTGCCGCAGCAACCGTTTCGGAGGAATAAATCAGCTCGGCGTTATTAAGGATTTCCCAGGCTTCTTTTGCGCTCAGCATGTTTTTGATGAATTGCCGCCGACTTTCGAGCGGATAATCATCTCCTCGCATCCTGCCCTGACTTCCGGATGCTTGAGTGCAAAAGCCAGAGTCGCCTCAAGATAGCCCAGCTTGCTGCCGCAATCGTATCGCGTGCCGTGGAATTGATAGGCGAGCACTTCTTCCTCTTTCATCAATTCGGCAATGCCATCCGTCAATTGTATTTCCCCGCCTGCACCGGTTTGAACATGCTTCAGATGATGAAAAATTCTCGGCGTCAATATGTAGCGCCCGACCACGGCCAGGGTGGAAGGCGCATCCGCCGGCTTGGGTTTCTCGACGATCCCGGTAATCGGTTGATGTCTGTCGACTGCGACTGAATCCGTCTTCACCACACCATAATGCCCGGTATCTTCGAGCGGAATATCCTGCACGCCGAGCACTGAACACTGATTGCGCTCGTAAACTTCTATCATTTGCAGAATGGTCGGCTTCTCCGAATCGATCAAATCGTCCGCCAGCAACACGGCAAACGGTTCTTCGCCTATGACGGGCAATGCGCACAGTACGGCATGGCCAAGCCCCAGGGCATCGGATTGCCGGACGAAAATGCAATTGACATTCTGTGGAATGAGGTTGCGGATTTCATTCAGAACATCGTATTTTCCCCTTGCCTCGAGTACTGCCTCAAGTTCGTAGTTCTTGTCGAAGTGATCCTCGATTGCGCGCTTGTTCCGCCCGGTGATGAACACCATATCGGTGATGCCCGCAGCAATGGCTTCTTCGACCGCATACTGGATGAGCGGCTTGTCGACAATAGGCAACATCTCCTTGGGACTTGCTTTCGTCGCCGGTAAAAACCGGGTTCCCATCCCGGCTACAGGAAAAACCGCCTTGGTTATTTTTTTCATGATGCCATCCCTAGAAAATTAATTATCGATTTAATCCAACAAGTTCGCTGAAACCAGCCTCGTCCAGTATCCTTATCCCGAGCGCCAGGGCATTGCCGTATTTGCTCCCCGGATTTTCCCCCGCGACGACGTAATCCGTTTTTTTCGAGACACTGCCCGTCACCTTGCCGCCCAGCGACTCTATTCTTTCCTTGGCTTCGTCCCTGGTAAAAGCGGACAGCGTGCCTGTCAAAACAAAGCTTTTGCCACGGATCGCGCTTTCGGCACGCTTGCTGTCTATGGTTTCGGGCCATATGATACCACTTGCCAGCAATGCATCGATCACCTGTGCATTATGGCGCTCGCCGAAAAAGGCGATTATACTCTGCGCGACCGCAGGGCCGATATCCGGCACTTCGATCAAGGCAGCAAAATCGGCCCCCCTCAGCTTTTCCAGAACCCCGAAATGGCGCGCAAGTCCGTTTGCCGTGCTCTCGCCCACGTGGCGAATCCCGAGCGCATAAATGAATCTGGGCAGAGTTGTTTTTTTGCTCGCTTGAATCGCATCCGACAGATTGCATGCCGACTTTTCGCCCATGCGATCCAGTGCAGCCAACTCGTCGATGCCGAGATTGTACAAATCCGCAGGCGTATTCACCAGTCTTTTTTCAACCAGTTGTTCCACCAGCCGCTCGCCAAGGCCGTCTATATCCATCGCGCGGCGACCGGCGAAATGCAGCAGGGCCTGCTTGCGCTGCGCCGCGCAAAACAGGCCGCCGGTACAGCGGTGCTCGATGCTGCCCTTCTCACGCACAACCTTGCTGCCGCAGACCGGACAGTGTTTCGGCATGGTGAAGTTATGCCTGTAGCCGACGCACGCCTCCGGCACACGCCCTGCCACCTCCGGGATCACATCGCCGGCACGGCGCACGATCACCGTATCGCCGATGCGCACACCCTTGCGGCGCAATTCGAACAGATTGTGCAGGGTGGCATTGGAAACCGTGGTGCCGCCGACAAATACCGGTTCGAGTTTCGCCACGGGCGTAAGTTTGCCGGTACGCCCGACCTGCACCTCTATGCCGTTGAGCTTCGTCATCTGCTCTTCCGCCGGATACTTGTGTGCCACTGCCCAGCGCGGCTCCCGCGTCACAAAGCCGAGCCGTGCCTGCAGGTCGAGACTGTTGACCTTGTACACCACGCCGTCGATGTCGAACGGCAGACTGTCGCGCTTTGCCTCGATACGGCGATGAAAATCCACCAGCCCTTGCGCGCCGCGCACCACCGCACGCTCCCGGCTTACCGGCAAACCCATGTTTGCCAGCGCATCCAGTACGGCGCTGTGCGTCTCGGGCAACTCCCATCCCCGCACCTCCCCCAAGCCATAGGCAAAAAACGACAGCGGACGTTTTGCGGCAAGCCCAGGGTCCAGTTGGCGTATGCTGCCCGCAGCGCCATTACGCGGATTCACCAGCGTGGGCAAACCCTGCGCGCGCTGCTTTTCGTTGTAACGCTCGAAATCACCGCGCGCCATGTACACTTCGCCGCGCACTTCAAGCACTTCTGCGGAACAATCCTTGAGGCGTAACGGGATGGAATGGATGGTGCGCACGTTCTGAGTCACGTCCTCGCCGGTCTCGCCGTCGCCGCGCGTGGCAGCTTGCACCAGCACGCCGCGCCCGTAGCGCAAGTTGATCGCCAGGCCGTCGAACTTCAGTTCGCAGACATACTCGAGCATGGCATCGGGCTGGCCCAATTCGCGCCGCACCCGCGCATCAAAAGCAATCGCACCGGAATCGCCGATGTCAGTCTCGGTGCGGATGGAAAGCATGGCCACGGCATGGCGCACCGGATCGAAAGCATCGAGCACCTTGCCGCCGATGCGCTGCGTGGGGGAATCAGGCGCGACATACTCGGGATATTCTGCTTCGAGCCTCTGGAGTTCCCGGAACATGCGGTCATATTCGGCATCGGGAATGAGGGGGCTGTCCAGCACATAATAGCGGTAATTGTGAAAATCGATGGCTTCGCGAAGGGTGCGCAAGCTGTCGAGAATGGACTGCTCCATCAGGAGAAGAGTCTCAACGCGCGTTCGCCTCCGGGGGCGATTTGCCTGCCTTCCATCTTCGCTTTTATTTCCTGCAACAGCTTTCTGATCTTGTCGAATCCGGCATCGTTCAACATAAGCCGCTTGTCGTCCACAATCACCCCGCCCAGCGTGGAGGAAAAACTCTTGGCAAGGGCGATCATCTGATCGAAAGCCTGTTTGCCCTGGGCCACTCGCGGGACATCCAGAAGAAAAGTGATGCCATGCGTGCTGAGATGCCTAATGCCATCCGGAAGAAATACGGCCGGCTCGTGGTTGCACAGCGAGAACAGGTGAACGCCATGCTCGTCGAAGTACTTGAACGTGCCGTCGGATTCGAGCCTGAAACCCGACGCTTCGGCCAGTCCGCGAATCTTGGTTCCGGCAAAAGTCTCCTCGCCGCGGCTCATCACGTTGATGCCTATCAGCCTGTCGACTTCCGCACAGAACTTGTCGAGCTGGATCGCTCTTGCATGGGCTTCGCCTATTTCAGGACAATGTTCGCTCGCCTGCAGATTGGCAGCCATTGCCACGACCAGATCGCGGAACTCGGATAATTTCGCCAGAGTGATCACGCCCGAGCGGTCCACCAGTTGCAGGGCGACCTTGAAATTCATGTATTTCGGCTTGGCATGAGGTTCCTCCCAGCAACCGCTGTCTACATTCAGTCCGTAAACGCTGACCGCCTTCCCAAAATCGAATTTCCTGCGGAATATGTCCGCGATCTCTTCGGCGCCGATCAGGTTTTTTGTTTGAATTTCGGAGATGTAGTCGATTTCGGCATCAACGAAATGCGCAGGGGATTCCAATGGCTTGAATTCGATTTCATCCGCGATTTCTTCCGTCAAGGCAGGCTCTTCCTGGATGATTTCCTCGCCGATATCGACAAGTTGGTGCTCAACGCGATCGTCAAGCATCGAATCAGGCTTGAAATCCCCCAAAAGCACGTCCTCGTGTTTCGATTCGAACAGGGATTCCGTTTTCCGCCGATGACTTCTCTGCTGCCACCAGTTGAAGATAAATATCCCGACCACAAAAAGCGCGCCGATCAAGATCAAACCGATTTGCAAATTGCTCATATCGACCTCAAATTTTAGTTTGTCATTATACCGCTGCTTTGCCTGGAAACAGTCTCCACATTCACTGCAACGACGCGGGAAACCCCTTGTTCCTGCATGGTCACCCCGATGAGCTGGTGAGCCATTTCCATGGTGATTCTGTTATGACTGATGAACAGAAACTGGGTATGTTCGGACATTTTCCTGACCATAGCACAAAACCGGTCGGTATTGCTTTCATCCAGAGGCGCATCCACTTCGTCCAGAAGGCAGAACGGCGCGGGATTCAATTTGAACAGGGAGAATACCAGAGAAAGCGCAACCAGCGCCTTTTCCCCACCTGACAGGAGGCGTATCGAAGCGTTTTTTTTGCCCGGAGGCTGCGCCTCGATTTCCATTCCGCTGTCCATGATCTGTTCGCCCGTCAATACCAGCCTTGCCTGCCCCCCATCGAACAACTGGCGGAAGCATTCGCCAAGGTTCCTGTTGACCTCGTCGAACGTCATCATGAGGCGTTCCCTGGTTTCGCGGTCGATTCTGCGGATTGCATTTTCCAGCGTATCAACTGCTGCGCTCAAATCCGAATACTGGGAATCGAGATAAACTTTACGCTCCTGCGCAGCCTCCAGTTCCTCGAAAGCCGCCAGATTGACGGCGCCCAGGCTTTCGATTTTTCCATTCAATCGGGCGATTTCGCTCTGCAGGAATACGGCCCCAGGCGCATTGTCCAACATCCCGAGCAATTCTTCCTCGTTTGCCCCTGAATTTACCAGGAATTCCCCGAACTGGGCTTCGCTGATCCGGGCTTCCTGCTCCTTGAGCCGTATATCATTGAGACGCTCCCGCAATGGAATCAATTTCAGATCGGATTCCTGGCGCATCCGGTCGGTTTCTTTCAGTTCGAACGACATATCCTCGCTCGCCTTGCGTGAATGAAGGAGCGCCGCTTCCCGCGCTGCGCGAACAATCAGCGCCTGCTGCAAAGCATTTTCCAGGGGCTTTGCATCCAGCGTCGAGATTTCCTCCTCTAGCCTCTCCAGAGCGCCCGAGCTTTGCTCGATGGTTTTCGAGAGAAATACCAGCCTGCCTGTCAATTCCTCGAGCTTCACCATACAGGATTTTTCGTGGAATGCCGCTTCCTGGCTTTTCCTGGAGGCTTCCTGCACCAGATGGTTTCGCTCTTCCGATCTTTTTTCGACGGCATCGAGATCTTGCCCAAGATCCTTCAAGCGCTGCCTCGAAATTTCCGTGCGCTCCCGTGAAAGCAAGATTTTTTTCTCGATTTCGCGTTGCCTTTCGAGTTCGACAACAAGCTGGACATCGATCTCCCTGATTTCGGCATCGATGCGACCGGCCTGCTGAACGGTGCGCTCGTTCATTTCCGAGACCTTGAGTCGCTGCAACTGAAGCTCATGTTTCTCTTCATCGAGCCGTGCGATTCGGGCATGAGTCGCCCTCAATGCCGCCTCGAATCCTGCAACCTCGCGCTCCAGAAGCAGCAACGCTTGCCTGGCTGTATCCAGGTTCGCTGCGGTTTCGGCTTCGGTTTCACGCAATCCTTCGAGTTCCTGCTGACGAACCAGAACCCCATGCAGCTTGGCATCGGGTCCGTAATAATGAATGCTGTGCCGCGTGATGAGATGTCCCTGTGGCGTCACGAGCGATTCTCCGGCTTCGAGCCTCGAACGCAAAGTCAAGGCATCATTCATGTCCTTCGCGATATAAACGGATGCAAGCCACTCGCCAAGCGCGCCTGCGAATGCCTGTTCGTCCAGACTGAGCAGATCGCGCAGGGGCTTGAGTCCGTTTCCCACATGCGCAGGCGCCGATCCAGCCTGCGCAATAACGGCTTCTCCCGATGGAGGGGAACCCTGCCAGGACACATCGACCAAGATGGCGTTGACGCGTTCGCGCAGCACGGATTCCAAGGCGTTTTCCCACCCCGATGCAATTTTGATTTTCGACCAGAGGCGGGGCAGGTGTTCGAATCGGTTTTCAGTCAGCCACGCTTTCAGGCCGGATGCGTTGTCCATACCATTCTGTATCGCTTCCAGTGCATCGATTCGCGCCCTGATTCCGTCCATGCGCTGCTCATGCTCCCGCAGCCGCGAAGCCCCCTCCTGCCTCGAAGCACGGGCTTCCTCCAGGCGCTTCGATTGCTCGTCCAAAGCAAGCCTTTCGGACTCGACAGCAGCCATCACCCCGGCGAGATTGTTTTCGAGCTTCAGCAGTTCTGCTTCGTCAGGACGGGGAAGCGATTGCAGTGAATGGGCGAGCTGTTCCCGCCTTTTCCTGAACTGATCGACCGTCCTGCATGTATGCCCCAAATGGGCTTGTTCGATGTTCTCTTCATGTTCGCTTTTGGAGAGGGCAAGCCTGGCTTCCTCGAACAGGCTTCTTGCCAGCTTTACCCCTTGCTCCGCTTCGGAAAAAGCCGCCCTGCACTTTTCCAGTTCCCGCACGAGCGTTTCGCGTTGCAGATGGCTTCGTGCCAGATTGTCTTCCCATTGCCGCTTGTTTTCGAGCGCCTCGTCGTTTTGCTTCCGGAGCGATTCGAGTTCAGTTTTTCCGGCTTCGATGCGGGCATCCATCCCGGCTCTAGAATGCCTGACATGATCGATTTCCTGCTGCAATCTGGACACTTCGGCATTGGCCTGATACAGCCCGCCCTGCGTGTCCTGAAGCAATCGGGTTGCCGAGTCATGGTCTTCACGCATCCTGATCAATCTGTTCTCGATATGCCTCAGGCTGGCTGTTTCGGCTTCGATCCCGGTTTCGAGCCGGGAAATTTCATCGAGCAGCTTACGCCTGCCCTCGCCTGCCTGGATTTTTTTCCTCAGCCACAGGAGATTCCGGGTCGTTTTCAGATGGCTCTGCAATTCTCGATAGGTTCTGGCGATGCGGGCCTGCGCTTCGAGGTGTTCGATCCGCCCCCCAATTTCGCTCAGGATGTCTTCGACGCGCACCAGATTGTCTTTCGTTCCCGAGAGGTGGATTTCGGTTTCCCGTCTGCGATCCCTGTATTTGGATATGCCCGCGGCTTCTTCGAGGAAAGTTTTCAATTCTTCCGGATCGGCTTCTATAATCCTGGAAATCATGCCCTGCTCGATGATGGCATAAGCGTTGCCGCCTAGTCCCGTACCCAGGAATATGTCCGCCACATCCTTGCGCCTGACCCGGATATTGTTGATGAAATAAGTCGATTCGGCATCGCGTTGCAGCACGCGCTTGACCGATATTTCGGCATAATTCGACCATTGCCCCGCAGCCTTGCCCTGGCTGTTGTCGAAAACCAGTTCGACGCTTGCGCGCGCAACCGGCTTCCTGCTTCCTGAACCGTTGAAAATCACGTCCTGCATGGATTTACCGCGCAGTGCGGATGCTTTCGATTCCCCGAGCACCCAGCGCAAGGCATCGATGATGTTCGATTTTCCGCAACCGTTTGGACCGACAATGCCGACTATCCGGCCAGGGGTGTGGATGGGGGTCGGATCGACGAAAGATTTGAAACCGGACAGTTTGATCTGAGAAAGTCGCAATTTAATCCGCAGTGCAAAACGTTATAATACCGGTATTCAGTTATAGAAAGGCACGGCATGATCCTGGAAATATTCCCCAATCCGAATCCGGACCGCGATTACCATATCCATATGGAAATCCCGGAATTCACCTGCCTGTGCCCGAAAACCTCGCAACCCGATTTCGCGACGCTTTATCTCGACTACATCCCGAACGAAACTTGCATCGAGCTTAAAAGTCTCAAATTATATATCGTCTCGTATCGCAGCAAGGGCGCTTTTCACGAAGCGGTGACAAACCTGATCCTGGATGACCTGATTGCAGCAACCCAACCCCGTTTCATGCGCCTGACTGCAAAATTTTACGTCCGGGGCGGTATTTTCACAAACGTCGTGGCCGAACACAGAATGGATGGATGGGAGCCCCGCCCCCTGGTCGATCTTTCAAGGTTCGAGCCGCAGTCGAATATTCGCTAAGAAAACCCTAACCCGCATATTTCATGGGTGTCCGGAAATTCAGTTTTTTCAGCAGGCGGTTGATGTTCAGTCGCGTT
>JAIELG010000020.1 GCA_019753155.1 Burkholderiales bacterium
GTGACGGTGTCGCTGATAGCGCCTGTTGCGATGGAAGAAGGTCTGCGCTTTGCGATCCGCGAAGGCGGCCGTACCGTCGGCGCAGGCGTCGTCGCCAAGATCATTCAGTAAGGGTTTATTTAGGCCAGTAGCTCAATTGGCAGAGCGTCGGTCTCCAAAACCGAAGGTTGGGGGTTCGAGGCCCTCCTGGCCTGCCAGAATAATGGCGGCGCATCCATGAGAATGGGCGTCGCCCGGTGGTTTTTTAGGATATATGGCGGATAAGATAAAACTAGGGCTGGCGGCCTTGCTGGTGATCGCCGGCATTGCGGGATTTTACCTGCTGCATGACAGCGTCATGGTGCTGCGCGTGGTGTCGGTCCTTGCAGGGATGGCGTTTGCCACTGCGGTCGCATGGCTTTCCGATCCCGGGAAGCGCTTTGCACAGTTCAGCAGGGAATCGATCGCGGAAGCCCGGAAAGTGGTCTGGCCCAGCCGGAAGGAAACCGTGCAGACGACCGGTGTCGTTGTGGCGTTCGTGGTGGTCATGGCGATTTTTCTGTGGCTGGTTGATGCGACCTTGATGTTTAGCGTCAAGTTATTAATGGGCCAGGGGGATTGATGGCTAAGCGTTGGTATGTTGTCCATGCCTATTCGGGCTTCGAGAAAAGCGTGATGCGTGCGCTTCTGGAGCGGATCGAGCGTTCCGGGATGGCGGATAAATTCGGGAAGATTCTGGTTCCCGTCGAGGAAGTCGTCGAGATGAAGGGCGGGCACAAGAGCATCAGCGAACGCAAATTTTTCCCCGGTTACGTTCTGGTCGAAATGGAAATGACGGATGAAACATGGCATCTCGTCAAGAACACGAACAAGGTGACTGGATTCGTCGGCGGCAGCGCAATGAAACCGACGCCGATCAGCGAGAAGGAAGTCGAAAACATCCTCAAGCAGATGCAGGAGGGTGTGGAAAAACCGAGACCGAAGGTGTTGTTCGAAGTCGGAGAGTCCGTCAGGGTCAAGGAAGGTCCGTTCACGGATTTTCATGGCATCGTGGAGGATGTCAACTATGACAAGAACAAGCTCAGGGTTTCAGTCACGATTTTTGGACGGGCAACCCCCGTCGAGTTGGGATTCGGTCAGGTCGAAAAAACCTGATTTTTACCGGGGAGCCTGACAACAGGCGTTATCACCCATTTTAAAGGAGCTGTAAATGGCTAAGAAAGTCGTCGGCTACGTCAAGCTGCAAGTGCCAGCTGGCAAGGCCAATCCAAGTCCGCCTATCGGACCTGCGCTGGGTCAGCGCGGCCTCAACATCATGGAATTCTGCAAGGCCTTCAATGCCGCAACGCAGGGCATGGAAGTGGGACTGCCGATTCCCGTCGTGATCACCGCCTATGCGGACAAGAGCTTTACTTTCGTGATGAAGACGCCGCCTGCGACGATTCTCATCAAGAAGGCAGCCGGAATCAAGTCGGGAAGCGCGAAGCCCCATACCGACAAGGTCGGAAAATTGACCCGCGCACAGGCCGAGGAGATCGCCAAAACCAAGATGCCGGATCTTACCGCGGCGGACATGGATGCGGCGGTTCGCACCATTGCCGGCAGCGCCCGCAGCATGGGCATCGAAGTGGAAGGAGTGATTTGACATGGCGCAGCTTTCCAAACGCGTACAGGCGACTCGAGCAAAAGTCGATCGCACGAAGGTTTACAGTCTCGAAGATGCATTGAAGCTGGCCAAGGAAAATGCGACGGCCAAGTTTGACGAGTCGATCGACATTGCGGTCAATCTCGGCATCGACGCGCGCAAATCCGACCAGCTCGTCAGGGGTTCGGTCGTGCTTCCGAGGGGAACAGGCAAGAGCGTGCGGGTCGCTGTGTTTGCCCAGGGCGACAAGGCCAAGGATGCGCTTGCGGCAGGCGCGGACCTGGTGGGATTCGAGGATCTTGCCGAATCGATCAAGGCCGGCAATATCGATTTCGACGTGGCCATTGCGAGTCCCGATGCGATGCGCATAGTGGGCACGCTCGGGCAGATCCTGGGTCCGAGGGGCTTGATGCCTAATCCGAAGGTCGGGACGGTGACTCCCGATGTGGCGGCCGCGGTCAGGAACGCCAAGGCGGGCCAAGTCCAGTATCGCACGGACAAGGGCGGCATCGTGCAGTGCACGATAGGACGCGCCTCCTTCGGAGTCGACGCGCTGACCGAAAATCTGCGCGCGCTGGTCGACGCCTTGAACAAGGCGAGGCCCGCTGCTGCGAAGGGCGTGTATCTCAGGAAGATTTCCGTGTCCAGCACGATGGGCGCGGGGATCAGGATCGATCAATCGAGCGTGCTGGCGCAATAGGCCGCAGGCCTGAAAGACTTTGGGCCCTCGTTTTTCCGCAAGGTGGACGGGGGATTATCAAAGACCGCAGGAATCTTCGGATTTAAACAACAGGAATCTGTGTCCTGCGCAGATGGTGTACCCGAAAACAGGCAGGCTTGCGAATTTCGCCGGCTCCTGATTTGAGGTCGCTGTAAACGGTTCGGAGCGCTTGCGCTTCGGACATACCCTAAACGCACTATGAAAGGGGGTAGACCTTGGGTCTTAATATCGAAGAGAAGAAAGCAGTAGTCGCCGAGGTGAGCGGCCAGGTGGCCAAAGCCCAGGCGATCGTTGTTGCGGAGTATCGCGGCATCGAAGTCGGACAGATGACTGCCCTGCGTGCGAAAGCGCGTGGTGCGGGAATCTATTTCCGGGTTCTGAAAAACACGCTGGCTCGCCGCGCCGTTGCGGACACGCCTTATGCCGGCCTTGCCGAGCATATGGTGGGTCCGCTGGTGTACGGCATCGGGTCCGACCCCGTTGCGGTTGCCAAGGTGCTCAATGATTTCGCCAAATCGAACGAAAAGTTCGCCATCAAGGCAGGAGCGATGGCCGGTCATGTTCTGACCGCCAAGGATGTCGCCATGCTTGCCAACATGCCGGGCCGTGAGGAATTGCTGGCGAAATTGCTGGGTACGATGCAGGCGCCCATCGCGAAATTTGTTCAGACACTCAACGAAGTGCCTGCCAAGTTCGTGCGTGGACTTGCCGCCGTGCGGGATCAAAAAGAGGCTGCTTAATTTATCAAACGGGGTTTTTGCCCCGATCAAACTTTTACAGTAGGAGAAAAAATCATGGCATTAGCCAAAGCTGAAATTCTGGACGCAATTGCAAGCATGACCGTACTCGAGTTGTCCGAACTCATCAAGGAAATGGAAGAGAAATTCGGCGTTTCCGCAGCCGCTACCGCTGTCGCCGTTGCGGCCCCTGCCGCAGCTGCCGCAGCTCCCGCGGAAGAGCAGACCGAATTCACCGTCATCCTGAAAGCTGCCGGAGAGAACAAGGTCAACACCATCAAGGTGGTTCGCACGATCACCGGCCTTGGCCTCAAGGAAGCCAAGGATCTGGTCGACGGCGCACCGAAGCCTGTCAAGGAAGGCATTTCCAAAGCCGACGCAGATGCAATCGCCAAGCAGTTGACAGAAGCCGGCGCGACTTGCGAAATCAAGTAATAGCAGCAACCGGAAAAGGCTGGCGGTTTTCCGTCAGCCTTTTGCCACTCTTGGAAGCCAGAAGTCAGAGGATGTTTGGGCTATGATCGATCTATCGTCTTCTTACTTCTGTCTTTTATTCCTGTCCCCTGTTGTGGAGATGTCATGAGCTATTCTTTTACCGAGAAAAAACGTATCCGCAAAAGCTTCGCCAAAAGGGCGAGCGTTTTGCAGATTCCATCCCTGCTCGCAATGCAGCTTGATTCCTATTTTGGATTTCTTCAGGCTGACATCCAACCGCACGAACGAAAAAACGAAGGGCTTCAGGCGGCATTTACTTCGATCTTCCCGATTGTGAGCCATTCGGGCAATGCAAAGCTCGATTTCGTCAGCTATTATCTGGGCACGCCGCCTTTCGATGTCAAGGAATGCCAGCAGCGCGGATTGACCTTCGCCGCGCCCCTGCGCGCCAGGGTCAGGTTGACCATCATGGACAGGGAGGCATCCAAGCCCACTGTCAAGGAAGTCAAGGAGCAGGAAGTTTACATGGGGGAAATTCCCCTCATGACCACGACCGGGTCTTTCGTGATCAACGGCACAGAACGCGTCATCGTGTCGCAATTGCACCGTTCTCCCGGCGTCTTTTTCGAGCATGACCGGGGCAAGACGCACTCTTCCGGGAAGCTGCTTTTTTCGGCCAGGATCATCCCCTACCGCGGCTCCTGGCTCGATTTCGAGTACGACCCCAAGGATTATCTCTATTTCCGCGTCGACCGCAGGAGGAAGATGCCGGTCACGACCTTGCTCAAGGCCATAGGCTATACGCCGGAGCAGATTCTGGCCGAGTTTTTCGTCAACGATACCTTCCATCTCGACAAGAGCTTCGTCGAGTTCGAGCTCGTTCCCGATCGTCTGAGGGGCGAGATTGCGCGCTTCGACATCGTGACCACGGCGGGCAAGACCATCGTCGCCAAGGACAAGCGCATCACGGTCAAGCATATCCGCGAAATGCAGGAAAGCGGCATAGACAGGCTTGGCGTGCCTGACGAATTTTTGATCGGACGGGTGCTGGCCGGCAACGTGATCGACAGGGAAAGCGGGGAGATCGTCGCTTTCGCCAACGACGAGATCACCGAGGAAGCGCTCGCCAAGCTCAGGGAAGCGAAAGTGGGGGCGGTCAAGACGCTTTACACCAACGATCTCGATCAGGGCGCCTACATTTCCCAGACCTTGCGCATCGACGACACGGAAGACAGGATGGCGGCCCAGGTTGCGATATACCGCATGATGCGTCCCGGCGAGCCGCCCACCGAGGAAGCGGTCAAGGCGCTGTTCGACGGTCTTTTCTACAGCGAAGATCGTTATGATCTTTCCCCGGTCGGACGCATGAAATTCAACCGCCGCATCGGCAGGGGCGAACTGACAGGCGCCGGCACGCTCTCCAACGACGATATCGTTGCAGTCATCAAGATCCTGGTCGAGCTCAGGAACGGGCGCGGCGAGATCGACGATATCGACCATCTTGGAAACAGGCGCGTGCGCTCGGTCGGGGAACTTGCCGAAAACCAGTTCCGCTCGGGACTTGTCAGGGTGGAGCGCGCGGTGAAGGAGCGGCTTTCGCAGGCGGAATCGGAAAACCTGATGCCGCATGACCTCATCAATGCCAAGCCGGTTTCGGCTGCGATCAAGGAGTTTTTCGGCTCCAGCCAGCTTTCGCAGTTCATGGACCAGACCAACCCGCTTTCCGAAATCACCCACAAGCGCCGCGTCTCGGCGCTCGGGCCGGGCGGTCTGACGCGGGAGCGCGCGGGTTTCGAAGTGCGCGACGTGCACCCCACGCATTATGGGCGGGTCTGCCCGATCGAAACTCCGGAAGGTCCGAACATCGGCCTCATCAATTCGCTCGCGTTGTTTGCGCGCACCAACGAATACGGCTTTCTCGAGACGCCTTACCGGAAAGTGGTGGAAGGGCGCGTGACGGACAGGATCGAGTACCTTTCGGCCATCGAGGAAGGTCAGTACATGATCGCCCAGGCGAATACGGAAGTCGACAGCGAAGGCCGTTTCGGGAGCGATATCGTATCCTGCCGCAACCGCAACGAATTTACGCTCTCCAGCCCCGATCGGATCGAATACATGGACGTGGCGCCTGCGCAGATCGTTTCCGTCGCAGCGTCCCTGATCCCGTTCCTCGAGCATGACGACGCGAACCGCGCCTTGATGGGGTCGAACATGCAGCGCCAGGCAGTGCCCTGCCTGCGCGCGGAAAAACCCCTGGTCGGTACGGGCATCGAGCGCACCGTTGCAGTCGATTCCGGAACCGCGGTTCAGGCCTTGCGCGGCGGGGTGGTGGATTACGTCGACGCAGGCAGGATCGTGGTCAGGGTCAATGATTCGGAGACGCATGCGGGTGAAGTCGGGGTCGATATCTACAACCTCATCAAATACACGCGTTCGAACCAGAACACCAACATCAACCAGCGCCCGCTCGTGCACAGGGGCGATGTGATTTCGAGAAATGACGTGATTGCCGACGGCGCGTCGACGGACATGGGCGAACTTGCGCTCGGCCAGAACCTGCTCGTCGCGTTCATGCCCTGGAACGGCTACAACTACGAGGATTCCATCCTGATTTCGGAGCGCATCGTGGCGGAGGACCGCTTCACTTCGATTCACATCGAGGAACTTTCCGTCGTTGCGCGCGATACCAAGCTCGGCCCCGAGGAAATCACCCGCGATATTTCGAATCTGTCCGAGACGATGCTCTCGCGTCTGGATGACTCCGGAATCGTATACATCGGGGCGGAAGTCGATGTCGGAGACGTGCTGGTCGGCAAGGTGACGCCCAAGGGCGAAACCCAGCTCACGCCGGAGGAAAAGCTGCTGCGCGCGATTTTCGGCGAGAAGGCATCCGACGTGAAGGACACCAGCCTGCGCGTGCCTGCCGGCATATCCGGCACCGTGATCGACGTTCAGGTGTTCACGCGGGACGGCATCGAGCGCGATGCGCGTGCCCAGCAGATCATCGACGACGAACTGAAGCGCTACAAGAAGGATTTGGCGGATCAGATGCGTATCGTCGAGAGCGATGCGTTCCAGCGTATCGAACGCCTCATCGTGGGACAGGTCGTGAACGGGGGGCCGAAGAAGCTGGCGAAGGGGGCCAAAGTCACGAAAGACTATCTCGAATCGCTGGAGCATCATCACTGGTTCGACATCAGGCTCTCCGACGAAACCGCGAGCCGTCAGCTCGAACAGATCCAGGAAAGCCTTGCCCAGAAGCGTCTGGATTTCGATGCGGCTTTCGAGGAGAAAAAGAAGAAGCTTACGAGCGGGGACGAACTGCCTGCCGGCGTGCAGAAGATGGTGAAGGTCTATATCGCCGTCAAGCGCCGCCTGCAACCCGGCGACAAGATGGCGGGGCGCCACGGCAACAAGGGCGTGATTTCGAAGATCGTGCCCGTTGAAGACATGCCCTACAGCGCCGACGGCACGCCCATGGATGTCGTGCTGAACCCCCTCGGCGTGCCTTCGCGGATGAATGTCGGACAGATTCTCGAGACCCACCTGGGCTGGGCGGCGAAGGGGCTGGGCAAGAAGATCGGCGACATGCTGCAGGCGCAGGCGAAAATCGCGGAATTGCGCGACTTCCTTGGGAAAATCTACAACAGCAGCGGCAAGACCGAAGACATCGATTCCCTTGTGGATGTCGAAATTCTCGATCTTTGCCAGAACCTGAAGAAAGGCGTGCCTTTCGCCACACCGGTTTTCGACGGCGCGACGGAGGACGAGATCAAGGCCATGCTGGAACTCGCCGGATTCCCCCGTTCGGGGCAGATTCATCTGCATGACGGCAGGACCGGGGAGGCGTTCGACCGTCCTGTGACCGTGGGATACATGCATGTGCTGAAGCTGCACCATCTTGTCGACGACAAGATGCATGCCCGCTCCACGGGTCCGTACAGCCTCGTTACACAGCAGCCTCTGGGCGGCAAGGCGCAGTTCGGCGGACAGCGTTTCGGTGAAATGGAAGTCTGGGCGCTGGAGGCCTATGGCGCTTCCTACACCCTGCAGGAAATGTTGACCGTCAAGTCGGACGACGTCAACGGCAGGACAAAGGTTTACGAGAACATCGTCAAGGGTGAACACAAGATCGAAGCCGGTATGCCGGAATCCTTCAATGTGCTGGTTAAGGAAATCAGGTCGCTCGGGATCGACATGGAACTCGACCGTTACTGAGTTTCGGACGGATAGCAGTATTTTGTGGTTATAGCGTATGGCTGAAAGCCAAAACTGGAGGTTTTCATGAAAGCATTGCTGGATTTGTTCAAGCAGGTGACGCAGGAAGAGGAATTCGACTCGATCAAGATCGGGCTGGCATCCCCGGACAAGATCAGGTCCTGGTCCTACGGCGAAGTCAAGAAGCCGGAGACGATCAATTACCGCACGTTCAAGCCCGAACGTGACGGCCTCTTCTGCGCGAAAATTTTCGGTCCGATCAAGGATTACGAATGCCTTTGCGGAAAATACAAGCGCCTGAAGCATCGCGGCGTGATTTGCGAGAAATGCGGCGTCGAAGTCACGCTTTCCAAGGTGAGACGGGAGCGCATGGGGCATATCGATCTGGCGAGCCCCGTCGCCCATATCTGGTTTCTGAAGTCCCTGCCCTCCCGTTTGGGCATGGTGCTTGACATGACGCTGCGCGACATCGAGCGCGTGCTGTATTTCGAAGCCTATGTCGTGACCGATCCGGGGATGACGCCGCTTACCCGGTGCCAGCTTCTGACCGAGGACGATTACCTCAACAAGCTCGAAGAATACGGGGACGACTTCTCCGCGAGCATGGGGGCGGAAGGCATACGCGCTCTGCTTTCCGGACTCGAACTCAATTCCGAGATCGATACGCTCAGAAGCGAACTTGCCGCCACCGGATCGGATGCCAAGATCAAGAAGATTTCCAAGCGCCTGAAAGTGATGGAAGCTTTCGCGAGGACAGGGATGAAACCCGACTGGATGATTCTGGAAGTGCTGCCCGTTCTGCCTCCGGAACTGCGTCCGCTCGTCCCGCTCGACGGCGGGCGTTTTGCGACTTCGGACCTCAACGACCTCTACCGCCGCGTGATCAACAGGAACAACCGCCTGAAGCGTCTCCTGGAACTGAAAGCGCCCGAGATCATCGTCAGGAACGAAAAGCGCATGCTGCAGGAAGCCGTGGACTCCCTGCTCGACAACGGCCGCCGCGGCAAGGCGATGACGGGCGCCAACAAGCGTCCGCTGAAGTCTCTTGCGGACATGATCAAGGGCAAGGGCGGACGCTTCCGCCAGAACCTTTTGGGCAAGCGTGTCGACTATTCCGGGCGTTCCGTCATCGTGGTGGGGCCGCAACTGAAGCTGCATCAGTGCGGCTTGCCGAAAAAGATGGCGCTCGAACTCTTCAAGCCCTTCATTTTCCACAAGCTCGAAATTCTCGGGCTTGCCACCACGATCAAGGCTGCGAAGCGCCTCGTCGAGCAGGAAGTGCCGGAAGTATGGGATATCCTGGAAGAAGTGATCCGCGAGCATCCGGTTCTTCTCAACCGTGCCCCGACGCTGCACAGGCTGGGCATTCAGGCTTTCGAGCCGATGCTGATCGAGGGCAAGGCGATCCAGCTGCATCCGCTGGTTTGCGCCGCATTCAACGCCGACTTCGACGGCGACCAGATGGCCGTGCATGTTCCGCTCTCGCTCGAAGCGCAGATGGAATGCCGCACCCTCATGCTCGCCAGCAACAACGTGCTGTTTCCCTCCAACGGGGAGCCTTCCATCGTGCCTTCCCAGGATATCGTTCTCGGACTGTACTACGCCACGCGCGCCAAGATCGGGGCGCGGGGCGAAGGCATGCATTTCGCGGACGTGGGCGAAACGCTGCGCGCTTATGAAACGCGCGAGGCCGAACTCAATGCGAACATCGTGGTGCGCCTGAAGGAGACCGTGAAAAACGAGGCGGGCGAGAAGGTTTCCAGAATCGTGCGCTATGAGACGACGGTCGGTCGCGCCCTGCTCTCCGAGATTTTGCCGGAAGGCCTGCCTTTTTCCGCGATCAACAAGGCGCTCAAGAAAAAGGAGATTTCGAAGCTCATCAATGCCGCCTTCAGGAGTTGCGGTTTGCGCCAGACGGTTATTTTTGCCGACAGGCTGATGCAGAGTGGTTTTACGCTTGCGACCCGCGCGGGACTTTCAATCTGTGTCGATGACATGCAGGTTCCGGGGCAGAAGGAAGCGTTGATCGATGCGGCAGAAAACGAAGTGAAGGAAATCGAGGCGCAATATACCTCGGGTCTCGTGACCCAGGGCGAGCGCTACAACAAGGTGGTCGACATCTGGGGCAGGGCGGGCGACATGGTTGCCAAGGCGATGATGGAGCAACTCGGTTCCGAGCCCATCATGGTGCGCAATGATGGCGGCGAACTTGTCCAGAAGTGTGACGCCAACGGCAAGGGGCTTTCCCAGGAATCCTTCAATTCGATCTACATGATGGCCGACTCCGGCGCGCGCGGTTCCGCGGCCCAAATCCGCCAGCTCGCCGGGATGCGGGGCCTCATGGCCAAGCCTGACGGCTCGATCATCGAGACGCCGATCACGGCGAATTTCAGGGAAGGGCTCAACGTTCTGCAATACTTCATTTCGACCCACGGCGCACGCAAGGGCCTTGCCGATACTGCGCTCAAGACCGCGAACTCGGGTTACCTGACAAGGCGTCTTGTCGACGTGACGCAGGATCTCGTTGTCACCGAAGTCGATTGCGGCACGACCAACGGCGTTTCCATGAAGGCGCTCGTCGAAGGAGGCGAAGTCGTGGAAGCATTGCGCGACCGTATTCTGGGCAGGGTTGCGGCGCTGGATCTCGTCAATCCCGAAACGGGCGAGACGCTGATCGAGGCGGGCACCTTGCTGGACGAGGACAAGGCCGATCTCGTCGAGGCGAAGGGCCTGGACGAAGTCAAGGTGCGCACGCCGCTCACCTGCGATACCCGCTACGGATTGTGCGCCAAGTGCTACGGTCGGGATCTGGGCCGCGGGCAGCTTGTCAACGTCGGAGAGGCAGTGGGCGTCATCGCCGCCCAGTCGATCGGCGAGCCCGGCACCCAGCTTACCATGCGTACCTTCCATATCGGCGGCGCCGCATCCCGTACCGCGGTGGTGAGCCAGATCGAATCCAAGTCGAGCGGTTTCGCGCACTTCACGCCTGCCCTGCGCATGGTCACGAATGCCCGCAACGAGCAGATCGTCATTTCCAGAAGCGGGGAAGTGATCATTCAGGACGAGAACGGGCGCGAACGCGAACGTCACAAGGTGCCCTACGGCTCGACCCTGACCGCGAAAGAAGGCGCCGAGATCAGGGCGGGGCAGATCCTTGCAAACTGGGATCCGCATACCCGCCCCATCATCACCGAATACGGCGGCATAGTCCGCTTCGAAAATATCGAGGAAGGCGTGACGGTTGCCAAGCAGATCGACGAAGTGACGGGGCTCTCCACGCTCGTGGTGATCGATCCGAAGCGCCGCGGAGCCGCGCAATCGAAAGGATTGCGTCCCCAGGTGAAGCTCTTCGAAGCGGACGGCAGCGAAGTCAAGATCGCCGGGACCGATCTGCCCGTCAACATCTCGCTGCAGATCGGTTCCATCATCACGGTGAAGGACGGTCAGCAGGTATTCGTCGGCGAAGTGCTGGCAAGAATTCCGCAAGAGAGCAGCAAGACCCGCGACATCACGGGCGGTCTGCCGCGCGTGGCGGAGCTGTTCGAAGCGCGTTCTCCCAAGGACGCCGGGGTGCTTGCCGAAGTCACGGGAACGGTTTCCTTCGGCAAGGATACCAAGGGCAAGCAGCGTCTCGTGATCACCGATCTCGACGGGGTTTCCCACGAATATCTGATTCCGAAGGAAAAGCATGTCACCGCTCATGACGGACAGGTCGTGAACAAGGGCGAGATGATCGTCGACGGTCCGGCAGATCCTCACGATATCCTGAGGCTGCTCGGCGTGGAAGCGCTGGCGCTATACATCACCGACGAAGTGCAGGACGTTTATCGACTCCAGGGTGTGAAGATCAACGACAAGCATATCAACGTCATCGTGCGCCAGATGTTGCGCCGCGTCGTGATCAGCGATGCCGGGGATACCCGTTTCATCCAGGGCGAGCAGGTCGAGCGCGCCGATGTGCTCGAAGAGAACTCGAAGATGGCTGCCGAAGGCAAGCAGCTGGCCGCCTACGACTATGTGCTGCTCGGGATCACCAAGGCCTCCCTGTCCACCGATTCGTTCATTTCCGCGGCATCCTTCCAGGAAACGACGCGCGTGCTCACGGAAGCTGCGATCATGGGCAAGCGCGACGATCTGAGGGGTCTCAAGGAAAACGTGATCGTGGGAAGGCTGATTCCGGCAGGTTCCGGACTCGCTTACCACAATACGCGGCGCAGGCAGCGTTCCGGGCAGGACATGGCGGAAGGCCGTGCGATATCCGAAGCGGAAAAGCTCTTCACCGAAGAGGCTTGACATATCCCGCATAACACCATAAAATCCACAATCTTTTTAGCCCCATACCGGGCTGAACTAATGGTTGCTTTGATTGGGACGGCCGCGGCCGTCCCGGTTTTTTAGGAATAGACGATGCCAACGATAAACCAGCTAGTGCGCCACCCCCGTAACGAGAAGCGCGTGAAGAGCAAGGTTCCAGCGCTCGAGAATTGCCCGCAAAAAAGGGGCGTATGCACCCGCGTGTATACGACGACCCCGAAGAAGCCGAACTCGGCGCTGCGTAAGGTTGCCCGTGTGCGCCTGACCAACGGATTCGAGGTGTCGAGCTACATCGGCGGCGAGGGCCACAACCTTCAGGAGCATTCGGTTGTGCTGATTCGCGGCGGTCGTGTGAAGGATCTCCCGGGCGTTCGCTACCACATGGTGCGTGGCAGCCTGGATACGGCAGGCGTGAAGGATCGCAAGCAGTCTCGCTCCAAATACGGCGCGAAGCGTCCCAAGAAATAAGCTTTAAATTTGAATCGGGGTAGATATGCCAAGACGTAGAGAAGTTCCAAAACGATTGATTCTGCCGGACCCCAAGTTCGGAAGCCAGGATGTGGCCAAGTTCGTCAATGTGCTGATGCAGGACGGCAAGAAGTCGGTTGCAGAACGCATCATTTATGGTGCGCTGGAACAGGTGTCGAAAAAGGGCGGCAAGGACCCCGTCGAGGTGTTTCTCCAGGCACTTTCCAACGTCAAGCCCGTCGTCGAGGTGAAGAGCCGTCGCGTGGGCGGAGCCAATTATCAGGTTCCTGTCGAAGTGCGCGCATCGCGCCGCACTGCGCTGGCCATGAGGTGGTTGCGCGAGTCCGCAAGAAAGCGCGGAGAGAAGTCTATGGGCGCAAGGCTTGCGGGAGAATTGCTGGATGCGGCTGAAGGCCGCGGCGGCGCAGTGAAAAAGCGCGAGGAAGTTCATCGCATGGCGGAAGCGAACAAGGCGTTCTCGCATTTCAGGTTTTGATGTCCGGGCAAGTGTTCGGCGGATGATTTAAGGGTATATCGTGGCACGTAAAACACCAATTGAGCGTTATCGTAATATCGGCATCAGCGCGCATATCGATGCCGGCAAGACGACGACCACAGAACGCATTCTGTATTACACCGGCGTATCCCACAAGATCGGCGAGGTGCATGACGGCGCCGCGACCATGGATTGGATGGAGCAGGAACAGGAGCGTGGGATCACCATCACTTCCGCTGCGACGACCTGCTTCTGGAAGGGCATGGACGGAAAATACCCCGAGCACCACATCAACATCATCGATACCCCCGGTCACGTCGACTTCACCATCGAAGTCGAGCGCTCGATGCGCGTGCTCGACGGCGCGTGCATGGTCTACTGTGCGGTGGGCGGCGTTCAGCCCCAGTCCGAGACGGTGTGGCGCCAGGCAAACAAGTATAAGGTGCCGCGGCTCGCGTTCGTCAACAAGATGGACCGCTCCGGCGCGAATTTCTTCAAGGTGTACGATCAGATGCGCGCCCGCCTCAAGGCGAATCCCGTGGCGATCCAGATCCCGATCGGCGCTGAAGACAAGTTCGAGGGCGTGGTCGATCTCATCACGATGAAGGCGATCTACTGGGATGAGGCGTCCCAGGGCATGAAATTCGAATTGCGCGACATTCCCGCGGAACTCGTGGATACGGCCCGGGAATGGCGCGAAAAGATGGTTGAGTCGGCTGCGGAAGCATCCGAAGAGTTGATGGAGAAGTACCTCGAAGAAGGCGATCTGTCCGCCGGGGACATCAAGCAAGCCCTGAGGGCGCGCACGATCTCCAGCGAAATCGTTCCGATGATGTGCGGTTCCGCGTTCAAGAACAAGGGCGTGCAGGCGATGCTGGATGCCGTGATCGATTACCTGCCTGCTCCGACCGACATCGAGTCGATCAAGGGCGAGAACGAGGACGGTAGCATAGGCGAGCGCCACGCCAGCGACGAAGAGCCGTTCTCCGGTCTTGCGTTCAAGATCATGACCGATCCTTTCGTCGGCCAGTTGATATTTTTCCGCGTGTATTCCGGGGTGGTGAATTCCGGAGACACCGTGTACAACCCGGTCAAGGGCAGGAAGGAGCGCATCGGGCGGATTCTGCAGATGCACGCCAACCAGCGCGAGGAAATCAAGGAAGTGCATGCCGGCGACATCGCCGCAGCGGTGGGCCTCAAGGAGGCGACAACCGGGGATACGCTTTGCGATCCCGCGAAGGTCATCACCCTGGAACGCATGATATTCCCCGAGCCCGTGATTCATGTTGCAGTCGAACCCAAGACCAAGAGCGATCAGGAAAAAATGGGCATTGCGCTCAACCGCCTGGCTCAGGAAGATCCTTCCTTCCGCGTGAGGACGGACGAAGAATCGGGCCAGACCATCATTTCGGGAATGGGCGAATTGCACCTGGAAATTCTGGTCGACCGCATGAAGCGCGAATTCGGCGTCGAAGCGAACGTTGGCGCCCCGCAGGTGGCTTACCGCGAAGCGATCAAGAAGGCGGTCGAAGTCGAAGGCAAGTTCGTCAAGCAATCCGGCGGACGCGGTCAGTACGGTCATGTATGGCTCAAGATGGAGCCGAACGAGACCGGCAAGGGCTTCGAATTCGTCGACATGATCAAGGGCGGAACGGTGCCCCGCGAATACATCCCGGCGGTCGAAAAAGGCTTGCGCGATACGCTGCCGAACGGCGTTCTGGCCGGGTTCCCTGTAGTGGACGTGAAAGTGACCCTGTTCGACGGGTCCTACCACGATGTCGACTCGAATGAAAATGCGTTCAAGATGGCTGCGTCGATGGGCTTCAAGGACGGCATGAGGAAAGCGAATCCGGTCCTGCTCGAACCGATGATGTCGGTCGAGGTGGAAACGCCGGAAGACTATACCGGTACGGTGATGGGCGATCTTTCTTCCCGCCGCGGCATGGTGCAGGGCATGGACGACATGCCTGGCGGCGGCAAGGTGGTCAAGGCCGAAGTGCCGCTTGCGGAAATGTTCGGTTATTCGACCGCATTGCGTTCCGCGACCCAGGGGCGCGCGACCTATACCATGGAATTCAAGCATTACAGCGAAGCACCGAAGAATGTGGCGGAAGCCATCATCAACAAGAAGTGATGAGATTTTTTATTTGTTGAGCCCAAGGGCGTAACCAAAGGAAGCAATCATGGCAAAGAGCAAGTTTGAGCGGACGAAGCCGCATGTAAACGTAGGGACGATTGGGCACGTTGACCACGGCAAGACGACGCTGACGGCGGCGATCACGTCGGTGCTGACGCGCAAGTTTGGTGGTGAAGCGAAGAGCTACGACCAGATTGACTCGGCGCCGGAAGAGCGCGCTCGCGGGATCACGATCAACACGGCGCACGTGGAATATGAGACGGAGAAGCGGCACTATGCGCACGTTGACTGCCCTGGTCACGCGGATTATGTGAAGAACATGATTACGGGGGCGGCGCAGATGGACGGAGCGATTCTGGTGTGCTCGGCGGCCGACGGCCCGATGCCGCAGACGCGAGAGCATATTCTGCTGGCGCGTCAGGTTGGTGTGCCCTATATTGTAGTGTTCCTGAACAAGGCGGACATGGTTGACGATCCCGAGTTGCTTGAGCTTGTGGAGATGGAAGTGCGTGAGCTGCTGGACAAGTACGAGTTTCCTGGCGACGACACGCCTATTGTGATTGGTTCGGCGCTCAAGGCGTTGCAGGGGGACCAGTCGGAGATAGGCGAGCCTGCGATATTCAGGCTTGCGGAGGCGCTGGACAGCTACATACCCGACCCTGAGCGGGCGGTCGACGGGGCGTTTCTGATGCCTGTCGAAGACGTGTTTTCGATTTCCGGACGGGGCACGGTGGTGACGGGGCGGGTTGAGCGCGGGATCATCAAGGTAGGCGATGAAGTGGAGATTGTGGGGATTCGTCCGACGACGAAGACGACCTGCACGGGTGTGGAGATGTTCAGGAAGCTGCTGGATCAGGGTCAGGCCGGCGACAACGTTGGTGTGCTGTTGCGGGGCACGAAGCGGGAGGATGTGGAGCGCGGTCAGGTTCTGGCGAAGCCCGGCTCGATCACGCCGCACACGAAGTTCACGGCTGAGATTTACGTGCTGTCGAAGGACGAGGGCGGTCGTCACACGCCGTTTTTCAACGGATATCGTCCGCAGTTCTTTTTCCGCACGACGGACGTGACGGGGTCGATCGATCTGCCGGAAGGCACGGAGATGGTGATGCCTGGGGACAACGTATCGGTGACGGTGTCGCTGATAGCGCCTGTTGCGATGGAAGAAGGTCTGCGCTTTGCGATCCGCGAAGGCGGCCGTACCGTTGGCGCAGGCGTCGTCGCCAAGATCATTCAGTAAGAACCGGACTACATATTATGCAAAGCCAGAAAATACGGATCCGCCTCAAGGCGTTTGACTATCGACTGATCGACCAGTCCGCGCTGGAGATCGTCGAGACCGCCAAGCGCACGGGCGCGGTGGTCAAGGGGCCGGTGCCCCTGCCCACCAAGATCGAACGCTTCGATGTGCTGCGCTCGCCCCATGTCAACAAGACATCGCGCGACCAGTACGAAATCAGGACGCACCTGAGACTGATGGATATCATCGATCCGACCGACAAGACGGTCGATGCGCTGATGAAGCTCGATCTGCCTGCGGGCGTGGATGTGGAAATCAAGCTGTAAAAGGAATTCGGGGTGTATTCCCCGCGATATGCCGGTCAATCGTAACCGGCTGTTTTAAAGGATAATAATTATGAGTTTAGGACTTGTCGGTCGCAAGATCGGCATGACCCGCATTTTCACCGAGGATGGCACCAGCCTTCCTGTGACTGTGCTCGACATGTCGAACAATCGCGTCACCCAGATCAAAACCGATGTGACGGACGGCTACGATGCCGTTCAGCTTACATACGGCACCCGCCGCGCGAGCCGCGTGAGCAAGGCGATGGCCGGGCACTGCGCCAAGGCCGGAGTCGAATCCGGCTCGGTTTTCAGGGAATTTCGCCTGGAATCGCAGCCCACCTTCAATCCCGGAGAAGTCATCTCCGTCGAGATTTTCTCGGTCGGTCAGATGGTCGATGTCACCGGAACGTCCAAGGGCAAGGGTTTTTGCGGCGCTATCAAGCGCCATAATTTCTCTTCGAACCGCGCGAGCCACGGCAATTCGCGTTCGCACAACAGCGCAGGTTCGATCGGCATGGCCCAGGATCCCGGTCGCGTTTTTCCCGGAAAGAAAATGGCGGGCCAGTACGGCAATGTGAAGAAAACCGTGCAGAATCTGGAAGTGCTCAGGGTCGATACCCAGCGCCAGTTGCTGCTTGTCAAGGGTGCGCTCCCAGGCTGGAATGGCGGCACGGTGATCGTGCGTCCAAGTGTTAAGGCAGGTGCATGATGGAATTGAAACTGATAGACGAAAAAGGTGTGGCTTCCACCGTCGCCGCGTCGGATGCCCTCTTCGGGCGCGATTACAATGAAGCGCTGATTCACCAGGTCGTGACCGCTTACATGGCGAATGCCAGGAGTGCGAACAGCGCCCAGAAAGGGCGCTCGGAAGTGGCCAAGTCGACCAGGAAGCCTTTTCGCCAGAAAGGCACCGGCCGCGCCCGTGCAGGTATGGCGTCCAGCCCCTTGTGGCGCGGAGGCGGCAAGATTTTCCCGAACAGTCCGGATCAGAATTTCGGGCACAAGGTGAACCGGAAAATGTACCGTGCAGGCATCTGCGCGATCCTTTCCCAGCTGGTTCGTGAAGACAGGCTTTCGGTGATCGAAAGCCTGAATATGGAAACCCCGAAGACCAAGGAACTCGTTTCCAAGCTGAAAGGGATGGGGCTCGATCAGGTGCTGATCGTGACCGACGGTTTTGATGAAAACCTTTACCTTTCATCGCGCAACCTGCCGAATGTCTATGTCGTCGAAGCGCAATATGCCGATCCCGTCAGTCTCGTGCGTTACCCGTCCGTCCTGATGACCAGGGGTGCTGTGGCCAAGATTGAGGAGTTAATGGCATGAGTGAATTGAACAAGGAACGCCTGATGCAGGTGATACTGGCTCCGGTGATTTCGGAGAAGAGCACCTATGTTGCGGACAAGCATGAGCAGGTGATTTTCAAGGTCGTGCCGAATGCGACCAAGATCGAAGTCAAATCTGCGGTCGAACTGATGTTCAACGTCAAGGTCGATTCCGTGCAGATGCTGAACGTCAAGGGTAAGGTGAAGCGCTTCGGACGCTTCATGGGGAGCCGCAAGAATTGGAAGAAGGCTTATGTCTGCCTGAAGCCGGGGCAGGAGATCAACTTTGCGGCCGGCGAAAGCTGATAAGGATTGAGATATGGCACTGATTAAAGTAAAACCGACTTCTCCCGGCCGCAGGGCCGTGATCCAGGTGAAGACGCCTGGGCTGCACAAGGGTGCACCCCATGCGCCGCTCATCGAGAAGCAATCCAAGAGCGCCGGCCGCAACAACAACGGTCATATCACGACGCGCCACATGGGCGGCGGGCACAAGCAGCATTACCGGATTGTCGACTTCAGAAGGAACAAGGACGGGATCCCGGCGAATGTCGAGCGCCTCGAATATGATCCGAACAGGAGCGCGCATCTTGCACTCCTGTGTTATGCGGACGGCGAGCGTCGCTACATCATCGCGCCCAAGGGTCTCGCAGTGGGCGCGGTGTTGTTCAATGGCCCCGAAGCGCCGATCAAGCCGGGAAATTGTCTCGCCCTGAGACATATCCCTGTCGGATCGACCATACACTGCGTAGAGATGCTCCCCGGCAAGGGCGCTCAACTTGCCCGTTCGGCAGGGACTTCCGTCCAGCTTCTGGCGAGAGAAGGCAGCTATGCCCAGTTGAGGTTGCGTTCCGGAGAAATCCGCAAGGTTCACGTCGATTGCAGAGCCACCCTGGGTGAAGTCGGAAACGAGGAGCATTCGCTGCGTTCCATCGGCAAGGCCGGCGCGAACCGCTGGAGAGGCATTCGTCCGACAGTGCGCGGCGTTGCGATGAACCCGGTCGATCACCCGCACGGCGGCGGCGAAGGCAAGACTGCGGCCGGGCGCCATCCGGTCAGCCCATGGGGTACGCCTGCCAAGGGTTACCGTACCCGGAACAACAAGCGTACTGCGGGCATGATCGTCCGTAGTCGTCACAAGCGTTAAGAGGTAGATATGGCACGTTCCGTAAAAAAAGGTCCATTCGTGGATAGCCACCTGATCAAGAAGGTCGAAACCGTCAGGGCAACAAACGACAAGCGTCCGATCAAGACCTGGTCGCGCCGTTCGACGGTTCTGCCGGACTTCGTCGGACTTACGATTGCAGTCCACAACGGCAAGCAGCATATTCCGGTCTACATTTCGGAGAATATGGTCGGCCACAAGCTTGGCGAGTTTTCGCTGACCCGCACGTTCAAGGGTCATGCCGCCGACAAGAAAGCCAAGAAATAGGAGCCTGATATGAAAACTACTGCAATATTGCGTGGCGTAAGACTGTCTGCCCAGAAGGGCAGGCTGGTCGCCGATCAGATCAGGGGATTGCCTGTGGACAAGGCGCTCAACATCCTTGCTTTCAGCCCCAAGAAAGGTGCCGTGATCATCCGCAAGGTGCTGGAATCGGCAATAGCGAATGCCGAGCACAACGAGGGCGCCGACATCGACGAACTGAGGGTCTCCGAGATCCTGGTCGACGAGGGCGCGACCCTGAAGCGGTTCACGGCCAGAGCCAAGGGGCGCGGCAACAGGATCAGCAAGCGTACCTGCCACATTCAGGTCACTGTCGGCATTTGATGCCGTTTATAAAGGATAGATAATGGGTCAGAAAATTCATCCGACAGGATTTCGGTTATCAGTGCTGAAAAACTGGTCGTCCAAGTGGTATGCCAACAGCAAGAAGTTTCCTGTCATGCTGCTCGAGGATATCAAGGTCAGGGAATTCCTCGCCAAGAAACTCGCTCATGCATCGGTCGGAAAGATCATCATCGAGCGCCCCGCCAAGAATGCGCGCATCACGATATACAGCTCGCGCCCCGGCATCGTGATCGGGAAGAAGGGCGAGGATATCGAGGTGCTGAAGGCGCAATTGCAAAAGATGATGGGCGTGCCGGTGCATATCAACATCGAGGAAATCAGGAAACCTGAGATCGACGCGAAGCTGATCGCCGACAGCATTGCCCAGCAACTGGAAAAGCGGATCATGTTCCGCCGCGCCATGAAGCGGGCCATGACGAATGCAATGCGTCTCGGTGCGCAGGGCATCAAGATTATGAGTTCGGGTCGCTTGAACGGCATCGAAATCGCCCGCCGCGAATGGTACAGGGAAGGGCGTGTGCCGCTGCATACCCTGCGCGCCGACATCGACTACGGCGTTTCCGAGGCCAAGACCACTTATGGCATCATCGGCGTCAAGGTCTGGGTGTACAAGGGCGATGGCACGAACAGGGTTGAAGCGCCTGCCGCCCAGCCGACAGAGCCAGAGAAGAAGCCCAGGAAAACAGGAGTGAAAAATGCTGCAGCCGTCTAGAACGAAATTCCGCAAACAGCAAAAGGGCCGCAATACCGGCATCGCGACGCGAGGCAGCAAGGTCAGCTTTGGCGAGTTCGGATTGAAGGCTGTCGAGCGCGGCCGTCTGACTGCCCGCCAGATCGAGGCGGCGCGTCGCGCCATGACGCGCCATATCAAGCGGGGCGGTCGGATCTGGATCAGGATATTCCCTGACAAGCCGATTTCCAAGAAGCCTGCCGAAGTGCGTATGGGTAACGGCAAGGGAAGTCCGGAGTACTGGGTTGCCGAGATCCAGCCGGGGAAGGTGTTGTACGAAATGGAAGGTGTGGATGAAGCGATCGCACGGGAGGCATTCAAGCTTGCCGCTGCCAAACTGCCGATTTCCACGACGTTTGTCATTCGTCAGGTAGGATAAGCCATGGAAGCCAAGGAATTGAGAAAGAAGGATCAGGACGGCTTGAAGGATGAGCTTCTGGATTTGCTGAAGGCGCAGTTCAGTCTGCGCATGCAGCTTTCGACCCAGCAGCTTGCCAATTATAGTCAAATGAAGAAAGTGCGCAGGGACATCGCGCGCGTTCGGACCGTCATCAGAGAGAAGGCCGTGCAGTCATGAGTGAACTCAATACATTGAAGCGCACGCTGACAGGCGCCATAGTCAGCGACAAGATGGACAAGACGGTGACCGTGCTGGTCGAGCGCAGGGTGAAGCATCCGCTGTATGGCAAGATTATCACGCGCAGCAAGAAATACCATGCGCATGATGAGAACAACGAGTTCCATAACGGCGATATCGTCGTGATCGAGGAATGCCGCCCGCAGTCGAGGACGAAGTGCTGGCGCGTAGCCAGGCTCGTCGAAAAGGCGCGCACGGTTTAGTCCTTGCAATGCTGGGGAAAAAGAGATATAATTTTCCTCTTTTGTGTTCAGCCAAAATGGCGACCTGACCCGGACGGGATCCAATACTGGTCGACTCAAACGGCCTTGCAGCCGTGGTCGGGATAAGTTGGAGTGTGAAAAATGATACAAATGCAATCCAGGCTAGATGTGGCCGACAACACCGGTGCGCGTTCGGTGATGTGCATCAAGGTGGTGGGCGGTTCCAAGCGCCGTTATGCCGGAATCGGCGATATCATCAAGGTGAGCATCAAGGAAGCTGCTCCACGTGGGCGCGTCAAGAAGGGCGAAGTCTACAATGCGGTGGTGGTCAGGACTGCGAGCGGCGTGCGCCGCCAGGATGGTTCGTTGATCCGTTTCGATGGCAATGCCGCGGTGCTGCTCAACAACAAGTTCGAGCCGATCGGGACGCGTATTTTTGGCCCGGTGACCCGCGAACTCAGAACTGAAAAGTTCATGAAGATCGTATCTCTTGCACCAGAAGTGCTTTGAGGCTGCCGTTCAGGCTTGAAGAGGAGAAGTTATGCGCAAGATCAGGAAAAGTGATGACGTGGTTGTCATTACAGGCAAGGACAAGGGGAAACGCGGCGCGGTGCTGCGCGTTCTGGACGATGAGCATGTGCTCGTCACCGGCGTGAACCAGGTCAAGAAGCATATGAAGCCCAATCCCGGCAAAGGGGATCAGGGTGGGATCGTGGAAAAGGAAATGCCTATCCATGTATCCAATATCGCGGTTTACAATCCTGCAACGAAAGCTGCTGACAGGGTTGGAATCAGGGTACTGGAAGACGGGCGCAAAGTCCGCTATTTCAAATCGAACGGCGAAGTGATCGGAGCATAAGGCATGGCTCGTTTAAAGGATTTTTACAAGGAAACGGTGGTTCAGCAGTTGACGAACCAGTTCGGCTACAAGTCCGTCATGGAAGTGCCGAGGATAGAGAAGATCACCTTGAACATGGGTGTGGGAGAGGCCGTCGCCGACAAGAAGGTGATGGATTTCGCGGTGGGCGACATGCAGAAGATCGCGGGCCAGAAGCCGCTCGTCACCAAGTCGAAGAAGTCGATTGCGGGCTTCAAGATCCGCGAAAACTATCCTGTCGGATGCAAGGTCACCTTGCGCAACGTCAGGATGTATGAATTCCTGGACCGCCTGATTTCCATCGCCATTCCGCGTATCCGCGATTTTCGCGGGATTTCCGCGAAATCCTTCGACGGGCGCGGCAATTACAACATGGGCGTCAAGGAACAGATCATTTTTCCTGAAATCGAGTACGACAAGATTGACGCGTTGCGTGGCATGAATATCACGATTACCACGACCGCGAAAACAGACGAAGAGGCGCGCGCTTTGCTTGCTGCCTTCAAATTTCCATTCAAGAATTGAGGAAGAGTCATGGCCAAACTTGCTTTGATCAACCGTGAAAAGAAGCGCCGCGATATGGTTGCGAAGTATGCCGCCAAGCGCGCCGAGTTGAATTCGATCATCAACAACGTGAAGCTGGACGAGGATGAGCGCCATGCCGCCCGCCTTGCGCTTCAGGGGCTGCCGAGAAACTCGAGTCCGGTCAGGCTGCGCAACCGTTGCGCGCTGACGGGCAGGGCTCGCGGGGTGTACAGCAAGTTCGGTTTGGGAAGAATCAAGCTGCGCGAGACGATCATGCGCGGTGAAGTTCCAGGCGTGGTCAAGGCGAGCTGGTAGGAGAGAATACTATATGAGCATGAGTGATCCCATTTCCGATATGCTGACGCGCATCCGGAATGCACAAATGGCTGAAAAGCCTAACGTTTCCATGCCTTCTTCCAAGCTCAAGGTGTCAATCGCCAAGGTGCTGCTGGACGAGGGGTATATCGAAACATTCAAGGTGGCGGGCAGCGAAGCCAAGCCTACACTGGAAATCGAGTTGAAATATTATGCCGGGCGTCCCGTCATCGAGAAGATCGAACGGGTCAGTCGGCCGGGACTGCGGTCCTACAAGGGCCATGCCGAATTACCCAGCGTGATGAACGGCCTGGGCGTTGCGATCGTATCCACCTCCAAGGGCGTGATGACGGATCGCAAGGCTCGCGCCAATGGGGTCGGCGGCGAAGTGCTGTGCTTGGTTGCGTAACGGGGTGACAGATGTCTAGAGTGGCGAAAAATCCGGTCATCGTGCCGAAAAATGTTGAGGTGTCCCTGTCCGAGGGGAGCATCGCGGTAAAGGGGCCCATGGGTTCGCTTTCCCAGACCTACCCCGATTACGTGAGGATAGAGGCTGAGGGCGACTCGCTGTTATGCAAGGCTGCCAACGATAGCGCCAAGGCCGATGCGATGTCCGGCACCTTGCGCGCCCTGGTGGCCAACATGGTGAAGGGCGTGTCTTCCGGATTCGAGAAGAAGCTGACGCTGGTGGGCGTGGGATATCGTGCCCAGGCAGCAGGGGATACGCTGAATCTGACCCTGGGATTTTCGCACCCGGTGGCGCACAAGATGCCCGAGGGGGTGAAAGTCGAGACCCCGACCCAGACCGAAATTCTGATCAAGGGCGCGGACAGGCAGAAGGTCGGCCAGGTTGCCGCCGAGATTCGCGCTTATCGCAGCCCGGAACCTTACAAGGGCAAGGGCGTGCGTTATTCCGATGAGGTCGTGATCCTCAAGGAAACCAAGAAGAAGTAGTCGTTTTAATTTTAAGGACTGGAACATGATCAACTTTGACGCGCGCCAGCGCAGAGCACGCAAAACCCGTGCCAAAATTGCTGAGCTAAGAGCGATCCGCTTGTCGATCCATAGGAGCAATAGTCATATTTATGCCCAGATCATCGATGCGAGCGGAGGCAAAGTGTTGGCCAGCGCATCATCGCTGGAACCTGAAGTTCGCAAGGAATTGAAAAGCGGCGGCAATGTCGCCGCAGCGGCAATGATCGGCAAAAGGATCGCCGAAAAGGCGAAGCAGGCGGGAATCGAAACGGTTGCCTTCGACCGTTCCGGATTTAAGTACCACGGACGTATCAAGGCGCTGGCGGATGCCGCGCGCGAGAACGGTCTCGTGTTTTGATCGGGGTTAGATAATGGCAAAAATGCAGGCTAAAGTGCAACAGGCTGAAGAGCGCTCTGACGGTCTCAGGGAGAAAATGATCAGCGTCAACCGCGTGACCAAAGTCGTCAAGGGTGGTCGTATCCTCGGTTTCGCCGCGCTTACGGTGGTCGGCGACGGTGACGGAGCGGTCGGGATGGGCAAGGGCAAGTCGCGCGAAGTGCCGGTTGCGGTCCAGAAGGCGATGGACGAAGCGCGCCGCAAGATGATCAGGATCGATCTGAAGAACGGCACGCTGCATCATGCCGTGGTTGGACGTCACGGCGCTGCCAAGGTGTACATGCAGCCAGCCTCCGAAGGTACGGGGATCATTGCCGGCGGTCCGATGCGCGCGATTTTCGAAGTGATGGGCGTGACCAATATCCTTGCGAAATGCATCGGCTCCACCAACCCCTATAATATGGTCAGGGCGACGCTGAATGGCCTGCAGGCCATGAACTCTCCTTCCGAAATTGCCGCAAAGCGCGGCAAGAGCGTAGAAGAAATTCTGGGGCGATAAATCATGACGAATGCGACTAAAAAAATCAGCGTTACGCTGGTCAAGAGCGTGATCGGAACCAAGGCGTCGCATCGCGATTGCGTGCGCGGACTCGGGTTGCGCCGTCTCAACCATACCGTGTCGGTCGACGATACCCCAGCAGTGCGGGGAATGATCAACAAGATCAGTTATTTAGTCAAGTGTGAGGCTTAAATGTTTTTAAATGACATCAAACCTGCCGAGGGTTCGAAGAAGGCGAGACGCAGGGTCGGGCGCGGCATAGGCTGCGGCCTGGGCAAAACCGCCGGGCGCGGTCACAAGGGGCAAAAATCCCGTTCGGGCGGTTTTCACAAGGTCGGCTTCGAGGGCGGACAAATGCCGCTGCAAAGGCGGCTGCCCAAGCGCGGTTTCGTCTCCCTCACTGCGGGCAATACGGTCGAAGTCAGGCTTTCCGATCTGGAAAAGATGCCCGTCGATGTGATCGATCTGCTTCTTCTGAAGAAAGCCGGAGTCGTGCCTCACGATGCGCTTCATGCCAAGGTGATTCTTTCCGGGGCCATCACCCGCGCAGTGGAGATTCAGGGGCTGGCCGCCACACAAGGTGCAAAAGCGGCGATTGAAGCTGCCGGCGGCACGGTAGAGGGCTGACTTGGCTAATCCTGCGCAAGCGTCTTCAGGGAAGTACGGCGACCTCAACAAACGTTTGCTGTTTCTGCTGGGCGCATTGATCGTCTACCGGATCGGGGCGCATATTCCTGTTCCCGGGATCGACGCGAACGTGCTTGCCGACCTCTTCAAGACGCAGCAGGGTGGCATACTTGGCATGTTCAACATGTTTTCCGGAGGCGCGCTTTCCAGGTTCACGATTTTTGCGCTCGGAATCATGCCCTACATTTCGGCTTCGATCATCATGCAGCTCGGAGCGGTGGTGATACCGCAACTCGAGCAGTTGAAGAAGGAAGGCGAAAGCGGGCGCAAGAAGATTACGCAATACACGCGCTACGGCACTTTGGGTCTCGCGGTATTTCAGGCGGTCGGCATTTCGGTTGCCCTCGAATCCCAGTCCGGCCTGGTTCCGGACCCCGGTTTCGTGTTCAGGATCACTACGGTGATCACGCTGGTGACGGGAACGATGTTTTTGATGTGGCTGGGCGAGCAGATCACCGAACGCGGGATAGGCAACGGCATATCGATGATCATTTTCAGCGGCATCGCGGCCGGGTTGCCGCATGCCATAGGCGGCACGCTGGAGTTGGCGAGAAACGGGTCTTTTTCGATCCCCCTGGTGCTGGTTCTGCTGCTGGCGGTTGTCGCGGTGACGGCGCTCGTGGTCTTCGTCGAACGCGGGCAGCGCAAGATATTGGTGAATTACGCCAAAAGGCAGGTCGGGAGGAAGATTTACGGCGGACAGAGTTCGCATCTTCCGCTGAAGCTCAACATGGCAGGGGTGATTCCCCCCATATTCGCTTCTTCCATCATCCTGTTTCCCGCCACGGTGGCGGGCTGGTTCGGCAGCCACAAATCGCTTTCATGGCTGTCCGACATCAAGGATGCGCTTTCCCCAGGTCAGCCGATTTATGTGGTGATGTATGCGAGCGCGATCATATTTTTCTGTTTCTTTTACACGGCGCTTGTTTTCAACCCGAAAGAGACGGCTGACAACCTGAAGAAGAGCGGCGCATTCGTTCCCGGAATCAGGCCGGGAGAGCAGACTGCGCGTTACATCGAGCGCATCATGCTGAGGCTCACGCTGGTCGGCGCGTTTTACATCACGCTGGTATGCCTGCTGCCGGAATTTTTGATCGTGAAGTGGAACGTGCCCTTTTATTTCGGCGGCACCTCCCTGCTCATCATTGTTGTCGTCACCATGGATTTCATGGCCCAGGTTCAGGCCTACATGATGTCGAACCAGTACGAGAGCCTGCTGAAAAAAGCCAATTTCAAGGGTGGTGGCATTTAATAGATGGCTAAGGAAGAAACAATCCAGATGCAGGGGGAGATACTCGAAACCCTCCCCAATGCGACTTTCAGGGTCAAGCTGGAAAACGGACATGTGGTTTTGGGTCACATTTCGGGCAAGATGAGGATGCATTACATACGCATCCTGCCCGGAGACAAGGTCACCTGCGAGATGACCCCTTATGACCTGAGCCGCGTCAGGATCACATTTAGAGCAAAGTAACAGGAGAAGAAAATGAGAGTTCAGGCATCGGTGAAAAAGATTTGCCGGAATTGCAAGATTATCCGCCGCAACCGGGTGGTGCGCGTCATTTGCACCGACCGCAGGCACAAGCAACGCCAGGGTTGATTGAGTTTCAATCGGTTTTGGTGTTATAATTATCAATTTTTCTAAGTTGGAGTGATCGAATGGCCCGGATAGCAGGGGTTAACATTCCGAATCATCAGCATGCTGAAATCGCGCTGACCGCGATTTACGGTGTTGGTCGCACTCGGGCACGTCAAATTTGCGCTGCGGCAGGGATCGCTACCTCGACCAAGATCAAGGATCTGAGCGAGGCCGAGGTCGAGAAGCTGCGTGATCAGGTAGGGCAAATCACGGTCGAAGGCGATCTTCGCCGTGAAATTTCCATGAACATCAAGCGTCTGATGGATCTGGGCTGCTATCGCGGCCTTCGCCACAGGCGCGGCCTTCCCGTCCGCGGGCAGCGCACAAGGACCAATGCCAGAACCCGCAAGGGACCGCGCAAGTCCATGCGTGCCAAATAATCTAGGGGAACCGTTATGGCAAAGACTAATACCAGGGTGCGCAAGAAGGTCAAGAAGAATGTATCGGAAGGTATTGCGCATATCCACGCTTCCTTTAACAATACCATCGTGACGATCACCGACCGTCAGGGCAATGCCCTGTCCTGGGCGACTTCGGGTAGCGGCGGTTTCAAGGGGTCGAGGAAGAGCACGCCTTTTGCCGCGCAGATTGCAGCCGAGGCGGCAGGAAAAATCGCACAGGAATGCGGCGTCAAGAATCTGGAAGTGCGCATCAAGGGTCCCGGCCCCGGTCGCGAGTCGGCTGTGCGCGCACTCAATTCCGCAGGGTTCAAGATCACCAGCATTTCGGATGTGACCCCCATTCCCCATAACGGCTGCCGTCCGCCCAAAAAGCGCCGTATTTAATTCAGGAGTCTGATAGTGGCTAGAAATCTCGATGCAAAGTGCCGCCAGTGCCGTCGGGAAGGCGAAAAGCTTTTCCTGAAGGGTGAGAAGTGCTTTACCGAAAAATGTGCGATCGAGCGCAGAAATTATGCGCCGGGCCAGCACGGGCAGAAAAAGGGCAGGCTTTCGGACTATGGCGTGCAGTTGCGCGCAAAACAGAAATTGCGCCGCATTTACGGCATTCTCGAAGGGCAGTTCCGTCTTTCCTACAAGGAAGCCGACAGGAAGCGCGGCATCACCGGCGAGAACCTGCTGCAACTGCTCGAATGTCGTCTCGACAATGTCGCTTACAGGATGGGGTTCGGTATTTCCAGGAGCGAGGCGAGGCAGGTGGTCAGGCATAACGGCATTCTGGTGAATGGTCACAGGGTCAATATTCCTTCCTATCAGGTGCGGGTTGGCGATGTTGTCGAAGTCGCCGAAGGGACGAAGCAACATCTCAGGGTCAAGGCTGCCGTCGAAGCTGCGGAACAGCGCGGATTCCCGGAATGGGTCGATGTCGATGCCAAGGCGATGAAAGGCGTGTTCAAGGCCAAGCCCCAGCGCTCCGAGTTGCCGTCGACAATCAATGAGAATCTTGTTGTCGAGTTGTATTCCAAGTAATTTGCAATCGAGGGAATCAGGATATGCAAAGCAGTAGTCTACTCAAGCCGCGAATTATTGAGGTTGAAAACCTGGCACCTGCTCACGCAAAGGTGACGATGGAGCCTTTCGAGCGAGGATATGGTCACACGCTGGGCAATGCGCTGCGCCGGATTCTGTTGTCTTCGATGACGGGCTATGCCCCCACCGAGGTTCAGATCAGCGGCGTCCTCCATGAATATTCCAGCCTTGACGGCGTGCAGGAAGATGTTGTCGACATCCTGCTCAATCTCAAGGGGATCGTGCTTAAGCTGCACAATCGGGACGAGGCTTTTCTCACGCTGAAGAAGCAGGGAGAGGGCAAGGTCACGGCAGGCGATATCGAGGGATCCCATGATGTCGAGATCATCAATCCCGACCATGTGATCGCCCACCTGACGGAAGGCGGCAAGATCGATATGGAAATCAAGGTCGAGAAGGGGCGTGGTTACCAGCCGAGCGCGGTGCGCATCAAGTCCGGGGACAACCGGTCCATCGGCAGGATCATGCTGGATGCCTCCTTCAGCCCGGTGCGCCGCGTCAGCTATGCCGTGGAGAGCGCCCGCGTCGAACAGCGCACCGACCTCGACAAGCTTGTGATGAGCATCGAGACCAACGGGGTGATCGATCCTGAAGAGGCGATCCGGCATGCTGCCAGGATACTGGTTGAGCAGCTTTCCGTTTTTGCGGATCTGGAAGGCACGCCGGCGCTTCTCGAGCAGCCCAAGGCGCCGCAGATCGATCCCATCCTGCTCAGGCCGGTGGACGATCTCGAACTCACCGTGAGAAGTGCGAATTGCCTGAAGTCGGAAAACATTTTTTACATTGGCGACCTGATTCAGTGCTCCGAACACGAGCTTCTGAAGGCGCCGAACCTGGGGCGCAAGTCGCTCAACGAAATCAAGGAAGTGCTCGCATCGCGCGGTCTTTCCCTGGGAATGAAACTGGAAAACTGGCCTCCTGCAGGGCTGGAAAAGCCTTAAGAAAGGAAATCATATGCGCCATCGTCTCGGGTTGAGAAAACTGAACGTCACGAGCAGTCATCGTCTCGCGATGCTCAGGAATATGACGAATTCGCTGCTGAAGCATGAAACCATCACGACCACTTTGCCGAAGGCGAAGGAATTGCGTCGCGTGGCCGAACCGCTGATCACGCTCGGCAAGAAGCCGTCGCTTGCGAACCGCAGGCTGGCTTTCGACAGGCTGCGCGACCGCGATATGGTCGTCAAGCTTTTCGACGAACTCGGCCCCCGCTATGCGAACCGTAACGGCGGCTACCTCAGGATACTGAAGACCGGGTTCCGCCATGGCGACAACGCTCCGATGGCGCTCGTCATCCTGATGGACCAGCCCGAAGCGGAATAAATCCGGGTATTCGAAACTGTTAACCCGTCACCTTGCTACAGGGTGACGGGTTTTTTCATTTCTTCAACACTTTTTCAAGGTAGCGCCCGGTGTGGCTTTTCGGGTTGAGAATGATCGCTTCCGGCGGCCCTTCGGCAACGATCTCCCCGCCCCCGTTTCCGCCTTCCGGTCCCAGGTCGACGATCCAGTCTGCCGTCTTGATGACATCGAGATTGTGCTCGATCACGACCACGGTGTTGCCCTGTTCCTTGAGTCTGTGCAGCACTTTGAGCAGCATGGCGATATCCTGGAAATGCAGGCCCGTGGTTGGCTCGTCCAGGATGTAGAGCGTCCTTCCGGTGTCGCGCTTGGACAGCTCCAGGGAGAGCTTGACGCGCTGCGCTTCCCCGCCAGAGAGCGTGGTCGCGCTTTGCCCGAGCGTGATGTAGCCGAGGCCCACGTCGAGCAGGGTCTGGAGTTTCCTTGCGACCATGGGCACCGCATCGAAGAATTTCGATGCCGCCTCCACTGTCATTTCCAGGATTTCGAAGATGTTTTTGCCCTTGTACTGGATCTCGAGCGTTTCCCTGTTGTAGCGCTTGCCGTGACAAACATCGCAGGGCACATAGATGTCGGGGAGGAAGTGCATTTCCACCCTGATGACGCCGTCCCCCTGGCAGGACTCGCATCTGCCGCCCTTGACGTTGAAGGAGAAGCGTCCGGGGCCATAGCCCCGCTCCCGCGCATCGCGCGTTCCTGAAAAGAGTTCCCTGATCGGCGTGAACAGCCCGGTATAGGTGGCGGGATTGGAGCGCGGCGTCCGGCCTATCGGACTCTGGTCCATGCTGATGACCTTGTCGAAAAACTCGATCCCGGCGATGGATTCGTAAGGTGCGATATCCCTGTTGCTGCCGTAAAGGAAATGGGACACGGCATTGTAGAGGGTATCGTTGATCAGGGTCGATTTTCCCGAACCCGAAACGCCTGTCACGGCGCTGAGCAGGCCCACGGGAAGGTTCAGGTTTACATGCCTGAGGTTGTTTCCTGTAGCGCCCTTCAGCCTCAGCCAGCGCAATTCGTTGGGAGCGGTCCTTTTTTCAGGGATGGGGATGGATTTTCGCCCGGAAAGATAAAGTCCGGTGAGGGAGTCCGGGTTTTTTTCGATCAGATCAGGCGGGCCTTCTGCGATGATCCTGCCGCCGTGGATGCCGGCGCCGGGTCCGATGTCGACAACATGGTCAGCGCACCTGATCGCATCTTCGTCGTGCTCCACCACGATCACCGTATTGCCCAGGTCCCTCAGGTGTTTGAGCGTTTCCAGGAGGCGGGTGTTGTCGCGCTGATGCAGTCCGATGGAGGGCTCGTCGAGAACATACATGACCCCGGTGAGTCCCGATCCGATCTGGCTCGCCAGCCTGATGCGCTGAGCTTCCCCACCGGAGAGGGTGTCCGCGCTGCGGTCGAGGGAAAGGTAATCCAGTCCGACATTGTTGAGGAACTTCAGCCGGCTTACGATTTCATGCGCGATCTTTTCGGAAACCGCTTTCTTGTTCCCGGGAAGGGAAAGGCTTTCGAAAAAGGCAAGCGCATCCTTCAGGGGTTTCGAACTGATTTCGTGCAGGGTCAGCCCTGCGACATTCACATATCTCGCTTCACGTCGAAGCCGCGTCCCATGGCATTCCGGGCAGGCCCTGTTCGTCAGGTATTTGGAAAGTTCCTCCCTGACCATGACCGAATCGGTTTCCTTATAGCGTCGTTCGAGGTTATGGATGATGCCTTCGAAGGTATGGGACTGCATTTTTCTCGCGCCCTTTTCCATGGGGTAGAAAAATTCGATCTTTTCCCTGCCTGAACCGTAGAGGACGACATCCCTGGCGGACTCGGGAAGCGATTCGAAAGGCGCCTCGACATCGAATGCATAGTGCGCGGCAAGGGACTGCAACATCTGGAAATAGAAATGATTGCGCTTGTCCCAACCCTTGATCGCCCCAGAACTTAATGAAAGATGGGGGAAGGCGACGACCTTCCTGGGGTCGAACAGGCTGACCTGCCCCAGGCCGTCGCATTTCGGACAGGCGCCCATGGGATTGTTGAAGGAGAAAAGGCGAGGCTCCATTTCGGGAAGGGAATAGGAGCAGACCGGGCATGAAAATTTCGCCGAAAAAAGATGCTCGACCCCGGTATCCATTTCGACCGCGAGCGCCCTGCCGTCCGCATGCCGCAACGCTGTCTCGAGCGATTCAGCGAGGCGCTGCTTGGCTTCGATATTGACTTTCAGCCTGTCGACGACGACCTCTATGGTGTGTTTTCTGCTCTTCTGCAGTTTCGGGGCATCGTCTATTTCGCAGATCGCCCCGTCTATTCTCAGCCTCACGAACCCTTGCGCGCGCAATTCGTCGATGAGATCCGTCTGCTCCCCTTTTCGTCCCACGACGAGGGGGGAGAGAATCATCAATTTCGTGTCTGTCGGCAGCGCAAGGATATGGTCGACCATCTGGCTCACGCTCTGGGCCTTGAGCGTGATGCCGTGATCCGGGCAGATGGGGTCTCCGACGCGGGCAAAAAGCAGCCTCAGGTAATCGTGTATTTCGGTCACTGTGCCCACGGTCGATCTCGGATTGTGGGAGGTCGCTTTCTGCTCTATCGATATGGCGGGAGAGAGTCCTTCGATGAGATCGACATCCGGTTTTTCCATGAGATGAAGGAATTGCCGGGCATAAGTCGAGAGCGATTCGACATAGCGGCGCTGCCCTTCGGCATAGAGCGTGTCGAAAGCCAGGGAGGATTTTCCGGAACCCGAAAGCCCGGTGATAACAATGAGCTTGTTTCTCGGCAGGTCGAGATTGATGTCCTTGAGGTTGTGCGTGCGTGCACCGCGAATGAGAATATGTTTCATTGGAGATAAAAATTTTGAACTCAACCTGTTAATATACCGGCTTATCTAAATTTGCGGAAACGAATTATGCAAAATTCAGACCGGATGACCCCGCTCGAGATGCGGGCAAGCCTGGGACTTGCCGGCATCTTCGGCCTCAGGATGCTGGGCATGTTCCTGATTCTTCCTGTTTTTGCGATTTATGCGCACACGCTTCCGGGCGGGGACAGGCCCATGTTGATCGGGCTTGCGCTCGGAATGTACGGCCTCACTCAGGCGGTACTGCAACTGCCGTTCGGCATGGCTTCCGACAGGTTCGGAAGGAAGCCCGTGATCTATTTCGGTCTGGTTCTTTTCGCCCTGGGCAGTTTCGTCGCGTATTTTGCGCACGACATCTACTGGATTATCATCGGGCGTTCCATCCAGGGCGCAGGGGCTATCTCGGCCGCGATCACGGCGCTGCTCGCCGATTTGACGCGCGAAGAGCATCGCACCAAGGCGATGGCGATGATAGGCACGACGATAGGGATGACTTTCGCCATTTCGATGGCGGTGAGCCCCCTCATCTATCAGGCCATCGGCGTTCCGGGCATGTTCGCGCTCACCGGCGTTCTTTCGATCGCTGCGGTTTTCGTGGTGGCCAAGCTGATCCCCGATCCCAAGACCCATCTTTTTCATTCCGATGCCGAGGTTTCGACCTCCAGGCTCTCGGATGTATTGAAAAATCCACAACTGCTTCGCCTCAATTTCGGCATTTTCAGCCTGCATGCGGCCCAGATGTCGATGTTCGTGATCATTCCCGCGGCACTGGTGGCTTCCGGGAACATGCCCGAGCAAGAGCACTGGAAAATCTACCTTCCGGTGATGGTGATCGCTTTCGTGTTGATGGTGCCGCTCATCATTTACGGCGAGAAGAAGGGCAAGCTCAAGAACGTGTTCGTCTTCGCAATTGCCCTGCTGCTCGCTTCACAACTGCTTTTTTCGGTATTGATAGATTCCTTCAGGGGTGTCGCGGCCACGCTTTTGCTTTTCTTCACGGCATTCAACATCCTGGAAGCGAGCCTGCCATCGCTGGTTTCGAAAATCGCGCCGGTTTCAGCCAAGGGGACGGCGATGGGGGTCTACAATACCAGCCAATCTCTCGGGCTTTTCGCAGGCGGAGCTGCGGGCGGCATGTTTGCAGCTTACGGGGGAAATTCGTCGGTCTTTATATTCGGGGCTGCCATGAGTGCGATATGGCTCATGCTGGCGTTCACGATGAAAGCCCCGCCGGCCGTCAGGACCAAGATGTATCCCGTGGGGCAGTTGGATGAAGTGTCCGCGAAACTGCTCTCGCAGCAACTGTCCGGTCTGCACGGTGTTTTCGAGGCCGTGGTGATCGGGGACGAAGGCGTCGCTTACCTGAAAACGAGCATGAGCGGTTTCGACGAGAAAAGCGTGTTGAACCTGGTTGAAGTCAGAGCCTGATTGCCTCAACGCGGTTGCGTCCGGCGCGCTTCGCCTCGTAAAGCGCCCTGTCCGCTGTTGCGAGGAGCTTGTCGATATCGTCGATGGATTTCGAGAGCGTCGCCACGCCTATGGATGCGGTGAAATGGAACGCTTCGCCTCGTTCCGTTTCAATTTCGGCTGCGGATATATTCTGCCTCAGCCTCTCGGCGACTTCGAACGCCTGGTTTCCGTCCGTTTCGGGTAAAAGGATTGCGAATTCTTCTCCGCCTATGCGGCCGGTGATATCGACGCCGCGCATGGTCTGGCGGCAGACTTCCGCGAATTTCACCAAGGTCCTGTCCCCGGTTTGGTGTCCGTAAGCGTCGTTGATGGCTTTGAATTGATCCAGGTCTATCATCAGGATGGAAAGCAGGCTGCCGTAGCGCCCGGTCCTGGCAAGTTCCTGCGAGGCGAGTTGCAGAAAATGACGACGGTTGGGCAGGCCCGTGAGCATGTCCGTCCTTGCCTGATGCACGAGTTCCGCTTCCAGTTCGAGCCGCTCCGAAATGTCCGTTCCCAGTCCCACGAGATAATATTTGCCGTCGATGACTGTTTTGTGTCCGGTAAAGAAATAGGGGGCTTTGTCGCCGCTCTTGGAGACGAGTTCCGCTTCCGCGGAGGAATCTCCCTTCTCGAACACCTCGAATATTCTTTCCAAGATCAGCTTTTTGTCATCGCCGTCGAAAAAATCCAGGGCGTGCATCCGCCTGATCTCTTTTTCCGAATAGCCGGTCACTTCGGTGAACTGCGGATTGATCCTGATGAATCTGCCCTTTTCGTCGAGCATGTAGAAGATCCCGGGCAGGCTGTTGATAATGTCGTCGGAGAGCTGTTTCTGCTGTTGCAGCATGGCTTCGGCCAGCTTGCGTTCGGTGATGTTTTCCTGGATGGCGACATAATGGGCGATTCTGCCCGCTTCGTCGAAGATAGGCGAGATGGATGCATGGTCCCAGTACGATTCGCCGTTCTTCTTGCGGTTGTGGAATTCTCCATGCCATTCGCGTCCGGAGGAGATGCTTGCCCAAAGATGTTCGTATTCGCTTGCAGGCGTTTTCCCGGATTTGAGGATTCTCGGCGTTTTGCCATTGATGTCGTGCAGGGTGTATCCGGTCAATTGCGTGAATTTCGGGTTGACGTATTCGAAATAGCCGTTCACATCGGTGATGAGAATGGATACGGGGCTGTGCTCGACCGCGCTGGATAGTTTCTGCAATTCGCGTTCGATCAACCTGCGGGTGCGCCTGGCTTCCAGCAGTTCATGGGTGCGCGTGGCGAGATTGTCGTAAAGCCTCGTCATGGCATGAAGCAGGGCTTCATTGGCCTGGTTCATGTAATCGTCCGCGAGGCGCTTCGCTTCCTCGATGGATGCCCCGGATTCGATGGCAAGAATCTTTTTTGCAAGGCGCATGTCCGTGCAGAGGATGTGCGACATCAGCCATCTCGACAGGAATGCGAGCATTTTTCCCGTCGCTTCGATCGGTTGGCTGTTTGCGGCGATTCTGGATTCGGCGAGCTGCTTCACGAATGCATCATGGGCGTCCTTGTGGGAGGCCTCGCTGCAGGCGAGGCGTTGCATCATCTCTTCTTCGTATTTGAAATGGAAATCCACATAATCATACAATTCGTCGAAAACGCGCAGCAGCGATGCTTCGATCGATTCGGTTTCAGTGAACAGGATCGCGCCCAGGGAATTGATGAGATCCACAAGGCGCCTGTGCTGCCTGTCGAGTTCGGTTATTCCGGTTTCGAATTGGGTATCCCATACGAATATATCGGAAATGGTTTCTGGATTCATGAAAGCGTGCCTTTGCCGAATCGGTTGGATATAAATCGTAACTAATTGTAACGGTGCTGTTCTTGACATAATTGTAACAGTGTCGGTTCTTCCGGTATGTGCGGAAAGCAACGAATGATCGTGATGGTTTAAGTCCCCCGGCTAATATAAAATGTTACGGTATTTCAAAAATTCGAGGAGAAGTGCGACATGGCATCTGTGAACAAGGCGATATTGATCGGCAATCTGGGCAAGGATCCCGAAGTGCGTTATTCTCCGGACGGATCGGCGATCGCGAACATCACGATTGCGACGACCGAATCCTGGAAGGACAAGAGCGGCGAGAAGCAGGAAAAAACCGAATGGCACCGCGTTGCCTTTTTCGGAAAGCTCGCCGAGATCGCCGGGGAATACCTGAAAAAGGGCAGCCAGGTGTATGTCGAAGGGCGCATCCAGACCCGGAAATGGCAGGACAAGGACGGGCAGGACCGCTACACCACCGAGATCGTCGCAGACAAAATGCAGATGCTCGGAAGCCGGGGTGGGAACAGCTTCGAAGTCTCCGACGCACCATCCCAGGGTGCCGGCTCCAAATCGCAGCCGCAGCGGCCTCCATCCAAGGGCGGCTTCGACGACATGGACGACGATATCCCGTTCTGACCGGTTCCTTCGACTGTGCTCAGGACAAGTTCCTTCGACTGCGTTCACTGTCATTTCGAGCTTGCCGAGAAATCTTGTCCCTCGGGGCGGGCTCCAATGTCATTTCGAGCTTGTCGAGAAATCCCGGGATCCCTCGAATTCCTCGGGATGACAACATCGCTCCGTTCGGGATGGCGGTGCGGGGCTCGATGTAGCGCAAGCGGGTCAAGCCGGGTCTCGACGGCATGCGGTTCCTGAAGCTTCCCGTATTCTGTTATTCTGGCGCTTTCAAACAAGCGGGACGGATAATCATGATGGAGGAATTGAACGGACGCTTCGGCATCGAGGGTCAGGTTGTTTTCAGGGCAGGCCCAAGCGGGGTATTCGTCGATGTGGAGAACGATGGGGCGAGAGCCATGATCGCGCTTCAGGGCGCGCAGGTGGTCGACTGGGTTCCCCGTGGGGAAGCGCCCGTGATCTGGCTCTCGAGGGATGCGAAATTCGCGGAAGGAAAATCGATCAGGGGCGGCGCGCCCGTCTGCTGGCCTTGGTTCGGGCCGCACCGGTCCGAGCTATCATTTCCTGCCCACGGCTTTGCCCGCACTGTTCCGTGGGAAGTGATCGAAACCCGTGCGCTTGCCGACGGCTCGACCCGCCTGATTTTTCGCCTGAAGGGAACCGAAGCCAGCCGCACGCAATGGCCGCACGCCACCCAACTCGAAAATCATATCACTGTGGGAAAAACGCTCGAAGTCGATCTCGTGACCCGAAATTTTGGGAATGAGTCCGTCACCATCGGGCAGGCGCTGCATACTTACTTCTCGGTTGGGGACATACGCAAGGTTTCGCTGCACGGACTCGATGGTCGCCCCTATCTCGACAAGGTCGATGGTTTTTCCAGGAAGATACAGGGCGGGGAGGTGACTTTTGCCGGCGAGACGGATCGCATTTACCTCGATTCCACCGGAGACTGCATCATCGCAGATCCTGTCCTCGGGCGCAGCATCCGCATTGCCAAGCGTGGCAGCGCATCCACCGTGGTGTGGAATCCCTGGGACGAAAAGGCGGATAAAATGGGCGACATGGGGGAGAACGGCTGGCTGGAGATGCTCTGCGTCGAGAACGCCAATGCGGCGGACGACGTGCGGAGTCTCGCACCGGGGGCCGAGCATCATCTTTGGGTGAGCTACCGGGTGGAGTGATCCGGCTCAGTGATCCAGGTAATCCACCAGGACTCCGCTCGTGAAGCGCAGCCGCTGGCTCAGAAGGCTTGCGATTTTCAGCAGAATTTGCGTGGCCAGGGCGGGTTTGTCCTTCATGATGCGCTGGAAATTGGCTTTGGTGAGAATCGCCAGGGTGGTCGGTTTGGCAATCACCGCAGTGGCCGAGCGCGGCTGGCCGTCGACTATGGCCATCTCCCCGAGCGTTTTTCCATGGCCGACCATAGACACGGTCTTCCTGGTCTCATGGCTGTCCTCCTTCAGGATATCGACGCTTCCTTCTATGATCAGGCACATGTAGTTGCCCTGTTCACCTTCGCGAAACAGGGTCACGCCCTGGTCGGCTTCGTATGCTTCGAGGTAGTCGCAGAGATCCTCGATGTGATGCCATTCGAAATCCCCGAACATCTGCGTGGATTCGACCATGCCGCATAGTTCGTCCTTGAATGCCTGTCCTGCGCTGATGAGCCTGAGAGATGGTTTTTCCGTCATGATCAACCTGTCTTTGGAGTCGCGTAAGCTTATTTTACAGAATAGTTCGGGAGAAGCCAGATTGCTGTTCTTGAAAGTTCCATCGCATGGGCTATAAAGAAATTCTGGGGTTTCCCGTCAATATTCGTGAACAGGAGGACAATCATGGCAAGCGAGAACGAAGTCGCAGTGAGAAAAGCAGGCGAAATCCAGAAGGCGATGCCGGTGCGCCTGATGAACCCTTTCGAGGAGATGGAGCGCATTTTCGAGTCGGCTTTTCCCGTGGGCTGGATGCGCCCGTTTCCCAGGGGATGGCCGGGCGAAATGGGCTTCGAGTCGACGATGATGCCGCGCCTCGACGTCATCGAGAAGGATGAGGAAATCGTCGTGCTCGCCGAGGTGCCGGGCGTGGACAGGAAGGATCTGGATATTTCCATGACCGACAGCACGCTCACGATCAAGGGGAAAACCAATCACAGGCAGGAGACCGAAGGCGCCGCCTACAGTTGTTGCGAAATCTCGCATGGCGCTTTTTCCCGCACGGTCAACCTGCCGTCCGAAGTCAATGTCGACAAGGCCAAGGCCCAGTTCAAGGACGGCATGCTGGAGATCGACTTGCCCAAAATGGAAAAATCCCGGCGGCGCACGCTCAAGCTGGATTGATTCACCTTGCCGGGCGGCCTTGCGCCGCCCGTTCCCTGTCCCTCGTGGAAAACCTGTGTTTGGCTCCTAGAATGAGTCTATGTGGCGAAAAAATCAGGATGTGTCTTTCCGGAAGCCTTGCGAAAAGCAGTCGATCCCGCTGGCGGTGCTCCTGCTGTCCCTGATATTCACCTGTCTCGTCTGGCGGCAGAGCGTGGAGAAATACGGCGTCGCCCTGGAAGGCGTGGCCATAAGCGCGCTTTTTTGCCTGCTTGCCTGGCTTCTGGTGCATGGGCGCCGCGCGCTATCCCGAGCATGGGGATACCGATACGGAACTCGTCAGGCATGCCGATATCGCGATGTACGAGGCCAAACGTTCTTGCTGCCGGCTGGATTGATGGGGCCGCAAAATGCATAATAGAGGCTGGGGGCGATATGAGCGAAAAAATAAAATGGCTGGACGAGCCGGAAGAGCACGATTATCCTGCGGCACAATCCTATCTGCGCCTGATCCACGACGAGGCTGCCGCAGCAGGTTACGCGGAGGCGCTCAGGAAAGCGCCCATGACGGAATTTCACGCGAAGGATATTTTCAGGGCATCCGGCCTTTCCCTTCTGGGCATCAGCAATTCCCATGTGGAAAAGGACAGGGATAAAATCCTCTCGGGCAAAAAGCTTTCCCCGCTTCTGCTGGTAAGAGATGCGCGGAACGGCAAGGTCGTCATCGCGGACGGCTATCATCGAATCTGCTCGGTATATTCGTTCGACGAGGATGCGATGATTCCGTGCAAGATCGTATGAGCAAGGCGTGTATACTCGCAACACGCCAACATTCCTGCCATATATGGGGCAAACCGATTCATTAGCGCCGGACTGGGACTTTGCTTTCAGGCGGGATGCTTCCTTTCAGATCCACCTGAGCCGCAACATGGCGATCGCCATCCTGGTCTCGCTGCTGCTGCATGCGCTCGCGCTTTTCGTTTTTTACCGGCATCACCTGCTCGACATGAAAACGCCTATCCGGACGAGCAGCGAACCTTTCGACGTGCAACTGGCGCCAACGGAGAAGCCGCGTGTCGCGGCTCCCATGCGCGAGCCGGTTGCGGAGAATCGGACGAGAAGGGTCATCGCGGTGAAAAAGGCGCCTTCGAGAGCGTATCCCGTGCCGGCCTTGCCGGAACCCGTTCGGGAATCGAAGCCGTCTCCCGAGCCAAAAATGAGTTTTCTGGATTACGTCAATGCGGCGAGAGCGCGCCGCTCGGGCGGAGAGTCGGCAGGCGCAAAGGTCGAAACCATGGGTCCCCCACAGGAGAGCCATCCTCCCGGCACCAACGGCATATTCCAGATCATCAGAATGAACGATTCGAGCGCGGAATTTTCGTTTCTCGGATGGCATTCGGAATACAGCAATTCCCATAGGGAAGTGTTCGAAGTCGATGCGGGGGCGGACGGCGATGTGCAACTGGCTGTAGTGCGCAAGATGGTAGCGATCATCAGGCGGTACTACAAGGAAGATTTCAACTGGGATTCGGAGCGCCTCGGTCGCGTGGTGGTCCTTTCCGCCCGCATTCAGGATACCGCGGAACTCGAAGCCTTCATGAGGAAAGAGTTTTTTTCTACTGCGGCCAGTCGCTGAATGGGAAGGGTTTTTCTTCGGTATTGAAAGTCTGGAATTCGACGATCTGCCGGATGTATTCGCCGAGGCTATGGCCGAAGGATGCCAGGCGGGAATTGGGTGTGCCTCCCGCGATCAGGAAAATGAACTGGGCCACGGCGACTATAAGCAATACCGTTCCCGCCAGGCTGTAGAGCATGCCCAGCAGAAGCATGAACAGGGCACGGACCCAGGGATTCTTCGCATCGCTCATGGCGCCTCCTTTGCTCCAGTATAGACGAGGCCGGCGATTATTCCCGCTGTGAGGACTTTCAGAAAAAGGCATAAAGGCGGCATAATTGCATGGTTTGTCTCAATCAAAGGTAGATCATGATTTTTCGATTTGCGGTATGGCTTCCGTTTCTTCTTGCAGCTTGCAGCCCATCGCCCACGAATCCCGCCGATTCGAAAGTCTCGAACATCAGGAAAGACATTCCATCAGACCGTCAGCGCGCCAACGGCACGATGAAGGCGGGGATTACGCCGAGCTGCGTGGCCATTTCCGGGAAATACGCCTACGTGACGAATTCCAATGGCGGCAATATCCTCGTTTATGGAATGGGGGAAAATGGCGCGCTGGAGGCGCTTGCAAGCCCCCCCGTGGTTTCCGGATGGGGGCCGAACATGATCGCCATCGACCCGATGGGGAAATTCGCCTATACGGCAAATACCGATGCCACCAGCGTTTCGGCCTTCAGTATCGATGCCCGAACCGGAAATCTGAAAGAGGTCAGGGGCAGCCCTTTCCAGGCCGGGAAAAATCCCACCTTCATCGCGATCGCCCCTTCCGGAAAATATGTCTACGTGACGAATTACGGCTCGACCACCGTGTCGGCCTACGCCATAGACCGCAATACCGGCGCATTGAGGGAGATCAAGGGTTCTCCCTTCGAATCCGGGAAGGCGCCCGCTTCGATCGCGGTCGACGGCGCCGGGAAATATGTTTTCGTAGCGAACTCGAATTCCAACGATGTCTCGGTTTTCGCCATCGGGAACGACGGGTCGCTCGAACCCGTTCGGGGGAGTCCCTTCAGGACGGGCTCGGGACCGTTCGCCATCGCAGTTTCTCCCGGCGGAAACCATGTTTACGTGACGAATTCGCTCACCACCAACATGTCGGTATTTTCCATAGGCGAAAACGGGAGCCTTTCCCCTGTGCCGGGAAGCCCTTTCCAGACCGGGATGACGCCGCTCTGGGTGACAATTGCGCCTGCCGGAAAAAATGTCTACGTGGTGAATTGGCTGGGCGGGGTATCGGCTTACAGTGTCGATCCACAAACCGGCGCACTCTCACAGATCGAAGGCAGCCCTTTCGAATCCGGTCATGCGCCCAAATCCGTGACCGTCGATCCGACAGGCAAGTTCGCCTATGTCGCCAACGGCGGGGACAATGATGTCACGGCTTACGAAATCGATGCTTCGGGTGCGTTGATCTTCATGAAGAAAAACTGACGCTTGTCCGCTCAGGGATGAACATGAGGGCGGCAGATATGGTCGAACATGACGGCGATGCAGGCGCGCACCGGGGTGGTGGAGTTGTCGATCTTCATGCGCAAGAGCGCGCCTTCCCATGCGCTCCAGAAAAAATCCGTGAGCATTTCAGCCGAAATATCGGTGCGTACAAAACCGCTTTTTTGCGCTTCCTCCAGGCTGCATGCAATATGTTCCTGCCATGAGAGGACAACCTGCTGCAGCGTGTTCTTGCACAATTCGCTGGATTCGCTGATTTCTGCGGCGAGATTGCCGATGAGGCATCCTGATTTTATCTCGCTTTTTTCATAGTCGACGATCATCCTCTCGAAACAGTAACGCAATGCTTCGAGCGGCGTCTGCGGACCTTCGTCGAGGTATCCCGACCATCTGATGGCGAGGGTGTCGGCATAGTGCCGAATGACTTCGTCGGCAAAGACTTCCTTGCTCTTGAAGTAGTTATAGAAGGAGCCTTTGGGTACTTTCGCGGCATCGACGATTTCCTTGATGCCGGTTCCATTGTAGCCGCGTCTGGAGAAGAGTTCGAGACCGATCTCCAGCAAAATGGTGCGTGTTTCTGTTCTTTTTTGTTTGTACATGGTCTAAATTATAGGATTGCCCGCTTCCGGGCGTCAAACTTCCGGCGTGAAATGATTGCCATTCGTAGCGCCTGTGTAATACTCCTGTCACAACACGGACGTAAAGTTACGTTATTCACATAGTTTTACATAATTTTACAGGCAGTTACAATGGGCCCCGCTGATTTCTGCTTTTTCGTGAGACGACCGGTCGTCTCACGCGCGGGCCAAGACCATGAACGATAGGGCGATAAATGATTTTCTGGCATGAAGAGCCGAGGAGAAAGGCTCGAATCGAGATCATCCCGATGATCGACGTCATGATGTTTCTGATGGTTTTTTTCGTCCTGATCAGCCTCCATGTCATTCCGGCAGCCGGAATCAAGACCGAGTTGCCTTCTTCCTCGCACACGGAAGATCTCGATATCGTTCATCACGCAGTGATCACGATAAGCAAAAGCGAAATTATCCAGCTTGATGGCAAGAATTGCACGCTGGGCACCCTGCCCCAGGAGATCAAGGCGGTTCTGGGCAACTTCAGAAAAGTCGATGTCGTGGTCAACGGCGACAAGGGGGCGGATATGCAGAAACTGGTCGACGTCATGGATGCCGTCAAGAATTCCGGGATAACAGCGATCTCGATTGCTTCCGGCAAGAAATGAGTTGCGGAATCGCCAATTTTCTTTTCCAGCAGAGGGAATCGGCAGCGCGCATCGCAGCTTTGGTTGCAGGGGTGCTGATGATCGTGGGCCAGGCCAGGCTGGTTATTTTGCCGGTGCAGAAGAATAGCGAGGAGCCGATCCGGGTGGAGCTCAGGCAGGTCAAGCCGGAACCGCCGCCGGAGCCGCCCAAGCCGAAGCTCGAGCCGGTTGAGAAGCCCAGGGTGCCCGTGAAAAAGGCCGTGATACCCATGCAGAAGCCTGTTGCGGAAGTGCCTGCGCCTGCGGTGATGCCCGTGGCCGTGCCGGTGCAGACTGCTCAGCCGGCGCCTGTGGCGAATCCCGCTCCGGCGCAGCAGGCGAGAATCGCGAGCAATGGCGAAAGTGAAAGAAGTTTCGCCAGAGGTTTGCGGCAGAAGATCGAGTCGCACAAGGTTTATCCCAGGGAAGCATTGTCCCTTGGCATGACCGGGTCCGTGACGCTGCTTTACGTCATAGACCGCTTGGGGAGGCTGCTTAAAGTCGAAATCGTGTCCTCTTCGGGAAGCAGGATTCTCGATCAGGCAGCGCTCCAGGCGGTGCGAGCAACGACTTTCCAGGCCATGCCGGAGGATGCATGGGTTGGCGAGGCGCAAAAGGAGTTCAAAACCAAAATTGATTTTGAAATTGACAATTAACCACCGAGGGAATGAAAATGAAACTTAAAAGCAAGTTGAAACCCATCTGTGCGGCGATGCTCTGCCTCACGGCAGCAGGCAATGTCTTTGCGGATGGTTCCGTAGACACCGAATCGATATCGGTCATCGGCACGGGACAAACCAGGCAGGAGCAAAGCATCACCCGCCAGGACATGCAAAATGCGCTTCCCGGCACCAGCCCGCTCAAGGTGCTGTCCAAATTGCCCGGCGTGCAGTTCACGTCTTCCGACCCATGGGGTTCCTACGAATGGGCGACCCGCTTCAATGTCCGCGGTTTCAACCAGAACCAGCTCGGCTTCACCCTCGACGATATTCCCCTGGGCGACATGAGCTACGGCAACAATAACGGCCTGCATATCAGCCGTGCAATCGCATCCGAAAACATCAGGAACGCATCGATCGCGGAAGGCAGCGGCAATCTGAGCAAAGCATCCACCAACAATCTTGGCGGCACGGTGCAGTTCGTCTCCACGGATCCGCTTGATGCGTTCGGCGTGCAAGTCGGACAGACGCTGGGAAGCAGCAAGACCAGCAGGACTTTTGTTCGCCTCGATTCCGGGCGCTTTTCTTCTGGAACGAAAGCCTATATCAGCTTTTCCCGCAACAGGGCGGACAAGTGGAAGGGATGGGGGCCGCAGAACCAGGATCAGGTCAATGCAAAGCTCGTTCAGATTTCCGGCGAAAACCGCTTCACGGCATTCCTGAATACCTCCCGCCGCAATGAAACGGACTATGCCGATCTTTCCATCCAGAGCAAGAATCTCCTGGGATGGAACTGGGACAACTATGCGCCCAACTGGCAGGCCGCAGTCAACGCAGCCAACGGCATCTTCCTTCCCGGCGTTGCCGCAATCACCAATACCCCTGCATTCGGCCAATTGGATGCGGCGTATTACCTCGGGCGCGGATTGCGCAACGACGAACTGGGCGGACTTGCAGCCGACCTGAAGCTGACCGACTCCACCCGTGCAAAAGCCACCTACTACCATCACCATGATGTCGGTCAGGGCCACTGGTATACCCCCTACGTGCCTTCTTCCGCGACCGTGCCGATTTCGCTCAGGACCACGGAATACAGCATCAGCCGGGACGGCCTGGTGACTTCGTTGACCTACCTCTACGACAACAACGAGATCGAGGGCGGCATATGGGTCGAGCGCAACGTTCATGACCTGACCCGCAATTACTACAACGTGGCGGGGCCTGCGGATACCGCTTTCTTCCTGAGCAACCCGGCCCTGACGCAATTCAAGCAGAACTTCGTCACGACCACCCGCGTGTTCCATCTTCAGGACACGATTTCCCTGATGGACGGCAACCTGAAGCTCAATGCCGGCCTGAAAAGCCCGAGGGTCAACATCGATGCGACCAGCCTGATCGGAACGCGCGCCGGAGGACAGCTCCAGGCCAAGGAAAATTTCCTGCCTTCCCTGGGGTTAAACTTCAAGTTCAACCCGTATGACGAAATGTTCGCATCCATTTCCCAGAACATGCGCGCCTTCCAGCCTGGTGTCGATGGTCCGTTCTCGACTACCCAGGCCGGCTTCAATGCGATTCAGGGAACCCTGCAACCCGAGAAATCGACCAACATGGAAATCGGCGTGCGTTCCAACAGGGAGAACCTGCAGGTATCGGCTTCGATTTATACCGTCGATTTCAAGAATCGTCTGCTCAGCATCGCACCGGGCGGGATCACGGGCAATCCCAGTGTTTTCGCTAACGTGGGCAAGGTCCAGACCAACGGTTTCCAGGCTGATGCGCTCTGGTCGATCACGCGCAATTTCAAGTGGTTCAACGCCTTCTCGTACAACGATTCCAAGTACAAGGATAACTACGTGACGGGCGGCGCTGTCGTTGCAACATCAGGAAAAACAGTGGTGGATGCGCCGAAAATGATGTTCTCGTCTGAACTTTCCTACGAGCAGGACGGATATTTCGCTTCGATCGAGGGGAAATACACCGACAAGCGTTACTACACCTACCTGAACGACGGACAGGTGCCTGCCTATACCGTGTTCGATCTGACGGCAGGCTACAAGCAGAAGACCCTCGGTTTCATCGAGGACTTCAGGGCTCAGCTCAATGTCACCAACCTGCTGAATACGAAATATTTCGGCACCATCGGTTCGAACGGCTTCACGGCTTCCGATCCGGCCGGCACCTTCATGACCTTGCAGACAGGCGCTCCGCAAATGACCTTCGTTACGGTCAGCGGCAGGTTCTGATCTCAAAATCACGGCGCGGGGTTTCCCCGCGCCTTTTTTATTTCATTACGGGATTCATACCATGTCATTCACAATGGCTCACGACATCACGATGTATCTGATGACATTCGCAGTGCTGTTTGCGACTTACATCATCGTGGAGCGGGCGCTTTATTTCGGCGCCACATTGCGTGAAGGAAAGGCCGTCGATCATTATCTGCGCAACCACAGGAAGGACTCAGCCTTGCGTGCGGAACTCCTGAAGCAATTCGGATCGAGCCGCAGCCCTCAGGCACAGACGCTTTTCGAAGTTGCGGAAGCGGGCAATCTGCCGCACAACGAAATGGAATATTTCGTGCAATCGGTTTACATCGCAAAACAGGACATGCTCAACAAGCGCCTCTGGATTCTGGACACCATCGTCACGCTGTCCCCGCTGATGGGCCTGCTCGGCACCATACTCGGCATCATCGACGCATTTCACAGCCTCTCTTCAGGACAGGGCGCTGCGGACCCCGCCGGCGTCAGCCGCGGCATAGGCACTGCGCTTTTCGCAACCGGATTCGGCATTTTCATTGCGCTTTACAGCATGATGTTCTACAACTACTTCACCAACAAGGTGGAACAGGTCAACAACCAGATGAAGCTGATATCCCTTACTTTTCTCGCCAACAGCAAGCAATGAACCGTCTGCGCCCATCGATATTTCTTTTCCTCGCATGCCTGCCCGCGAGCGTCCATGCCGCCGCCACCCCGATCGAACATTTGATCGTCATCGTCGGCGAGAACCGGACCTTCGATAACCTGTTCGCAACCTATACGCCCAAGGGAGGCCAGCGCATTTCCAACCTGTTGTCCAAAGGCATCGTCAAACTGGACGGCAGCCCCGGAAAAAATTTCGGACTCGCCGCCCAGCAGCAGGCCGTCGACAACGATCTATACAGCGTCGAACCCAATCGCGTCGGCCCCTACGCCACGCTTCCCCAGCCCTATACCACGGGCGCTTTCGGCCAGGCGCTGTATTCGCCCGATCCGAGATTTCCACAGGATCTGCCGAACGGTCCTTTCCAGATCACGAAATACGTCTATTACGGCGCCCATACCGGAGACCCGGCCCACCGCTTTTTCCAGATGTGGCAGCAGGTCGACGGCGGAAAAATGGATCTCTTCACCTGGGTGGGGACGAGCATAGGCTTCGGCTCATCCAACGGCCCGCATTCGGGTTCCCCCGGAATGACCGCCCAGGGCGGGGTGTCCATGGGTTTTTACAACATGGCCATGGGAGATGCGCCCATACTGCGCAATCTTGCCGAGCATTATGCGATCGGCGACAATTACCATCAGCCCATCATGGGCGGGACAGGGCCCAATTATTTCGCGCTCGCCACAGGGGATGTCGCCTATTACAGCCGCGAAGGCAAGCCTGAACGCCCTCCCGAGAAGCAGGTCGAGAATCCCGATCCCAGGCCGGGCACGAACAACTGGTACAGGAACGACGGCTATGCAGGCGGAAGCTATGTCGATTGTTCCGACGAGAATCAGCCCGGGGTCGCCGGCATCGCCGATTACCTGAAGAAGCTTCCCTACAAGGCATTCAACGGCGGCAATTGCGCGCCCAATACCTACTATCTCGTCAATAATTACGAACCGGGGTATTCCGCTTCCGGGGAGCCTGCCGCGCTCGGCCCCGATCATTTCACCGTCCCGCCCCTTGCCGTCCCGAATATAGGCGAGGCGCTTTCCGCAGGAAAAGTAAGTTGGAAATGGTATGCCGGGGGGCGTGGGGACGGCAAGAGCACGGTCAACAAGGAATACTGCACCATATGCGACCCCTTCACCTTCTCGAGCCGCGTCATGACGACGCAGCTCAGGGACAATTTGCAGGATCTGAGCCGGTTCTACAGCGATGTCGGAAAAGACCTTCCCGCAGTATCCTTCATCAGCCCCTATGACAGCATATCGGGGCATCCCGGCTATGCCATGGAGCCCGGATTCGATCAGTTCGTCGAGGACATCATCGAGAAAGTCCGGCAGAACAGGAAGCTCTGGGAAAAAACCGCTATACTGATCACCTACGACGAAGGGGGTGGATACTATGATTCGGGCTATATCCAGACCCTGGACTTTTTCGGGGATGGAACGCGCATTCCGGTCATCGCGGTGTCTCCCTATGCGAAAAAGGGTTTCGTCGACCATACTTACTACGACCATGTTTCAATTCTCAAATTCATCGAAAAAAACTGGGGATTGCCGCCCCTGTCTTCGCGCAGCCGGGACAATCTGCCAAACCCGGTGCAAAAGGATTCTTATATCCCGCTCAACCGCCCCGCGATAGGCGATTTGATGAATCTGTTCGAATTTGGAAAGTGATTTGACGATGATGAAGAAAATCGCCCTTGCCCTCGCGCTTTCATGCCTCGATGGCGCGGCATTCGCCGCCGGAACCCCGATCAGGCATGTGGTCGTGATCTTTCAGGAAAACGTCTCCTTCGACCATTATTTTGCGACTTACCCCAAGGCCTTGAACGAAGCCGGCGATCCGCCTTTTCATGCGAAGGCGAACACTCCTTCCGTCAACGGGCTGAACGATGCTCTGCTCGGGCACAATCCCAATTCGGCCAACCCGCACCGCTTCGAGCGGCGCGAAGCGATGACCTGCGACATGGAGCATGAATATACCGCAGAGCAGCTCGCTTTCGATGCCGGACTCATGGACAGGTTCGTCGAATATACGGCAGCAGCCTCGAAAGCATGCGATCCGAAACAGGTGATGGGCTATTTCGACGGCAATACCGTGACCGCGTTGTGGAACTATGCCCAGCATTTTGCCATGAGCGACAATTTTTTCGGGACCACTTTCGGGCCTTCCACGCCGGGGGCGCTCAACCTGATTTCCGGACAGACCCATGGCGCGACGCCATCCGATTTGCCCGAGGCCACGAAGGCAGGATCGGTCTACGGGGATCCGGACCCTGCTTATGACGACTGCTCCAAAGGCGAAAAGATTTCGATGTCCGGAATGAACGTCGGCGACCTGCTCAACTCGAAGCATCTCACCTGGGGCTGGTTCGAAGGGGGGTTCCGCCCCACCGGATATGACGGGAGCGTTGCGCTTTGCGGCGCGACAAGCCGCAATATCGCAGGAGAAGTCATCCCCGATTACAGCCCGCATCACGAACCCTTTCAGTATTATGCCTCGACCTCCAATCCGCACCATCTCCCTCCTTCCGGGATGGATAACATCGGCCATACGGACAGGGCGAACCACCAGTACGACCTGAAGGATTTCTGGGTCGCCGCAGAGTCGGGGCATCTTCCCGCAGTCAGCTTCCTCAAGGCGAGGATGGCCCAGGACGGGCATGCAGGCTATTCCGACCCGCTGGATGAGCAGGAGTTCATCGTGGCAACGCTCAACCGCCTGCAGAAACTGAAGGAATGGAAAAACACCGCCGTGTTCATCACTTACGACGATTCGGACGGCTGGTACGACCATGTGATGGGGCCGATCGTGAGCCAGTCGGACTCCAGCATCGATGCGCTGACCGGCAACGGGCATTGCGGCAAGACCGGGGACGGCGCTTATGCCGGTCGCTGCGGGTACGGACCGCGCCTGCCTCTGTTCGCGATTTCCCCGTGGGCGAAATCCAATTATGTGAGCCATTCCATTGCCGACCAATCCTCCATACTGCGCTTCATCGAAGACAACTGGAATCTGGGAAGGATAGGGGACCAGTCCTTCGATACGCAGGCAGGCGCGCTGGACGACCTGTTCGATTTCAGCCGTCCCCGCAGTACCACCCTCATTCTGGATACTTTCAGCGGCCTTCCCAAAAAATGATCGGGAAACGGCGGGTCATAGCGCTTTCATAAAACTGCGCTAGAATAGGCCCTTGTTTCGAAGAGAGGGATCAGGATGAAGGAAGGCGCCCGGTTTTTTATGGAGATCAACCCGCAGATCCCGCAGAGGCTCGCCCGCCTCGTCGAGATATCCGACAATCTCTGGTATAGCTGGGACAAGCCGACCAGAACGCTTTTCGCGCGCATGAATCCCAAGCTCTGGGATGCGGTGGGGCACAATCCGAAAGTATTCCTGAGGCGTCTGGACGAGAGCACCCTTATCGATGCGGCGGACGATCAGGTCTATCTTTCGGCTTACCATCGCGTACTCTCCTCCTTCGACACTTATCACGGAGACCCCCTTAATCGTAACGGGGGAGCCGGGCTGGATAAGGACGATCTCGTCGCCTATTTCTGCGCAGAATTCGGTTTTCATGAAAGTTTCCCGATTTATTCGGGCGGACTCGGTATCCTGGCCGGGGACCATTGCAAGGCTGCAAGCGATATGAGGCTGCCTTTCGTCGGGGTGGGTTTTCTTTATCGGCGCGGTTATTTTTCCCAGGAGATCGATGCCGAAGGCAATCAGATCGTCAAGCACAACGAATCCGATGCGGCCGATCTTCCGGTGAGTCCCGCGCTGGACGAAGCCGGGCGCGAAATTGTCGTGAGCATCGATTTTCCTGGAAGGGAAGTATTCGCCAAGATCTGGACAGCGAGGGTCGGCACGATCATGCTTTATCTGCTCGACACCGATCTGCCGGGAAATCCGGATGCGGATCGACGCATATCCCACGAGCTTTACGGCGGCGACAGCACCAACCGCATCCAGCAGGAAATCATCCTCGGCGTGGGCGGCGTCAGGGCGCTCGAAGCCGTCGGCCTGAAGCCCACGGTATGGCACATCAACGAGGGGCATGCCGCATTCCTGCTCCTCGAGCGGATCAGGAAAATGGTCGAGCAGGGACTCGATTTTCCGACCGCGCTGGAAGCTGTCGCATCCAACACCGTATTTACGACTCATACCCCGGTTCCGGCAGGGCACGATCATTTCAACGAGGAAATGGTGGCGGAATATTTCCATCACTGCTGCACGCTCGTGGGCATGCCGAAAGAAGCCATGCTTTCCCTGGGCTACGACCCGGACAATCCCAGCGAATTCAACATGACGGCGCTTGCAGTGCGCGCTTCGCGCTTCCAGAATGGCGTGAGCCGCATCCATGGCGAAGTTTCCTCGCGCATATGCTCGAAGTTTTGGCCGGAAATTCTGCCCGAAGAAAATCCGATGACTTACATCACGAATGGGGTGCATGTTCCGACTTTTCTCGCAGAAGAATGGGTGGATCTTTTCGACAAGTTCCTGGGCGGCGAGTGGCGCAACCATATTTCGGACGAGCGCTTCTGGAAGAATATCGACGACATTCCCGACCATCTCTACTGGAGCGTGCGCCAGTCGCTCAAGGCGCAGATGCTCTACGGACTGCGTTCCGTCATCAGTAGTCGGCATTTGCGCAACAGCGGCAGCGAGGCGCATCTCGACCGCATCCTGAAATATCTGGACAGTTACGATCCCAATGTATTGACTATAGGCTTTGCGAGGCGCTTTGCGACTTACAAGCGGGCGACGCTGCTGTTCGACAACATCGACTGGCTGAAAGAGATACTCTCCGACCCGGAACGCCCCGTCATTTTCATTTTCGCAGGCAAGGCGCATCCTGCAGACCAGCCGGGGCAGGATCTCATCCGGCAGATCAACGGGCTTTCGCAGATGCCCGAGTTCGAAGGGAAAATCCTGCTCGTCGAAGGCTACGACATGGGTCTCTCCCGCCGCCTCGTTTCCGGCGTCGATGTCTGGCTCAATACGCCGCTCTATCCGCTGGAAGCGAGCGGCACTTCCGGGATGAAGGCGAGCATCAACGGCGCGATCAATCTGAGCGTTCTGGACGGCTGGTGGGGCGAGGGATATAACGACACCAACGGCTGGGCGGTGAAGCCCTCTCCCGAACATCTGGATATTTTCAGGAGAAATCGCGAGGAGAGCCGAACCCTGTATGAAATCCTCCAGGACAAGGTCATTCCGGTTTACTACAATCGCGGAAAATACGGTTATCCGGAGGAATGGGTCAAAAAATCGAAGCGGGCCATGGCTTCCGTCCTGCCGCGCTTCAATGCGGGCAGGATGGTGGGGGAATATGTCTCGAAATGCTACCTGTCCGCGAGCAGCCAGGGGAAAGTCTATTCCGAAGACAATTATGCTGCGGCCAGGGCGGTTTCGGCGTGGAAGGCGAAAGTGAAAAAAGCCTGGCCCCTCATTACGATCAGGCGGGTGGATGAAGCGCGAAAAAGTCTGCGCTTTGGGGAAGACCTGCACTTCGAGGTGGCGCTCTATCTCGACGGCCTCGACGAGCATGACGTTATCGTCGAGTTGCTCTACAACAGGTCATACATACATGACACCAAGAAGTTTCAGAAGAGCGGCAAGTTCGTGTTCGACAGGATGGCAGGGCGGGAGCATATTTTCGTGCTGGGTATCAAGCCTGAAATTTGCGGACTCATCGATTACCAGATTCGCGTCCATCCCTATCATGCGCACCTTACCCACCCATTGGAATGCGGACTCATGACATGGCTTTGACAGGCTGCTGCAAAACGATCGCGCTTGCCGCGTTAAAAAATGGCCAGAAATGTGGGGCTGCGAAGCGGCAAACTGCATGTGAACTCTGCTTTTTCGTCATTTTGTGCCTTGTTCCGTCTGCGCTCACAAGCTTTTTCGACAGCCTGCCAAGGCGCTATACTTCGAACAGGGTTCTTGCCGGGAACGGAGCCGCATCGCTCCATGCATGAATTATCCCTTGCCGAGAGCGTGTTGCAGATCGTCGAGGAACATGTGCAGGAGTGCCGATGCGTGAAGGCGATTCATCTCGAAATCGGGGAACATGCGGGCGTGGACAGGGATGCGCTGAAATTCTGCCTTGAACTCGTCTGCGCGAACAGCATAGCGGAGGGCGCAGCCATCGAAATAGCGGAGGTTGCGGGAATGGCGATGCGCGTGGTGGCGCTGGAGGTGATCTAGATGTGTGCGGTTTGCGGCTGCGGGGAAAAGAAAAGCTATCTCGGGAAGTTCGGCCATGCTCCGGGCATGAACGCTTCGCGCATGATACGCATCGAGCGGGACATACTCGGCAGGAACGATGCCCGTGCGAGAGAAAACCGCAGCCATCTCGATGAGCGCGGCATATTCGCGCTGAATCTGGTTTCGAGTCCGGGTTCGGGGAAGACAAGCCTGCTCGTCAGAACCATAGAGGCGCTGAAAGAGCGGGTTCCCATCGCGGTGATAGAAGGCGATCAGCAGACATCGAACGATGCGGAGCGCATCAGGAAAACCGGGATTCAGGCGATCCAGATCAATACGGGAAAGGGATGTCACCTGGACGCGCATATGGTCGGGGATGCATTGAAGAAGCTGGATCTCATGGACAGGAGCCTGCTCCTGATCGAAAATGTGGGCAATCTCGTCTGCCCCGCATCCTTCGATCTCGGGGAGCATCGCAAGGTTGTCGTCCTCTCCGTCACCGAAGGCGAGGACAAGCCGCTCAAGTATCCCGACATGTTCATGGCCTCCAGCCTCATGCTGCTCAACAAGACGGATCTGTTGCCGTATCTCGAATTCGATACCGGGCAGTGCATCGCCAACGCGCTCGAAATCAATCCGGATATGGGCGTGATACGGACTTCCGCAAAAAACTGCGACGGGCTTTCAGAATGGGTGTCCTGGATAGCGGAGAAGCTTGCATGACGCCGATAGCGCTGAAATCTCCCGGCGCGCAGGTGCTCGCCTGCGGCGCGTGGCTCAAGAACACGGTGTGCCTGACGAAGGGGGATGAGGCTTTTCTTTCCGGCAATATCGGCGATCTCGACAGCAGGGAAAGCTGCTCGGCTTTCGAGGAGAACATCAGCGACATGATGTCGGCGCTCGATATCGAGCCCGGGGCGGTTGCCTGCGACATGCATCCGGACTTCCACAGCAGCCGTTTTGCGAGCCGGTTTGCAGTCGAGAAGGGCGTCCCGCTTTTTCGCGTCCAGCATCATCATGCCCATATCGCGGCGATTCAGGCCGAACACGGAATGGAGCAGGTTCTCGGGCTTGCCCTGGATGGGGTGGGATACGGACTGGACGGCGGAATATGGGGGGGCGAGCTCCTGATGGTCCGCGGCCCGGACATGGAAAGGCTGGGCCATCTTCGCGAATTGCCGCTTCCTGGGGGGGACAGGGCCGCGAGGGCGCCGTGGCGCATCGCAGCCGGGGTGCTTCATCTTCTGGGCAGGCATGACGAGATCGCGGCGCGCTTCGATGAGCCGGGCGCAAGCATGGTTGCGCAGATGCTGCAAAGGGGGTGCCCCATGACGAGCAGCGCAGGCCGCTGGTTCGATGCGGCATCCGCCTTGCTGGGGGTCAATCTCAATGCAAGCTTCGAAGCTCAGGCCGCGATGGAACTCGAAGCGCTTGCCCGCGCTCATGGGGAAGTCGAGCCCATGATTGACGGTTATATTATCGAAGAGGGTGTGCTGAACTTCCTGCCGCTGATGGTTCGTCTTGCCGACATCCGGGACGCCGCATATGGGGCAGCCCTCTTCCATGCCACGTTTTCCAGGGGACTCGCGGATTGGGTCATCCAGGCTTCAAGTGAAACGGGATTGACCGCCATTGCGCTGGGAGGGGGATGTTTCCAGAATACAGTCATGCGCACCCTGCTCGTAAAACACCTCCACGGATTCGAGGTGTCGATCCCGAACCGGGCGCCCTGCAACGACGGGGGAATCAGCCTCGGCCAGGCGCAGGTCGCTCGCGCATTGCTGGGGAGCTGAACATGTGTCTTGCGATACCCGTCCAGGTCGTGGCGCTTTTGCCGAACGACAATGCATTGATCGAGGTCGGCGGCATGCGCAAGCAGATTTCCCTCGTTCTCGTGGAGGACATCAAGGTGGGTGACTACGTGATCGTGCATGTGGGGTATGCGCTTTCCAGGTTGGATCCTTTTGAAGCCGAAAGAACGCTGAAGCTGTTTTCTGAAATGGACCCCGAATGAAATATATCGACGAGTTTCGCGATCCGCACCTTGCCGGGGAGATCGCGAAACAAATAGAGCGGGAAGCGCTGGGGAGCTACCATCTGATGGAATTCTGCGGCGGTCATACCCACGCCGTCTCCCGTCATGGCATCAAGTCGCTGCTTCCGCACAACGTCAGCATGATACATGGGCCGGGATGCCCGGTCTGCGTGCTTCCTGTGGGCAGGATCGACAATGCGATCGGGATCGCGGAAAAAGCCATCCTCTGCACTTATGCGGACATGATGCGCGTCCCGGCTTCGGGAGGGGGCAGCCTCATGCAGGCGAGAGCCTCCGGAGCGGATATCCGCATGGTCTATTCCAGCCAGGATGCCGTCAGGATAGCAAGGGCGCATCCGGAGAGGGAAGTCGTTTTTTTCGCGATTGGCTTCGAAACCACCGCGCCGTCGACTGCGGCGGCCATAATCGAGGCGCAGGATCTGGATAACTTCAGCGTGTTCTGCAATCACGTGCTCACGCCTCCTGCCATGCAGAGCATACTCGATACGCCGGATTTGAGGCTGAACGGCATTCTTGGCCCGTCCCATGTCAGCACCGTCATCGGCACGAAGGCCTACGAAGGCATCGTGTCCGCATATAAAGTCCCCATGGTGATCGCAGGGTTCGAGCCGCTGGATGTCATGCAGTCCATACTGATGCTGGTGAGGCAATTGAACGAGGGAAGGGCGGAGGTGGAGAACGAATACACCAGGGCCGTCAGCCATGATGGGAACCTGAAGGCGCAGCGCCTGATGGAGCAGGTCTTCGTCGTGCGCCCTTCGTTCGAATGGCGCGGGCTTGGCGAGGTGCCTTCGAGCGCCCTGTCGATAGCGGAAAGTTACAGCAGCTTCGATGCCGAATCGCGCTTTTGCATCGCCTACACGCCTGTTCCGGATGCGAAGGCATGCGAATGCGGGGAAGTGCTGCGCGGGTTGAAGCAGCCGCAGGATTGCCGGGTTTTTGGTACGGCCTGCACCCCGTCCAATCCCATAGGCGCGTGCATGGTGTCTTCGGAAGGGGCCTGCGCCGCGCATTATGCTTATGGGCGAACGGCATGAAAGGGCGCGTCGACCTGTCGCACGGAGGTGGGGGGCGGGCCATGCAACGCCTGATCGACGAGGTGTTCAGGCGCGCGCTCGGCAATCCTGCCCTCGATGAGGGCAACGACTTCGCGAGTCTCGGCGCTGTGCAGGGCCGTCTCGTGATGGCGACAGACAGCCATGTCGTGTCCCCGCTTTTTTTTCCGGGAGGCGATATCGGCTGCCTTGCCGTGCATGGCACCATCAACGATATCGCGATGTCGGGCGCAAGCCCGCTTTATCTCTGCGCGAGCTTCATCCTGGAAGAAGGATTCCCCCTCTCCGAACTGGAACGCATTGCGCAATCCATGGGGAAAGCGAGCAGGGATGCAGGGGTTCCCATCGTGGCCGGGGACACGAAAGTGGTCGAGAAGGGCAAGGGGGACGGCGTTTTCATCAGTACCGCCGGGATCGGGGTGGTTCCGGAAGGCGTGAACACTTCTGGAAGCATGGCTCGCGCGGGGGATGCGATTCTCCTGAGCGGCACGATAGGAGAGCATGGCGTTGCAGTCATGTCCAGCCGGGAAAATCTGAGCTTCGGCACGCCCATCGTTTCGGATACCGCGCCGCTGCATCGCCTGGTTGCCGCCATGGTGAGCGCAGTGCCCCAGATTCGCGCCATGCGCGATCCCACGCGGGGCGGGCTGGGGGCTGTACTCAACGAAATCGCCATGCAGTCAGGCGTCGGCATGAATATCACGGAGAACAGGATCCCCATGCGCGAGGAAGTCGCTTCCGCCTGCGAATTCCTCGGCCTGGACCCCCTTTATGCCGCCAACGAGGGCAAGCTTGTCGCCGTCTGTCCGCCGGAAAAAGCGGAATTTCTTCTGGAGACGATGCGCGTCCATCCCCAGGGAAGGGATGCGCAAATCATAGGGGAGGTGGTCGAAGACAAGCGCCACTTCGTCCAGATGGAAACCGTATTGGGCGGGAAGCGCATCGTGGACTGGCTGTCCGGGGAGCAGCTGCCGAGGATATGCTGAGACCTGCGGCGGCGGAACAGTCTGAACGCGGCCACGCCGATCATCAGGAGCGGCAGCGTTCCGGGTTCCGGGACGCGCCTGTAGTAGCAGGGCTGCGAGTTCCCGGTTTGCGTTCCGAAGCCGATTGAGACATCGGATATCTTGACGTTGTCGCCGAGCACGCCGGGCGGGAACTTGACGGTGAATTTCGCCTCGTTCTGGACGAAGGGATTGTGGGGCGCGTTGTCGTAAATGGAACGGTTCACGGTCGAATAGTCGTTGTTCGAACCCGAAGGTCCGATCACCGTCTGGTCCGGGCTGCCTCCGCCGGAAAGGTCATTCATGTACGACTGCCCTGCGGAATCCGTCCCCATCTGCCAATGGTCCAGTGAAGCATTGACCTGGGTCGAGGTGACGGCCCCTCCGCTGCCTACGGTCACTTCGGTTCCGGAACTGCTGCTCAGATCCTGCGGCGAAAGGCTGAGGATGGAGCCGCAATTGTTGACGGTGAAAAAGACGGAACTGATGTTCTGGCCCACACTCGTAATGCCGGTCTGTTCGTTCACCAGGGTTACCACCATGGAGCTTGCGGAAACGTCGAAAGTCGCCTGCGCTTTGACAGCTTCGCCCGACGCATCGGTTGCATTGTATGAGGTCGAGTAACTGTAAACGTAGTCGTTCGATCCCCCGCCGGAAAAGGAGGCATGCGCGATATTGGGCAGAACGAGTCCGAATCCTGCGCTGAGAAGTATCTGGTAATACCTGTTCATGATGCATTTCCTCGAAAGATATTGTTGTTCTTATCGATAGAAGCAATACCCCCTCCCCACTTCCGGGGCTGCCGGTTCATGCTGTAGTCGCAATTGTTTTGAACAGGCATATCATTATTGCATGATATTCCATGAAAATCAAGAGATTCCATGAATTGTTCGATTCGTTCTCAGTTGTGTGGTTGGACAGAGGGGCTTCCCGCCCCTACAATCGTGGGTAATTTGTGGAGGGATTCGGGTGCGAAGTTTGCTCATTCTGCTGTTGTTTTCTGCAGGCGCGAGTGCGGCGACCCTGTCCGATACCGTCGCTATGCTCAAACGTTCCATCGTCGCTGTAGGCACGCTTCAGGCGAATCGAGCCCCTCCCGTGAATTTTCTTGGAACGGGCTTTGCCGTTTCGGACGGCACTTACGTGGTCACTAACGCGCATGTCATCCCGCCGCTTTTCAACAGCGCGGAAAACGAAAAACTCGTCGTTTTTTCAGGCAGGGGGAATGAATCCGAAGCGTTCGACGCGAAAAAAATCCTGGTCGATCCCGCTCATGATCTGGCTTTGCTGAAAATAGAGGGGGGCACCATTCCGGCGCTGCATTTCGGCGATTCGTCCGCCATGCGGGAGGGCGATTCGCTTGCGTTCACCGGCTTTCCGATTGGCGTGGTGCTGGGCTATTATCCCGTGACGCACAGGGCGACCTTGTCGGCCATCACGCCCATAGTGATCCCGGCGCTCAACGCAAGCCGGTTGGATGCGAAGTCGATCAAACAGTTGCGCACCCCGTTCACGATATTCCAGCTCGATGCGACGGCCTATCCGGGAAACAGCGGAAGTCCGCTTTTCGAGTCCGAATCCGGAAAAGTGGTCGGCATCGTCAATATGGTGTTCGTCAAGAGCACCAAGGAGCACATGCTGTCGGATCCCTCCGGAATCGCTTACGCGATTCCGGGGGAGTATATCGTGCAGCTTGTCAGGGACGCAGGACTCGTGCCATAGCTTTCCTGCGGCGCGCGAACACCATCGCGCCAAGCGCCGGCGCGATGAGGAAAATCGTGCCGGGTTCAGGCACGCTCCAGCCGAGCGCCTGCATGACCTGAAAATTGACGGCGCTCATGGAGGTTGTGATTCCTGGGGCGAGATAGGCGCCGAAGGGGTCGCCGCTTGTCCCGGAAGTGCCGGCCCAGTCTGCGCTGTCGGATGTGGGGGAGAATGTCGCAAGATCGGTTACGCCGCCGTTGATGGAAAAACAGGCCGTGCTTCCCGAGGTGCTGTTGAGCGTGGTGGTCCCGCAGGTGTAACGAGTCAAATCCAGGGGAGTGAGATAAGGCGTGCTGGGCGTGACGAACTCGTAACTGACGCGACCGAGGGCGTGGGAGACTTCATGCAGGGCGGTTCCGAAGAAGTCGTATGCGCCTGCAGCGATGCCCCCGGCCTGCGAATATTGCCAGTTGACGGCATTTCCGAATCCGACATAGGCGGAAGGGCCGGCATAGTTCGTGCCGGTCAAGGCCGTCATTTCGGCCTGCGACACGCCAAACAGCGTGGAGCCGCCGGGATTGCTGACCGATGCGGGTAAATGGCTGACCACGCTGGCAAGCACGGCGTTCTGCGGATGGGACGCGGAATAGGCGCTCAGGAGCGAAGAAACCTGGCTCAACGTGCCGTACTGAAGCACGTTGGATGTTGCCCCGAGCGCCCCGGCAGGCAGTACGCTGCCGTTGACATTATTCCAGCCGAAGCTGATGTTCACCGTTCCGGGATTCGAGAAATAGGATCCGAAGAGGGCGTCGACTGCATTGATCGCCGCAGTTGCGGCCGGAGGCGCGCTGGCAAGCCAGTTGCTGTCGAACGTGGCGTTGATCACCAGCGCATTGGCCGGAGTTGCAATGTTAAACAGCGCCGAGGCGAGGCAGAAAGCCTGAATGTTCTTTTGAATGATTTTCATCGTCATGACCGCACATGTTGTTTGCTCGACCGGGTTTAAGCAATTTCTGTGCCAAATTATCCGGGCTGCGAGGAATCAATGGGATGTCGTTTCACGCAGCGTCAGGGCGTAACCGAGTGTAAAAAAAACTGACAGTGGACGGGCCTTGATTTTTGCTCAAACCGAGCCAGAATGTATGCATCATTTCGGATAAGGACGGCATCATGATCAGGAACCCAATCGATATTACGGTCAGCCCCGAATTGGCGAAACTCATCGGCAGCCGCGCCGGCGATCCCGGGATGGATGAACCCGTCACTCTGGGTTCGCTCCGCAATTTCGTCGCAGCATTGCTTCCCGCTGAAATCGGCGAAGCGGAGAGTCTGCATCATTTCGACGATGGAGACTCCCTGATGGACGAACTGGATGCGCTGATCGAGGAATACGGCGACGAAGCCTCCGCAGTCGATTTCCTGGGGGGGCAGGCGAGCGAAGCGCTTTCCAGGGTCATCGAGGCCGCCATGGACGAAGCGGAGAATCCGCCCACTCTCCAGGATGTGAGGGATGCGGTGTCGTCCGGACTCGTCGCGAGGCTTGTTGCCCAGGGGGCGATAGAGGAGGACGAGGACGAAACGGTGGCGCAGGAAATCGACGATCTGATCGACCGTTTCGGGACCGATGCTCCTGCGGAAGATTTTTTGCGCTACGAATGACGATTCCGAACAGTGTCGGAATCGGGGATCGATCCCTTCCGCATTGTCGTAATTTACGCCACTTTTTGCTGCTTTTTGTGTGATGTTTGTTCAGGCGGCTGTTTTTTTTGCGACTCTACCAAGCCGGAAACAATAGCCTTCATTTCAGATTCCGCAAATCGCTTAAGCGCATCTCGCATTAGAGGCTGATAACCAACCCCATGGAATGAACCCAATATCTTGAACGATTCGATCAGGCTTTTATCAAGCCTGATCGAAATCATTTGCAGCCCAAGCGCGTCGTCGACTTGCGGGGATATTTCCGGTGCGGCTAAACTGGCATACTGCCCGTCGCTTCCAAGTTGCCCTGATTCCCAAGCCTCATCTGTACCGAGAACCTTCTCCTTATTGCTCATTTTTGCCTCCGACATGATACATTCTACCTGCCTAAATATTCATATAATTCAATTGATTTATCATTGGCTTCAAATGCGGATTTGATATGTATATTGCCATCAATAAATATAAAAACGATTTTTAAAATCCTATTGCAGTTTGTAGGGGCAACAAACCACAAAGTGGGGGGATTGGTTTTGTGCTCTTCCCGCAGATCTTCAACAAAGTTACCAACCCTGTTTTCAAAACATTGTTCAATTTCGCGTTTGGTCACGCTATGTTTATCTCGAAGCTTATCAAGCGTGGCAGTTGAAATTACAAGTGATAACATAATTATAGTGTATATACATGTTAATTTATTTTTATGTAACTTATTATTTTAAATAAAATCGAGTTGGCGAAACAATGTATATATTAACGACGCGATGAATTATAACTTCATTTTTCGATGAAATTTGCAAAGCGCTAAAAATTTTTTTAAAGATTGGCAATTTCAATTTTTGCACAGCATTTTTAGCGTCAGGAAACCGAGTGCGGGAGGATTCATATTGACGGGCGTTGTCGTCGATTTGTCCGGAACCGGAATTATTCCGCGCGCAGGGCTTCCACCGGATCGAGGCGGGCGGCGCGGCGGGCGGGCATCACCCCGGCGATGAGGCCGATCGAGACGGCAATGATTTCGGCGAAAACCGCATAGGGCCAGGGGGTGTGGACGGGCAGCGCGGGGAATGCGGCATGCAGCCCCTGGAGCATGGAAAAGCCGAAGACCAGTCCCGCCATGCCGCCGAGGCCCGAAAGCAGGGTGGCCTCGGCAAGGAACAGGGACAGGATCTGCGATTGCTTCGCGCCCACCGCGCGCAGGAGTCCGATCTCTCCGGTGCGCTCCGCCACGGAGATCGTCATGATGGTGAGGATGCCGACTCCGCCGACCACGAGCGATATGCCTCCGATTGCGGCGACTGCGAAGGTCAGCACGTCGAGGACGGAACCCAGCACGTCGAGCATTTTTTCCTGAGGGGTGATGGTGAAGTCGTCGCGGCCGTGGCGCGCGGCGAGCATCCTCGATATTTCTTCGACCACTTTTCCGGATGGAACGTCCGGATCGTAGATCACGTCGATTTCCATCAGCGAGTCGCGGTTGAAGAGTTCGAGTGCGCGCGCGGCAGGAATGAAAACCGTGTCGTCCAGGTCGAATCCCAGAACCTGCCCCTTGGACGCCATCACGCCGACTACCGTGTAGCGGTTTCCCCCGACCCTGATCCGGGTGCCGAGCGGGTTGGTTTTGCCGTAAAGCTCCTCCCAGGCTTTATATCCGAGCACCGCGAATGCGCGTGCGTTCTGGTATTCGTCGGGCGGCAAAAAGCGTCCCGTTGCCACGTTCATGTGGAAGGCTTGCGGAAATTCGGGGCCGGCCCCATTGACCATGACCCTGCGGCTTTTTCCGTTCGCCTTGATTTGCGCGTTTCCGGAAAAACTGGGATTGATCGATTCGACATAGGGAATGCGCTTCAATGCCGTCGCATCCTCCAGGGTCAGCGGGCGCACGCTCCCGAATATGCCTACGGGCGGGCCGCCTCTCGTCTGCGCTTTCCCTGGATTGATCCCGATGATGTTGGTGCCGAACTGCGTGAATTCGGAAATGACAAAGCGGTGGAGTCCCTCGCCGATCGAAGTGAGCATGATGACTGCGGCTATTCCCACTGCGATGCCCGTTACGGTGAGGAGTGTCCTCAGCCTGTGTGCCCTGAGCGATTTGAGCGGGAACAGGATGAAGTCGGTCATCATCGTCTGGAGAGCGCCTGAACCGGGTCGAGTTGGGAAGCCCTGCGGGCGGGCATGAGGCTGAACAGAATCCCGGTTGCGAGCGCCGTGCCGATCGCGGCGCCTATTGCCCACCAGGGGGCGGATACGGGAAGCGTCGGGTAGACGCCCGAGATGATGTACACCCCGATTTCGCCTGCGATCCATCCGGATATCGCTCCGGCGAGAGAAAGGCTTGCAGCTTCCGCGAAAAAGAGGTTCCTGATCTGCCTCCCGCTTGCGCCGATTGCCTTCAACAGCCCGATTTCGCGCGTCCGCTGGGACACTGCGATCAGCATCACGTTCATGATCAGGATGCCCGCAACCCCGAGGCTGATTCCTGCAATTCCGGCAACAGCCAGGGTGAGGGCGCGAAGGATTGCATCGAAAGTGGCGAGCACGGCGTCCTGCGTGATCACGGTCACGTCGCGCTCCCCTTCGTGGCGGGCGGCCAGTATTTCGAGCGCATCCTTGCGCGCAAGTTCGAGTTCATCCCGGCTCCTGGCTTCGATCAGGATGCGGAACAGGGATGGGGTGTTGAACAGCATTTGCGCTGAGACTACCGGGATGATCGCGAGTTCGTCCGTGTCGGACCCCAGGGATTGCCCCTGGGCCGCGAGGATTCCGGCAACCCTGAAGCGGCGCTCGCCTATCCTGACCCATTGTCCCACTGCCTGGGCGGAACCGAAGAGTTCCTCCTTGACCTTGATTCCGAGTACGCAGACAGGCACGGCATTTCCCTGCGGCAGGAAGCGTCCCGTCAAGAGTTTCATGTGCCTGATTTCGAGCAGGTCTGAAGTCGAGCCGAGCACCGGCACTTCCCTGTTCCTGCGCCCGAAGGAGACGAGGCCCGAGCCTACGGTCAGGGGGGCGATGCGCTTCACGTAGCGGCTCTTCAGCAGGGCGCGCGCGTCGTCCAGCGTCAGGTCGCGCGGCGTTTCTCCGACCAGCATGCCCGGCACGTTGCCCTTCGTTTCGGTACGCCCCGGAAAAACGATCAATAGATTGGTGCCCAAGGCGGAGAACTGGTCGACCACGTAGCGGCGGGCGCCTTCGCCGAGCGCGGTGAGGATGACCACGGATGCCACGCCTATCGACATGGCGAGAATCATGAGCAGGGTGCGGGCGCGGCTGCCCATGAGGCTTTTCCCGGAGAAAGACAGGATGTCGGGCAGTTTCATGTTTTGTCGGACTCGATCTCGCCGTCGAGCATGAGCACCTGCCTGTTCGCCCTTTTGCCGATTTCAGGATCGTGGGTGACGAGGATCAGGGTCATGCCCTCCAAGTTGAGCTTCTCGAGCAGGGCGATCACGTCCATGCCGCTCACCCGGTCGAGGTTCCCGGTGGGTTCGTCAGCGAGCAAGATGCGCGGGTTCATGACGGTTGCCCGTGCGATCGCGACGCGCTGCCGCTGCCCGCCCGAGAGTTGTTCGGGCCTGTGCTGCCCGCGCTCGTCGAGACCGAGATCGCTCAACAGCCTTGAAGACCTTGCCTTTCTTTCTTCCCCGGCTATCCCGGCAAGCATCATGGGCAGTTCGACATTCTCCCTTGCGCTCAGGCGGGGAATGAGATGGAAAAACTGGAAGACGAAACCGATTTTTTCGCGCCGCACTGCCGCCTGCTCATCGTCGGAGAGGCGCGTCACATCCATGCCGTCGAAAGCATAGGTGCCTGAAGTGGGGCGATCGAGGAGGCCGATGAGGTTGAGCAATGTCGACTTTCCCGAACCGGAAGGCCCCATGATGGAAAGGTATTCCCCTGCCTTCACATCGAGACTGATGTCCTTGAGGGCCGCAACGACCTGATCCCCGACCGTGAATTTCTTCCTGATGTTTTCGAGCCGGATCATTTTTCCGCCACGGCGCTTATTCCCGCCTTGACGCCGTTCCGCTCCAGCGATACCACAACCCTGTCTCCCGCCTTGAGGCCTGCGAGCACCTCGGTATATTCCCAGTTGGAAAGCCCGGTTTTCACTGTTCGCTCTTCCAGCATGCCGTTCTGAAAGAGCAGCACCCTGTTTCCGTCGAGCAGGGCGCGGGTGGGGATGCGCAAGGCGTCAGGGTGACTGGAGAGGATCACTTCGGCATCGGCGCTGTAGCCCACGAGCAGCGCTTTCTCGTCCTTCCCTTCGGTGAAATCGACATCGATATCCACCGTCCTCGCCTGCTTCTCGATGTCGAGGACGTAGGGCGCGATGCGGGTGATTTTTCCCGAAAAATGACGGCCGGGGAAGGCATCCAGGGTGATTCTGGTCGGCATGCCGACCTTGAGGGCGGGCGCATCGACTTCGTCTATGGGGGCGGTCACGTACAGGCGGCTGTCGTCGATGAGATCGATGGCGGGCGGGGTGGCAATGCCGGGCGGGGAGGGCGTGGTGAATTCGCCCAGTTCCCCGGTCACCTTGGCCACGATCCCGTCGAAAGGCGCGGTGACCGTGCTGCGTTCGAGCCCGGCGCTTGCAAGGTCTATGCGCACCATCGCCTCGTCCACGCCGGCTTTCGCCGCTTCGCAGGATGCGCGCTTCGATTTCGCCTGCGCCGCCGCATTGTCCAGTGACTCGATGGACAGGAATCCTTTTTCATGGAGCTTTGCCTTGCGCTTCATGTCGTTTGCCGCCGCATCGGCGAGCGCGCAGGCTTCCTGGATACGGTCGCGGGAAGACGCCAGTTGCTCCATGGCGAGCCTTTTCTGGGCGACGAGATCCTTGTTCCAAAGTTCGATCAGCACCTGTCCCTTCTTCACCCTGTCGCTTTCCCTGACCTTGATGCGGTAGATGAGTCCGCCATTGCTGGGGGCGAGGCTGGCGCGCCGGCAGGCTTTCACGGTGCCGGCGCGCGTGTTGGCCACGCTCGATTCCACGAGGCCCCGCCCGGCTGCTGCGAGCGCCACCGGAACCGGCTCGGGTTTGGAGAGTGTCCAGATGAGGATTCCGGAAAGGGCGATCAGCGCGGGAACGATGAGTGCCGCGCGTTTTCCTGAAAAAAAATTAGGTGTCATGGCTCATGTGCGATTTGTTCAGGAGTTCCTTGGGGAACCACCGATTTACTCCCATGCGGGCGTGACGGCGCATTGCGGGATGAGATTCGCGAAACACGGCGCAGCCAATGGTTATTCCATTGGCAAGCCGCGCGACAAAGAAGATCGCCCGCAAAGCCCCGTCCCTTCAGGGTTGCGTGAAAATCGAGCGCTCGCTTTGTTGAGCTCCTTGGTGTCGTAGTCCAGCTACGACCTGCGTCACTCGTCGTGCGATCATCTCGATTTTCCCAGCAACGCGCTCCACATTGGAGTAAATCGGTGGTTCCTTAGGCCAATTTAGCGCTTTTGACTGGAACTGACAATGTTTTGCGATGGTTCCTTGACATCGGCGAAAATATATATCAGAATATAATCGTTATCTGATGGTAACGCCCCTCCTTTGGCCCGACTGCCTGACCCGTAGCCGGGCCTTGTTTTTTACAAGGGATGATCGCCGCGGATGGCTGCGGCGAGATCATCGCCGGACAGGGGGCCTTCATGTCGCCCGACGAGTTCGCCTTGGGGAGAATAGAGGAAGCTGGAAGGCAGTCCTTCCAGTCCGCCGAACCTGGATGCGGTGTCCTCGTTTCCCAGGACCACGGGATAGGTGATGCCCTGTTTTTTCGTGAAATCGAGCACTTCGTCCCGTTTTTTGTAGCTTACCGCGACACCGATCACGGTAAGTTTGCCGTCCCTGTGCAGGCGTTCGAGATCCGGGATTTCGGAGAGGCAGCCTGGACACCATGTGGCCCAGAAATTGACCAGCACCCATTTGCCCCTGAAGTCGGAGAGGCTGACGGATTTCCCCGCCGAGTCCATCAGCGACCAGTTCCCCGCCGCGCAGGCATGGCTGGCGACGGACAGGGCGAGAATCAGGCTCAAGGCGAAACGGATCATGGCCGAATTATAGCGGGTTTTTTCAATAGGCGTAGCGCAGGCCCACGGACAGAATGCGGTTTGCCACGAGCTGGACGCCCGTCACGTCCTGATAGACGGGAATCTGGACATAGCCGTAGGCGGAGAGGCCTTCGCCCAGCCTCACGGAAACTCCGGGGGCGAGATAGGCGAGATTTCCGCCCGAAAGGGGGCTGCCGTTGAATACATAAGATGCGCCGATGCCGCTGTCGCTCTGGCGATGGATGATGTTGGCCTGGAGCAATGGGGTCACCTTCTGGCCGAATTTCGCATAATGGATCCCGAGATTCAGGCTATATGCATCTCCCGGAGTGTAGTACAGGGCATGGTTCGACACGAGCGTATGCTGCGCGAGACCCTGGGCGAACCATCCTAGCTTTCCGATTTGTCCCATGCCGAATGCGCCAAGAATGATGTCGGTCGAGCCGGTTCCCGGCTGCAGGGCGGCATCGAGGGCCGTGCCGTTGGCGAAGGTGACGTTGTCCGCTCCCGTGGGCAGCTTGATTCCGAAAATCAGGCCGCTCGTGCGTTCGATCGAAAAGCCCGTATATTTCCCCACAATGCGCAGATCGCCCATGTCCGTGCTGTTCGAGTAATTGTAGGAAGCGGGATTGGCCGGGCCATTCTGGAAAGTGGTGTGATACCTGTCGACGAAGGGCATCTGGACGCCGACCCCCCAGGTTTCGCCGGTATAGTCGAAGCCCAGCGTCGTGATGCGGGTGGCGGTCTGGAGCTCGACTTCGTTCCCCGCGGGGTTCGTGTTCGTGCCGGTATTCTGGATGGTGTTCGCGCCTGACAGGGATAGATTGGATTTGCCCTGGCGGAACTGGTTCTGGTTGATGAAATCGTAGGAGAGGCTGATCGCGTATCCCGGCTGGGTTTTGACTTCCTGTCCGATCCAGTCTTTGGACAGCATGCAGCCGCATGCTGCGCAGGCGAAGGCTTTGGCTGGAATTGCGAGCGCGAGCGCAAGCAGGTATTTCCTGTTCATGCGAGTTTCCCCAGATTTATGGTTTTAGGAGAATGGATTGTAGGGATTTGTCCATCGCCGGACAATGCGGCATGTTGACGCAGGTGGCATATTTACGAAGCGGTGCTAATGTGAGGCTATAAACTTTGGCCTCGAATTATGCGTATAGCTATCGTATTGGCAATTATTCTCAGTCTTGCCGGCTGCGGCACCAAGCCGATCAAGCCTGCTCCGCAGCACTTGCTGGCCGATCCCGGGAAGCATGGGGTCATTCCCCAGTTGGTCAGGGAAAGCGCCGTGCTTCCACCGCCCAGGCCCATGGCGAAAATGGCTGTTTACAGCGTATCGGTTTACAATGTTCCGGTCCAGGAACTGCTTTACGCCCTGGCGCGCGATGCCGGTATCAACATCGATATCCATCCCGGCATCAACGGCGTTGCGACCATCAATGCGATCAACCAGACCTTGCCGCAGATTTTGAGCCGCATCTCGGAGCAGGTCGACATGCGTTATGAAGCCGATGGGCCCAATCTCGCCGTCATGCCGGATACGCCCTACCTGCTCAACTACAAGGTCGATTACCTCGACATGTCGCGCGACACGAACGGCTCCGTCGCGATCATCACCCAGGTCGCCACGCCGGGGGCAGGTGTTTCGACGAGCGGCAGCGGAACCTCGACGGCAGCCGTCAACAATTCGAGCACATCGGTGACGAACACGGTAAGGAACAGGTTCTGGGAAACGCTGGTTCAGAATGTCAAGGATTTGCTCCACGAAACCGACAAGATATTGCCGGCAGGCACGTCGGAGACCATAGTCGAACAGGCGGGCATTCAGACGACGACGGGAACGGGCGCCGCCCCCCCCAGGTCCTCGGGGAAAGGCGCGCAGCAATCTCTTGCAACGAGTCCGAATCCGGCCACGCTTCAGAATGCCGGAACCACGGTCATCAAGCGCACGACTTTCAGGGAGGCTTCCTCCGTGATAGCGAACCCGGAAACCGGGATCATCAGCATCCGCGCGACTTCTCGGCAGCACAAAAAAATTCAGGAATTCCTGGACCGGGTGATGCAAAGCGCGAAAAGGCAGGTTCTGATCGAGGCGACCGTGGTCGAAGTCCAGTTGGGCGACAAGTATCAGCAGGGCATCAACTGGGCCGGACTTGCCAGAGGCGGGAAAGGATGGAGTCTTACCCAGGGTCCGACGGGCGGGATCCCGTCGGCCGTCAACCAGAGCCTCTTCATCCTGAATTATACGAATCCGACTTCAGTCATCGGCAATCTTTCGGCAACCCTGTCCCTGCTCGAATCGTTCGGCAAGGTGAAGGTTCTGTCCAGCCCCCAGATCAGCGTGCTCAACAATCAGACGGCATTGCTCAAGGTGGTCGACAACCGGATTTATTTCACGATCCAGGCCAACACGAGCCAGAACCAGACCACCACGCTCACCACCTATACCACCACGGTTAATTCAGTTCCTGTCGGATTCGTGATGAACGTGACGCCGGAAATCAGCGGCAACGATTCCGTGATCATCAATCTGAGGCCTACCGTTTCCCGGATACTAGGCTATGTCTCGGACCCCAATCCTTCCCTGCCGGCCACGGTCAAGAACCTGATTCCGGAAATCCAGACGCGGGAAATGGAATCGGTGATCAGGGTGAACAGCGGTCAGATCGCAGTCATGGGCGGTTTGATGCAGGACTCGATCAACAATGTGGACGATACCGTGCCCGGATTGTTCGGGTTGAAGAACATCGGCAATCTTTTCGCGCACAAGAACGATATGACCACCAAATCCGAACTGGTCATATTCCTGCGCACGATCGTGATCAAGGATGCGAGCCTCGAAGGGGATTTCGAGAAATTCAGAAGCGCCCTTCCGACCAGGGATTTTTTCGATACCGACAGGAATTGAGCGATGAGCCTTTTGATGGATGCCATCAGGAAAGCCGAAGCGGACAAGGCGCCGCCTTTGCCGGAGCCTGCCCCGGCAGAGCCGCCGCTGGAGCTCGAACAGAAGCAGGATGAGCCGCCTGCGGCAGCCATCGACGACAGGGCGGCGGCAGAGAAACTGTTCGCCGCGAAGCCTGGGGACCGTCGCAATTACTGGATCCTGGCTGCTGTGGCCGCCCTGCTGCTTGGCGGCGGCATGATGTATTACCGGTACCCGGCGCCGGACAGGACGGTAGGCGCGATTGCGCCGCCGCCTGCGGCGCTTCCGCTGCCCGAAGCGCCGCAGGAGAAGGTATCCGATGTGGTCGCCGTGCCGAAGCCGCCGGAAAAGAGCCGACAGCAGGAGGCGCCCGTCAACACCGTCAAAATCCAGAAAAGCCCGGCGAAAGCGGTTGTCAATCCACTTTCCGTCGCGGGCTACCAGGCGATGATGTCAAGAGATCTTGCCGCCGCGCAGAAAGATTACGGACTCCTGCTTGGCCGCGATCCGCAAAACAGGGAGGCGCTGCTCGGGCTTGCCGCAATCGCCATCAAACGGGGACGCACTGCGCTCGCTGAGCGGTATTACACCAGGGTGCTCGAAATCGATCCGGAAGATCCGGTCGCCACGGCTAGCCTCGTCAATATCCGTAATCCGGATGACGGGGAGAGCAGGCTGAAGACGCTGCTCAGAAATTCGCCTGACTCGGGCGCGCTCAATTTCAGTCTGGGCAACCGCTATGCAAGCCAGTTGCTTTGGGCCGATGCGCAGCAGGCCTATTTCAATGCGTACGGGAGCGAACCGGGCAATCCTGATTTTGCTTTCAATCTTGCCGTCAGCCTGGATCACCTGAATCAGGGCAAGCTTGCGCTCGAATATTACAGGCGTGCGCTCAAGCTCTCCGGCGCCGGATTTGCCGGGTTCGATCCTGCCGTGGCTGCAAGCAGAATACAGGAACTGGAAAAATAAATGCCGGCGACAGGGCGCGAACGGAGCAACAAGCTTTTCGGTCAGCTTTTGATCGAGAAAGGCGTCGTCAGCGAGGATCAATTGAGAATTGCGCTCCTCGAACAGGGAAAAAACCACCTGAGGCTAGGCAAACTGATGGTTGGGATGGGATTCCTGACCGAAGGGATGATCCGCGACGTGATCTCCGAGAGCATGGGGCAGGAGACGGTGGATCTTTCCAGGGTTGTGGTCGACGCTGCGGCGATCAAGCTGATTTCGCAGGAAATCGCGCGCCGTCATCAGGTTTTGCCGCTCTCGCTCGACAGGAGCAGCCGCATGCTGACGCTTGCAATATCCAATCCGGAAAATATCATCGCGCTCGATCAGGTCAAGGCGCTCCTCCAGGACGACTACGAGCTGCATCTGCTGCTCGCCGGGGAGTCCGAGATCATGCATGCGATCGACCAGTATTACGGGTTCGAACTTTCGATCGAAGGGATCCTTCAGGAAATAGAGCCCGGCGAGATCGAATATACCGCCTTGCAGGTCGGCGTGACCGAGTTCAGCCAGCCCGTCGTGCGTCTGATCGATGCGCTTCTGTCGGATGCCGTCCAGCGCGGGGCGTCCGATATCCATTTCGAACCGGAACACAGTTTTTTGCGCATACGCTGCCGGATAGACGGGGTGCTGCGCCAGGTCAGGAGCTTGCATAAATCGTACTGGTCTCCCATGGTGGTGCGGCTGAAGGTGATGAGCGGGATGAATATCGCCGAAAACCGTGCGCCCCAGGATGGCAGGTTTTCCCTGCGCCTGTCGGGGCGCCCGATTGATTTCAGGGTTTCGGCCGAACCCACGACCCATGGCGAAAATATCGTCCTACGCATTCTGGATCGGCAAAAGGGGATCATCCCGCTCGAAGATCTCGGGCTGGAGCAGGAAGAATTCGAAATGCTCAATTTCATGATTGCAAAGCCCGAAGGGATCATCCTGGTCACTGGACCCACGGGAAGCGGGAAGACCACGACGCTCTATTCCATATTGAGCCGCATCAATACCGAGGCGGTCAATATCATGACCCTCGAAGATCCTGTCGAGTATCCGATGTCCATGATCCGGCAGGCTTCGGTCAATGAAATGGTGAAGCTGGATTTCGCCAGCGGCATACGATCGATGCTAAGGCAGGATCCGGACATCATCCTGGTCGGGGAAATTCGCGACCAGCCCACTGCGGTCATGGCATTCAGGGCCGCCATGACCGGGCATCAGGTGTATACGACGCTGCATACCAATTCCGCGATAGGCGCAATTCCAAGGATGTTTGACCTTGGCATCCATCCCGACATCATGGCCGGAAACATCATCGGCATGATAGCCCAGCGCCTGGTAAGGCGGCTTTGCCTGCATTGCAGGAAGGCTGTCGAACCCGGGTTGGAAGCGGCGAGGCTGTTGGGTGAGAAAGCCCGGATTTACAAGGCGGCAGGATGCGAAATCTGCGATTTCCAGGGCTATTCCGGAAGGTTCGCGGTCATGGAGATTGTGAGGATGGATGAGGATTTCGATGACCTGATCGCGCGCCGCGGGACGTTGCGCGAGATGAGGGTTCTGGCTCGGGAAAAGAAATTCAGGATGCTTTCGCAAAATGCGATCCGCCATGTCCTGTCCGGGACAACATCTTTCGAAGAGATTGCCCGCGTGATCGATTTGACGGGAAGGCTGGCATGACGCTCTTTGCCTACAGGGCCATCGACAAGTATGGCACGGTCAAGCACGGCGTGCTCGATGCCTCGAACGAAGCGGATCTCGAAGAGCGCTTGAAGCGCATCGGCGTGGATCTCATTTCCGGCAAGCCCGTGCTGAGGAGCCGACTGTTTTTCGCGGGAAGAGTGAGCCGCCGCGAGTTGATCACGTTTTTCTTCAACCTGGAATTGCTGACAAGGGCAGGCGTGCCGCTTCTGGAAAGCCTTTCCGATCTCAGGGACACCATGGATGTGCCCCTTTTCCGGGAGATCATCGCAGAGATGATCGAGAACATAGAAGGCGGGATGCACCTGTCCCAAGCCATGGCGCTCAGTCCGAGGATATTCGACAGCGTGATGGTCAGCCTTGTCAGGGCAGGGGAGGAGAGCGCGAGACTTTCCGCGATCTTCAAGCACCTGACCGACTCCCTGAAATGGCAGGACGAAATGCGTGCGCAAACCAGGCAGATATTGATCTACCCGGCATTTGTAGGAACTGTGGTGATTGCCATCACTTTTTTTCTGATGATCTACCTCGTGCCGCAATTGAGCACATTTTTCAGGAACCTTGGACAGACCCTGCCGCTCCAGACCAGGGCGCTGCTCTCCGTGTCGGAATTTTTCGTGCATTACCGCTATGTTCTGCTCCTCGCCCCGATCGTCCTTTTCGCCATCATCAAATCGGTCACGATGTTGAGCGAAAAAATGAGATACAGGGTGGATCAGCTCAAAATCAGGGTCTGGATCATCGGCCCAATTCTCCTCAAGATCATTCTTGCGCGTTTTGCCAATACTTTCGCGATCATGTACGAATCCGGGGTCAGCATACTCGATTGCATTGCCATCTCGACAGGAATCGCCGGGAACCTCGTGATCTCGGACAAGTTAAAACGCGCCCGCGTGGAGATCGAGGCTGGAAAAACCCTGCTCCAGAGCTTCCAGGAGGCGGGCGTTTTTCCCTCCCTCGTGCTCAGAATGATCAAGGTTGGGGAGGCGACAGGGCAACTCGACGAGGCTTTCTATAACGTGAGTTATTTTTATGAACGGGATACGAGGGAGGCGATTCGCAGGGTTCAGGTGATGATCGAGCCTTTTTTGACGGTCTTTCTCGGCACCTTGCTCGGCTGGATCATGCTCTCGGCGATCACTCCGATTTACGACATGCTGGGTAAAATCAGATGACGAAAGCGTTGCTTTTCATCGGGGACAGGCATTGCCGCGCCGCGGTCTGGAAAAGGGGGTTTCTGCATTCGGAGGCAGAGTTCCCGAACAGCGAGGAAGGCAGGCGGCAGTATGAGCATTATCTCGACGGGATGAAACCGCCTCCTGTCAGCATTCTCGTAGATCTCGTCGAAGAAGATTATCGCATCGAAAATATTCCTGCCCTTGGATGGCGGGACAGGAAACACTTACATGCCAGAAAGCTGGATCAGTATTACCGTTATACGCCATTTCGCAATGCGTCTTTTCAGGGCAGGGCAGGAAAGAACGACCGCGTCCTGTTTTCCGCCCTGACCAGCCCGAATCTGGTTCTCCCCTGGATCGAATCCCTGTCCGGAAGGCGGGTCGCGGTATCCGGCATCGCTTCCGTTGCGATGTTGAGCGGCAGGTTCGTCGAAAAAATACCTTCTTCCCATCTGTTGCTGCTCAGTTTCCAGAGCGGAACGGGATTGAGGCAGAGTTTTTTCCTGGATGGGCATCTCAATTTTTCCCGTCTGACGCTCATTCATCCGGGTGAAGATACGGCAACCGTCGTACAACTCGAATCAGAGCGCATATACAAATATCTGCATACCTTGAACCTCTTTCCGGAGAGCGGCGCGCTCATGGTTTGCATTCTGTGCGGTTTCGAAGACAGGAAAAGCTTCGATAACATCCTGGCGGATACGGCTTCCGTTCACCATGTTTTTTTCGACATGAAGGAGGCGGCGACACGCATCGGATTCAGGGGAAATGCTGAAGGATCGGACTCGCTCCCCCTTTTTCTGCATCTGTTGGGGCTGGAGCGGGTTGCAAACCAGTACGGCAGCGAAGCACATACGCATATATACGATTTGCGGCAATGGCAGCACTCAGGCTTCGTATTGTCAGCGCTCCTGATTCTGGTGGGGGCGGTGTTCGCCGGCGTGGATTTTTCCAGGGCGATCAGCCTGCACGCACAGTCCAGGATTCAGGCGGCAAGGGCGGAATCGATCATGATCGAGTACCGGAAATTCATTCCATCCGATCCCAGGGCCGATTCTCCACAAAAAATGAAAGCGGCGGTGATGCTCTACGAAAGAGTTTCATCCCTGTTTCCCCGGCCGAAACGGTTCTTGTCGGAAGTGAGTCAAGCCCTCGACGCTTATCCTGATGTCAATATCAACCGGCTTGCGTGGCAGGCTGCGAAAAATCCTGAATCCGTGAATGCGGTTACGGGAGAGATCAGGCTCGGGCAGGATGCGTTCGAGTCCGCTCCTTTGTATGAGGCGATTTCCATCGAAGGGGAGATTTTTCCTTTCGACGGCGACTACAGGCGCGCGAACGAAACGGTCGATCGTTTCTGTGCCGAATTGGAAAAAAAAGGGATGCGTGTCACGAAAATCAAACTTCCGCTCGACCTTGATCCCGATTCGAGCTTTACCGGCAAAGCTGTCGAGGACAGGGCGGCTTTTTCCCTGAAAGCGTTCTGGAAGGGGGGGGCGTGAAGCTGACAAAAGAAGATTTTCCCAGCCTTGCATGGCCTTTGGCTTGTTTTCTGGGTTCGGTCGCTTTTGCGGTGGCGGCGCCGATGGCCGCCCAGAAATTCCTGCAGAAGATGGTCGTGGAGGAGTCGGGCGCGGAAAAGGCATTGTCCGTGGCAGGCAACAGGATCAGGGAAGCGAAGCGTGACCGTGATAATCTGAGTTCGTATCAGGCCGCTTACAGGGGGCTCGTCAAACGTGGAATGGTCGGGGACTTTCAAAGGCTCGATCTCATCGAGCAACTGGAAAAAATCGGCTCCAGCCTTTTCGACATGCAGTATTCGATCTCGCCACGGCAGAAAATCCCGGTATCGGATTCTTTCGAATTGAACGTGAATCGGGCTGTTTTCCAGTTGAGCCTGCTGCACGAGGGGAGGTTGCTGGATTTTTTCGATGTGCTCGAAGCGCAAACGAGGGGCCTTCCCCTGATAGAGGGGTGCGGCATTGAAAGAATCGGGACGTCAACCGGTTACGAAGCTCATCTGAAAGCGGTATGCACGGTATCCTGGGTGACGCTGGAATCTTTGAAATGAAAAAAATACTGTTCATTTTCATGGTGCTGCCATTCTTGGCGCATGGCGAACCGATGGGCAGGCTTTTTTTCACTCCGGAGGAGCGCGCCATGCTGGACCGCTTGCGTCCAGGCCAACTTCTTTTGAAGGGCATCGGTTCGGGAGAAGGCGGTATGGCAGGTTCGGTCGAACTGAAAGGCGGCGGGAGGACGGTCTGGGTCGACGGCATTTCCCGCCATCTCGAGCCGGAACAGAAAAAATGAGGGCGCGCGGTATGGCGGGACTGCTGTTCCTCGTCATCATCACCATGATGCTGGGGATATATTTTCTGGCCGGACTGCCGGCGTTGACGGCAAGGGATATCAAGGGCGGAAAGAAAACCGCGTCGATGCTCGGGCAGGCGCGCGATGCGCTGACGGGCCGCGCAATTCAGGATGCGGGCCGACCGGGCAGCTTCGCCTGCCCGGATATCATGACCAACATATCCAATAATGTGCCGAACGACGGGATTGCCGATCTCCTGTCAGGCAACGACTGCCCTGCCTATGCAGGCAGGTTGCCGTGGAGAACGCTCGATCTTCCCGATCTCAGGGATGCATCGGGGGAGCGGCTGTGGTACGTCCTGTCGCGCAACTTCAGGGACGACGATTCCGCGCAGCCGATCAACAGCGACACGAAGGGGACGTTGACGGTCTATGCCCAGGATGGGGTGACCTCGCTGACGCCGCCGGGGTCCGAAGCGGTCGCCGTGGTGTTCGCGCCAGGCGTCGCGCTGGGAAGCCAGGTCAGGGACGCCAATGCCGCTTCCTGCGCTTCCCTCGGCAGGAGCATCGCCCGCAATCTTTGCCCCGACAACTATCTTGATGCCGCAAACGGAAGAAACAATGCCTCTTCTGCAGGCCCGTACATTGCCGGCGCGCAAACCGCGGCATTCAACGATTCGATCCTGGTCATCAGGGCGAGAGATTTCATGCCGGCCGTCGAAAAGCTGGTCGCAAAGCAATTGAGGAATTGGCTGCAAACCTACTACACGACCAACGGCTATTATCCCTATCCGGCCCGGTATGACCATTGCGACGACGAGAATTGCCGTGGCGATGCTTCTGCCTGTCGCGGCAGGATTCCGAGTTCTGCGGCTTCCGGAAATGCGCCATGGTTGCCGCCATCCTGGTTCGTCAACAACCAGTGGTACAGGGAAATTTACTACAGCGTCGGCGCAGGATATTTGCAGTCTCCGTCAGGGGTGTCTTGCGGGGCCGGCCTTGCCGTTTCCGGAGCGAGCGTCGGGGCGGTTTTCTTCATGCCCGGAACGCCTGTCGGTTCCATCGTGAGGCCCAGCAACAGGCTTTCTGATTACCTGGAGGACGCAGAGAACCAGGACGGGTGGGGGGCAGGCGCAAATGATGCCTACGTTATCCCGACTTCCAGTCTCAACGACAGGGACAGGGTCTATACATTGCCATAGCGAAGCGCTGAATAATTAACCACAATGCGAGGTAGACGATGAGTCTTGATCCGGCAATCCTTGCCGAAGAGTCGGCAGCCCGGCGTATTTTTCCGATAGTCACCGCCGCCAAGATCAGGCAGCGTGTGGCCCCAACAATTCAGAAAAAAGGCGGGATCGGATTTATGGCTGATATGCGTGATAGACGGCGATGAGCAAGAGCCAACCCGGATTCACTTTAATCGAAATCGCCATCGTGCTCGCGATCCTTGCCCTGCTCGTGGGCGGCTTGCTGGTGCCCCTTTCCGCCCAGATCGACCAGCAGAAGATCGTCGACACGCAAAAAACGATCGATCTCGGCAAGGAAGCCTTGATCGGCTATGCGGTTTCCAACGGCTATCTGCCCTGCCCTGCGGTTTCCGCCACCAACGGCAACGAGGACAGGACTTCCGGCGTTTGCAACAAAAGGGTGGGGTTTTTGCCCTGGGCGGCGTTGGGGACGCCGCAACTCGATTCATGGGGGCATCTTTTTCGATACAGCGTCAGTCCGGCATTTTCCTCTTCCCCGATATCGATGAGCAGCGCGACGGATATCACGATCCAGACCCGGGACGCGAGCGGCAATCTCGTCAATCTCAGCAATTCGGGCGGAATACCGGCGGTCGTGATTTCTCATGGGAAAGACGGATTCGGTGCGACCAATGCGCAGGGTACCGCACAGATGGCTCCGCCGTCTTCGAATGTCGACGAAATTACGAATGCGACGGGCGTAACGACTTTTGTCGCAAGAACCCAGGTTACCGACTCGAACTCGAATGGCGGAGCCTATGACGACATGGCTGACTGGTTGTCGCCTTATCTGCTTGTAAACCGCATGGTTCAGGCGGGGAGGCTACCCTAGAAAGCCGTTTTTTTAAAGGGTATCCGTAAAATCTTGTGTATCGGAGTGCAACAAGATTGCCTGGATATCGTCCCGATATCGAAAATTATGTTGATCCCCGAATCACCAATGCCTTAGCTGTCATTTCGAGCTTGTCGAGAAATCCTGTCTTTCGGGGCGGGCTCCACTGTCATTTCGAGCTTGTCGAGAAATCCTGTCCCTTGGGGCGGCCTTCACTGTCATTTCGAGCCTGTCGAGAAATCCTGTCCCTTGGGGCGGCCTTCACTGTCATTTCGAGCCTGTCGAGAAATCTTGTTCTTCGGGATGGGATCCCTCGAATTCCTCGGGATGACAACACCGCTCCGTTCGGGATGGCGGTGCGGGGTTCTGCGAGTTGCCGCTTTGCGGCATCCCTGCCAACACCATTTCGCGCTACCACAAGTATACGCTGGGAAGTGAACTGCGCAAGGCCAGCCGCGACGTGGTGACGGGCATCATCCGGGCCAATTCGGCGCGGGAGCGCCTGCCGATTTACCGTTTCTAGCCGGCTTCCTGATTCGAACCTTCCACAGAATCGAAGCGAAAACTATCCTGCCACAAAAGGGATGTTGTCAACAAAATTGCCGTCGATACACAAGATTTTACGGATACCCTTTTTAAATTGTCCAAACTGGCGCGTCGAGTTATCTGGAAATACTCAAAAATCGAGCTACGATAAATCCAAAAGGACACTATCGTGCTTGCGCAAATCGTAACCATCGCCCGTTATACCCTGTTGGAGGCGCTGTGCAACCGGCTGTTATGGCTGGTTCTCCTGAGCGTTTTTCTCGGATTGGGATTCTCGCTTTTCCTGCAGCAGATCGCGCTCATCGAAAGCCGTCAAATCCAGTTGGGGGCACTGGCAGTGCTATACAGGCTATTCGCCGTTTTTTTTCTGGCGTCGTTCGTCATAGCCGGAATGCTGCGGGAATATCACGACAAGGGGGTCGAGTTTTTTCTGGCTATGCCCATGACGCGATCCATTTATTTTTTCGGAAAGCTTCTGGGCTACGCTACGGCATCGTTCCTGCTCGCCACGCTGTATTCCCTTCCGCTCTTCTGGGGAAATGAGATGGGCTCGGTTCTGCTTTGGGGCATTTCGCTTTTTCTGGAATTGCTGCTGATGGGGTCTGTGAGTTTTTTTTTCGCCATCACGCTCACGCAGATACCCTCCGCCATGGCGGCTGTTTTCGGTTTTTACCTTCTTTCGCGTTCCATGGGAACGCTGTCCCTTATCATGAACGGGCCGCTTGCAGCCCATGATTTCATGCAGGAAATTGTCGACATGACGATTTCTGGGGTGGGATTTTTCATTCCCAGGCTGGATGGTTACACCCAAACTTCATGGCTCATCTATCCCGGTTCGAGCTGGCATGAATTGCTGCCTGTGGCGCTGCAAACGGCAATTTACATGACCCTGGTGTCGAGCGCTGCGCTGTTCGACTTCTGCCGGAAAAATCTGTGAAGGTTTCGCGCCAGGTTATCCTGCTTTCGGCTCTGCTCCTCCAGTTCCTGTGGCATGGGGCGCTGCCGAATGAGTCTGTTCGTGCGGAAAAGCTGCCAGCCCCGCCCGATTCCGTCGTTCTGCGCTTCTTCAGCCTGGACGAAGCTGTCATGGCTTCCAGGTTCATGATGCTTTATCTCCAGTCCTTCGACATTCAGCCCGGAGTCGTCATCCCCTATGGAGACCTCGATTACGGCACGGTTACGAAATGGCTTGAAGCCGGTCTTCTTCTCGATGCGAAGGACAAGTATCCCCTTTTCTCTGCGACGTACCTTTATGCCGGGGTGAAGGACGGGAAAAGGGAAAGATCGATGCTCGATTTCATTTACCGCGAGTTCATGAGAAACCCCGGCGAGCGTTGGCAATGGCTCGCACAGGGCGCGCTGATCGCCAAATACGAATTGCACGATCTTCCGCTTGCGCTCGAATATTCGGAAGCCTTGAGAAGAAACGCGACAGGAAAGGATGTGCCGCACTGGGTTACGCAGATGTCCATCTTCACCCTGGAAGACATGAACGAGATCGAAAGCGCGAAAATTTTGCTTGGGGGGTTCCTTGCAGGCGGAAAGATCACCGATCCCAACGAGGTCGTTTTTCTCGAGCGCGAATTGAAGCGGGTCGAGAGACGGAGCGAATCGGCGGGCAGAAAAAAATAAATGATCTAACCCGAAAATTTCACGATAGAGGGTCGGCGGAAGGGTAAAACCCGCATAAAATATGGTTTCCCGACCGTATTTA
>JAIELG010000008.1 GCA_019753155.1 Burkholderiales bacterium
TAAATACGGTCGGGAAACCATATTTTATGCGGGTTTTACCCTTCCGCCGACCCTCTATCGTGAAATTTTCGGGCTAACGGGTATCATTGCATAATGTTCGATAGATGAAGGAGATACCCATGGTATACGCCGAAATCATTGCCATGGAAGCGGATTCGCTACCTCCCGAAAAGCAGGCCGAGGTGCTCGACTTCATCGAATTTCTCAAATCGAGGCAACATCGCGCAGAAGATGCGTCGACTCCCGGCACGCCTGGGGAAATCGAGGCATTTTTCCGGAGTTTCGATGTCGACACGAGCCATTACAAGTTCGACCGGGAAGAGGCCAATGCCCGTTAAGGCGTTCATTGACACGAACATCATCATCTACGCTCTCGGCGCTAACTCGACCAAGGCAGAACTGGCTACCCCCCCCTGTTTACACAATACCCGACCATTTCCACTCAGGTACTTTCCGAAACAGCGAATGTGGCACTGAAAAAACTGGCCTTGCCGTTATCGGAGACCCGCAAGCTGCTGTCGATGCTCGAAGCGAGGTGCAAGGTTGAAATCATCATTCCTGCAACGATGCGCAGGGCGCTCGATATTTCCGGGAAATACGGTTTTTCCTGGTATGACAGCCTGATCGTTGCTTCTGCGCTGGGTGCAGGATGCGACACGATTTACACGGAAGACATGCACCACGGTCAAATTCTCGAAGGCAGCTAGATGGTGAACAACCCATTCAGAGGATGAAGTACGGATTGATGGAACAACTCGATCCTGTCATGCGCTCGTGGCTCCAGCGCCAGTGTTAAAGTTTCGTGGACTCGCATCCATCATTTCACGTACATCTCATTGTTTCCATACGTCACGTAGGGCTGTGCATTTCTCCGCGAACTCCGCATTTCCGCGTGAGCCGGGGTTACCCCAAGCGGGTGGATGAACCGTGGCCGGAACGGTATTGAGTTACCGTCGAATATTTCCTATACTCCAAGTAGTCAAAACGGCCCGAGGCAACGCCATGAACTACCAGGATCGGATCACCATTGAGCCGGGAAAGCGCGGCGGCAAGCCCTGCATACGTGGGTTGCGCATCACGGTTTACGACGTTCTGGAAATGCTTGCAGGCGGAATGAGCCAGACGGAGATAATCGATGATTTCCCCGAACTCGAATCCGATGACATCCTGGCATGCCTGAGCTTCGCCGCAAACAGGGAGCACAGTCTTCACTCGCTGGCGAATGCATGAAACTATTGCTGGACGAAAACCTGTCCAGGAAGCTTGTCCCCTTCTTGCAAACCGATTATCCGGGCAGCAGCCAGATCGCGTTGCTGGGCATGGAAAGGAATTCGGACAGCGAAATCTGGAAATACGCCAAGGACAATGATTACGTGATCGTCACCCAGGACTCGGATTTTCATGAGCTGAGTCTGCTGTTCAACGCCCCACCGAAAATCATTTGGCTGAAATCAGGCAATCAGCCAAAATCCGCCATCCTGAACATGCTCATCCGACACAGAGAAACCATAGAGAAAGTGCTAAGCGTCGATGGCAAGGCCTGCATCGAGATCTACAACTTACAAGCCTGAAAAAGCAGGGGCCTCCAGAGAGACCCCGCGCCCGCGGGGATAGCCGATAAAAGGGACGCTGCCCTTTACAGGCTCAGGACAGCATTTCCAGAAGCCCCGAGAGGGAGACTCCCACCGCCTGCCGACGCACTTCCCCGCGGCCTCCGGAAAACAGCCGTTTCGCCGTCGAGACTTTCCCGTCCCTCGACGCCCATCCGAAGCATACCGTGCCGACCGGCTTTTCCGGGGAACCGCCGCCAGGCCCCGCTATGCCCGTGATGGAGAGCGCAACATCCGCCCGGCTGTGCCGGATCGCGCCGAGCGCCATCTCCCGCGCCGTCTCGACGCTCACCGCGCCATAGATCTTGAGGATATCGGGATTCACCCCGAGCATCTCCCGCTTGGAAATATTGGAATAAGTGATGAAGCCGCGCTCGTACCAGATGGAGCTTCCGGGAATGGCGGTCAAAGCCTGCCCCACCCATCCGCCCGTGCAGGATTCGGCAGTCGCGAGGAGAAAGCCCTTCAGCTTCAGCGCCTCCCCAACCCTGAGAGAAATGTCGTCGATATCCATCAGGCCAGAAAAGACTTGAAAAGTGCAAGGCAAAGCAGCGCGTAAAAAGCCGCGAGCAGGTCGTCGAACATCACGCCGAATCCCCCGTGCAGCACCCTGTCATAATGAGCTATGGGCGGCGGTTTCAGAATATCGAAGAAGCGGAACAGGACGAAAGCGCCCGCCTGCCAGAAAAAACCCGGCGGGGTAAAAAAGAGGACGAGCATGAACGCCACGATCTCGTCGAAAACGATGCCCGGATGATCCTCCACCCCGAGCGCCCTGCCGGTCCTGCCGCAAAGCCATATCCCGAGCAGGAAAAGCTGGCAGATGAAGAACAGGAAAAGCCATTCGGAATGGCCGAACCAGGGTTTCAGATAGCCGAAAACCGGAAAAGCGACCAGGGTGCCCATCGTGCCCGGCCCTATCGGGGACAGGCCCGCGCCGAAGCCGAAAGAGAGGAAATGAACAGGATGAGAGAGCACGAAGCGCCATGTGGGCCTTTCAGCGGAAATGCTCATATCCCGTCTCCTCCATGGCGATGGCCTTGCCTTGCGCATCCAGGAGCGTCAATCCCGCTCCCGCCGCGATCTTTCCTACCCTCGTGAGGCGCATGGAGAGGCTTTTCCCCAAGGCGAGAATTTCTTCCGACCTCTCCACGGGGGCGGTGAAACACAATTCGTAATCGTCCCCTCCCGCAAGGATCGCGTGCGCCGCCACAGGGTTTTCCCTGTATTTTTCCACAACTTCGGACAAGGGGATAGCATCGGCTTCGACAATCGCCGAAACTTTCGATCTTTCCAGTATATGACCGAGATCGGCGCAAAAGCCGTCGGAGAGATCTATCGCGCATCTCGAAATGCCGGCAAGCCGGATGCCCAGATCGACCCTTGGCACCGGATTGCGCAAGGCTTCGAGGCAGGATGCGGCGTCCCCTTCATCGAGGACGATGCGTTTTTGCAGATGGGCAAGCCCGAGCGCTGCATCGCCGAGCGTGCCGGAGACCCATATTTCGTCCCCGGCCATCGCGCCGCTGCGCTTCAATGCAAGCGCCTCCTCGACTTCCCCCATGATCTGCACGCAGATGGCAAGCGGCCCTCGCGTCGTATCCCCGCCCACGAGATCGACGCAATAACGCTCCGCCTGCATCATGAAGCCCTTCGAAAAAGCATCCAGCCATGATTCTTCCGCTGACGGAAGGGCGAGCGCGAGAGTCGCCCATCTCGGCATTGCACCCATCGCCGCCATGTCGGAAAGATTGACGGCAAGCGCCTTTCTGCCCAGCAGAAAGGGATCGTCATCCTGGAAGAAGTGTATACCCGCTATCAGCATGTCCGTGGATACGGCAATGGTTTTCATCGAGGCGATCAGCGCGCAATCGTCCCCGATTCCGAGCAGCGCACCCCTGGCCTCACGGGTGAAATAACGGTCTATGATTTCGAATTCGGATGCCAAGAGCTACCCGAATTCCGGGGCACGCAAACGGGAGGCGAGCTTGTCCAGAACGCCGTTCACGTATTTGTGCCCGTCCGTTCCGCCGTAAAGCTTGGCGAGTTCGACCGCTTCGTTGATCACCACGCGGTAGGGGATATCGGAATGATGTCTGAGTTCGAACGCGCCTATGAGCAGAATCGAGGCTTCCACGGGACTCAGTTCCGCAAAGGACCGGTCGAGATGGGGCTGGATCAGTTCCTGCAGCGTTCCGGACTCCGAAATCACGCCTTTCAGGAGCTTTGCGAAGTAGGCGCCGTCGAGCTCCGAAAAACCCTCGTCCTGCCTGAAATGGGATTCGATCTCTTCGGCCTCCCCCCCCGCGAGCTTCCATTGGTAGAGCGCCTGCAGCGCCGCCTCCCTGGATTTCCTGCGCTTTCCCTTCATGACAGCCGGCGCATGAGATTCGCCATCTCTATCGCGACAAGGCCGGCATCCCTGCCCTTTTCGCCCATCCTGGAAAAAGCCTGGTCGTCGTTCTCCGTGGTGAGTATGCCGTTGGCAACCGGAACGCCCGTCTCCTGCTGGACCTGCATCACGCCCCTTGCGGACTCGTTGGAAACCACTTCGAAATGGTAGGTTTCCCCCCGAATCACGGCGCCCAGGGCGACGAGCGCATCGTATTTCCCGCTCGAAGCGAGCTTCCTCAAGGCAACCGGAATTTCGAGCGCACCCGGCACGGTGACGAGAATCATGTCGGAGGTGTTCACCCCATGATGGGTGAGCGCCGCGACGCACCCGCTCAGCAAGCCTTCGGATGCCTCGATGTTGAACCGGCTCATGACCATGCCTATCCTGAGGCCGGAGCCGTTGAGATTCTTTTCGGTTTCCTCGATGTGTTCGTATTTCGCCATGATTTCCCCTATCCGATTTCATCCATCGATTCGACGAAGCCTGTCACTTCGAGGTCGAACCCCGTCATGCTCGGCATCTTCCTGGGCGCGGCAAGCAGGCGCATTTTCCGCACGCCGAGATCCCTCAGGATCTGCGCACCTATCCCGTAGTTTCTCAGGTCGACCTTGGATTCCGCCCTGGGAGCGGTGCGCATCGCGCGTTCGAGCAGGTCGCCTTCGCACTCCTTGCGGCCAAGAAGGACGATCACACCCGAATCCGCATTGGCGACGACATCGAGCGCATCGTTCAGCTTCCAGGAATGAGTCCTGCTCTCGATGTCGAGCAGATCCAGTACGGAAATGGGTTCATGCACCCTGACCAGGGTATTCTTTTGTGCGTCGATTTCGCCCCTGACCAGCGCCAGGTGGCTCTGGTTCGAATTCCTGTCGAGATAGACGACGAGCCTGAATTCCCCGTAAAGCGTCCGGATCGGCCGCTCCGCCACGCGGCTCACCAGGGACTCGGTCTGGTTCCTGTAATGGATGAGGTCGGCTATGGCGCCTATCTTGAGCTGATGCATTGCGGCGAATTCCATGAGATCCGGAAGGCGCGCCATTTCCCCGTCCTCCTTCAGGATTTCGCAGATCACCGAAGCCGGGGTGAGGCCCGCAAGCGCCGTCAGATCGCACCCCGCTTCCGTATGCCCGGCCCTGACCAGAACCCCGCCCTTTTGCGCCATCACCGGAAAAATATGTCCAGGCTGAACGATGTCTTCGGGTTTGGCGTCCTTCGCCACCGCAGCCTGGATCGTCCTCGCGCGATCCGCCGCGGAAATGCCGGTCGTCACCCCGCTTGCGGCCTCGATCGAAACCGTGAAATTGGTTCCCATCGGAGCGCGGTTGGCGGCAACCATGAGCGGCAGGTTGATCTGCCTGCAGCGCTCTTCGGTGAGGGTGAGGCAGATCAGCCCGCGCCCGAACCTCGCCATGAAATTGATCGCCTCCGCCGTGACGAAATCCGCCGCCATGACGAGGTCTCCCTCGTTTTCGCGGTCTTCCTCGTCGACGAGGATGACCATCCTCCCCTGCCTGAGGTCCTCTATGATGTGCGGTACCGGGCTCAGGGTCATGTCAGAACATCGGCTTGTGCGCAGCCTGCCGATAGCGTTCGGCCCCGCTCATGATTTCGGTTTCGGCTTCGGCCACGCCCACCCATCCGTCCACCTTAACCCATTTCCCCTTTTCGAGATCCTTGTAATGCTCGAAGAAGTGGCTGATCTGGGCAAGGGTCAGCTCGGGAATATCGGAATGGGAATGAATGTCCCGGTAAAGCGTGCAGAGCTTGTCCACGGGAACGGCCAGAACCTTGCCGTCCTCCCCGGACTCGTCCGTCATCTTCAGCATGCCTATCGCGCGGCTTCTCACCACGACTCCCGTCATCAGGGGCACGGGACTCAGCACCAGGACATCCACGGGATCGCCGTCATCCGACAGCGTGTGGGGAATATAGCCGTAGTTGCAGGGATAATGCATCGCGGTCGACATGAAGCGATCGACGAACATCGCGCCCGTCTCCTTGTCCACTTCGTATTTGATGGGATCCCCGTTCATGGGAATCTCGACGATCACATTGAAATCGCGCGGAAGATCACGCCCGGAATTGACCCTGTCCAGATTCATAAAGCCTGCCCTTTGAAATTATTGGAAAACCCCATTATATAATGGCAATCCGCAAATCATGAAAAATCTCGCTGCGGCAGAATCCGAAATCTGCTAAATTTGTCTATCCCAATTCAGCGAGCCAGCCTTGACGCCAGACCAATATTGCCGGGAAAGGGCTGCAAAAAGCGGATCGAGCTTCTATTACAGCTTCCTGTTCCTGCCACCCGTGAAACGCCGCGCCATCACCGCGCTCTATGCTTTTTGCAGGGAAGTCGACGATGTCGTCGACGAATGCAGGGACGCGAGCGTGGCGAGGGCGAAGCTCGCCTGGTGGCGGAGCGAGATCGAAGCGGTGTTTGCGGGAAATCCCGAGCATCCCGTGGGAAAAGCGCTCCAGGGCGTCGTATCGGGCTTCAACCTGCCGATCGAACTCTTCCGCGAAATCATCGACGGCATGGAAATGGATCTGGATCAGTCCCGCTATCCCGACTTCAAATCCCTGCAACTTTATTGCTACCGGGTAGCCGGCGTTGTCGGTCTCCTTTCGGTCGAGATTTTCGGCTTCGAGGACAGAAAAACGCTCGATTACGCGCATGAGCTCGGCATTGCCCTTCAGCTCACCAACATCATCCGCGATGTCGGAGAAGACGCAAGGCGCAACAGGATCTACCTGCCCATGGACGAGATGGACCGGTACGGCGTCATGCCATCCGACATCATGAATTCGCGGGACAGCGATCGCTTCCGCGAACTCATGGCGTTCCAGATCGTTCGCGCGAAACGCCACTACGCCAACGCCCTCGACGCATTGCCGGCGTCCGACAGGCAGAATCAGAAACCCGGGCTCATCATGGCCGCCATCTATTCCGCGCTGCTCGATGAAATCGAAAAGGATCCCGGATGCGTCCTGACGGGCCGCACCTCCCTCACCCCGATCCGCAAAGTCTGGATCGCATGGAAGACATGGGGACGGCGGTAGTCGGGGGCGGATATGCGGGACTCGCGGCGGCAGTCTCCCTCGCCGAAAACGGCGTCCCCGTCACCCTGTTCGAGTCATCCAGAACGCTGGGGGGGCGCGCCCGCGGCCTGATCTGCAACGGCGAGCGTCTGGACAACGGGCAGCATATCCTGCTCGGCTGCTATGCCGAAACGCTGGCCCTGATCGAAAAAACATGCGGGGCTGCCGAGCCTTTTTCCAGAATCCGGCTCGATCTTTCCATCGATGCATTCCGTCTGAAATCCCTGCCCCTTCCCCCGCCCCTCGACCTCCTCGCGGGCATGCTGCTCTCGCAAGGGCTGTCCTTTCAGGAGAAAGCGAGCGCGATCCGCTTCATTTCCCGCACAAGGCGCGCCAGACAGGATGCCGACATCGCTGTCGCAGAACTTTTGCGGCAAAACCGGCAAAGCGAGAAGCTCGTGCGTCTTCTCTGGAAGCCCCTGTGCATTTCCGCCCTCAATACCCCAATAGAAGCAGCCTCATCCCTTACATTCCAGGCTGTCCTGAAAGACGGTCTGGATGGGGCGGGGAGCGACATCATCATCCCCAAAGTCGATCTTTCGACCCTGTTTCCCCTGGGCGCGGCAAACCATGTCAGAGACAGGGGAGGGGAAATCCTGACGTCAACCCCGGTCAGGGCCATACGCAAAAAAACGCGGGGGTTCGAAATCATCACCGACGCCTCGTCGCGTTCTTTTTCCCATGTCGTTGCGGCAGTCGCGCCCCAGCATCTTTCCAGGCTGATTGCGGAGCTGCCCGAAATAAAAGGGACCGGGCATTTCGCCTACCAGCCGATTTACACGACATATTCCAGATATCCCGATGCAATCTCGCTTCCCCGCCCGATGATGGGGTTCTCTCGGGGACTTTCGCAGTGGCTGTTCGACAGGGGAACATGGTGCGGGCAGAAGGGCCTGATCGCGGCAGTCACAAGCTCGGAGGGCGAACATCTGACGCTTTCCCACGATGCGATTGCGAAAAAGGTCCACGAAGAAATCGGGAGGATCGTGCCCGGCCTTCCCCTCCCCCTCTGGCAAAAAGTCATCGCGGAAAAACGCGCCACTTTTTCATGCACCCCCAATCTCGAAAGGCCCGCGCAGAAAACTGCCGTTCCCGGATTCCATCTCGCCGGAGACTATACTGTCGGGAAATACCCCGCCACGCTGGAAGCCGCAGTGCGCAGCGGCCTCTCCTGCGCGCGTCTCATCGTTTCGTCCTGACTGTTGCCATCGAATCCATTCGTATGATAAATTTCGCGGGCGCTGTCGAAGCGCGGAAACGGAGCGTACTTTAAATCTAAAAGAAAGGATCAAAACATGCAGGCATTGCCATGGCTCGTCGTACTCGTCTTCATCCTGCCGGCCGTCATCATGCTGTCCGACTACGGCAACATCAAGAAAAAACAGTAATCCGGGAAAAAGGGGCGCGTCCAGCGCCCCTTTTCAATGCAGGCTCAGGCTGGGGACATGCATGTTGGCAAAATCGTCCTCGACCATGTCGGTCACCATGGAATGTATTTCCACGTCGAACCATTCCTTGAACAGCTTGAGATTCCTGCCCGAAGGCCAGAGACTCTCGTCCCCCACCCAGTCTTCCAGTTCGCGCTCGAAAAGCTCGTCGAAATTCGAATAGACGAATTGAAGCGCGCTTTCCTCGTCGTCGAACTCGGGAATCAGGAGGGCCGTGGCATCCTTCCTGAGCTCATCGAGCGTCATCCCTTCGGGAACGGGATCGATGCAGTTCACGAGCCAATCCAGGAATTGCTGTTTGGGTTTGATGATGGCGAGGCTGCGATTGATTTCGTACATGCTGTTTCCACAAAGATGATGCCGCAATTGTAACCGCAATCGGGATGCAAAATTATGAAATTTTACGGCGGATCGGGAAAGCGTCTGACTGCGGGATGGTAGGCTGTCCTGTAGGAATCGGGGAGCCTGGTCAGCGCATCGGCAGCCAGCGTCCTGGAAGGGTATGAGCCGTATACGACGAGATACCTGCCGGCCTTCACCGGATAGATGTAAATCGAATTCACGTCGATTGCGGAGGCCCCGAGGAAATGGGAAAGCCAGTCCTTCCTCTCGCGCCCGATCTCGAAGAGGCCAATGGTATACGCTTTCGGCCCGGAGAGGTGCCGCATGGAAATGCCGATTCTGTCCTCTACGGCATCGATGCTCATGCGGGGCTCGCTCAGAATTGCCGGCATCCCCAGCAGGAGAAGAAGCACAACGGCAGGGAGCATCCTGCCTGCGACGGGTTCGTGACCACTGTCCCTGACGGCGACCCTGGCGTGCTTTGCCCTGATCGTGATCGAACCGTCGACATAGGCCGCGAGCAACGATTTGTCGGCAAGGATGTTGATCCGCCTCATGAGTCCGTTCGAAGCAGAATAGATCAAGCTCGCCGCTCCCCGGCTGAACGGGTTTTCCCCGAAAAACCCGGCCGCCCGCATCCTGAACCCGAGATAATCCGCCATCGCATCGCGTGACATGGGCTTCACGGAAAAATGGTGCACGATCCTGTCCCTGAGTTGCCTCATTCTGGGCAGGCCGAGCTTCCCGTCCAGCTCCGGCTGCCCGAACAGAATAAGCCTCAAGAGCTTGTGCCGGCTCGATTCGAGGTTGTAGAGCAGCCTCAATTCCTCCAGGGTTTCGCAAGGCATCGCATGCGCTTCGTCTATGATGACAAGCACGCTCCTGCCCCGTGCATATTTCTCGATGAGGGCATCCTGCACCAGCTTCAAAACCCTGGCCGGGCGCAAATCCCGCGAATCCAGCCCCAGTTCGTCCGCAACGGCGTAGATGACATCCTCCCTGGAAATGGCCGGATTAGGCAGGTATATCGTTTCGACTGTTTCGGGCAGACTTTCCATCAGCATCCTGCACAGCATGGTTTTCCCGCTGCCCACTTCGCTCGTCACCTTGATGATGCCGTCCCCATGAGTTGCGGCATAAATCAAAACTTCGAGCAACTCTCCGCGCCCGGCGCCAGGATAGAAAAACCCGGTTGCCGGGGTAATGGAAAAGGGCGCCTCCGAAAGGCCGAAATAAGAAAGGTACATGGCGTCAATCACCGATTGCGCGCAGGAAAGCCTGCTCGATGGTGCGCTCCGACGCTATCAGGCAAAGCGCGTCCGGCGTTCCGGAAAATTTCAGCTCTCCATCGTGCAGCACGATCATCGTGTCGCAAATTTCACCCATTTCGGCAAGGGAATGGGACGTGAAGAGCAGCGTTTTTCCCGCATCCTTCATCCGCACAAGCTTCGCCTTCACCAGAATCCTGGCCTTCGCATCCAGCCCGCTCATCGGTTCATCGAGTACGAACAGATCCTTTCCGCTCAAAAAACAGGCGGCAAGCCCGAGCTTCTGCGTCATCCCCTTGGAAAATGCCCTGACCGGCTTGTCGAGCGCATCCCGCTCTAGATCCAGGTCTTCCAGAACCGCGAACATTGCGGATTTATCCGGCTCGATATCATGGAGTTTCATGGAATAGCTCAGGAAATCCCCGCCATTCAGGTAGTAAGGCGGATTGAAGCGTTCCGGCAGATAGGCGAGCCTTGCCCTGGCGCGGCTCTCGACATGGGATACGCCGAAAATCTCGACCCGCCCGGAATCGAGCGCGCAAAAATCGAGCATGCACTTGATGAGCGTGGTCTTTCCCGCGCCGTTCACTCCGGCCAATCCGAGGAAACGGCCGGAATCGAGGCTGAAATCCACATCACTGAAAACGACTGATTTTCCGAATTTTTTCCCTGCGCCATAAAACCCGAGCGCCGCATTGCCGTGAAGCATCGAACTCCCCTTAAGTTACCCTTAAACTCTCCACTCCAATATAGCAGCCGTCCGCCGCAATCCAAGGCACTGTCTTTGTCCTGGAAGGTGGTTTAAAATGGCGGCTTATTCTCTGGGAAACATTGTGCAGTCGGCGAATTTCGTAGAAATCAGAAACCTCAATTTCACCTATGACACGCGCCCGATCCTGAAGGGCATCGACATGGATATCCACAAGGGCCAGGTTGTTGCGATCATGGGCGGGAGCGGCTGCGGCAAAACCACGCTCCTGAGACTGATCGGCGGGCAAATCAGGCCGACCGGAGGACACGTCAGGTTCGACGGAGAGATCATCCACGAGCTCGACAGGGACGCGCTTTATGAGACCCGGCGCAAGATGGGCATGCTGTTCCAGTTCGGCGCGCTTTTCACGGATCTTTCGGTGTTCGACAATGTCGCGTTCCAGATGCGCGAACATACCGACCTGCCCGAGGCGATCATCCGCGATCTCGTCCTGATGAAGCTCGACGCGGTCGGCCTGCGCGGCGCGAGGGATCTGATGCCGAACCATCTTTCGGGCGGAATGGCAAGGCGCGTGGCCCTGGCGAGAACGATTGCGCTCGACCCCATGCTCATCATGTACGACGAGCCTTTCACGGGGCTCGATCCGATATCGCTCGGAGTCATCGGCAACCTGATCAGGAAGCTCAACGATGCGCTCGGCGCGACTTCCATCGTCGTCACGCACGACGTTCAGGAATCCTTCCAGATCGTCGATTATGTCTATTTCATCTCCGAAGGCGTCGTCGTCGCGCACGGCACGCCCGAGGACATGTACGCGTCGAGCGTCCCGTTCGTTCACCAGTTCATACACGGCGAAATAGACGGACCCGTACCGTTTCACTATCCGGCCTTGCCCTACCCGGAAGATCTTTTCCTGGAACGCTCCCATGCTTGAGCATCTGGACAGGCTCATCAGGAAAACCGGGCATGCGGGCATCGATGCCATATGGCGTCTGGGTTATGCCGGAAAGTTCATGTTCCTTACCCTGATCGGTTCGGGAACGAGCTTCAGACGCTTTCACCTCACCATACGCGAAATTTATTTCACCGGGGTGCGCTCGCTCATCATCATCGTCGTTTCCGGCCTGTTCGTAGGCATGGTTCTGGGGCTGCAAGGCTACGAAACCCTGCAACGCTACGGCGCCTCGTCCTCCCTGGGCGTCATGGTGGCGCTCGCCCTCGTGCGCGAACTCGGCCCGGTGGTTGCCGCGCTCCTGTTCGCAAGCCGGGCAGGTTCCGCGATAACGGCGGAAATCGGCCTCATGAAGGCGACGGAACAGCTTTCCGCCATGGAAATGATGGCGGTCGATCCGATATCGAGGGTGGTGGCCCCGCGCTTCTGGTCCGGCGTAATCTCCATGCCGCTCCTCGCTGCGATATTCAACACGATGGGCATTTTCGGCGGCTACCTGATCGGAGTGGTGCTGATCGGGGTGGACGAAGGCTCGTTCTGGTCGCAAATGCAGGCCGGGGTCGATCTCAGGTATGACATCATGAACGGGGTGATCAAGAGCTTCGTTTTCGGCATCGCGGTGACGGCGATCGCGGTTTTCGAAGGTTATGATTCCCCGCCCACGGCGGAAGGCGTTTCCAGTGCCACGACGCGCACCGTTGTCACGTCTTCCCTGTCCGTTTTGATTCTGGATTTCGTTTTGACCTCATTCATGTTTCGGGGAGCTTGATTTAATGGAACGCACAACACTGGATTTATGGGTAGGCATTTTCATCGCCGCCGGCATCGGAGCGATACTCCTGCTCGCACTCAAGGTAGGAAACATGAGCAGCTTCAATGGTTCCAACACATACCAGATTTATGCCTATTTCGACAACATCGGCGGATTGAAGCAGCGCGCCCCGATCAAGAGCGCGGGCGTCGTGGTCGGCAGGGTCGCGGCGATCGCTCTGGATCCGAAGCAGTACAAGGCCCGCGTCACGTTCAACCTCGACAGGCAATACCAGTTCTCGAAGGACAGCACCGCTTCCATCCTGACTTCCGGACTGCTCGGCGAGCAGTATATCGGCATTGAAACCGGGGCAGAAGACGCCATGCTCAAACCCGGAGACACCCTGGCATTCACCCAGTCGGCCGTGGTTCTCGAAAAATTGATCGGTCAATTCATCTTCAACAAGGCCGGCTCAGGCAATCACAACTAGAAAGGTCATCATGAGAAAACTGTTAACCCTACTCCTCCTCGTCCCGGCGCTGGCTCATGCGGAAGTCGCGCCTGATGTATTAATCAAGGATCTCGCCCAGGAAGTGACCACCATCATCAAGCAGGAGAAAGCCAGAAACTCGAACAAAAAGGAATTGGCTGTAGCCGTCGACACCAAGATCATGCCCCATTTCGATTTTACCCGGATGACGAAGCTGGCTGTCGGCAAGGGGTGGAAGGATGCATCGCCCGAGCAGCAGAAGGCGCTGACCCAGGAATTCCACACCCTGCTCATGAACACCTATTCCAACGCGCTGCATTCCTACGAGAACGAGCCCATAGAAGTCCTCCCGCTATCCGCCCAACCCGCATCGGATCAGGTCATGGTACACAGCCGCGTCATCCAGAATGGCAAGGAACCCGTCACGATCGATTACAGGATGGAAAAAACCGGCCAGGGATGGATGATTTTCGATGTGGCAGTGGAAGGCGTGAGCCTCGTCACGAATTACCGCAGCACGTTCCAGACCGAGATCAGCAATACCGGCATATCCGGCCTCATCAAGCTGCTCGAGGACAAGAACAAGAAATTCGATACAAGCAAATGATCTCCCGTCAAGGCGCGCGCATTTCCATGGAAGGCCCTGTCGCCATCTGGAACGTCAGGGAAATGCTTGCGCAGGGCCTTGCCGAGATCGAAAATGGCGCGATCGAAGTCGACCTTGCCAGGGTATCCAGCGTGGATTCGTCCGCGATCGGCATGATGCTCGAATGGATGCGGGCGGCAAAACGGCACAATCGAAGTCTGTCCTTTCTCAACATGACGCAGGAACTCCAGAGCCTCGCCCGCCTCTACGGGCTGGACGGGGTGATTCCCCAAGGATAAGCGCCTATCCTTCACACCCCCTGGACTGTTAGAATCAGGTTCGAATTGCTCAAATTTAAAGAGGACGCCATGGTCACACCCGAACAAATCAAAAGCTATATCGAGCAGGGGCTGCCCTGCGAAACACTCCAGGTTGCAGGCGACGGACAGCATTTCGAAGCGGTCATCGTCAGCCGGGATTTCGAGGGGAAAAGCCCGATCCAGCGCCACCAGCTCGTCTACAAGGCTTTGGGAGACAGGATGCGCGAGGAAATCCACGCGCTTTCCATGAAAACCTACACTCCGGAACAATGGGCTAAGCTCGCATAATGCAGAAACTGGCCATCGAAGGCGGCTTCCCCCTCCGTGGGGAAATCAGGATTTCCGGCGCAAAAAATGCCGCGCTTCCGATTCTTTGCGCAGCGCTCCTGAGCCGGGATGCGCTCGTGGTGGAAAATGTCCCGCATCTCAAGGATGTGACGACGATGATCGGCCTGCTTGCCCAGATGGGCGTCGGCATCACGCTGGAATCCCCCTCCAGGGTCGAACTTTCAGGCACGACAATCACCAGCCCGGTGGCCCCGTATGAGCTCGTCAAAACGATGCGGGCATCGATCCTGGTTCTCGGCCCCCTGCTCGCCAGAATGGGAGAGGCGAGCGTATCCCTTCCCGGCGGATGTGCGATCGGCCTTCGCCCCGTCGACCTGCATATCAAGGGCCTGCAGGCGATGGGCGCTCAAATCCGGGTTGAGAACGGTTATATCCATGCAAAAGCGTCCAGGTTGACCGGCGCGAGAATATTCATGGACCTCGTCTCCGTCACGGGCACCGAAAACCTGATGATGGCGGCGACCCTCGCAAAAGGCGTCACGGTGATCGAAAACGCGGCGAGAGAACCTGAAGTGGTCGATCTTGCCGAATGCCTCGCCTCGATGGGCGCAAGAATTTCCGGTGCGGGAACCGATACCATAACGATCGAAGGGGTGGACGAGCTTCACGGCGCGCGCCACAGAATCATGCCGGACAGGATAGAATCCGGAACCTTTCTCGTAGCGGCCGCTGCGAGCCGGGGGAACATCAGGCTGAACGGCGCGCGAGCCGACATCCTGGACGCCGTCCTCGACAAGCTGATCGAATCCGGGGCGCATATCGAAGTGGACATGGATTCCATCAGTCTCGAAATGAAGGGCCGTCCAAAATCAGTGAATGTCAGGACTGCCCCCTATCCCGCCTTTCCGACGGACATGCAGGCGCAGTTCATGGTTCTCGACAGCATCGGCGAGGGCAGCGCGAGGATCACCGAAACCATATTCGAGAACCGCTTCATGCATGCGCAGGAATTGTGCAGGATGGGCGCGAACATCGAGGTGGAAGGCAATACAGCGATGGTCAGGGGACAGGCACACCTCGGCGCCGCGACAGTGATGGCGACCGACCTGCGCGCATCCGCCAGCCTCGTGATTGCCGGTCTCGTCGCCCAGGGGGAAACGACGATCGAGCGGATCTACCATATCGACAGGGGATACGAGTGCATCGAGGAAAAACTGGCCCAACTGGGTGCGAAAATCAGGAGAATTGATTGATCACGCTGGCCTTATCCAAGGGAAGAATTTTCGACGAAACCGCGCCGCTTCTGGAAGCGGCCGGAATTTCCTGCCTCGAAAACCCTGAGACATCGCGCAAACTGATCCTGCCGACAAACAGGGAAAACGTAAGGATCATCATCGTGAGGGCATCCGATGTTCCGACCTACGTCCAGTACGGGGCTGCGGACATCGGCATCGCGGGGCGCGACATCCTCATCGAGCATGGGGGAACGGGACTCTACCAGATGCTGGACCTGAACATCGCGAAATGCAGGATGATGGTCGCCGTCCCGGACGGATTCGACTATGAAAACGCGGTCAGGAGCGGGGCGAGATTGCGCATCGCGACAAAATACATCAGGATAGCCCGCGAGCATTTCGCGGCGAAAGGGGTCCATGTCGACCTGATCAAGCTTTATGGATCGATGGAACTGGCGCCCCTGGTTGGACTGTCGGATGCGATAGTGGATCTCGTGAGCAGCGGAAATACGCTCAAGGCGAACAATCTGGTTGCCGTGGAAGAGATCATGCCGATCAGTTCCCGCCTCGTCGTCAATCAGGCGGCGCTCAAACTCAAGCGCGAGCGGATACAACCGTTGCTCGAAACATTTTCCAGGGCTGCCAACACCTGAATTTCGTGTAAAATCAGATCATGTCCATTATTTCCCGCCTCGACACCCTCCAACCCGGCTTCGATTCCGGACTTGGGCGCCTGCTCGCCATCGAGAACATGCGCGACCCGAAAATCGAGGAAACGGTCGCCTCCATCCTTCTCGATGTCAGAACAAGGCAGGATGCCGCGCTGCTCGACTATACGAAAAAATTCGACAGGCTCGATGCCGCTTCGATGCAGGAACTCGACCTGCCCAAATCGAGACTGGATGATGCGCTTGCAAATCTGCCCGAGAATCAGCGGGAAGCTCTCTGCGCTGCGGCAGACAGGATCAGGGCTTACCACGGGAAGCAGATCCAGACGTCCTGGCGCCATGTCGAGGAAGACGGAACCATGCTCGGGCAGAAGATCACGCCGCTCGACCGCGTGGGGCTTTACGTGCCCGGAGGCAAGGCCGCCTATCCTTCATCCGTCCTCATGAATGCGATTCCGGCCAAAGTGGCGGGCGTATCGGAACTCATCATGGTCGTCCCCACCCCGGACGGGGAAAAAAACGAACTCGTCCTTGCGGCGGCCGCAATCTGCGGCATCGACAGGGTGTTCTGCATCGGAGGCGCGCAGGCCGTCGGAGCGCTCGCCTACGGCACCGAGACGGTTCCCGCGGTAGACAAAATCGTGGGGCCGGGAAATGCTTATGTGGCCGAAGCCAAGCGCAGGGTTTTCGGGACTGTCGGCATCGACATGATTGCAGGCCCATCCGAAATCCTGGTGATTTGCGACGGAAAAACAAACCCCGACTGGATCGCCATGGATCTCTTTTCACAGGCCGAACACGACGAGATCGCCCAATCCATCCTGCTCTCTCCCGACGGGGATTTCCTCGACAGGGTCGAAGCGAGCATGGCAAAGCTGCTTCCCGAAATGCCCCGGCGCGACGTGATATCCGCATCCCTCCGGAACAGGGGGGCGCTCGTCAAGGTGAAGGATCTTGGGCAAGCCTGCGAAATCGCAAACAGGATCGCGCCCGAACACCTCGAACTCTCCGTGGAGGATCCGGAAGCGCTTCTGGAAAAAATCAGGCATGCAGGGGCGATCTTCATGGGCCGCTATGCATCCGAGTCGCTCGGGGATTACTGCGCGGGGCCGAACCATGTGCTGCCTACATCGAGAACCGCCAGATTTTCATCCCCTCTGGGCGTATATGACTTCCAGAAGCGCAGCAGCCTGATTTCGGTATCCAGGGCGGGCGCAGCGAGCCTGGGGAAAATAGCGCAGACGCTCGCTCTCGGCGAAGGCCTGCAGGCTCACGCCAGATCCGCCTCATTTCGTTTCGAGCCATCTTAAGGAGCATCATGCGGGAAGCCGAAGTCAAAAGGAATACGCTGGAAACAGCGGTCAGCGTCAAAATCAATCTCGACGGAACGGGAAAATCCGGAATGGCGACGGGAATCGGCTTCTTCGATCACATGCTCGACCAGATTGCGAAACACGGCCTGATCGATCTCGCCGTCGATGCGAAAGGGGATCTGCATATCGACGGACACCATACCGTCGAGGACATCGGCATTACCATGGGTCAGGCGTTTTCCGGGGCGATCGGGGAAAAGAAAGGCATACGCCGCTACGGACACGCCTATGTACCGCTGGACGAAGCGCTCTCGCGGGTCGTGGTCGACATTTCCGGCAGGCCCGGTCTTGTCATGGATGTGGCATTCACGCGCGCCATGGTGGGGGAATTCGACCTGGAACTCGTTCGAGAATTCTTCCAGGGCTTCGTGAACCATGCCTCAATCACCCTGCACATCGACAACCTCAAGGGATGCAATGCGCACCATCAGTGCGAAACCATTTTCAAGGCATTCGGGCGCGCCTTGAGGTCGGCCTGCGAAATCGATCCGCGCCTCGACAACGCCATGCCTTCGACCAAGGGCTGCCTGTAAAATGGCTGAAATAGCCATAGTCGATTATGGCATGGGAAACCTGCGCTCGGTCTCCAAGGCGATCGAGCATGTTGCGCCTGGCTCGAAGGTATCCGTGACCCGCGAAGCATCCGAAATACTGGCGGCAAGCCATGTCGTTTTTCCCGGACAGGGCGCCATGCCGGACTGCATGCGGGAACTCGATTCCAGGGGGTTGCGGGATGCGGTCGTGCGCGCGGCATGCGAAAAACCATTCCTGGGCATATGCATCGGGCTGCAGATGCTTTTCGATTTCAGCGAAGAAGGCAGCGTGGCGGGACTCGGCATACTGAAGGGCAAGGTGAAGCGGTTTCCCCAGGAGAAAATGCATGACGCATCCGGCGAAAAGATGAAAGTGCCGCATATCGGCTGGAACGGGGTCGAACAATGCGCCTTCCATCCGCTCTGGGAAGGGATAGGGCAGGACAGCCGCTTCTATTTCGTGCACAGCTACTATGTCGAGCCGGACGACGAGGGCATCGTCGCAGCATACAGCCGTTACCCTTTCCGCTTCGCTGCGGCCGTGGCTAAGGACAATATTTTTGCCGTACAATTCCATCCGGAGAAAAGCCAGAGCGCAGGGCTTGCCCTGCTGCGCAATTTTTCGCTCTGGAATGGCAAAACATCAAGTGGAGAAAAACAGCGGTCATGTTGATTATTCCTGCTATCGATTTGAAGGACGGCGAATGCGTTCGCCTCAAGCAAGGCCTGATGGAAGTCGCCACAGTCTTCTCGGACGATCCGGCAACCACGGCGAAGCATTGGCTGACCCAGGGTGCGAGACGGCTTCATCTTGTCGACCTCAACGGCGCATTCGCCGGAAAACCCAAGAATGGGGATGCGATCCGCTCGATTCTGAAGGCCGTGGGGGATGAGATTCCGGTCCAGCTCGGCGGCGGAATCCGCGACCTGGAGACCATAGAGCGCTATCTCGACGACGGCATCACCACCGTCATCATAGGAACGGCTGCGGTCAAGACGCCGGGCTTCCTGCATGACGCCTGCAACGCATTTCCCGGCCATATCATGGTCGGGCTGGATGCCAAGGATGGCAAGGTTGCCGTCAACGGCTGGTCGAAAGTAACCGGGCACGATGTCGTCGATCTCGCCAAACGCTTCCAGGATTACGGCGTCGAGGCGGTCATTTACACCGATATCGGACGGGACGGCATGCTCTCCGGGGTCAACATCGAGGCGACGCTGAACCTTGCACGCGAGCTTACCATTCCCGTGATCGCGAGCGGCGGCATCACCAATCTGGATGACGTCAGGGCGCTTTGCGCGATAGAGTCCGAAGGCATCATGGGGGCGATCACGGGGCGCGCCATCTATGAAGGCACACTCGACTTCAACGCGGCGCAGGAACTTGCGGATGCGTTGGCCCCGAAATTCCCGGAATAAAATGGGACTCGCAAAAAGGATCATTCCCTGCCTCGACGTGACCGGAGGGCGGGTCGTCAAGGGCATCAATTTCGTCGGACTCAAGGATGCGGGAGATCCCGTCGAAATCGCCCGGCGTTATGACGAGCAGGGCGCGGACGAACTCACTTTCCTCGACATCACGGCAAGTTCGGACGAGCGCGGACTGATCCTGAAAATCATAGAGGACGTGGCATCCCAGGTGTTCATTCCGCTCACCGTGGGCGGCGGAGTCAGGGCCGTGGCGGACGTGCGCAGCCTGCTCAATGCGGGCGCCGACAAGGTCAGCATGAACACTTCGGCGGTCGCCAATCCCGAGCTTGTCAGAGAAGCATCGAACCGCTTCGGCTCTCAATGCATCGTGGTCGCGATCGACGCCAAGCGGACCGGGGAAAGAACATGGGAGGTTTTCACCCATGGCGGCAGAAATGAGACCGGGCTGGACGCGGTCGCCTGGGCGGTGAAGATGCAGGAATTCGGGGCGGGAGAAATCCTGCTCACCAGCATGGACAGGGACGGCACGAAAAACGGTTTCGATCTCGAACTCACGCGCGCCGTATCGGATGCGCTCGACATTCCCCTCATCGCGAGCGGCGGGGTGGGCAATCTCGAACATCTGGCGCAGGGCGTGCTTGAAGGACACGCGGATGCGGTGCTTGCGGCGAGCATTTTTCATTACGGCGAATTTACCGTGAGGCAGGCGAAGGCATACATGGCAAGTCGGCATATCGAGGTGAGACTTTGAACGAAAACTGGCTGAACAAGATCAACTGGTCGAATGAAGGGCTGGTTCCGGCAATCGCGCAGGATGCGTCCACCGGGCGCGTACTCATGGTGGCATGGATGAACCGGGAATCTCTCGAACAGAGCGAGAAAACCGGGGTTGCGATCTACTGGTCGCGCTCCAGAAAAAAACTCTGGCGCAAGGGAGAGGAATCCGGACACATCCAGAAGATCATGGAAATGCGCCTGGATTGCGACGAGGACGTGATTCTCCTGAAAGTCGAACAGACGGGCGGAATCGCCTGTCATACGGGAAGAGAGAGCTGCTTCTACCAGAAGCTGGAAAACGGTCACTGGGTCGTGACGGACGAAGTAATCAAGGCGCCCGACGAAATCTACGGGAACGGCAAGGCATGACCATCCTCGAGCGCATCGCGGACACGATCGAATCCCGCAAGGGGGGCGATCCGAAATCCTCCTATGTCGCCCTGCTTTTCGACAAGGGGCAGGATGCGATTTTGAAAAAAATAGCCGAGGAAGCGGGAGAGACGCTGCTCGCATCCAAGGACGGTGATAAACTGCACGTTGTAAGGGAAACTGCGGATCTCTGGTTCCATAGCCTCGTCATGCTCGCCTGGCACGGCCTGCGCCCGGAGGATGTTTATGCCGAGCTGGAAAGAAGGGAAGGCATTTCCGGAAACGAGGAAAAAGCGGGGCGCAAATGATGGAAAGCTGTATTTTTTGCCGGATCATCCGGGGCGAAATCCCAAGCCGAAAAATTTTCGAGGACGACGACATCGTCGCCTTCCACGACATCCACCCGGCGGCCCCGGTGCATTTTATGCTGATCCCGAAGGCGCATGTCGAATCCCTGGCGCATGCGGACGATACGCACAGGGATGTATTGGGAAAAATGATGGTGCTCGCCCCCAGGCTGGCAAAGGAATTGGGACTCAATGACGGGTTCCGCACGATCGTCAACACGGGAAGAGTGGGCGGTCAGGAAGTGTTGCATCTGCACATGCATGTCCTGGGCGGCAAGGACAGGCTTCCCCCCATGCTTGCCCGCAACTAATTTCAGGGAGTTTATATGGGTTCATTCAGCATCTGGCACTGGCTCATCGTCCTTCTGGTCGTTCTCCTGATTTTCGGGACGAAGAAACTGAGGAATATCGGCAGCGATCTCGGCGGCGCGGTCAAAGGCTTCAAGGAAGGCATGTCCGCGGGCGAGTCCGAGCAGAAGAAGATCGATTCTGCTGCAGGCGGGCAGACCATCGAGGGAGAATTGAAGGAAAAGACGAAATCCTGACCCAATGTTCGACATCAGCTTCTCCGAACTTCTCCTCATCGGGATCGTCGCACTCGTCGTCATCGGACCCGAACGCCTTCCCAGAGTGGCGCGCACCGTGGGACTTCTGGTAGGGCGCGCCCAGCGCTATGTGCATGATGTCAAGGTCGAGATACAGCGCGAAGCCAATCTCGAGGAAATCCAGAAAATGCAGGAAGAAGCCCGCGAATCCGCAATGAAGCTCGAGGCATCCCTGAAAACCAGGGCTTTCGAATATGAAAAGAAATTCAGGGAAGCCGAAAACACCCTGCACGGCGAGTTCGAGAACGTGAACAAGCCGCCCGAGGAACAGGAAGACCCCAGGCAGCTCAGGATCGATTTCGGCGAAAAATGAGCACTCAGGAAAGCCTCATCTCCCACCTGATCGAACTCAGGACCCGCCTGCTGCGGATCTTCATCGCGATCGTGATCGTTTTTCTCTGCCTCGCTCCCTGGGCGAGGGATCTGTACACTTTTCTCGCCCACCCCCTGCTCGCCCACCTGCCCAAAGGGGGAAGCATGATCGCAACCGAAGTCACCACCCCGTTTCTCGTGCCGATGAAAATCGCAATCATGGCCGCATTTCTCGTCACGCTCCCCCACACCCTCTACCAGCTTTGGGCATTCGTGGCGCCGGGGCTGTATGCCCACGAAAAGAAGCTGGTCGCCCCCCTGATCGTCGGAAGCACCTTCCTCTTCGTCTGCGGCATGTCTTTCGCCTATTTCCTCGTATTTCCGGTCGTTTTCGGCTTCATATCGAAAGTCACCCCCGAAGGCGTGTCGATGATGACGGACATCGGAAAATACCTCGATTTCGTTCTCACCCTGTTCATGGCGTTCGGCGTCACCTTCGAAGTTCCGATCATCGTCATCATCCTCGTCAGGATGGGATTCGTCAGCGTCGCAAAACTGAAGGAAATGCGCCCCTACATGATCGTCGGGGCGTTCATTCTGGGCGCGATATTCACCCCCCCCGACGTCGTCTCGCAAACCATGCTCGCGCTACCGCTCTGGCTGCTCTACGAGCTCGGCATTTTCCTCGCCAAATTCGTGCCCGACATGCCGGAACAGGCGCCATGACCCCGCATGGAAAGACCAGAGAGCATGTCACATTCGAAACAGTATTGCGGGCGATTCGCCCCTTCCCCGACAGGACCGCTCCATTTCGGCTCCATCGTCGCGGCGGCAGGAAGTTTTCTCGACGCCAGGGCGAACGGCGGCAAATGGCTGGTCAGGATGGAGGATATCGACGAAGCCAGGACCGAAGCGGATGCCATCTCCCGTATTCCCTATACGCTGGAAGCGCTCGGGATGGAATGGGATGGCGAGATCACCCGGCAAAGCAGGCGTAAATCGATTTACGGGGAAGCTTTGGCGAGCCTGGCAGGCACGACCTATCCCTGTTCCTGCTCGCGGCGCGACACCGGGGAAATCTACCCCGGCACCTGCAGAAACGGCGCGAGGGGAGCGGCCCGGACAATCCGGGTCAGGGTCGGCAACGAAACCATTTCGTTTGTCGATGCCATACAGGGCGAATTCGGGCAGAACCTGGAAAAGGATGTGGGCGACTTCGTCCTGTTCCGGGCCGACGGATTTTTCGCCTACCAGCTTGCGGTCGTGGTCGACGACATGGAACAGAATGTGACGCATGTCGTGCGGGGAGCGGACCTGCTCGATTCCACGCCGAGGCAGGTCTACCTTCAGCGGCTTCTGGGCCACGCAACGCCCGCCTATTCCCACCTGCCGGTCGCGGTGAATGCCAAAGGCGAAAAACTCTCCAAGCAGACGCTCGCCCAAGCCGTGGAGCCGGGAATACCGGTACTTTTCAATGCGCTTAAATTTCTGGGACAGGCCCCGCCCGACGAGCTTCTGGATGCGGACATCGCCTCGTTCTGGAAATGGGCGATCATGCATTGGGACAGCGCAGATATCCCTAAAACAACCACAGGAAGCATCGATGAGTTCGATCAAGATAGAATCCCTGGACCATGAAGGCAGGGGCGTTGCGCATTGCGCAGGAAAAGCCGTTTTCGTGGAAGGCGCGCTTCCCGGCGAAATCGTGGACTATTCCGTCTTCAAGAAGAAACCCAAGGTCGAATTCGCCAACATATCGAAACTCATCAGGGAAAGCCCCCACAGGGCCACTCCGAAATGCGCGTATTTCGGCATCTGCGGCGGCTGCAGCATGCAGCATCTCGATGCAGCGTCCCAGGTCGCGGCGAAACAGCGCGTGCTCGAAGACGCCTTGTGGCATATCGGGCGGGTAAAACCCGGCGTCATCCTGCCCGCGATCCACGGCCCATACTGGGAATACCGGCACCGCGCGAGGCTCTCCGTGCGTTACGTGGAAAAGAAAAAAAAACTCCTCGTCGGCTTCAACGAAAAGCGCACCCGTTATGTCACCGACATGGACAGTTGCAAGGTTCTGCCCCGTCGAATCTCGCAACTGATCCCGTCACTGAAAGCGCTCATAGGCGGATTTTCCATCAAATCCCGCCTTCCCCAGGTCGAAATCGCCGTCGGGGAGGATGCGGATTTGTTGGTATTCAGGATACTGGAAGCCCTGAACGACGCCGACGAAGCCGCGCTCAGGGAATTCTCGATCAGGCATTCCATCCGAATCTTTTTGCAGCCCAAGGGGGTCGATTCCATCTACCCATTCCATCCCGCCGAGTCCGGACCGCTCCACTACGCGCTTCCGGAATTCGGGATAAGCATGCCCTTTCAGCCATCGGATTTCACACAGGTCAATTTCGCAATCAACCGCGCCCTGGTGAGGCGGGCGATATCGCTGCTCCGCCCATCCCACCATGACAGGATAGCCGATCTGTTCTGCGGCCTCGGAAATTTCACCCTGCCCATCGCAAAATCAGGCGCCCAGGTCGTCGGGATCGAAGGAAGCGCATCCCTGGTCAGGAGGGCCCAGGAAAATGCAGCAAAAAACGGCATAAAGAATGCGAACTTCATCGAAGCCGATCTCTTCAGGATGGATGCACAGCGGTTCGACGCGCTGGGCCGCTTCGACAAGATGCTGATCGACCCGCCCAGGGCCGGGGCTGCCGAAGTGGTCGAGGCTATAGGGAAAAACCCGCCGTCGAGGATAGTTTATGTCTCATGCGACCCGGCAACTCTCGCAAGGGATGCCAATACGCTGGTCAATTCCAAAGGATACGATCTGCAGGCGGCGGGGGCGGTCAACATGTTCCCGCATACTTCCCACGTGGAATCCATAGCCCTTTTCACGCTTCCAGAAGTTCCTTGATCACCGCGCCCGCCAGCATGAAGCCGAAGAGCGGCGGCATGTAACTGATCGTGCCGTTCACTGCCCTAGGGCGGCCTCGACCGGAGACGGGCTCTGGAGGGAGCGGCGCGCGCGGGGGTTCGTCCGTAAAAACGGTCAGCACCCCAGACGCGATCCCGCGCTTTCTCAGCCGCTTCCTCATCTGGCTGGCAAGCGGGCAAATGCGGGTTCCGGCGATATCGGCGAGCCTGATCCGGGAAGGATCGAGCTTGTTTCCGGCCCCCATGCTCGATGCAACCTTCAATCCCCTCTTGACGCTCTCGGCAACGAGCGCAACCTTGCAGTTGAGAGAATCGATCGCATCGATCACGTAGTCCGCATCGAAAGGCACGATTTCGTTCACATTTTCCACTGTCAGGAATTCGCGCCTGATAATGACGCGGCATTCAGGATTGATGTCCGCTATTCTCGCCTGCATCAATTCGGCCTTGGACTGGCCCACGGTCGACAACAGGGCGGGAAGCTGCCTGTTGATGTTGCTGATTGCGACGATATCGTGATCCAGCAGCGTCAGGCGCCCTATCCCGCCTCTGGCGAGCGCTTCGGCGCAATACGAGCCGACGCCGCCGAGGCCTGCCAGAAAAACATGTTTTCCCGCAAGTTTCTCGACCCCCTCTTCCTTGATGAGGATGCGCGTTCTTTCGAATTGATTCATTCCAGTTCCAGTATTTCAACGGCATTCGCAGTTGTTGCAATCATGATTTCATTTACAGATATCTTCCTTAATTGTGCAATAACTTCCGCTATTTTTGGCAAATATTCAGGGCTGTTTCTCGCCTTGCCTATGAAGGCAGGGGGCATGTCCGGAGCGTCGGTCTCCAGGACTATCGCTTCGAGCGGCAGGTTCCCGGCGAGGAAACGGATTCTGGATGCGCGATCGTAGGTCATCGCCCCGCCGAACCCGAGCTTGAAGCCGAGCTTGATGAATTCCTGCGCCTGTTGAAGGCTGCCATTGAAAGCATGGGCGATTCCGCCTTTCACTCGGGTTTTCCGCAAACAGGAAAGCACGGCATCCTGGGCGCGGCGGATATGCAGAAGCACAGGCAGGTCGAATTCCTGAGCCAGTCTCAGTTGCGATTCGAAATAGGACAACTGCTTCCCCCTGTCATAACCCTCGACGAAGAAATCGAGTCCGATCTCGCCCACGGCAACAGCCTCGCCCGCCCTCGAATGCAGGACATCGATATCACCGGGACAAGCGTCCTCCACATACATCGGATGGATTCCAAGCGCGGGGTAACAACCGGGATAGCGTCCGCAAATTTCAAGCACCTTGCCAAAACCCTTGCGCTCCACTGCGGGAACCACGAATTTTCCGACCCCCGCATCGCGCGCACGGGAAACCACGTCACCCCTGTCGGAATCGAATTCAGCCGCGTCGAGATGGCAATGCGTGTCGGTCAGCATCAGTCATTTCTTGCTTTGGGCCGTTTGCCTACCGTGACATTGACCTGCATTTCGCGCCCGCCCCTAAGGATCTTCAATGCAGCGGTTTTTCCAGGCTCGAGTCCCGCAATCTGGTTCAGCATCGAGGAAGAGTCGTCGACATGCCTGCCATCGAGTTCGAGCAGGATATCCCCAGGCTTCACCCCCGCGAGGGATGCCGGCCCTCCCCTGAATACGCCTGCAATCAGCGCCCCTCTGGTATCGGACAACCTGAACGAGTCGGCAAGCTCGGGACTGATGTCCTGCACTTCGACGCCGATCCAGCCGCGCGTGACGACACCCTTCGCCATGATCTGTTCCATGACGCTCCTGGCAAGGCTCACCGGTATGGCGAAACCGATCCCCAATGAGCCGCCGCTTTGCGAATAAATCGCGGTATTGATCCCGACCAGGTTGCCGCTCGCATCCACCAATGCGCCGCCGGAGTTGCCGGGATTGATCGCGGCATCGGTCTGGATGAAGTTTTCGTAAGTATTGATCCCGAGATGGCTCCTCCCCAGCGCGCTGACGATACCCATCGTGACCGTCTCGCCCACTCCGAAAGGATTGCCTATGGCGAGCACGACATCCCCCACCCGGATGTTTTCGGAATGACCGAAGGTAACAGGCGTGAGGTTGCCGAAATCGACCTTGAGCACGGCAAGATCGGATTCGGGATCTGAACCGACGATCCTGGCAAGCGACTTCCTGCCATCCGAGAGGGCCACCTCGATTTCATCGGCAGAGGCAATGACATGGTGATTGGTCAGGATAAATCCCTCGGGACTCACGATAACGCCCGAACCGAGACTGACGCTCCGCCTGGTTTCATCGTTCTGCCCTGGTTCGCCGAAAAATCGCCTGAAGAAGGGATCGTCCGTCAGGGGATTTCCGGGCGCTTTCTTGCTGGTGAAGATGTTGACGACTGAAGGCGTCGCCTTCCCCGCGGCTGCGCTGAAACCGCTCATTTTCCCGGCCTGCCCGGTCGCAGCCTCGCGTATCGTCGCAATCGCGCCGTGCCCGCCCCAAGGGAGAAGATCGGACTTCAGTGTAGAGACAACAAACAATATTGCGAGACTGATGGTCGCCGTTTGTGCAAAAATAAGCCAAAGCCTGCGCATGACCGAGGATCCTTATGTTTCACAAAGAATTGGAAGATTATACCGGACGTTTGCTTGAGATAGACCGATTCCGGGATTATTGCCCGAACGGCTTGCAGGTGGAAGGCTCGCGGGATATAGGAAAAATCGCAACAGGCGTGAGCGCATCGCTGCTGTTCCTGGAAAAAGCGAAGGATTGCGGGGCGGATGCCGTCTTCGTCCACCACGGCTATTTCTGGCGCAACGAGGATGCGAGAATCACGGGCATCAAGAAAAAGCGCATCGCCTTCCTCATCGAAAACGGGATGAGCCTTTTCGCCTACCATCTGCCGCTGGATAGCCACCCTGACTTGGGCAACAATGCAAGGCTGGGCGCAAAACTCGGTTTCGCCATGAAATCGCGCTTTGGCGACCAAGGTATTGCGATGATGGGTGAAATCGAACATCCGGCCCCGATAGAAGAAATCGGGAGCACGATAGAGCGGGAACTGGGCAGGAAACCCTCCATTTTCGGAGGAAGCTTCGTCAGGAAAATAGCCTGGTGCAGCGGCGCGGCCCAAGGGCTTTTGCTGGAAGCTGCGGCGCTCGGAGCGGACGCCTATCTCTCGGGAGAAATCTCCGAGCAGACCGTGCATGAAGCCATGGAATCGAATATCGCCTACATCTGCGCAGGACACCATGCGACCGAGCGCTACGGCATCGAAGCCCTCGGCGAACACCTTGCTGCGGCTTTCGCCCTGGAGCACGAATTCATCGACTGCGACAACCCGATTTGACAGTTTCCATTTTATATACATAAACTTATGACATAGGGATTTAAATTTGAGTTGAAAATGGTTTAAAATGTCATTTTATCGGGAAATTACGGATATGATGACACTGTATTCGGGCACGTCCTGCCCTTTCAGTCAACGATGCCGCATCGTGCTGTATGAAAAGGACATGGATTTCCAGATCATCGACGTCGATCTTTACAACAAGCCGGAAGATCTGGCGGTCATGAACCCCTACAATCAGGTTCCCGTACTGGTCGAACGCGATCTGATCCTGTACGAATCCAACATCATCAACGAATACATCGACGACCGCTTCCCCCATCCGCAGTTGATGCCGGCAGACCCGATCATGAGGGCGAGGGCGAGACTCTTCCTTTTCAGGTTCGAGAAGGAGCTTTTCGTGCATGTGGATGAAATCGAGCACGGCAGCCAGAAATCCGCCGAAAAATCCAGGGTCGCCATCCGGGACAGCCTGACACAGATTTCGCCTGTTTTCGCCCGTCAGAAATATATCCTGGGCGATGAGTTCTCGATGCTGGATGTCGCGCTCGCCCCGCTCCTGTGGCGGCTCGATTATTACGGCATCCAGCTCGGCAAGCAGGCTGCGCCCATCCTGAAATATGCGGAAAGAATCTTCAGCAGGCCCGCATTCATCAGCGCTCTGACAGCCTCAGAAAAGGTCATGCGCAAGTGAGTGGGGCATCCACCAAGCCTTATCTCATTCGGGCAATATATGAATGGTGTTCCGACTGTGGTCAGACGCCCTACCTTTCGGTGAAAATCGATGCAAGGACGCGTGTGCCGCTGGAATTCGTCAAGAACGGGGAGATCGTCCTCAACATATCGGCCGGTGCGACCAAGGCGCTCGTGCTCGGCAACGACTCGATCCAGTTCTCGGCCCGTTTCGGAGGCGTCCCCCGCGAAATCCTGATCCCCATCTCGCGCGTCGCCGGAATATTCTCCAAGGAAAGCGGAGAAGGACTCTTTTTCCAGGTCGAGGAAGAAGGCGAACCGCTGCCTGAAGACGAGCCTCCTCCTGTCGGCGGCAAGCCGCGCCTCCACATCGTCAAGTGATCGATTGCCCGCCATCTTCCCAGCTTATATAATCCCTCATTCGCCGGCATAGCTCAGACGGTAGAGCAGCTGATTTGTAATCAGAAGGTCGTGGGTTCGATTCCTATTGCCGGCACCAGATAAAGCCAGTGAATTCAACAGATTGACGTGTTTTTTCTTGCCGACAAGGCCAACAAAATCATCAGAAAAATCATTCTGGCACACTGCAACTGTGCCAGAATTGTGCCAAAATGATTGCTCTTTTTACCCCGAATTGTTGTTTCCTTTGTCTGTGCCAGTTTCGTGCCATTCTCTTTTCATGGCTTCAAGATTGATGCACTTCTAGTAGCTCAATCCGCCATTTTTCCTGGTGAATTCAATTCGCTTGGCTAGGGGAGGGCAGGTCATCGAAAGCAAGCTTCGCGCTCGATGGCGAATCGTTACGGCGTAACGAAAAGGGAAATGCTGGAAAGACTTATCATCGAGGCCGACGATGCGATTGTCAAAACACTGGAAATCGATACCACGGAATGGGATCAATATTTCGTGACGCGGTAACGTCACTATAGCTAAAGTCGAAAATCATCCTGAATATGGCGCGGCACCCGTGTCGGGCAGTTGCATGAACTCCAGATCAAACTCATCGTGAAAAACAACAGTCCAACTCATATTTCGTTATGGATGAAAAGCAATATGCATACAAGATCATATTCAACCCAGCTTCTTCGCCAGTTCTTCCGCCCGAGAACGAATTGATCCGCTATCGGACAGCCGCAGGGCCTTTCAGGCTGCTTCGAAAGAGCCGGGGAAGCGCTCATCCAGCCAGACGAAAAACAGCAGAAAGCCGAATTCCATGGAATGCCCGATCAGGATTTCCCGGATATCCATGCGCCTTGCGGCGATGAAAGGAATTCCAGCTCGAAAGTTGCTGCGAGAACGTTTCAGACGAACTCCAGAATCTCGACTTCGGTACCGGCATCCACCCTTTCGAAAAGATCGAGCAAATCAGCGTTATGCATCCTGATGCAGCCTATCGAACCCGGTTTCCCCATCTCGGCGCTGTCAGGGGAGCCATGGATGTAGATGTAGCGGCGCATCGTGTCGACGTCCCCATGCCTGTTGAAGCCAGGCTCCTTTCCTGAAAGCCAGAGTATTCGGCTCAAAATCCAGTCCCGCCCGGGGAATCTCTCGCCAAGCTCCGTAGAATAGATTTCGCCTGTGGGCCGCCTTTTCACGAAAACAGTATTGACGGGCATGTCCGCCCCGATTTTCGCCCTGATCACATGACGTCCCCTCGGGGTCATGAAGCTGCCCATCTTTTCCCCAACCCCGTTTTTCGAAGTCGAAACCGGGTATTCCCTCAGCACTTCGCAATCCTTCCCCAGCAATCTCAGAGTTTGCGACTCTATGCCTATCCTTATTCTCACGCTTTCCGTCTCTTTTCCGAAAAAAACTGTTTCAGGATTTCGCCGCATTCCTCTTTCAGGATGTTCGAACTCAGCGTGGCATGATGGTTGAGCCGTGAATCCGAAAAAACATCCAGAACGCTGCCGCAGGCTCCTGTTTTAGGGTCGGATGCGCCATAAATCAGGCGTGAAATCCTAGCGTGCTGGATCGCGCCCGCGCACATCAGGCAGGGTTCGAGCGTCACGAAAAGCGAGCAGCCCACCAGCCTGTAATTCCCGACCCGCCTTGCCGCATCCCTCATGGCCTCGATTTCCGCATGGGCCGTGGGATCATTCGAGGAGATGGGGCGATTGCATCCCTCCCCCACGATTTGCCCATCCAGGACGACAATCGCCCCCACCGGCACTTCCCCCATGGACATGGCTTTCTGCGCGAGCGCCAGTGCAAGGCGCATGTATTCCTCATCGGTCGTCATGGCTGGAGATTGTATCCCTGTTATCGGAAAGAGACCAATGCCACCCCGGATATCATGATCAGACCCGCGAGGAAATGCATCCTGAAGCCCCGCTCCCTGAACAGGATGGCGCCATACGCTATCCCGAAAAGCAGGCTCGTCCTTTTGACGGCGATCATGTAGGCGACTTGCGACAGGTCAAGCGCCATGAAGTGCGAAACGACCATGACCGAAACCATGGCCCCGACTGCCAGGGCCCATATTGGGCGACCGGACAGGGTTCTTACGGAAGGGCGTGAAAAGAACAGGATCGACACGATGCCGAGCACAAGATAATACAATGCCCCGAAGGCAAGCGGCGGGCAATATTTCAGCGCGCCTTTTCCCATCACGGAAGTGAGACCGTAGATGACCGAAACCAGCAGCATCCACCTGCTGCCCGGCTCATCCAGAATGGCGCGAAACGGCTCGAAAATGCCTTTCCCCATATGCCTGATGTTGAGCAGGAATGCCCCCAGCGTTATCAGCGCGATTCCGGCAAGACCTGTCGACGCGATTTTCTCCCCGAGCAGGACATAGCCGGCCAGCGCGGAAAATGCCGGCGTGAAGGCCAGATAGGGCATCGTGAGGTACAGGGGAGAAGCCCGGATCGCGCGCATGTAAAACAGCATCGCCGCGATCTCCAAGGGCACGGCGCAAAAAACCCAGCCCCAGAAAACAGGCGGGACATGGGGCAGAGGATGGAAGAAAAGTATGGGGGCAAGCAATATTCCAGGGACGGCGAACCTCAGGAACATCAGATCGTCCATGGAATAATCCGAAAGGCGCCACTTGGTGAAGGCATCCGCCGATGCAAGGGAAAAAGCGCTCAGAAGCGCATACAGCAGCCAGTCCATTATAAAAGTTCAAAACAATACCGGCTTGTTGGAAAGCTCGTCAGGTCCTGCCATCGCAGGAAAATGCAACTGAAGCACCGAGCCCACGGCATGGATACCGCCTGCGATGCCGGCCTCGAACCGTCCCTCCCTGAAGCAGGCTTCCATCTCGCGGCAGATATTTTCCCAGCCACTCGCGCCGAATCTCGCATGAATTCCCCGGTCGGCCACGATTTCGACGCCCCTGTCGGCCCACAGCAGATAAATCAGCACCCCGTTGTTATGCTCAGTATCCCATACCTTTAGCATGGAGAACACTTCGATTGCGCGCTCATGCGCATTCTGCCCGCGCAGGAGCGGCCCGATATCGAGCGCATGCTCGACGGCAAAACGGATCTGCCCGTCGTGCATCGCTTCCATCTCGGAAATCGCGGCTTCGATCGAAAGCAGGGCTTTTTCCGGGAAAGCCCGCCTGACCTGGCTTTTCGTCGCCATCAGGTGCCTGAATATGCGCAGGATATTCACCATCTTCCCGAAGCGCCTCCTCCGCCGAATCCGCCACCGCCGCCACTGAATCCGCCACCGCCGCCAAACCCGCCGAATCCTCCGCCATAAAATCCGCGTATCCCCATCAAGGTGAACAGGAAGGCCAGAAAACCGACGAAGATCGAGACGATGAGCGTCCCCGCCATGACCCATGCAAACAAGCCCAGTATCCCGCCCGTTATCAGGGCGCCCGGAAGCCGGCCTGCAATGGCGCGCAGGATGCCGCCCAGAAAAAGCGCTGCCATGAAAAAAATCGGGATGAAGGCTCCCCAGTCGCTGCGCTTTTCGGCCCGTGGCTCCGGGAGCTTTTCTCCTTCGATAACGGACATCATGCTTTCCATGCCGGCATCGATCCCGCCGTAAAAGTCCCCAGTTTTGAATCGGGGGATGATGATTTCGCTGATGATCCTTTTTGCTGTCGCGTCGTTCAGCACCCCTTCCAGCCCGTATCCCACCTCGATCCTCAAGGTTCGGTCGTCTTTGGCGACGATCAGGATCGCACCGTCGTCCACATTCCTGCGCCCGAGCTTCCAGGCTTCGGCAACACGTATGCCGTACTGCTCGATTTCTTCCGGTTTCGTGCTCGGAACGATCAGGACGCCGATCTGGCTTCCCTTTTTCTTCTCGAAGGCGATGAGCTTTCGTTCGAGCGCCGCCTTCTCGGATCCGCTCAATGTCGCAGTGAGATCCGTGACAGGCTCATTCAGGGCAGGAACCCGCACTTCGGCATGAGCCAACCCGAAAACGAAAAGCGCGGCGAAGAGGAGTTTTGGCATTACTTGCCGAAATCGACTTTAGGCGCCGCAGAAATCGACTTTTCGTTTTCAACCGAAAAATTGGGCTTCACTTTATAACTGAAAGCCATCGCAGTCAGATTACTGGGAAAGCGCCGAACTGCATAATTGTAATCCTGGACGGACTTGATGTAGCGGTTCCTCGCCACGGCAATCCGGTTCTCCGTGCCTTCGAGCTGAGCCTGCAAATCCCTGAAGTTGGCGTCCGCCTTGAGCTGTGGATAATTTTCAGAAACCGCGATCAGGCGCGATAGCGCCGATGTCATGCTGGCCTGGGCAGCCTGGAAACGGGCAAAAGCCTGCTCGTCGTCGACGAGCTCGGGCGTGACCTTGACGGCGCCCACTTGCGCCCGCGCCTGCGCCACCTGCTCGAGCACTTCCTTTTCGTGGGAAGCATAACCCTTGACCGTGCTGACGAGGTTAGGGACAAGATCGGCCCGCCTCTGATACTGGTTGAGCACTTCGGCCCATGCCGTCTTGGTCTGCTCGTCGGTCAACTGGATCGTGTTGTAACCGCAGCCGGAAAGGCTGGAAAGAGTCACGAAAAACAGGAAACACAAAAAGATTTTTTTCATGGCATTCCTCCCATCGACATTACATGATAGTCAAACCTGCATCGACTTTCCAGATTTCAGCCCCGACAACCGTTGACAGTATCACGATCGTTATGTAATTATGCATAACGGTCGTTACATAAATTACCGTTCGAGAAGCCCTCAAATTAAGGAGATATGAAATGCCGCTGACTTTTACGTTTACCGAAGATGCTTTGCCGCAAGGCGCCGAACAACAGGTTGTCGCCAAACTGACGGATGCCATGCTGAAATGGCATGGCTTGACCGGAAATAAAGTGATGATCCCCACCATCACGGGTCAAGTCCATGTCATGCCCAAGGGAAGGACTTTTACGGGCGGAAAGGAACTATCAGGCGCGTGGGTCGAGTGGAAAACCCCATCGTTTGCATTTGCCACGCGCGAAATCCAGATTGGATATGCCGAAGAAGCGACCAACATCGTGCATGAAGCATCCGGCGGCAAGCTGCAGAAAAATCAGATCTGGTTCAATGTAGTGCATGCGGTCGACGGTGCGTGGAGCATCGACGGCAAGGCGATGACGAATGCGGAACTGGGGGATGCCATCTCCAAGGGCTGAACCTGCATCAAAAACCCGAGACATTGGGGTTGGCCCATGGGCCAACCCTCCTGCGGAAATGGATCGGGGCTGATTTTTCAAGAACCCTCGATTTCGAAACTGCAAAACCCCGAGAGGGTCCCATGTTAAAATCCGAAAACAATGGAATATCTTCTCCTCTTCTTTCTGGCGGCGCTCATTTGGTTCTGGTTCTACAGCCTGGGCACTATCGAACTTGCGAAGGCTGCCGGAAAGCGCGCCTGCGTCGATGCGGATGTCCAGTTTCTCGACGACACGGTGGCGAGCGTTTCGCTCAGGCTGCGGCGGCACAGTTCGGGACGCCTCGCGCTGCACCGAACCTACAAGTTCGAATTCAGCGACACGGGCGACCGGCGCCTGGAAGGAGAAGTGATCCTGATCGGATCGAAGGTCGAGTCGGTGACGATGGATCCCTATCGCCTGCTTCACTGAAAAATCTCGCTACGGCGTGTTGCCCTTCGCCCCGAGGTTCCTCGAAAGGGCGCTTGCGCGCCCATTTTTCAGTCCCAGGAAAGTGCGCCGCCGGTTTGGTACTCGGTGACTCTGGTTTCGAAAAAGTTTTTTTCCTTCTTCAGATCGATCATTTCCGACATCCACGGGAAGGGGTTGGCTGCGTTCGGGTAGAGCGCATCCAGCCCGATCTGCTGGCAGCGGCGGTTCGCGATGTAGCGCAGGTATTCCTTGAACATCGGGGCGTTCAACCCGATCACGCCGCGCGGCATGGTGTCCTCGGCATAGCGGTATTCGAGGTCCACGCCCTTCTGCATCAATACCCTGATTTCCTCGCGGAAAGCCGGCGTCCAGAGATGCGGGTTCTCCAGCTTGATCTGGTTGATCACATCGATGCCGAAGTTGCAGTGCATCGACTCGTCCCGCAATATGTACTGGTACTGCTCGGCTGCGCCCGTCATCTTGTTGCGCCGACCGAGGGCAAGTATCTGGGTGAACCCCACGTAGAAGAACAGCCCCTCCATTATGCAGGCAAAAACAATCAGGCTTTTCAGGAGCTTCTGGTCGCTCTCGGGCGTTCCCGTTTTGAACTCGGGGTTGGTCAAAGTGTCGATGAAGGGCAGCAAAAACTCGTCCTTCTCGCGTATCGACTTCACCTCGTGGTACATGTTGAAGATTTCGCCCTCGTCGAGACCCAGGCTTTCCACGATGTACTGGTAGGCATGGGTGTGGATCGCCTCCTCGAAGGCCTGGCGCAAAAGGTACTGGCGGCATTCCGGGTTGCTGATGTGGCGGTAGGTGCCGAGCACGATGTTGTTCGCGGCGAGGCTGTCGGCTGTCGTGAAAAAGCCGAGGTTGCGCCTGATGATGAGGCGCTCGTCCTCGGTCAGGCCGTTGGGGTCTTTCCACAACGCGATGTCGCGGTTCATGTTCACTTCCTGCGGCATCCAGTGGTTCGCGCAGGCGGCAAGATACTTCTCCCAGGCCCACTTATACTTGAAGGGAACGAGCTGGTTGACGTCGGCCTTGCAGTTGATGATGCGTTTGTCCTCCACTGAGACGCGGCGCATGGAAATGTCGACTTCGTCCTGTTGCGCCATCGCGCGCATGACCGGCTGGCGCATTTCTTCGAAACTGAGCATATTTTATCCTTTTCTTATTGGCTGGCCATTACCGGCACGCCTCGCATTGTGGTTCCCCGCCCTTCGGGCTTGACTGGCTACACAAGTCAGCCTCCGCCGAAATCCCGGCCATGTCGAGCGCATTCCTGATTGCAGCTCTCATTGACATGCCTCGCATTCGGGATTGTCTATGGAGCAGAATTTCGTCTCCTCCGCCTCGATCTTCACCGCATTGAGCGAACCGGCGCTTGTCGTCGATTTCTCGGCGGAAGTCGCCCCCAGCGTGCGTAGGTAATACGTGGTCTTGAGTCCCCGCACCCATGCGAGTTTATAGGTCTCGTCCAGCTTTCTCCCCGAAGCCCCCGCCATGTAGATGTTGAGCGACTGCCCCTGGTCTATCCATTTCTGGCGGCGCGAAGCGGCTTCGACCAGCCACACGGGTTCGACTTCGAATGCGGTCGCGTAAAGATTCCTGATGTCCTGCGGAATCCTGTCTATTTTCGAGAGGCTGCCGTCAAAATACTTGAGGTCCGCGATCATGACTTCGTCCCACAGCCCGAGCGCTTTCAAATCCCTCACCAGAATCTCGTTGGTGATGGTGAATTCGCCCGAAAGGTTGGATTTCACGTAAACGTTCTGGTAGGTGGGCTCGATGCTCGCCGAAACCCCCACGATGTTGGAGATCGTCGCAGTCGGAGCGATCGCTATGCAGTTCGAGTTCCTCATGCCGTATTGTGCGATCCTTGCGCGCAATGCATCCCAGTCGAGCGTCGACGAAGCATCGACTTCCACATGGCCGCCGCGCTCCTCATTCAGCAGCTTGAGCGAATCCTGGGGCAGTATGCCGCGATCCCACAGACTGCCCTTGAAAGTGCTGTAGCGACCGCGCTCCTCGGCAAGCTCCGTGGAAGCCCAGTAAGCGCAGTAAGCCACCGCTTCCATGGAACGATCGGCGAATTCGATCGCGGCATCCGATGCATAGGGAATCCTCAAACTGTGCAGGCAATCCTGGAAACCCATGATGCCGAGTCCCACCGGGCGATGCTTGAGATTCGCGTTCCGCGCTTTCTTGACCGCGTAATAATTGATGTCGATCACGTTGTCCAGCATGCGCATCGCGGTGGAAATCGTCTTTCTCAGCTTGTCGAAATCGATCCCGCCATTCGGGCCGATATGCGCCGCAAGGTTGACCGAACCGAGATTGCACACGGCGATCTCGTCTTCGCTCGTGTTGAGCATGATCTCCGTGCAGAGGTTCGAACTGTGGACCACCCCTACATGCTGCTGCGGAGAGCGGATATTGCAGGCATCCTTGAAGGTGATCCAGGGATGTCCGGTCTCGAAGAGCATGGTCAGCATCCTGCGCCAAAGCTGCTGCGCGGGGATTTTCTTGAATAACCTGATCCGCCCCTGCGCCGCGTCTTCTTCATAGGCGACATAGGCCTGCTCGAAAGCGCGCCCGAACTTGTCGTGCAGATCGGGTACGTCGGACGGGGAAAACAGCGTCCATTCCCCGCCCTCCATCACGCGTCTCATGAAGAGGTCCGGAATCCAGTTCGCGGTATTCATGTCGTGCGTGCGACGCCTGTCGTCCCCCGTGTTCTTACGCAATTCCAGGAATTCCTCTATGTCGAGATGCCAGGTTTCGAGGTAGGCGCAGACCGCACCCTTGCGTTTGCCGCCCTGGTTGACCGCGACAGCCGTGTCATTCACCACCTTGAGGAAGGGCACCACGCCCTGGGATTTGCCGTTCGTGCCCTTGATGCGGGAGCCCATGGCCCGCACGCGGGTCCAGTCGTTGCCCAAGCCCCCGGCGAACTTGGAGAGCAGCGCATTTTCCTTGATTGCCTCGTAGATCGCATCGAGATCATCGTTCACCGTGGTGAGATAACAGGAGGAAAGCTGGGAGCGCCTCGATCCGGAATTGAAGAGGGTCGGAGTGGAACTCATGAAATCAAAGCTCGAAAGGAGCTTGTAGAATTCGATTGCGCGCCCCTCGCGGTCGACCTCATTGATCGCAAGCCCCATCGCGACACGCATGAAGAAAGCCTGAGGAAGCTCGATGCGCGTATCCTGAATATGCAGGAAATACCGGTCATACAGGGTCTGCAGGCCGATATAGCGGAATTTGAGGTCGAGATCCGCATCGAGCGCGGCGCCAAGACGGGGAAGGTCGAACTGGAGCAGGCGCTCGTCGAGCAATTCGGCGCCCACCCCTTTCCTGACGAAATCAGGGAAATATTCGGCATAGCGTGCCTTCATCGCCTCCTGAGACACGTCCTCACCCAGCACTTCGCTCCTGATGGTGGAGAGCAGAAGGCGCGCCGTCACGAAATCGTAGGCAGGCTCCCTCTCGATCAGCACACGGGCGGAGAGGATGGCGGATTTGAGCACTTCGCCCATGGGCACGCCGTCGTACAAGTCCCTGAGGGTGGCTTCGGCGATGCAGGTGGAATCGACTTCCAGTCCATCGCAAGCGAACCCGATCATGCCGTTCAGATGTTCGATGTCGAGCGGAATCTTTCCACCCTTGCCATCGAGCGCATGGAGCGTATTACGGGAAGCGCCCGCGCCGCTCTTCGCGCGCTCCCTGGCGCGCTCTTCGCGATAGAGCACATAAGCCCGCGCCACGTCATGTTCCCCGGAACGCATCAGGGCAAGCTCGACCTGATCCTGGATGTCCTCGATATGAAATGTCCCCCCGTTGGGTTGACGCCGCAATAATGCGCCCACGACATTATCAGTCAGTTGCGCGACAACTTCACGGATGCGGGCGGACGCAGCACCCTGCCCGCCGTTGACCGCGATGAATGCCTTGGTTAGGGCAACCAGGATTTTGGACGGCTCGAAACCGACCACGGCGCCGTTGCGCCTGATGATCTTGTATTGCTCGTAACGGGAATGCTGAGGGTCCGGGTTTCCTGAAGGATGAGTCAGCGGCATGGACATTGAAGCGGGGATTCCTGTGGATAGCTGCACGGCAACATCTCCTGTTTTATTTGATTTTAAATATTATTTTAATGCGGCGCAAAACACTATATGTAGTGTTTTACCAGCAAATAAAAACTAATTCTAGTAGCTTATCCGGCAAAGCGCAACACTATTTTTATGACAAAAAAAGGGGGGCAAAATCAAGAAGATAGAGACCAATCCCCGAAGCTGTTCCTGTACCTGTCCCAATCGAAAAAAGGCCCCGGGTCCGTCTTCCTGCCGGGGGCGATGTCCGAATGTCCGGCGGCTGCGCAGCGAGGGTATTTTTCGAGTATGGCGCGCGTCAGCATCCCGAGCGTCTCATACTGTTCATCGTCAAAGGACGAAAAATCCGTCCCTTCGAGTTCTATCCCGATCGAAAAATCGTTGCATTTCTCGCGTCCGCGCCAGTTCGATACCCCGGCATGCCAGGCGCGCCTGACTACGGGCACGAACTGGACGATCACGCCAGTCCTCCTGATGAAAAAATGGCTCGAAACCCTAAGGCCGGAGAGGGCACCGTAATAGGGATGCGCAGCCTCATCCAGGGTGTTGGTGAAAAGCTCGATCACCCCGCCTCCGCCGAACTCCCCCGGCGGCAGGCTGATATTGTGGATGACGATGAGATCCACCTCCATTCCGGCAGGGCGCTCGTCGCAATTCGGAGAAGGAATGAAGTGCGCGCCATGCAGGATGCCCGCTTCGTCCAGAGCCGTCACTTGATCCCCAGCCTGTCCATGCGGTAGCGCAGCGCCCTGAACGTCACGCCCAGAAGTTTTGCCGCAGCGGTGCGATTGAAGCGGGTCTTGCCAAGTGCATCCAGAATCGCCTCCCGCTCGATCCTGTCGAGATAATCCTGCAACGGGAGCTCTCCCTGGAGAGAGGAGGACTCCCCTGCACCCGGCTCGAGCTGAAGATCGTCGGGGGTAATCAGGTTTTCCGAGCACAAGGCGGCTGCGCGCTCCAGAATGTTCTCGAGCTCGCGCACGTTTCCGGGAAAACCGTATTGCGACAGGGCGGAAAGTGCCTCAGCGCTGATTTCGCAACGGTTCATGCCCTGATTGATGCGATCGAGCAGCGCATGCGCGAGCAGCGGGATATCCTCGCGCATCTCCCGCAACGGCGGCATTCTCAACGCGATCACATTGAGCCGGTAATACAGATCGTGCCTCAGGCGCCCCTTCTCCACGCATTCGGAAAGGCTTTGATGGGTGGCGGAAATGATGCGCACGTTCACCGCTTCTTCCTGCGATGAACCGAGCTTCCTCACCTTCTTTTCCTGAATGGCGCGCAGCAGCTTGACCTGCATCAGAAGCGGCAAATCCGCCACTTCGTCGAGGAACAGGGTGCCGCCGTCCGCTGCCTGGAAAAAACCGTCCTGATCCTGATCGGCCCCGGTAAACGCGCCCTTTCTGTAGCCGAAGAACTCGCTCTCCATGAGGTTCTCCGGAATGGCGCCGCAATTGACAGCAACGAAAGGTTTGTCGCGTCTTGCGCTCATCTCGTGGATCGATCTTGCTGCGCGCTCCTTCCCGCTCCCGGACTCCCCCCTGATGTAAACGGGAGCCTGGCTGCGCGCAAGCTTCTCTATCATTTCCCTCACCTGCACCATGGCAGGAGAGTTTCCAAGCAAGCCCCCAGGCTCGAATGCGGCAGACTTGGGCAGGGTCAAAGCGGACTTGACGAGCGAGCGCAATTGCTCGAGAGAAACGGGTTTGGCAAGATAATCGAACGCGCCCGCCTTGAGCGCGGCGATCGCATTGTCGAGGCTGCCGTGAGCGGTGATGACGGCAACAGGCAGCGAAGGGTAGTGCTTTGCAATATGCTCGACAAGCTCGAGCCCTTCCCCGTCGGGCAGGCGCATATCCGTCAGGCAAAGATCGTAATGGTGCCTGCCCAGCAAATCGAGCGCACCCTTGACGCTTTTCGCGCGCGAAACCTCCAGCCCCATCCGGAACAGGGCAAGCTCCAGAAGTTCGAGTATATCCGGCTCGTCATCGACGATCAGCACGCCGCCGCCGGCCTCCTTCCTTTTACTCACTCCCCTCTCCCTTGCATCTGATTCTGAAATGACCGCCTTCCCTGTCATCGATATAATCCAGCGCGGCATCGTTGACTTCGGAGATTTCGCGCGCGATATAAAGCCCGAGTCCGGTTCCGCCTTCGGAAGTCGTGAAGAAAGGCTCGAACAACTGCGCACGCAAAGGCTCCGGAACACCGCGGCCATCGTCCATGATATCAACTTCCACGACATCCGGCTTAACCCCGTCGCCGACGCTGATGCAAATACTCCCCTTGCCCTTTTTCGAATGATGCCAGGCATTGCGGCAAAGATTCCACATCACCTGATTCAAATGGCTCTTGTCGAAAACGAGACACCGCCCGGCGCACATCTCGAGCGAAAAGCATTCGCGCGGCACCTTGTGTATCTGGCAGAATTGCTCCAGGAAAGCCGGAAAGAACTCATCCGGGCTGAAAATTTCGGTATTGGCCCTGTCTTTGCGGTTGAAACGCAATATATCCTGGATCATGTTGTCGAGCCGCTTCGAATTGTCCAGGATGATGCTCAGCAGCCTGGACTGCACGGGCTCATGATTCGCATCTTCGAGCAGCAACTCGGCCGCGTAGGTGATGGAGGAAAGCGGATTCCTGATTTCATGCGCAATATTGGCGGTCAGCCTGCCAAGGGCCGCAAGCTTGATTTGTCTCGCCTGATTCTGAATCCTGTCCCAATCCTCCAGAAATATGACAGAACCGCTCTCGTCGACGGGGACGAAACGCACGCGGATTTTCCTTCCCCGGGCGGATGCAAGCTGGTCCCCATTTTCGAGGCGCCCGTCCAGCCAGCATTGCCAGAGAATGAAGAGATTGGGTGTCACCCTGGACAGAAGCGCCCCCAGGAGCGATTTCCCCTCGATGTCCAGGAGGCTTTCGGCCTGAAGATTCCAGCTCAGTATTCTCCCCTCGGCATCCACGACAAGAATCCCGTCCTGCAAGTCCTGGATCACCATATGGTTGATCTGCGCCATGCTGGCAAGATCGGCCCCGCGCCTCCTGGCAAGTTCGACGCTCTCCCGGCTCGACTGGGCCAGAACGCGCATCAAGCCTCCCATCGCAAAAAAGCCGATGGAAAGCATGCCGGCCTGCGCATACTGCGAGGTTCCTGTGTCCAGGTAAAACAGGTCATAGGAATGTTCGAGCAGAACCGAAAGGCTTGCCAGGGATGCGAAGAACAGCATCAGCCGTCCCTGCCGAATGAGTCCCGATGCCGCCAGCGAAACCAGTAGCAGGAGCCCGATGCCGCTCTGTATGCCGCCGCTCGCATGCATCAGCATCACGACGAAAACGATGTCGAGACAGACCTGAAAAGCCAACTGGACATTGAAATCGGGCTTGCGCAAGGCTATCGGCACGATGAACCCCATGCCGAGCCCCAGGTAAGCCACGCTGCCTAAAAGAAAGAGGAGCGGATTGGTAATCCCGAAAACAAGTTTGTCGCCAAGAAAAAAAAAGACAAGCAGGAAAAGCCCGCCTAGAATGATGCGATAAATGTTAAAATAATTAAGTAGGCGCCAGAACAAATCGTCGTGATAGGCCTGACCATCCGGAACGACAAGCAGATTAACCAGGTTCATTGCACATGCAATTGACGATGTTCATCGCAGCAGAAAAACAGACTGCCGGATGCGACGCTCTCGCTCCTTGGCTGGTAGAGGCCGCAATGGGCGCATCGGACCATGTCCTCTTCACGAGCCGATTGTTTCGGGGTACGATTCTTGACGAGGGAATAAGCGATAAAAATGATGACAGCCAGCAGAATGATTTTAGCCATGGATCAACCATAACAAAGCGTCGCGGAAAAGGCAAGGCGCCCAAAAGAATCCACTAGAACATTCGATTTCCGCCGAGGCACCATGACTATCCCCGGTCATTTCAAGATTCGACCATGATTACGCAAGCAAATATCAGGGGCTGGTGGCGCTCATTGGGCATCCAGGTCAAGATGCATCTCTTGATACAGAGTTGCGTGCTCGTCATCCTGCTGATCGCGCAGCACTGGATTCTTGCCCATTTCGAAGACCAGGTGAGACAATCGACGGAAAGCCGCGCCATCGAAGCTGCGGATGGCGTGATCAACGGCATGAACATGCTGATGCTGACGGGAAAAATCCAGGATCCCGCCAATCGCGTGCTGTTCATCAGAAAAATGGGAAGCTCGAAAGGGATATCCAGCCTCAGGATCATCCGCGCGGATCAGGTCAAAAGACAGTTCGGCACGGGGCTTCCCGAAGAGCAGGCGCAAGACGACATCGACCGTAAAGTCCTTGCATCGGGCAAAACCTATTTCGGCAAAATCGATCTTCGCCAGTCTTCGCTGCGGGTCGTCGTCCCCTTCATCGTGAGCACAAACTTCCGGGGCACGAACTGCCTGATGTGCCATCACGTCGAGGTCGGAAGCGTAAACGGCGCCGCCAGCATCATCATGGATCTGTCCGATGGGCAGGCTCAAATCGATCAGGTCAACACCTTCCTCTGGATCGGCCAGATCGGATTGCAGGCGACGCTCTTCGTCTTCATCGGACTTTTGCTGCGCTCCTTCACCGCCCCAGTCGGAACGCTGCAGGAAGTCATGAGCGCGATGCAGGCGGACGGCGACCTCTCCAGGCGCGTCGATATCGTCAGGGGCGACGAGATCGGACAAATCGCCGGCGCGTTCAATGCCCTCGCCGGCAGCCTCGAAGCCAGTGTGCGCCAGGTCAACGACTATTCCAGGATGGTTGCGGCCACGCTCAAGGACCTTGGCGAAAGCGAGGGAAAGTTCAGGCAGCTTGCGGAAAACATCGACCAGATATTCTGGATGACCGATTTCGAGCGGAAAAAGCTGCTGTACGTCAGCCCTGCCTTCGAAAAAATATGGGGAACGAGCCGCGATGCGCTCGTCTCGCCCGATTCGCTCCTCGACGCCATCCATCCCGACGACAGGGTGCATGTCATAGCGGCCATCGGCGGGATGGCCGAGGGCAAATACGATGAAACCTACCGCATCATCAGAAAAGACGGCGAGATCAGGTGGGTGCGCGACAGGGCTTTCCCCGTAAAAGACGAGAAAGGGCATGTCATCAGGATTGCCGGCATCGTCGAGGACATCACCAGCCGGAAAGAAGTCGAGGAGCAGTTGAGGCTTTCCGCCCAGGTCTTCGTGAGCAGCCTGGAAGCCATCATGATCACCGACAGCCAGAACAACATCATCAAGATCAACAAGGCTTTCACGGATATCACGGGATATTCCGAAAGCGACGTGGCAGGCCGGAATCCCCGCATCCTGAAGTCCGGCAGGCACAAGGCCAGCTTTTACCGCGTGATGTGGCAGATCCTGCTTTCCACCGGAAACTGGCAGGGCGAAATCTGGGACAGGAGGAAGAGCGGCGAAATCTATCCGAAATGGGTGTCCATCCATCTCGTCAAGAACGATTTGGGCGAGATCTCGAATTACATCGCGCTCTTCTCCGACATCACCGAGCGCAAGGCGTCTTTCGAGCGGATCAAGCGCCTTGCCCATTATGACGCCCTGACCAACCTGCCCAACCGATCGCTTCTGAACGAGCGGCTGGACTCCGCCATCGCCGCGGCAAAACGCAACGACAGGAAAGTCGCCGTACTCTTCCTCGATCTCGACCGGTTCAAGAACATCAACGATTCACTCGGCCACTTTGCGGGAGATCTTCTGCTGCAGGCCGTGGCAAACAGGCTGAAGCGCTGCGTGCGCGGCATGGATACGGTAGCCCGCCTGGGAGGGGACGAATTCGTGATCATCCTGAATGGCATACACGAAGCAAACGATGCGGCCCATGTCGCCCAGAAAGTGCTGGAAATCATGCTTGACCCCGTCCCGATAGAAAACCAGGAAATCAGCACCACGCCGAGCATCGGAATCAGCATTTATCCCGAAGACGGACAGGATCACGCGACATTGATCAAGAATGCGGATGCCGCGATGTACCATGCGAAAGATCTGGGACGGGGCAATTTCCAGTTCTTCACCGCGAACATGAACGCGAAGGCTTTCGAGCAGCTTTCCTTCGAAAACGACCTGAAACAGGCTTTGAAGCGCGAGGAATTTCTCCTCTACTACCAGCCCCAGATCGACATGCAAAGCGGGAAGATCGTCGCAATGGAGGCGCTGCTGCGCTGGAAGCATCCGGAGAGAGGGCTTGTTCCCCCCGATGCATTCATCCCGATTGCCGAAGAGTGCGGGGCGATCGTTGCCATCGGAGAATGGGTGATCCGGGCAGCCTGCATCCAGAACATGGCCTGGCAGCAGGCCGGACTTTCCAGCGTGCCGGTTGCCGTCAATCTTTCGGCCGTGCAGTTCCGCAAAAAAGACCTCGTCGCCACCATCCGGCGAATTCTCGAAGAAACCGGGCTGCCCCCTTCCCTGCTCGAACTCGAAATGACGGAACGGATCATCATGGCAGATGCCGATTCGACCGTGGAGACGCTGCTCGCCATCAAGGAAATGGGGCTGCTGCTGTCGATCGATGACTTCGGGACAGGATATTCCTCCCTCAGTTACCTGAAACGCTTCCAGGTCGACAAGCTGAAAATAGACCAATCCTTCGTGCAGGATATCGAGAGCAGCCGGGACAATGCAGCGATCGTCAAGACCATCATCGCCATGGGGCACAACCTGCGCCTGAAAGTGATTGCCGAAGGCGTGGAAACTTCCGAACAGATGGCCTTCCTCAAGGAACATGGCTGCGATGAAGCCCAGGGCTATCTTTTCAGCAGACCCCTGCCGGCCATTGAATTCGAAACCCTGTTGCGCAAAGAAATCCGAACGATATAATCGAACTCCCTTACCCCGGAGGCCAGTCATGCGTCCAAGCAACAGAGCAGCCAACGAAATCCGCCAGATGAATATCACCCGCAATTACATCAGGCATGCGGACGGTTCGGTTTTGATCGAATCGGGCGACACGCGCGTGATTTGCACCGCATCCATCGAAGAATCCGTCCCCTCCTTTCTCAAGGGGAAAAACCGCGGATGGTTGACCGCGGAATACGGCATGCTGCCTCGCTCGACGGGAAGCCGCATGCAGCGCGAGGCCGTCAGCGGAAAACAATCCGGAAGAACCCACGAAATCCAGCGCCTCATCGGAAGGAGCCTGCGCTCGGTGATCGACCTCGACATGCTGGGCGAGCGCACCGTCAAGATAGACTGCGACGTTATCCAGGCCGACGGGGGAACCCGGACCGCGAGCATCAGCGGCGCATTCGTCGCGCTCCACGATGCGGTCGATCGCCTCGTAAAAACCCATAAGCTTTCCGCTTCTCCCATCCGGGATTTCGTCGCGGCGACATCGGTCGGCATTTATCTCGGCAAACCCGTGCTCGATCTCGACTATCTCGAAGACTCGGAATGCGACACCGACATGAATGTCGTGATGACGGGAAATGGCGGCCTGATCGAAGTCCAGGGTACGGCCGAAGGCGCGCCCTTCACGAGGGTGGAACTCGATGCGATGATTGATCTCGCATCGGACGGAATCCGGGAAATCATCGCACTGCAAAAAAAGGTTCTCAACCGGACTTAGGCCATGACGCCCCTTTCCTTCTCCATGCTGCGCATCCTATCCGACTGCAGGTTCCATTCCGGGGAAGACATCGCAAAGACGCTCGATGTATCGAGGGCGAGCATATGCAATGCGGCGAAAACCCTGGAAGCCGCAGGGCTGGAAATCGACAGGATAAGGGGACGGGGCTACAGGATGAGCAAAGCGCTCGAATGGCTCGATCGCGGGAAAATCCTGTCGCTGGCGGGAAGCCCCTTCGAAATCGAGATTTGCGACATCATCGACTCGACCAATTCCGAGCTGCTGCGCGCAAACGGCCCGCACGGGCGCATCGTCGCCGCCGAAATGCAGACGAACGGCAGGGGCAGAATGGGGCGCGCCTGGCACGCCTCCCCGGGGGGGGCGCTCACCTTTTCCATATCCTGGCGCTTCGATCGGGGCGCGGGCTTCCTTTCGGGACTCAGCCTCGCTGTCGGCGTCGCCCTGGTGCGCGCCATGAAAACCTGCGATATCGAGGGCATCAGCCTGAAATGGCCCAACGATATGCTCTACAGCTTCCACAAGCTCGCCGGAATCCTGATCGAGGTGAAGGGGGACATGCTGGGGCCCACGACTGCCGTGATCGGCATCGGGATCAATTTCAGGCTTTCCGGCAAGGTCAGGGAAAACATCGATCAGGCGGTCATCGACCTCGAATCCATCCCTTGCAGGCAGCCTGGCCGCAATGCGCTTTTCGCCGCGATCCTGCGTGAGCTGGAAGGTGCCCTCGATGCATTCGAAACCGGCGGGTTCGAGGCATTCAGGCAGGAATGGACGGCGCATCATGCCTATCACATGAAGCCTGTCAGGATGAAGCTTCCATCCGGAAAAGTCGAGGAAGGGATCGTTGCCGGGGTCAGCGAAAGAGGGGAAATCCTGCTGGATACCGCACGCGGCAGGCTTGCCTTTTCTTCCGGCGAAGTCAGCCTCAGGGGAGCGTCATGACGCTTCTTGTCGTTGATGCCGGAAACAGCAGGGTCAAATGGGGGCTGTACGAGAAAGGCGGATGGCGCATACAGGGCGCATCGGACAATTCGGACATGGACGACCTCGCGTCGGACTGGGCAAGGCTCGATCCTGCCGCGATCATCGGATCCTGCGTATCCGGAAACGAATCTCGTCTCAACCGCCTTCATCCCGAGTTGCCGTTCACATGGATCAAGCCGCGCGCATTTCAATGCGGGGTTCATAATGGCTACGACAATGCGGAACGGCTCGGCCCGGATCGCTGGGCGGCTCTCATCGGCGCGAGAGCGCTGCTCCCCGATGGCGGACTCGTCGTCGGCCTCGGCACGGCAATGACGGTCGATGTCATGAGTCCGGATGGGAAATTCGAGGGCGGCATCATCGTCCCCGGCCTTTCCCTGATGAAACAGGCATTGCAGGACGCCACCCGCCTGAGTATGGGAGAAGGGCATTTCGAATTTCCTTCCGGCAATACCGGGGATGCCGTCCACAGCGGCGCCCTGCTTGCGCTTTCCGGAGCGATCGAGAAAATCGCGCGATCGATGGGCAATCCGCAATGCATCCTGAGCGGGGGGGATGCAAAGACGCTCTTTCCCCATATTCACGCAAGCGTCCGAATCGTGGATAATCTCGTGCTCGAAGGCCTCGTATTGATCGCAAAAGACCTGTCTTTATGAAATGGCTCTTCCTGATTCTTGTCCTGGCAAACCTCGCTCTTGCGGCGTGGGAACAGTTCGCCCGCCAGAGTGCCCCCAACCCGCTCGCAAGACAGGAACTCAACGCGGACAAAATCAGATTCGCCCAACCATTGCCGCAATCGCTGCCGGTATCGGCTCCCCTGCCGGCCAAAGCGAACCCAGTCGAGAGCATCTGCTACAAATGGGGCATTTTTTCCGGGAATTCCGTGGAAAAAGCGAGAAATGCCCTCAAAACGCTCGCCCAATCAGGCACCGTGAGCGAACAAAGCCTGCCAAAATCCGACAAACTGGGCTATTGGGCCTATATTCCGCCGAAAAAAACGAAACAGGAAGCGCTGGATGAAATCAGAATGCTCAATGAGCTCGGCATAAAGGATCACTTTCTCATTCAGGACAGCGGCAAGTGGCAGTATGCGGTCTCCCTGGGCGTTTTCAGGACGGACGAGGCCGCCGGAAAATACGTGTCGATTCTTCGCGGCAGGGGCCTCAAGTCCGCGCTCTCGGGAAGGCGCGACAGCGGGGATATCCTATTCCTGGTCAGCGGCGTGCAGGCATCCTTTGCCGCAGAAGTAAAAAAACTCGATTTCCCCAAAGCGAAACTCGAAACAGCCGACTGCAATGCTATTGCGGAAAAAGCTTCCCGGGATTGAGTATCCCCTTCGGGTCGAAAACCGACTTGATTCCCTTCATCAGACCGAGGGTCGCGGGATCGAGCTCCCTGGAAACATACGATCGCTTCTCCCTGCCCACCCCGTGCTCGCCGGAGAGCGTGCCGTTCAAGGCAAGGACGAGGTCGAAAATCATTCCCAGGCAAATCTCGGCGCGCCCCATCTCCTGGCTGTTTTCCGGATCGACGAGCAGATTCACATGGATATTCCCGTTTCCGGCATGGCCGAAATTGACATTGGCGAGATTATATTGCGAACTCAACCGATCGAGTCCGCCGAGCAACTCGGGAAGGCGGGACACCGGGACCACGATGTCCTCGTTGATTTTTTTCGGCGCGATATCCCGCAGCAGGGGGGACAATGCCCGCCTTGCCGCCCACAGGTCGCCGGGGTCCGCGACCTGTCCGGCATCGATCAAGCCTTCGTTGCCGCACGAAGCGAGGATCGCCCGACAATCCTGCGCAATATCGGCGCCGTCCACCTCTATCATCAGCATCGCGCGGGAAGACTCGGGGATCATGCCGGGATGGCGGGACCGGATCAAATCGAGCGATCCGCCATCCAGAAATTCCAGCGCGGAAGGCGCCACGGACTGCCCCATGATGGCGATGATCGCAAGGGCCGCGCTTTGCGCGTCCCGGTAATGCGCCGCGATCCCGCCCGTCGCATCCGGGAGCGGCGTGAGCTTCAATGTCGCCTCGGTGATGACCGCAAGCGTGCCTTCGGAGCCGATGATGAGGCGGGTCAGATCGTAACCCACGACCCCTTTCGTCGTATAACATCCCGCCTTGATCGCGTCCCCTTTCCCGGTGACTGCCTTGAGACCCAGGACATGCTCGCGCGTCGTGCCGTATTTGACCGCATGGGGCCCTCCCGCGCAGGTCGCAAGATTGCCCCCTATGCTGCAGAAGGCGGAACTCGAAGGGTCGGGCGACCAGAAGAAACCATGCGGCCTTGCCGCATCCTGGATTTCCTGGTTCAGAACGCCCGGCTCGGCCACGATCACGCGGTTTTTCGCGTCGACTTCGAGTATCCGCCTCATGCGCTCCAGGGACAGGGCCACCCCTCCCCGCTCGGGAATGCTGCCTCCGGCGGTGCCCGTGCCTCGCCCGCGCGGCGTGACGGGAACCTCGAATTCGTTGCAAAGCAGAATCAGCGACCGGACTTCCTCCGCATCCACGGGGAAAACGACCGCCCCAGGCGGGAAAATTTTCCTCGAATTATCGTAGGAATAGGCATAACAATCGGCGATATCGGTATGGCAGCGCGCGGGGGGAAAGAGTGACCCAAGTCCGGCGAGAAACGGACCAGGCAGGCTAGACATTCAGGATCAGTTCCTGGGCAAGGCGGTAATGATGCTCGGCATCGTTCGGTTTCTGCATGATTTCCCCCAGTCTCGCCTGGGCAAGATGGGCTGCAGCGCTCGGGTGAACCGACAGGCTCGCATCGAGATAATTTTTGGCCTTGCCCCACAATTTCTGATGCATGCAAAGCCTGCCGAGGGTGAGCAGCAATACCGCATCGTCGTCGTGCTTCTTGAGCCAGAGTTCGGCCCGCTCTATCCGCTTCACCGTGTCAGGTTCCGGACAATCGGCATAAATCGCCACGAGATGGGAATTCCACTGGCTGTCCAGGCTCTCCTCGATGACCTTCTGTGCAAGCGCGCATTCCTTGAATGAAATGAAAGTCTGCGCCGCGACCGCTGCGGTTTTGGCATCCCGCCTCTCGGATTCCGGAATTTTCTGCCAATAGGCAAGGAATTTATCCCTGCCGCCCACCAGTTTGAGCTTTTCGATCCTGGCATGGCGCTTCAGCTGCTCCGAATAGGCCGCATCGAACGCATTGCGGGTATCGAGCTGCGCGGCGAGATCGAGCACCGCATCCCAGTTCCTCAGATGCTGCTCCGCCTTCAATTCCAGCCTGAGCGCGGCAGTATGCTGGCGTCCGCCCGATTCCTTCATTTTTTTCAGGACATTGCGCGCTTCCGAATAGCGCCTTTCCCTGATCAATAATTCGGCTTCCGTGATCAGCCTGAGCGTTTTCTGCGATGGATCGAGTTCCTCCGCACGGGCAAGATAACCGTCGCGCCGGTCGAATCCTCTCAGCTCATGCGCGGACCGGGCCGCCACCACGGCGTTGAGCGCGGGAGATTCCTTCGCTTCCATCGCCTGCGCCGCCGCTTTCTCGGCCTTTGCGTAACGCCCCTCGAAATAGGCGATCAATCCCTCCAGCATGGCAAAGCGGTTTTTTTCCTGAGTCCGCCTCGAATGATATTCGCGCGCCCGCTCCGGCAGCGCAATCATGTTCGTTGCCAGCCGCATGAAACCATACATGACGAAAAAAAAGCCGAGCACCAGGACGACGAAAAAATTGAGCGACAATTCGATGCGATAAGGAGGATAGACGAACAGCAGATAGCCTGTATTGGGTTTCGCGGCCAGCGTAAGGCCTACCGCCGCCGCGAAAATGGCCAATATCCAGAGCATCGCCTTCATTTGACGCTTCCCCTGAAGTCATGGATGGCATTCAGGCTGTCGTTGATATCCATTCTGTCGAGATTGATCTCGCTGCCGTAGATCTGATGCAAGGTGGAAAGGGATTCCTTCGCCTCGGCCGAGTTGACATCGAAATAACGCCTGATCCAGTCCTGCGCCGTTTTCAGGTCTTCCCTGAAAGCGCCCTGATCATGGGCGAGAAGAGAAAGCCGGGCGCTCAAAAGGCGCAGTTTGAGATTTTCCCGGAGAAAATAGGCCTGGGACGGCGGCAACAGCGGCATCTCCTCTTTCCCCATATTCTGGATCTTGACGAGCTGCTTGACATCTTCCCAGGCTTCGCGCCCGAATGCCAACCATACGCTGCCTTCCTTCTTCCCGGTCTTGCCGGGCGCAGGGTGGGGATGCGCTTCCATGGCAAGCGGCATGGCATCGACCAGATTGAGCACGTTATCGAGATGCAGGCTTTCGCCTACCACATCGGCGAAAGGCATGGATTTCAACCTGTCGATATCCCTGTTGATGACTTTCCTGAGCGGTCGCAACTGGGGCCGATCCATGCGCTGCAACGTATTGTCGACATTTTGCAGGGCGATCAGCGCGGCCCTGACGTTCCCGGCCAGTTGAAGCTGCTGGTTGGCGATCAGGAGAACCTGTTCCACCTCGGCAAGGGCCGATTCGTCCCGACTCCTGGCAAGCTCCTGGTACATCTGTTCGAGCGCAACCTGCTGGTTCTGGGAATCAGCCATTTTCCGCTCCAGGATGCCTATCCTCACATCCGAAGCGCGCTCGGCTTCCAGGGCCTGTGCGGCGCGCTGCCTGCTTTCGTGGTTGTAGCTTTCCGCCGCAGCGAGCCTGGAGGCAAGCTCGAGTTGCAGTTTATTGATCTGATTGCGCGTATCGAACCATTGCCAGGCGATGATGATCGCGCAGAGCGCCGCGATCATGGTCAGGACATTAATGCTGGTGAATACCTTGTCCGTCCATGCCTTGCCAGATTGTTCATCCATTGCCGTGTTCCCCGAATTTGAACCATTTGAAGAGGCCCAGAAGCAATCCTTCATCTCCGCTTTCCGTCACCACGACCTTCTCGAACCCTTCGTCCCTTGCAATTCCCCCGATTCTTTCATGGGGCACGAAGATCGGTTTTTTCCTGATCCAGATGCAATCCTTCATCATCTCGCACAAATTCCTCACGCATTCCCCGCTTGTCGCAGTAACGGCCTGCAAGTCCGCTTCATCCAGGCTGATGCGGGCTTCCGGCACCAGACGCCGGTAACATTCGGCATACTCGACCCAGGCGCCCCGCGCCTTCAATTCCTCGCCAAGCGCTTCGCGCCCGCCCACGCCTCTGAAAATCACGATCCGCTTTCCCTGGACGGCAGCGAGTTCAGGCAATTCCAGCAGGCCTTCGCTGTCGTATCTGCCCTCGGGCACGAGCACGTTTTTCGCGCCCGACGATTCCAGGGCGGCAAGGCTGGATTTCCCGACCGCAGCCAGCCCGAGTCCAGGCGGCAACGCCCCGATCCGCCCGAGCGCCTTTTCCACGGCATTTGGGCTGATGAAAATCGCCAAATCGAATTCGTCGAGGCGACCCAGGACCGATCGCAAAGTCCCGTCGTCCTCGATATCGCCGATTTCTATAGCAGGAAAAACGACCGCCTTCCCGCCTGCCCGCTCTATCCCTTCGACCAGATTGTCCGCCTGTCGGGCGGGCCGCGTGACGAGAACGGCAATATCCGTCAGGGGCGACGCTTCCCTAGATTGCATCAAGGATGTCTCCCGCCCCCCCGGCAAGAAGCCTGTCCGCAACCCGTTTGCCAATTGCGGCAAACGCTGCCGGTTCCCCTGAATCGGCAGCGCGGATCATGTTTTTTCCATCCGGACTCGCGACAAAGGCGCGCAAGCTCATTTCCCCTTGCGCAATCTGCGCGAAAGCCCCCAGCGGCACCTGGCAGCTCCCGCCGAGCTCCAGGCTCACGACGCGCTCCGCCAGAACGCACCGCGCGCTCTCATCATGATTGAGCGGCCTCAAAAAATCCAGGAGTTCGGTCCGGTCGGAGCGGCACTCTATGCCGAGCGCCCCCTGCCCGACGGCGGGGAGGCTGTCCTCGGGCGCGATGAGCGCCCTGATCCTGTTTTCCAGCCCCAGCCTCTTGAGGCCGGCGGCCGCAAGGATGATCGCGGCATATTGCCCTTCATCGAGCTTCCTGAGTCTCGTCTGGACGTTGCCCCGCAATGGCTGCACCTCGAGATGGGGGAAACTGTACCTCAACTGGCTTTCTCGGCGCAGGCTGGATGTGCCGACAACCGCGCCTTCGGGCAGCGCGGAAAGACTCTCGTATCGGCTGGAAACGAAGGCATCCCTCGGGTCTTCGCGTTCCGTGATCGCGGCAAGCATGAAGCCTTGCGGGAGCATCATCGGCACATCCTTCATGGAATGCACCGCGATGTCGGCGCGTCCGTCTTCCAGAGCCTGTTCCAGCTCCTTGATGAAGAGGCCCTTGCCGCCGATTTTTGCCAGAGGCTGGTCCAGGATTTGATCCCCTTGCGTGGTCATGCCCAGTATACTGATCCCGGTTTGCGGGTATAATAGCGCAAGCCGCCGACTGATGAACTGCGCCTGCCACATGGCGAGCGCGCTTTCGCGCGAAGCAATGACGATACTTGCGGGGGGGAATGCCGCTGGGTTCAAATTCACCTCCTGGTATATTTTTTTCGATTTTAACATGGACGACCCAAGTCCGGGGACACACCCTCGCCGGTCAAATTAATCCAAGACGACGATGCCTGATCAATCCACGCCAGAAAAGGACCTTCCGCTTCGCGACGACATCCGCCTCCTCGGGCGAATTCTCGGAGACACATTGCGCGAGCAGGAAGGAGCCGACACATTCGCCCTGATCGAGACCATCCGGCAAAACGCCATCCGCTTCAGGAGGGACGGCGATCCTTCTGCAAAAGTGGCGCTCGAAGCCTGCCTTGGCAGCCTGTCTCCGACTGACACGATACTCGTCGTGCGCGCTTTCAGTTTTTTCTCGCAACTGTCCAATATCGCCGAAGACCTGCATCACAACCGGCGACATCGCGCCCACCAGATCGCAGGCTCCAAACCCCAGGAAGGCAGCATTGCCCTTGCGCTCGAACGCATCCTGGAAACAGGTCTTGGCAGCGGCGAAATCGGGGAATTCTTCCGCAAGGCGATGATCGTTCCCGTGTTGACCGCGCATCCAACCGAAGTGCAGCGCAAAAGCATATTGGACCGGCAGCGTGAAATCGCGGACCTTCTGACGCAGCGTGACCGCATCGCGCTCACGCGCGAAGAAACCGCGCAAAACGAGGAAGCGCTGCGTCGCGTGATCCTGACCCTGTGGCAAACCCGCGTGCTGCGCTCCGCGCGCCTCACGGTGGACGATGAAATCGAAAACGGACTCGCCTTTTACCGTTACACCTTCCTGAGGGAAGTGGCCGCGCTTTATGCCGAAATCGAGGATACCCTGGCAAGCCGCCTGGGCGGAAACTTTTCGCTGCCCCCTTTCCTTCACATCGGAAGCTGGATCGGGGGAGATCGTGACGGCAACCCGTTCGTCACGCACCAGGTCACCCTCCGCGCTGCGGAGAGGCAGTCGACTGTTGCGATGGATTTCTACCTGGAGGAAATCCACGAACTCGGCAAGGAATTGAGCCAGTCCATCCGCCTCGTCGAGATTTCGCCTGCGCTCGAAAAGCTTGCCGACGCCTCCCCTGACAAATCCGACCACAGGATGGACGAGCCCTACCGCCGCGCCCTGATCGGGGTCTATTCGAGGCTGGCCGCCACGTCGCAAAAGCTGGATCATCATGCCGCCGAGCGTCCCCCCGTCGGCATTTCCGAGCCCTATGCGAATGCGGGAGAATTCATCCACGATCTCGACATCCTGCTCGACTCGCTGAGATCGCATGGCTCGTCCCGTGTCGTCAACGGCAGGCTGCGTCACCTGCGCAGGACCGCGGAAGTCTTCGGATTCCACCTTGCGCCGCTGGATATGCGCCAGCATAGCGGCGTGCATGAAGAAACCATTTCGGAGATTTTCCTGCATGCGGGAAGGCCCGGGTATGCCGCGCTTTCCGAGGAGGAGCGCTGCGCATGGCTGCTGGAGGAAATCCAGATCCACAGGCAATTGCGCTCTGCACATGACGAATACAGCGCCCAGGTTGCAAGCGAACTCTCCATACTGGATACGGCGGGAGACATTCACAGGCGCTATGGGCGGGATGCGCTGCCCAATTACATCATTTCCAAAACGGCGAGCGCGAGCGACATACTCGAAGTCGCCCTGCTCCTGAAGGAAGCTGGATTGCTCAAAACCGGTGACAATCCTGAGCTTTACGTCAACATCATCCCCCTCTTCGAGACGATCGAGGATTTGCGCGGCTGCGGCGCCATCATGGAAAAACTGTTTTCCATCCCTTCCTACATGAAGCTGCTCCAAAGCCGCGGCCTTGTGCAGGAAGTGATGCTCGGCTACTCCGACAGCAACAAGGACGGCGGATTCTTGACGGCGAACTGGGAGCTGTACAAAGCGGAAGTCGATCTCGTCAATGTATTCAACGAGCACGGCGTCAGGCTGCGCCTTTTCCACGGGCGCGGCGGCACCGTCGGACGCGGCGGCGGCCCGAGTTACCAGGCCATCCTGGCGCAACCGCCCGGCAGCGTGAACGGCCAGATCCGCATCACCGAACAGGGCGAAGTCATCGCAAGCAAATATTCCGACCCCGAGATCGGCAGACGGAACCTCGAAAGGATGGTCGCGGCAACGCTGGAAGCAACCCTGATCCATCATGCCGTGAAGCACAACCCGGAACATTTCAGGGTGATGGAGGAATTGAGCGTCGAAGCTTATGCCGTCTATCGCAACCTGGTATACGAAACCCCGGGCTTCATCCGCTTTTTCAGGGAAGCCACCCCGATCAACGAAATATCCGAACTCCATATCGGCAGCCGCCCCGCTTCGCGCCGCGCATCGGACAGGATAGAGGATCTGAGGGCGATTCCCTGGGTATTCAGCTGGGGACTCAACCGCATCATGCTCCCGGGATGGTACGGTTTCGGCAGCGCCGCCGAAGCCTTCATAGAGCGCGAAGGCGAAAAGGGAGTCGCGCTGTTGCAGGAAATGTACAAGGCATGGCCCTTCATGCAGACCCTCCTCTCCAACATGGACATGGTGCTCGGAAAAACGGACATCAACATCGCCTCGCGCTATGCCGAACTCGTCGGGGACAAGCCCCTGAGCGAAGCGATTTTCGGGAGGATCAGGAACGAGCTCGAAAAAGCGGTGAAAATGCTTTTCATCGTCACCGGAAACCGGGAATTGCTGCAGGACAATCCGACGCTAAAACGCAGCATACGCAACAGGAGCCCCTATATCGACCCGCTCAACCACCTTCAGGTCGATCTTTTGAGGCGGTTCAGGGGGGGAGACAGCGAGGAGAAAGTCAAGCGCGCCATTTTGCTTTCGGTGAACGGCATCGCTGCAGGATTACGCAACAGCGGCTGATTTATTGCCGGAACGGCAGGAAAAGAAGCTGGCCGGTAAGCCGGGTTCTGTCTTGGACAGTCATTCCTCTAGGCCCGAGGTTACCCGCGGGCTCAAGCAACCCACCCGGGAACAGCGCGAGCCACGCTAACGTTCCCCTATTTGGTCTTGCTCCGGATGGGGTTTACCATGCCGTCTGCGTTACCGCAAACGCGGTGCGCTCTTACCGCACCTTTTCACCCTTGCCTGTGTCCTTGCGGACCATCGGCGGTTCGTTCTCTGTGGCACTTTCCATGGCCTCGCGGCCTCCGGCAGTTAACCGGCATCCCGCTCTACGGAGCCCGGACTTTCCTCTCCCCTTGCGGGCAGCGACTGTCTGGCCAGCTTCCGTTTCATTTTATCACCGATTCAGCCACGCCCTCAAAAATTCCAGCCCCCACTTCACGCCGAAACCCGTGATGTCGGTGCCGACCGACCCGAGTCCCCCCTTGCAGTTGCTCGCGGAAAGATCGACATGAAGCCAGGAAATGCCTTCCTCTACGAATTTACCGAGAAAATGCGCGGCAAGGATATGGTCGGCATCGCCTTCCAGCGTGCATTGCCTGATGTCGGCGAAATCGCTCTCCAGTTCCTTGCCGTAGTCGGCATCCATAGGGAACGAACAAAGCCTTTCGCCGCTTTTTTTGCCGCAGTCGACGGCAAGAGCGAGCAGTTCTTCGTCGTTCCCGAAAATGCCGCTGTAGCGATTCCCCAGCGCCGTGGCCATGCTCCCGGTGAGGGTCGCGAAATCGATCACGAGATCGGGGCTTTCCCGGCTTGCAAGGGTGAGGGCATCGGCAAGCACCATCCGACCTTCCGCATCGGTATGCACGATCTCTATGCTCAATCCGTTCAGCGCCGTGACGATATCGTTCTGCTTGTAGGCTTGCGGGCTGATGTGGTTCTGCGCGATCGCGAGCCAGCAATCGATTCCGATGTCCAGCTTCGCTTCGCTTGCGGCGAGGAGAAGCCCGAGGGCGACCGCGGAACCGTTCATGTCCTCGTGCATGCCGTGCATATAGCGAGCGGGTTTCAGGTTGTGCCCGCCGGTGTCGAAACAGATCCCCTTTCCTACCAGCGCGATGCTTTTTGCCGGATGTTCCGGCGCATAGGCAAGATGCACAATGGCGGCATCATCGATCCCGCTGCCCTGAGCCACCGCGCAGAATGCCCCGGCCCCCATTTTCAGGAGCGCATCGAGGCCGAATTCCTCGTGTTTCCAGTTGCGCCCGGCTGCAAGCTTCGTGATTTTTTCCCTGTAGCTTCCGGGATTCAGCTCGTTGGGGGGCATGGCAGTGAGTTCCCTCGCCAGGATATTGCCCACGCCCGCCGCGCGGATTTCCGAAAAGTCGCCCTCGAAACCGTGAAGCATGATTTTTTCAAGCGGCTTGTCCCCGTCCTTCTTTTTTCGCACGGGAAGCGGACTTCCGTTCACCCATGCGCAGTACATGGCAAGTTCCGCCATGCCCCTGCGCGCTTCTTCTTTGCCCAGAACCGCGACATGCAATGCTTTCGGACGTTCTTCGAGCAGGGAAAGCACCGCCTTTTTCACATGGGCCTGCCGCTCAAAAGCGGATTGTGCATCGTCGATCATCGCAAAGCTCGCCAATGCGCCCGATGCAAGGTTCACCGAAACGGGAGATTCGGCGAGTTCTTCCGGCTTCAGCCCCTTGCGCGCAAGCACCGCCTGCAATGCGCCCCTTCCCGGAATGTCGTCGGCAAGCGCTTCGGATTTCGGAATCAGCACGAGCAGATGCGTGAATTCGGCATCCCCCGGCAACGGATGGCTGTTCTGTTTCAATTCGGCGAGCATGTTCAATCCCTGTGGTCTGAGCACGGATTATAATCCCTGACAACCCGACAAGAGGACGAAACTGAACACGCGAACCCGGATATCGGCGAACCCGGCCTGCCAACCCGTTTTAAACCGCGCTCTCCCCACTTTCCCCGGTACGGATGCGCACTACCTGTTCCACGTTCGAGACGAAAATTTTCCCGTCGCCGATCTTGCCCGTTTTCGCCGATTTCAGGATGGCTTCCAATGTCTGCTCCAGGAGCGAATCGGCAATCACCACCTCGATCTTGACCTTGGGCAAAAAATCCACGACATATTCGGCTCCGCGATACAATTCGGTATGCCCCTTCTGCCTGCCGAACCCCTTGACATCGGTAACGGTCATGCCGTTCACCCCGATTTCGGAAAGGGATTCGCGGACTTCGTCGAGCTTGAACGGTTTGATGATCGCTTCTATTTTTTTCATCGTATTCTCCTTGTGTTGGTTCAGTACTCGTCCAGAAATTTCGAGGTTATGGGATAGCGCCAATCCCGCCCGAAACCCCGCTGCGTGATGCGTATGCCCACCGGCGACTGCCTGCGCTTGTATTCGTTCACCCTGATGAGATGCACCACCTGCCTCGCATCCTTCTCGTCTATGCCGAGCTTCACGATGTCCTGCAGGGAGAGGTCCTGCTCCATGTAGGCTTCCATGACGGCATCAAGCACTTCGTAAGGCGGGAGGCTGTCCTGGTCGCACTGCCCCGCTTTGAGTTCAGCGGAAGGCGGACGGGTTATCACCCGTTCGGGGATGACGCGCCCGATGCCGTTGCGGTAATGGGCGAGGCAGTAGACCAGGGTCTTCCTGATGTCCTTGAGCACGGCAAAACCGCCTGCCATGTCGCCGTAGAGCGTGGAGTAACCCACGGCCATTTCGCTCTTGTTGCCCGTAGTCAGCACGATGGAGCCATGCTTGTTGGACAAGGCCATGAGCAGCGTTCCCCTGACCCTCGCCTGGATGTTCTCTTCGGCTGTGTTTCCGGGCATTCCCGCGAATTCGCCCTCCAGGGTTTCCAGAAAAAGCTCGTAAATCGGCTGTATCGCAAGCTCGGAATAGCGCACCCCCAGGGTTCGCGCCATCTGCCTCGAATCCTCGATGCTGATATCGGAAGTGTACATGGAAGGCATCATCACCGCATGAACCTTTTCCGCCCCCAGCGCATCCACCGCGATGGCGAGCGTGAGGGCGGAATCGATGCCACCGGAGAGTCCGAGAAGCACGCCGGGGAAACGGTTCTTCGCCACATAGTCGGAAACCCCCAGGCACAATGCGCGGTACACGCTCGCTTCCAACCCCGGCTCGGGAACGATTTCCCCCTCTACGGGCATATGATTTTCGAATTCCACGAAGCCCAGGCTTTCCTCGAAGGAAGCTAGGCGCCTGACGATTTCGGCATCCCTGTTCATCACGAAGGATGCACCGTCGAAAACGAGCTCGTCCTGACCGCCCGTCATGTTGGCATAAACGAGGGCAAGTCCCGTATCCTTCACCCGCTCCCTTGCAATGGCATAGCGCGTTTGCTGCTTTTCCATGTGATACGGGGATGCGTTGAGAACGAGCAGCACTTCGGCGCCCGCATCCTTCGCAAGCCGGGCAGGGGCGGGTTTCCATACATCTTCGCAGATGGCGAGTCCGAAGCGCATGGCGTCGAGTTCGAAAACAACGGGATCGCTCCCCGAATCGAAATAGCGCTCCTCGTCGAAAACCGCGTAATTGGGCAGCTCATGCTTGAAATAGGTGGCTTCGATCATCCCGTCCCGGATCAGGGATGCGGCATTGCAGCGCCTGCCTTCGCGCTCCACCGGATGACCGACTACCAGGGCGATCCCTGTTGCATCGAGCGCGAGTTTGTTCAGAACTTCGTCGCAGGCGCGGACAAAACCGGGCCGCAAAAGAAGATCCTCGGGAGGATAACCGCAAAGACTCAATTCCGGGGTCAGCAGCAGGGATGCGCCGGCATCCCTTGCCCTTTTCGCCATATCCAGTATCTTTGTCGAATTGCCCTCCAGATCGCCGACCAGGCAGTTGATTTGGGCAATCGCAATTTTCGTTCCTTGTCGCATGAACGAATCATAGCATTGCAGCCGATTCGATTGATAGAGACTTCCCTTGCGATTTTGATTAGACTAACGCGTTTTTCGGAATGCCTGAAATGAACACTGAACTTGCAAATTCGATCGAGCGCGAGGTTCAAAAAAGGCGCACGTTCGCCATCATCTCGCACCCTGACGCGGGTAAAACCACGCTCACCGAAAAGCTCCTGCTTTTTTCCGGCGCGATCCAGCTTGCAGGAACGGTCAAGGGCAGGAAAAGCGGGCGGCACGCGACTTCCGACTGGATGGACATCGAAAAGCAGCGGGGCATTTCGGTTGCAAGCTCGGTCATGCAGTTCGACTACCGCGACCATATCATCAACCTGCTCGACACTCCGGGACACGAAGACTTCTCCGAAGACACCTACCGCGTCCTCACCGCAGTCGATTCGGCGCTCATGGTGATCGATGCGGCCAAGGGCGTGGAAGAACAGACGATCAAGCTCCTCAACGTATGCAGGATGAGGCAGACGCCCATCCTCACCTTCATGAACAAGATGGACCGGGAAGCGCGAGACCCGCTCTCTCTCCTCGACGAGGTCGAATCCGTCCTGAAAATCCAGTGCGCCCCCGTGACCTGGCCCATAGGAATGGGCAAGTTCTTCAGGGGAGTCTACCACCTCATGAACGACGAAATCCTGCTGTTCGAGGCGGGACAGGCCGAGGCGAAGCAGGGTTTCGAGACGATCAAGGGGATAGACAATCCCAAGCTCGACGAGCTTTTCCCCATGGAAGTGGCGCAACTCAGGATGGAAGTCGATCTCGTTCGAGGCGCATCCCCGGCCTTCGATACCCGCGAATTCCTCCAGGGCCGCCAGTCTCCGGTTTTCTTCGGCTCCGCGATCAACAATTTCGGGGTCAGGGAAATACTCAATGCGCTGGTCGACTGGGCGCCTGGCCCGCTTCCCAGGGATGCGACGGCAAGGGAAGTCGCGCCGGGCGAGAGCGCATTCTCGGGATTCGTCTTCAAGATACAGGCCAACATGGACCCCATGCACAGGGACAGGATCGCGTTCCTGCGGGTTTGCTCGGGGCGCTTCGAGCGGGGAATGAAAATCCGCCACCTGCGTCTCAATCGCGACCTCAAGATCTCCAACGTGATCACTTTCATGGCGCACCAGAGGGAGCAGGTCGAGCAAGCCTACGCAGGGGACATCATCGGGCTGCACAATCACGGCAATGTGCAGATCGGCGACAGCTTCAGCGAAGGCGAGATGCTGCGCTTCACCGGCATCCCCTATTTCGCCCCCGAACTCTTCCGGGTCGCAAGGATAAGAAATCCGCTCAAGATCAAGCAACTGCACAAGGGATTGCAGCAGCTCGGGGAGGAAGGCGCGGTCCAGGTATTCAAGCCCGTCTCGGGAGGAGATCTTGTGCTCGGCGCAGTGGGCGTGCTTCAATTCGAGGTCGTGGCGCACAGACTGGAATCCGAATATGGCGTGGATGCGGTTTTCGAACCCGCTTCCATCCAGTCCACGCGCTGGGTCACCTCGAAAAACACGAAAAAACTCGAGGAATTCGAAAGAGCGCTCGCCAATCAGGTTGCATACGATGCCGGCGGAAGCCTCGCTTATTTCGCCACCTCCAGGGTGAACCTGGAACTCACCCAGGAGCGCTGGCCCGATATCGAGTTCCACGCGACAAGAGAACACGCATCGAAACCGGGCTGAGAGGAACCCATGGCCGAAAAGTACAGCGAAGCGTCGATCAAGGTACTGAAGGGGCTGGAGCCTGTCAGACAGCGCCCCGGCATGTACACCAGAACGGAAAATCCCTGCCATATCGTCCAGGAAGCGATAGACAACGCATCCGATGAGGCGCTCGGGGGCTTTGCGGACAAAATCGAAGTCACCCTGTTCGAGGATAATTCGGTTTCCATTACCGACAACGGCAGGGGCATTCCGGTCGGCATCCACCCCGAGGAAGGCATACCCACAGTGGAGATCGTCTTCACGAAACTGCATGCGGGCGGAAAGTTCGACAAGAAATCAGGCGGCGCATACAGCTTTTCGGGTGGACTGCACGGCGTCGGGGTATCGGTCACGAATGCGCTCTCTTCCAGACTGGAAGTAACGGTAATGCGCGAAGGGGCCATACACAAAATCGCATTCGAGAATGGAGAAGTCGCGCAAGCCCTGGAGAAAACGGGAAGCTGCGGCAGGAAAACGGGAACCAGCCTTTTCATCCGCCCCAATCCCGTCTATTTCGATACGCATGTGATCCCGCTTGCCGAACTCGAACGGCTGCTGAGATCGAAGGCGGTGCTCCTGCCGAATATCAGCGTATCGCTCACCATCGCCAGGACCGGCGAAACCAAAACCTGGTCCTATCCGGAAGGATTGAAGGGCTACCTCGAAGAGATGCTGGACGGGAGCGAGCCGCTCATCCCGTTTTTCAGCGGAGACAGGATCTGCGGAAAATCCTCCGATTTCTCGGAAGGGGAAGGCGCTGCCTGGGTGATCGCCTGGACCGAGGAAGGATCCATCTGCCGCGAGTCCTATGTCAACCTGATCCCGACCCCGGCAGGAGGCACGCACGAATCGGGCCTGCGCGACGGCGTGTTCCAGGCGGTCAGGAATTTCGTCGAGCACCATGGCCTGCTTCCGAAGGGCGTGAAGCTCATTTCCGAAGACCTGTTCAGCCGCGCGAGCTTCGTCCTTTCGGCCAAAATACTCGACCCGCAGTTCCAGGGGCAGACGAAAGAGCGGCTCTCCAGCCGCGAAGCGGTCAAGCTCGTATCTTCCATGCTGTCCGACCCGTTCGAACTCTGGCTCAACGAACATGCAGAGCACGGCAAAAAACTCGCCGAGCTCGCCATCCGCCAGGCCCAGAACAGGCTCAAATCGGCCCAGAAGGTCGAAAAGAGGAAAGGTTCCGGGGTCGCGGTATTGCCGGGAAAATTGACCGATTGCGAATCGAAGGACGCCTCGCGCACCGAACTCTTTCTGGTCGAAGGGGATTCGGCCGGGGGGTCGGCCAAGATGGGGCGGGACAAGGAATTCCAGGCGATCCTTCCCCTGCGCGGCAAGGTGCTCAACACATGGGAGCAGGAATCCGCCCGACTTTTCGCCAACAACGAGATTCACGACATTGCGGTGGCCATAGGAATCGATCCTCACGAAAAAGATGCCGATATCGATCTTTCTTCCCTGCGCTACGACAAGATTTGCATCATGGCCGATGCGGATGTCGATGGGGCGCACATCCAGGTTCTGCTGCTCACCCTCTTCTACAGGCATTTCCCCAAGCTGATCGAGAAGGGCCATATCCATGTCGCGCAGCCCCCTCTTTTCAGGATCGACACCCAGGGCCAGGGGAAGAAGCCGCCGAAGAAATATTACGCGCTGGATGACGCCGAACTGGCCGCGATCGAGGACAGGCTTTCCAAGGAAGGCATCAGGAATTTCAGCATTTCCAGGTTCAAGGGGCTGGGAGAAATGAGTTCCGAGCAGCTCTGGGACACCACCATGAACCCGGACACCCGGCGCCTCATGAAAATTTCCGTCGTTGACGCCGAAGATACGACGACGAAGATGAACATGCTGATGTCCAAGCACGAAGCCCAGGCAAGGCGGGCGTGGATAGAAGAGCACGGAAACGAAGCCGAGGCGGATATTTAGGCAAGGCGAAGAACACCGAATTTCACTCCCCACGCAAAGCCGTGAATGGATTTCTGGGTTAAAATCCACCGATGCACATGGCCTTTCCAGGCCAGATTACCGAGGACGAGTTCGATGGACCAGCAGGATCTCTTTTCCCGGCCCGAAGAAGAACTGACCCTGGGCCGGTTCGCTGAAAAAGCCTATCTCGATTACGCCGTTTCGGTAGTCAAGGGGCGGGCGCTCCCCGATGTCTGCGACGGGCAGAAGCCCGTGCAGCGACGCATTCTGTATGCCATGAACGAGATGGGCCTGAGCCCCTCGGCAAAGCCCGTCAAATCGGCGCGAGTGGTAGGGGATGTCCTGGGCAAATTCCATCCGCACGGCGACCAGTCCGCATACGACGCAATGGTCCGGCTCGCCCAGGATTTCTCGATGCGTTATCCGCTCGTCGAAGGCCACGGCAATTTCGGCAGCCGCGACGGTGACGGCGCCGCAGCGATGCGCTACACGGAAACGAGGCTCACCCCAATTGCCGGCCTGCTGCTCTCCGAAATCGACATGGGCACCGCAGATTTCGTGCCCAACTACGACGGCGCCTTCAACGAGCCCAAGCTCCTGCCGGCCAGACTGCCCATGGTTCTCCTCAACGGCGCATCGGGGATCGCGGTGGGCATGGCGACGGAAATCCCGCCGCACAACTTGAGGGAAGTGGCGGATGCCGCAATCGCCCTCATCAGAAGGCCGAATCTAAGCGCATCCGAGCTGCTCGAATATATCAAGGGGCCGGATTTTCCCGGAGGGGGGCAGATCATCTCCACGGATTTTCTGGAAGCCTACAGGAGCGGGCGCGGTTCCCTCAAGGTCAGGGCAAGATGGAAGATCGAGGAACTCGCGAGAGGGCAATGGCAGCTCGTCGTGTTCGAACTGCCCCCGTTGACTTCGAACCAGAAAGTCCTCGAGGAAATCGAGGAAATCACGAACCCCAAGATCAGGGCCGGAAAAAAGGCGCTCTCCCAGGAACAGGTGCAACTGAAGCAGTTACTCCTTTCCCAGCTCGATTCGGTGCGCGACGAGTCCGGCAAGGGGGAAGCCGTAAGGCTCGTTTTCGAACCCAAATCATCGCGCCAGAACCCCGAGGAATTCGCCACACTGCTCTTTTCCCGGACCAGCATGGAATCCTCCCATTCCATCAACATGGTGATGATAGGCACGGACGGCAAGCCACGCCAGAAAGGCATCATCGAAATACTCGGGGAATGGATAGACTACCGCTTCGAAACCGTGAGAAGGCGGACGAAACACAGGCTGGGAGCCGTGCTGGACAGGATACACATCCTGGAAGGCAGGCATGTCGTTTTTCTCAACATAGACGAAGTCATCCGCATCATCAGGGCGTCCGACGAGCCGAAAGAAGATCTCATGGCGCGCTTCTCCCTCAGCGGGCGGCAGGCCGAGGATATCCTGGAAATCAGGCTGAGGCAGCTCGCCAAACTCGAAGGCATCAGGATCGAACAGGAGCTGGAAAAGCTCAATGGGGAAAAGGCCGAACTTGAGAATCTGCTCGCGGATGCTTCCGTCATGAAGAAAAAAATCATCAGGGAAATCGAGCTGGATGCAAAAACCTACGGGGACAACAGAAGAACGCTTATAGAAGCCGCAAGTCAGTCCTCACTTTCAACCCAGGTTGTGGACGAACCCGTCACCATCACCCTTTCCGAGAAGGGCTGGATCAGGGCAAGATCCGGGCATCATCTGGAGGTGCCCGGATTCAAGGAAGGGGATGAACTGTTATGCACGATCGAATGCAGGACAGTCGATCAGGTCGCCCTTTTCGCATCCAACGGAAAACTCTATTCAATCGCCGCCTCCCAGGTTCCGGGCGGACGCGGAAACGGGGTGCCGATCACGACCCTGATCGACCTGCAGGGAGGCGGCAAAATCCTGTACATGCTCCATGGAAAACCCGGACTATCCGTGCTGATCTCGCAGAGCGGGGGCTACGGATTCCTTTGCAGATTCGAGGACCTTTCCGCCAGGACGAAATCGGGCAGGAATTTCATCACCCTCGAAGAAGGCGAGAGCCTCCTTCGACCCATCCTCTTCGATCCGGGACAGGATCTTCTTGTCGCGGCCCTCTCCAAAAGTTCGAAACTCCTGCTCTTTGCGCTCGAGGAAATGAAAATGCTGTCCAATGGCGGAAGGGGCGCTCTAATCGTGTCGCTCGAAAAAGGGGATATGCTGACCGCAACGATCGTGACGCGGCACGACGGCGTCAGGATAACCACACTGGGGCGCAGCGGGAAGGAGGCCATCCATGCCATCCCGGAAAAGGAAATGCTCGCCTACATCACGAAACGGGCGCGCAAGGGAAAACCGCTTCCGATCAAGGCCAGGGCGACAGGATTCGCACTTCTTCCAGAATCTTCCTGACGGGATTCGGTATGGAAGACGCAAGCCCCTCCTCCGGGGTCATCCATACCCCATCACCGAACCCTTCGGCCTGCGCGAGGACGACATTTATTTTCAGCCTGAAATGCGTGAAGGCGTGGGTGAAGGCGGGCAGGGTTTTCACGGAGTGGAGGTTCGAAACGTCTGCCGGCAGAATTTCAGGAAAGCACAGGAGCTCCGCCCAGACCCCGGACCCCGGCCTTCTCTCGAAACGAATCAAGCCTTCCCGCATCGACACCAGAAAAGTGGTCTCTTTCGAAGGCAGCGCCTTTTTCGGCCTTGCCTGCGGCAATTCATGCACCCTGCCGCGAATATGGGCGATGCAGTCGCTTTTCAGGGGGCAATGTCCGCAATTGGGATTTTTTCTCGAACACAGGCCGGCTCCGAGGTCCATCAGCGCCTGGGTATAGCGGCCGATTTCAGCGGCCGGCAGCAATTCTTCCGCCTTTTTCCACATGATCGCCTCGACGCTTTTCTCGCCAGGATAGCCTTCGATTCCGAACACCCTGGAAAAGACCCGCTTCACGTTGCCGTCGAGTATCGCCGCGCGATGGGAAAAAGCGAAGACTGCAATCGCAGCCGCGGTGGAACGCCCGATTCCCGGAAATTCGGCAAGACGCTCGGGATGATCCGGAAATTTTCCGTCATGATGCTCCACAATGATCCGCGCAGTCCTGTGCATGTTTCTCGCCCTGGAGTAATAGCCCAGCCCGCTCCATGCGGCCAGAACTGCGTCGAGGTGGGATGATGCGAGGCGATGCACGTCGGGAAAAGAGGACATGAAGCGCTCGTAATAAGGCATGACGGTGGCAACCTGGGTCTGCTGGAGCATGATTTCGGAGACCCATATCGAGTAGGCGTCATTCGATCCTTGCCAGGGGAGATCGTGCCTTCCCGCTTGTTTCTGCCATGCCACGAGCAGCGCTGAAAAATCATTCACATTTTCGGACGCCAGTCGGCGTTTCCAGGCAGTTTCATCGTGAATTCGTTGCGCTGCTGAATTTCAGGCAAATCGGGGACCGTTCCATTCCCCACGAAAATATTGCCGATCAGCTCCGTTTTTTGAGTCTTGGGGGCGATGAAAATAAAACGCCCCCCCATGGCATGCTGGTTGATGAAGGTATTGCCTTTCGCTACGAAGGCATTTCCCGAAGCTCTCAGCCCTTCCGCGCCATAGGAAACGAGGGTCAAATTTTCAGCTTTCGGCCCCTTCTGGATCACATTGAATGCGAACAGCACCTGCCCGCCGTTGGGAAACTCTGCGGCATAGCTCGAATTGCCTTCCTTCTCGTCGGCAAACCTGTTGTCCATGACGACGTTCTCCAGCGCCCGGCTCTTCAGGTTATGGCCGACCACGGCATCATGCAGATAGGATCTTTTGACGACGAGTTTGCCTATTTCCCCGATGTAGAGATTGTGGGAATACCCATTGCCGGAGCCGTTATGGGCGAATTCCGTATCCTCGATGTAGATCGAGCTTTGCGGATTGGCGCCGGAAAGCAGCCCTTCCTGATTGTCCCGGAAGAGACAGCGCCGCACCACGAGATCCCGCCCTTCCTGGCGGATTCCAGCGCCGTTGCCGTCCCTCACCTTCGCCCCCACGAAGGCGATGTTGTCGACAGTAGTGAAATCGCCCTTGATGACCCAGATTGCCTTGCCTTCCGCGCTTTGCCCGGAAGCATCGAGGACAGGACGCCCGTTTACTCCGCGCAACGTGAGGCCGTTGGCACGCCATACCGCGACATCTCCCCGGTAGGTTCCCGCCTCGATCTCGACGCTGTCGCCGTCCCCGGCGGCAGCGGCAGCGTCGCTCGGGGCATGATAGCGTTCCTTCGGCCCGACATGCAAAACGGCGGCATTTGCAAATGAACACAGGGACGCAAAAACGAGCGCAAATCGAAAAAGATCAGCCATGATAAAACTCTGCTGGAGCGGGTGAAGGGAATCGAACCCTCGTCTTAAGCTTGGGAAGCTTCTGCTCTACCATTGAGCTACACCCGCGTGGTAGACTTGTCATTTTATCCGAGTACGCCCTCGCCTGCAAATTGGAAACCATGGAACTTTGGATCAGCGGAGAATCGAAGCGCTTCGAAGCCCCGCTCCCGGTATCGGATCTGGTGGAAAGGCTTGGCCTCGCCGGGCGCCGCATCGCCGTGGAACTGAACGCCGAAATCCTGCCCAGAAGCCGGTTCGAATCCACCATGCTCGCAGACGGGGACAGACTGGAAATAGTCACGGCAGTAGGAGGCGGCTGAACATGGACGAACTCGTCATCGCAGGAAAACCGTACTCGTCCCGCCTTCTGGTCGGGACGGGGAAATACGCCGATTTCGCTCAGACGAAAGCAGCGGTCGAGGAAAGCGGCGCGCAGATCGTCACCATTGCGATCCGCCGCATCAATATCGGCCAGAACCCGGACGAGCCGAACCTGCTCGACATGCTCCCGCCATCGCAATACACCCTGCTGCCCAATACCGCGGGATGCTACAGCGCAGAGGATGCCGTGCGCACGCTGATGCTGGCACGGGAACTGCTCGGCGGGCACGATCTTGTCAAGCTGGAAGTTCTGGGGGATCCCAAAACCCTGTACCCGAATATCGTCGAAACCCTGGACGCCGCCAGGACGCTAGTCAGGGAAGGATTCAAGGTGATGGTGTATACCTCGGACGACCCCATAGTGGCGAAACAACTGGAGGAAATCGGCTGCGTGGCGGTCATGCCGCTCGCCTCCCTGATCGGCTCCGGCATGGGCATACTCAACCCGTGGAACCTTGCCATCATCATAGAGAACGCGAACATCCCGGTTCTCGTCGATGCCGGGGTCGGAACCGCATCGGATGCCGCCATCGCGATGGAACTCGGCTGCGACGGGATACTCATGAATACGGCCATAGCTGCCGCGAGAAATCCCATACTCATGGCTTCCGCCATGAAAAAAGCGGTCGCTGCGGGAAGGGAAGCCTATCTCGCAGGAAGAATGCCCAGAAAGCGCTACAGCGCGAGTCCGAGTTCCCCGGTTTCTGGATTGATAGAATAGCTATTCCATGCGATGGCCCATGCTCATCACGGGCGCATCGACATCGAGCACGGATTTCCTGCCGCCATGCGTGAAGGTGAGCTTCAGGGAAACATGCTCTCCCTGAACCAGCCGCTTCCTGATATCCACCAGCATGAGGTGAAGCTTTCCGGGCGCAAGACTCACCGTCGCGCCTGCGGGGATACTCAGGGCATTGAGCATGCGCATCTCCATGACGCCGTTTTTCATGGTCATGGAATGGATCATCACTTCCTGCGCGTCCGGGCTGCTCGCTTCCACGAGCTTCGCATCCTCGCTGCTCGATATATCCATGTAGGCTGCGCCCTCTTCCTGTCCGGGCGCGCTCTCCGCCACCCAGGCACGAGTCACCGATACGGGTTCTGCCGCAAAAACCATGCCGGAAAGAAGCAACAGAACCGATCCCATGATAAATTTCATGACTGCCTCCCCATAACGAACGGATTTCAATCATATCATTGCGAACGAAAACGATGACGCGGCAATTTGCCGCAATACCCGGCACACCGCAGTCCCCTTATAATTGCGGAAGCTGTCCTTTTTAGACCGGGAGAAACCCTGAACAAGAATCTGGAGCGCATTTTCATCATGCGCAACATCGCGATCCTCGGCCAAGGCATGGTGATCGCATTCGTACACTGGGGCCTCGCCATCCCCCTCCCCCTGTTTCCCATGGGGGTTGCCATCCTTTTCCTCGTTCTGGCCAATTCCATAACAAGGCTGCGCATGGGGTACGCCTGGCCGGTCACGGAGATCGAATTTTTCGCACAGCTTCTCCTGGATGTAATCGCGCTCACCGCCCTGCTTTATTTCAGCGGCGGCTCGACCAACCCTTTCGTATCGCTCTACCTCATCCCCCTCATCATCTCCGCTGCTGCCCTGCCCTGGCGCTATACCTGGAGCATGGCGGCGATCACGGTTTCCTGCTATACGCTGCTCATGAATTATTTCGTCCCCCTCGAGGAGCAGACCTTCATGCTCCATATTTTCGCGATGTGGACGACTTTCGTTTTCTCGACCGTCCTCATCGCCCTGTTCGTGGTGAAAATGAGCGAATCCATACGGGAGCGCGACATATTGCTTGCAAAAGCCAGGGAGGATGCGCTGCGCAACGAACGCATCGTCGCGCTCGGCACGTTTGCAGCCGGGGCCGCTCACGAACTCGGAACGCCGCTTGCAACCATGGCTGTGGTATGCGGAGAACTCGAATCGGAATATGCGGGGGACAAGGCTCTCGGCATGGACCTGTCCATTCTTTCGGCGCAGATCGACAACTGCAAGCGCATCCTGACCGGACTCCTTGCCAGCGCGGGAGAAGCGAGAGCCGAAGGCGGACGCATCCTGCAGGCCGACGAATTCGTCGAAAAGATACTGGAACAATGGCGCCTGGTGCGCCCCGCTGCGACCCATACCTACAGGAAGCCCGAAAAACCTGCGCCGACCGTCCTTGCCGAGCAAACCCTGTCCCAGGCCATCCTCAATCTCCTCAACAATGCAGCGGATGCTTCCCCCGAAAGCATTGAGATCGACCTCGACTGGAACGATAGCGGGATTTTCATCGAGATCCTCGACAGGGGGCCGGGATTGACGCCTGAAGCCGCGGCCAGCGCAGGCAAGCCGTTTTTCTCGACCAAGCCTGCCGGAGAAGGCTTCGGCATCGGGCTTTTCCTTGCCAATGCAAGCATAGAGCGCATGGGCGGAAAAGTGCATCTTTTCAACCGGGACGGAGGAGGCACCGCCACGCGGGTCATCCTTCCGGTCAAATCATGAACGAACTCGCAAGCCTGCTGCTCGTGGACGACGACCCTACCTTCCTTTCCGTTCTCTCGCGGGCGATGGAAAAACGCGGATTTCTGGTGCAGAGCGCATCCTGCGTTTCGGATGCACTGGTTCTGGCTGAAGCGAATCCTCCCGAATATGCCGTGATCGACCTCAAAATGCCGGGAGACTCGGGACTCGTCCTCGTCAAGCGCCTCAAGGAGATCGACGCGGCGACGAGAATAGTCGTGCTGACGGGCTATGCCAGCATCGCAACCGCGGTGGAGGCGATCAAGCTGGGGGCCACGCATTATCTCGCAAAACCCGCGAAAGCCGAGGATATCATGGCGGCATTGCAGAGAGACGGTGAAGGGGATGCCTCCGCTTCGGTCAATCCGAACCCCATGTCGGTGAACCGGCTGGAATGGGAGCACATCCAGAGCGTGCTTGCAGAAAACGACGGCAACATCTCGGCAACCGCTAGGAGCCTCAACATGCACAGAAGAACACTGCAAAGAAAACTCTCCAAGAAGCCCGCCAGGGATTAAACATGAGGAACTTGTTCAGAGGTTCCAGACTTGCCTTTTCCCCTTTCCCTTCTATAGTGAAGGAATCTTGGAACAGGAGAAGCGCATGGCAAACCTCACCCCACAGCAACTGGCATCGATGAGTCCGGACCAGCTTTTCGCCCAGCTCGGCACCGAAAAGGTCGCCAACATGCACGCGGTATTGGGCAACCTGAATCTCGCGGAAGATGCACAGATTTTCGCCGATCAGGACACCACGGACGAAGGCGAGTCCTTCTTCGACAACCTTAATGAAACGGCATACAATTTTTTCTGCGGAAATAACGCCAACGAAGACAGCCTCTCCCACCTTCTGTCCGCCTTCAATATCGGAAAAAACGCCGAAGCGGTGATTTCGGCAGTCGCAGGCGTCCTCACGGCGAATCTGGGCTGGGGCGCCCTGGTTGCGGGCATCGTCGCGGCGCTCCTGGTGAAAGTCGTTTTCCCCGCAGGCTACGACTCCCTGTGCAAGGACTGGAAGGATTCCATGAGCTAGCCCGGAAATTTCACGATAGAGGGGTCGGCGGAAGGGTAAAACCCGCATAAAATATGGTTTCCCTACCGTATTTATGAGCGTTCCGCCGATGCCAAATTGTACCGCACTGACAGATTTGTTTCCTGGGTTTTCACGCCGCAAGATTGAACTGAATTTCGACGGTGGCGACATCACTGGCGATGCTGGATTGCTTCTGCTGCGACAGGTCGACAGCCATCTTGGGTTGCTTTCCCGCATTGCACCGTTGCTACCGGATGATCGCGATCCGGAACTAGATCGGAAGAGC
>JAIELG010000043.1 GCA_019753155.1 Burkholderiales bacterium
AACCGAAAATTCGCTGAAAAATTTACCCGCCAGAGCGGGTAAGGGAAAATACATCAGCGTTTTTCAGCAGCCTGTTAGAAACGCATCCCGTTGAGATGGGGCATTATGGTGGAAATGAGCATGTTTATTTTAATTCTGAATATAGAACTCTATTGAGAAATGCTGGCTTTAAGAATTTGCAGGTATTGCCAATGGCATCCAGACTTGATTCTATGCATCGCTTGCGTTCCCATATTCTTTCAATGCGCGATAGCGAATTGAGTTTCAAAAGTGCGATAGGGGTGATTTTTCGTGTAGCATATTGGACTACCCTGTCGCGTATTTTAAGGATTTCTCCTTTATTCTCGTTAGGTTCTATGTGTTCACTTATTGCCACGAACTATATGTCCCGCAAACCGCTATGAACTTGATAGTTCCAGTGCGCAGATGATTCTTGCGAAATGAAGATTGGTATAGACGGACGAGCACTTCAGGGTTTTCGAACTGGAGTTGGTAGATATGTGTATGAACTCTGCCGTGAACTGGACAGGATGTTACCTACGGCACAATTTTTTGTGTATAGCTCGATGCCGCTAGAAATGCCCGTACTGTCTGAGCGCTGGGTTTTGCGTTTGGATGAATCCCCGTTTGCCAAATATATGAAGCCGGTGCTGTGGCTCAAGTATCGGTGCGGCCTGTTGTGCAAGAAAGATAATCTGGACGTGTTTTGGGGGGGGGCGACATTCTTGCCCCGACTTCCTTGCAAGGTGCGAACGGTCATAACGGTATATGACTTGAATTTTAAGATCGTTCCCCAGACGATGAGCATTACCCATAGATGGGCATTCAGGTTGTTCTTCAAGAAGGACGTTATGCGTGCCGATGTTGTTACGACTATTTCGAAGGGTTCGTCCAAGCGTTTATTTGATCTGTTCGGAAGGGCTGTAGATACCATAGTTTATCCTGCGATCGATGCTTCCTTCAGTCCGCAATCCGAGACGGTCATTCGGGAGGTGTTATCACGGCATGGCTTGTCTCCTCCATATCTGCTTGCGGTTGCAACCTGGGAGCCGAGGAAAAATTTGGAGCTGTTGCTCCATACTTTCCTGGATATGAAAAAACAAGGGTTGCTAGGTGAGTATAAGCTTGTCCTTGTCGGTGGGCGCGGTTGGAAAGATCAGCGTTTGGCCGCCACACTTTCCGGGACTGATTCGGTCATCCCGCTGGGGTATATACCGGACGAGCATCTTGCCCCACTTTATTCGGGGGCGGAGCTTTTTATTTTTCCTTCCTTTTATGAAGGATTCGGGATGCCGGTAGCGGAAGCGAGCGCCTGCGGAACCACGGTGGTGACTTCGGATACGCCTGAATTGCGGGAAGCGGGGGAGGGGGGGAATGTGATTTACGTTGCTCCGACGCAAGAGGGTATTCGTCAAGGCATATTGGCTGGACTGTCGCCCGGAGAGATGCCGGACGCGCTGATTAAGGATAGTTACCCTTCCTGGGAAACCAGCGCCCACAAATTGGCTGCGACCCTTGTGGGTAAGTCAACTACCTGTCTACATCGAGAGCGTAAATAAATGTCCATTAAGACGTTGCCGGTTGAAAACTCGCTTTATTCGAATGGAGTTTATCCACTGTTGGTGGCGTCACTGGGACTTGGGACAGTGGCGTTAGCTAATACGGGGGGGGCGAACATACGAATTTGGGAGGTCTTGGTTGGCGTGTTCGTACTCTTTGTGTTTGTAAGATATTGCCTGGGAAGCAGAATATTTTCCCAGAACAGGATGACTGGCCTCCTGTTGCTGCCGTTAATAGTGAGTGTTTTATTATCCGGACTTAATGCGAATCGGCTTGATTTATGGGGTAAGCAAGGTTTGCTGTTGTCTCTGATGCTTGTGCTGTTTTTTGTGGTGAGTCAGCGCTGGTCACGTGTACAGATACTGCAGAATATGCGTTGGGTCATATATCCTGGCATTCTGGTCGCGGGATGGGGGATTCTTGAATTATTTCTCGATCCTGAGAACCTGCCTTTATATTATACGTCAGGTGGATTTATTATGCCTCGTGCCGTGTCGCTGTTTGCAGAGCCAAATGAGTTCTCAGAATATCTTGCTTTACCGTTCGGTTTTTTGTTTTCTGCAATGCTATATCGTCATAAGTTCTCTTCGTGGGAACGCAAGATTTTTGGTTTAGGACTATCTGTTGTGATTGTGGCGCAAGTGCTTAGCTTTTCTCGTGGTGGAATGGTCGTGTTTGCAAGTGAGATACTTGCATGGTACTTGCTGACTTCGTTTTATAGTACGGGTAAGCTCCGGGTTTGGGGGCGAAAACTATTGTTTTTTATCGTGTCGTTACTTGCAATCGGTGGGTTGTTGGCTGGTCACGATGTTTTAAGTATAGTCGATGTTTTTGTCGAGAGACTCCAGGGGCTTTTTTCTGGTAACGATGTAACATCGCAGATACGATGGCAAGGTATTATTGATGCAATAGCTAATACGGTAGCTTCACCAGTAAATTTTGTCGTCGGTATGGGTTTCGGAAATTTGACTCTTCTTCTTGGTGAGGGTGTGGCAACGACAGCCAATGTCTTGGTTGACGTTTTTTCAGAGTTGGGTATTCTTGGGCTATTGTCTATTATGACAATTGTCGGTGCCGCGCTCGTTTTGCCTCTACGCATCTTGAGTGACTTAATGAGGAAGAGGGATGATGATATGCTTGCGGCATTTTTCGGAGCGTATCTGTCTTTTGTAGGACTTCTGGCGGGTGGGATGACATATGCTACCCATATGTTGAATATCTTTTGGTTTTCCTGCGGGCTGTTATTCGCAATATATCAGTACAAGAACTCACTGCTTGCCAGCGATAGAAGAAGCAACAATGATCACAATTGATGTCCGTTGGCTGAACGCTTCAGGGATGGGAACCTATCTGAGGAATATTGTTCCAGGCATCCTTCCGGCCTTTCCGGAAAGGCGTTTCGTCCTGATTGGCGACAGGGATGAAGTGGAGCAAATCGGGATCCCGTCCAGTGCGAAGGTGGACGTGGTCGCTTCAAGTGCGAAGATGTATTCGATGGCCGAACAGTTTGAAATCCCGAAAAAAATTCCAAAAGAAACCCGTCTCTACTTTGCGCCGCACTACAATATCCCCCTGCTCTACAGGGGAAAGATGCTCGTGACGGTCTACGATCTTTTCCATCTGGCAATGCCCCATCTGGTCGGCGGCTTCCACAAGAGAATTTACGCGCGCTACATGCTGGATGCGGTGCGCCGCCGTGCGGATGCCATCCTGACGATTTCCCGCTTTACCAGGGATGAGTTGATCCGTTTTACCGGGGAGGGCCGTCAGACGATTTTCCCTATCCACCTGGGTGTCGACGAATCGTGGTTCGCCGCGAAGTCTTCATCGAGTCCGCACGGAAAACCCTATCTGCTCTATGTTGGGAATATCAAGCCCCACAAGAATCTGGTGGGGCTGATAAAGGCTTTTGGCACCCTTCTCGACGATATTCCGCATGATCTCGTTCTGCTCGGGAAAAAGGAGGGGTTCATCACGGGAGACCGCTCATCTGTCCTTGAGGCGGGGAAGTTGCGTGGGAGAGTGCACTTCACCGGGCGGGTGGAAGATGTTATACTTAAAAGCTATATGGCACATGCAGATGCGTTGGTTTTCCCCTCTTTTTACGAGGGCTTTGGCCTGCCTCCCCTGGAGGCAATGGCTGCCGGCTGCCCCGTGATATCTTCCAATGTTGCTTCGCTGCCCGAAATATGCGGGGATGCTGCGCTGTATTGCGACCCGTATAGCACTGCCGATATCGCCGGGAAGATAGGGCTCCTGATGAGGGATGGATCGTTGAGGGATGAATTGCGCGTAAAAGGAGAGGCGCGTGCGCGGCAGTTCACATGGAATGCCTGCATTACGGAAACCTGTGGGGTCATCGATGGTTTGCTGGCCTCGTGAACCGGCAGCGATTGGTTGTCATGATATAAAAACATCGGTTTTATTTTTAAAAAAGGTGGGGTGTAATGTACAAGAAAGTGGAAAAGTGCAGGATTTGCGGCAATGCACATTTGGAGCGAGTTCTTGACTTGGGAGAGCAGATGCTTACCGGGATTTTTCCGCGCGAGAAAGGTGCAAAGATTACGTCGGGGCCGTTGCGTCTGGTGAAATGCATGGGGGGCGACGATGTTTGCGGACTTTTGCAGCTTGAGCATTCCTATGATTTGGGTGAGATGTACGGCGAAAACTATGGTTATCGCTCCGGCCTGAATGCTTCCATGGTGGCGCACCTGCGCAGCAAGGTTGAAAGAATCCTCGGGAGGGTCGAGTTGCGTGAAGGCGATCTGGTGATCGATATCGGCAGCAACGACAGCACGACGTTGCAGGCATATCCTGCCCAGGGCCCGGTGCTGGTGGGAATCGATCCGACCGGCGTCAAGTTTCATGCTTACTATCCGCCCCACATTCAGTTGATCCCCGATTTCTTTTCTTCCGCGCTGGTGAAGGAACGCTTCCCTGGGAAAAGGGCAAAAGTGATCACTTCGTTCTCCATGTTCTATGATCTGGAAGACCCCATTGGATTCATGCGGCAGGTATATGACGTACTCGCCGAAGATGGGGTTTGGGTTTTCGAGCAGAGCTACATGCCGACCATGCTGGAGACGAACTCTTACGACACGGTTTGCCATGAACACCTGGAATTTTATGCGTTGCGGCAGATCAAGTGGATGGCGGATAGGGTCGGCTTCAGGATACTGGATGTGGAATTCAACGATGTTAACGGGGGAAGCTTCTCGATCACGGTGTCGAAGGCGGGGGGCGACTTGTCGGTGGTTCCGTCCGTGCAGAAGATACTCGATTCGGAGAGCGATCAGGGGCTTGACACGCTTGCACCCTATCAGGCGTTTGCCGCGAGAGCGGATAAAACGAGAAACGATTTGCTGGAATTTATCAATGGAGCTCATGTCCGGGGTAAAACGGTTGCCGCGCTTGGGGCTTCGACCAAAGGCAACGTGCTGCTGCAATATTGCGGCCTGACGGAAAAAGATATCGCATTCGTCGGCGAAGTGAATGAAGAAAAGTACGGGTGCTATACGCCGGGAACGTGGATACCGATCATACCGGAAGCTGATTTGATAACGAAAAGACCGGATTACCTGATCGTGTTGCCCTGGCATTTCAAACGGTTTTTCCTGGAGCATGAGAAGTATGGGAAATCCATTCTGGTGTTTCCCTTGCCGAGCCTGGAAGTCGTGCAGAACAATGGCTAAAATCGCCATCGTTCACGACTATTTGTGCGGAATGGGGGGCTCGGAGCGGATATTCCAGTACATGTGCGAGGAATTCCCGGAAGCCGATATATACGCTCTTGCCCATAATCCGGACGTGACATATCCCTATTTCTCCGATCGCGGCATCCGCACTACCTGGATGAACCGCTTCGTGCAGTCGATGGATGCGTTCAGGTGGTCCTTCCCCATCTCGACTTATGTCATGGAGTCGCTCGACCTGAGCGGTTACGACATCGTGCTGTCTTCCTCGGCAACAGTGGCGAAGTATGTCAAAGTTCCGGATGGAACTCACGTCTGTTATTGCTATATTCCGACCCGTGCAATATGGCACTTCGACGAATATTTCGGCGGCGGCATCAAGGGCAGGTTGTTCGGGTTGCTCCTTCCCTGGATGAAAAAGCGGGATTACGCGGCGGCGCAGCGGGTCGATCGCTTCATTGCGATCTCGGATGCGACTCAGGATTACATCCGGCAGTATTACGACCGCGAATCGGAGGTTATTCATTCTCCCATCGATTTGTCGAAATTTTCACCCTCCTTGAAAGGGAAAGATCATTATCTGCTGGTTTCGAGGCTGGAGTACTGGAAAAGGGTTGATTATGCCGTCGAGGCCTTCAACAAGCTGGGGCTGCCGCTCAGGATAATCGGGACCGGAAAGGAGGAGGAGACGCTGCAGGCAATGGCGGGACACAATATTACGTTCCTCGGCTCTGTCGACGATGCTGCCCTCGCACGGGAATATGCTGAGGCGAAGGCGGTGGTGTTCACCCCTTTCCTGGAATACGGGCTGATCCCGCTGGAGGCCAATGCCAGCGGCACTCCCGTGATCTGCTACGGCAAGGGAGGGATAACGGAGACGATGGTTCCCTTGGGAAGCGGTGAGTCTCCTACGGCTGTGTTTTTCTTTGAGCAGACTGCGGAGGCGTTGATCGAAGCCGTGCGGCAATTCGAGGCAGCGGAATTCGACAAAGCGCATCTGGTCAGACATGCCTCGAACTGGGGTGTTCCTGAATTCAAAAGGAAAATTCGCGCCGTGATCAATTCGGTGGAGGCTGCTTGAAGAACAAGCTGCTTTTGGTGGGGGGCACGGGCTTCGTGGGCTCGCATATCGCTCTGGCAGCGGGTTCTTCTTTCGACGTGGTTGCGAGCGGGAGAGAATGCGACGTGAGGAATGCGGATAGCGTGGCCGCCCTGATCGCAAGGGAGCGTCCGGATGGGGTAGTCCATCTGGCGGCCATCACCACGCTTGCCGAATCGTTCGAAAACCCGCGCGAGGCCTTGGATGTCAATTTCGGCGGGGTTTTAAATGTGCTCACCGCATTGCAGGAATCAGGCTTCAGAGGGGGGATGCTTTTTGTGAGTTCGAGCGAGGTGTATGGCCCGCTTTTCGAAGGCGACTTGCCTGTGTCAGAAGAAAGGGTCTTGAAGCCTGCGAGTCCGTATGCCGTAGGCAAGATCGCGGCCGAGGCGCTTTGCCATCAGTGGAGCAGAACGGCGAACTTCAGGATCGTCTCGACTCGGCCTTTCAATCATATCGGCCCAGGGCAGAGCGTAAGGTTTGCGATTTCGGATTTTGCCCGGCAGGTTGTCGCCATCAGGCTGGGGCTTGCCGAACCCGTGATCCATGTCGGAGACATCGATACCACGCGCGATTTCACCGACGTGCGCGATGTGGTTCAGGCCTACCTGCTTCTGCTGGAGAGGGGACGAAACGGCGAGGTTTATAATGTTTGCTCCGGCATCGAACGATCGATACGTTCGATGATTCAGCGTATGTGCGAAATTGCCGGCGTGGACGTGGAGCTGCGCTCTGATTCCGCGCGCATCCGCCCGAACGATCAGCGGCGCGTTCGTGGCGATCATGCCAAGATGTCTGCGGATACGGGTTGGCAGCCCGCGATACCGATCGACCGGACCCTCTCGGACCTTCTGGATTTCTGGAGCGAGAAGCTGAATGACTAAAATTGCCCTGATCACCGGAGTTTCCGGGCCTGATGGCGCTTACCTTGCCAAACTGCTCATCGATAAAGGCTATCGAGTCGTCGGCGCATCGAGGGATGCCCAGGCGGCACCTTTCGTTAATCTTGGCAAACTGGGTATTCGCGACAGGGTAAAGGCCATCTCCATCTCCCTCAACGATTTCAGGAGCGTGCTCCAGGCTCTGGTCGAGGTCAAGCCCGACGAGATTTACAACCTGGCGGCGCAAAGTTCGGTCGGGCTTTCCTTCGATCAGCCGGTCGAGACCATGGAAAGCATCAGCATAGGCACATTGAATCTGCTCGAAGCCATACGCTTCATCGGCAGGCCGGTGAAACTTTACAACGCGGGGTCGAGCGAATGTTTCGGCGATACCGGAGGGGTGGCCGCGGACGAGGCGACGCCTTTTCGCCCGAGGAGTCCCTATGCCGTTGCGAAGTCCGCAGCTTTCTGGGAAGTGGCGAATTACCGGGATGCATACGATCTGTTTGCCTGCTCGGGCATATTGTTCAACCACGAATCGCCCCTGCGTCCTGACCGTTTCGTGACGAAAAAGATCGTCAATGCCGCATGCAGAATCGCGGGCGGATCAGGCGAGCGGCTCAGTCTGGGAAACCTCGACATCCAGAGGGATTGGGGATGGGCGCCGGAATACGTGGAAGCGATGTGGCTGATGCTGCAGAGAACGCATCCGGAAGATTTCGTCATTGCCACGGGCGAATCCAATACGCTTCGGGATTTTGTTGCCTTGGTATTTTCGAGTCTCGGGCTGAATTGGCAGGATCACATCGATTTCGATCCCGGCCTTGTGCGCCCCAGCGAATTGATGGTCAGCAGGGCCGACCCAGGCAAGGCGGCGCGGGAACTCGGCTGGCGCGCGCAATACAGGATGAAGGAAGTCGTCGGATTGCTGGTAGAGAATAGCCGTCAAGCCTCGAATTAACGCTGCAGCCGGAATTCGGGCAGTTTTGTTAAGATTGCGTTTTGGTTGTTGCATATTTTAAAAAGTGGTTGTATATTCGGCGAGTGCGGCTTTATCTAAAGGGGGCAGTCATGAAGAAAGTTTCTATGGTTTTGGCATCGTTGCTGATGATGTCTTCGCTGGTTTTTGCGCAGGTGGCTCCAGCTCCAGGTGCGGGCGGCGGAGGCGGTACTGGTGAAGGTGGTGCCGGTGCCAGTGGCGGCGGCGGCGGTGGTGCCGGTGGTGAAGCTGGCGGTGCGGGCGGTGAAGGTGGTGCCGGTGCGGGCGGTGAAGGTGTGGGCGGCGGAGGCGGTACTGGTGCGGGCGGCGGTGCTGGTGAAGCGGGCGGCGGTGCAGGAGCAGAAGGCGGTGCTGGTGCAGGCGGTGCTGGTGCTGGTGCAGGCGGTGCTGGTGCTGCCGGTGGAGCGGGTGCTGGAGCAGGCGTTGGTGCCGCCGGCGGTGCCGCTGGTGCGGGATTGACTGGAGGGGCGATAGCTGGCGGCGTCGGCATCGCTGCCGGGGTTGGTGCCGCCGTCTCCATTGGTGGTTCGACCAACAATGGTCCGGCTGGAACCATCACTGGACCTAGCGGAACCGGCGGTACGCAGTAAGTAATTCGCCGGGGTCGCCCCCCTTGGACGGTTATGGGGGGCGCTGCCGTATGGCGGTCTTGTCAGGCAGCATGCCCACAATGATGATGTCGTCCTGCGATGTCGTTTCGGTCCTGATTGTTGAGAATCGATCCCTTGGGCGTTTCCACAAGGGTCGAGTTTGAATATCGATTCCAGTCCTGTGCGTTTATCCAGAATACTTGTCTTTGCCGCTTCGATGTTGCTGGCTGCCTGTGCCAATCCGGTTGTGCAAACCATGCGGCATGTGGTCGATCTGAACAAAAATACGAATAGCCGAAATTTCAACCCGGACTTCCGCTACCTGAGAGTCGTTTCCGGCGACGTGGTTGTATTCTTTGCGCTCGGAAACATGGATGCGGATTCCCATGGCCCGGTCGAGGTATGGTACAGCGCGGGCAGGGAAGTGCTGCGCCTTCAGAACGGGCATGTCGTCGGCACCACCGGACTCTTCACGGAATGGCGAAACGTATCGATGCCTGTTTTACCGCCATGGTCGGCCCTTGCCAAAGAAAATCAGCCTTACAGGTGGACGCGCATTCGCGATGTCATGCCGGGATACCGGTACGGCATCAGGGATGATCTCGTTCTTCGCCCCATACCGACTCCCGAAAGGAGCAGTTTGTCCGGGCCGGAACCGAATAAGCTGGTCTGGTTCGAGGAGGAGGATGTCTCGAAGGCGTTGCCTCCCGCGCGCTATGCCGTGGATATGAGCGACGGTTCCGTCGTTTACGGCGAACTTTGTCTGGCGCGGGATCTCTGCTTCAGTTGGCAGCGCGTAGCTGATTTGAAGGGAAGCAAATGAGGTCCGGATCGAGGCGTTTCTTCATTCCCCTTTCCGCATGCCTCATCCTGTATTCTTTTCCGGTTCATGCCGAGCGGCTGAGCGATTGGTTGCTGGAGCAGCCGTTTTCGCCCGACGCCTATCCCCTGGGACTTATCTGGAAGGTTCCGGGCGAGAGGGTTTCCCAGAACGAGTTGCGCTTCGATCTGTTGAAAAGTCTCTCCGGACTGGATCCTGAGGTAACAGCCGATCCCGGCTCGATGCGCCTGCTGCGAAACTGGATAAGTACGCTTGCCATTACCGGTCGCGCGCCTGTGGCGGTGGCCGATGCGCGCTGGCTCCAGGCAAACCCATCGCGGGATCCGGTCATCATGCTGGGAGACGGCATCGAGCTTCCAATGCGGCCGCGCACGGTCACGGTGGTCACTGCATCCGGCAGGCTTTGCCGGGTGCAGCATGCCCCGAATGTCGAGGCGATGGATTATGTCGAAATTTGCAGCCCGAACGGGCATGTCGACTGGGCCTATATGGCTCAGCCCGACGGAAAAGTGCAGCGCTTCGGAGTCGCTGCCTGGAATCGCGAGAAACAGGATGAACCGGCACCTGGCGCCTGGATCTGGGCGCCTCCCAGGGATGGCGGATGGTCCGGACGGTTTTCGGAAAAACTGATTGCATTCCTGGCCACCCAGGGACCTGCGCCGGATTCGATGCAGGCTCCAGCCGTTCGGGGCGGTGCATCCCAGGCATGGCCTTTGTCCGATTTTCCGGAGATACAGTCCAGCCCCATTCTGCCCGCTCCCATTGACCCCCATATTCGTTCCCGCAGCCTTGTGGTGACTTCGAACGATTGGGGACAGGCCGGACTCCTGCAGAATCCGACTGCGAGGATGCGCAGTGCGGGGGAGTTTTCCTTCACCCTGAACCGGGTCTATCCCTACACGAGGGGAAACGTTTCTTTGCAACCCCTTGACTGGCTCGAAGTCGGGTTCCGTTACACCAATATCAGCAATCGGTTGTACGGTCCGGCGTCCTTGAGCGGTAGTCAGGCATACAAGCACAAGAGCATAGATGTCAAATTCAACCTGATGAATGAATCGGCCTATGAACCCCAGCTTGCAGTCGGCCTGCGCGATTTGGCGGGGACGGCACTGTTCGGGGGGGAATATCTTGTGGCCAGCAAGCGCACCGGCCCCCTCGACTGGAGCCTCGGCCTGGGATGGGGATACGTTGGCGGGCGCGGCAACCTGGGGAATCCTTTGGGACTCATTGGCAATGTTTTCAAGACGCGTACTGCGCCGACGGGGACAGGCAACCTTGCCTTGAGCAGTTATTTTCGCGGACCCACGGCATTGTTCGGAGGCGTTCAGTACCAGAGTCCATGGGAACCCCTGATTCTCAAGCTGGAATACGACGGCAACAATTACCGGAACGAGCCGCTCAACAACCCTCTGGCGCAAGGTTCTCCCTGGAACTTCGCCGCAGTGTATCGCGCATCCAATTCAGTGGATTTGACTGCCGGCATGGAACGCGGCAATACCGCCATGTTCAGCATTTCATTGCATACCCAACTGGCCGATCTGACCATGCCAAAGCTGGATGATCCGCCTCGCGTGCCCGTGGCTGAGCGTCGTCCGGAAAAAGCGCCGGACTGGGCGGCAACCAGCCGGGATATTGCGCAGCAGACCAATTGGCATGTGGGGCGCATCGCCGACCGGGAGCATGAACTTCGGGTGACGATCGACGATGCGAATAATCTCTACTGGCGCGATTACCTCGATCGGGCTGCGGCGGTGCTGCACCGGGACGCGCCGGCCTCCGTGGATCGTTTTGTTTTCGTCTATCGAGAGCGCGGGATGGAGGTGGCTCAACACGAGATAGACCGCGAAGCCTGGGTCGAGAAGCAAACCAGGGTATTGCCGCCATCCGGGCAGCGCGAAGCGGTGATTGCAGGCGAGCCGGAGCGGCCCCAACCTCAGGTGCCGCTTTATGAAGCGCATCCCCCGGTCTTCGAGTCCAAGCTCGGCATGAACTTCAATTACAATCTGGGCGGACCGAACGGATTCATCCTGTACCAGATCGCGCCGATTGTGCATGCCAAGCTTAGATTCAACAAGGATACCTGGCTGCAGGGCGGCGTGCAGTATGGCGTGCTGGACAATTTCAACAAGTTTACCTACGATGCGCCCAGCAACCTTCCCAGGGTGCGTACCTATTTGCGCGAATACATGGTCACGTCCAAGGCCACCATGCCCAATCTGCAATTGACCCATGTGGGCAGCCTGGGCGAAAATCAGTATTACAGCCTGTATGGGGGTTACTTGGAAGAAATGTTCGCCGGCGTGGGCGGCGAGTGGTTGTACCGGCCTTTCGCAGGCAGGACTGCGCTGGGCGTGGATGCAAATGCAGTGCGGCAGCGCAATTTCGCTCAGGATTTCGGCTTGCGCAATTACAATGTGCTGACCGGTCATGCGACCCTTTACTGGGATACAGGATGGAATGACGTGCTGGCGAACTTGAGTGCGGGGCGCTATCTGGCGGGAGATATGGGTGTCACCGTGGAACTGTCGCGCGCCTTTAAAAATGGCGTGCGCATGGGGGCATTTTTCACCAAGACCAATGTATCTGCGCAGCAATTCGGCGAGGGCAGTTTCGACAAGGGGATATATGTCACGATTCCTTTCGATGCCATGCTTACGAAATCCAGCGACCTTATCGGCAATTTGCTCTGGAGGCCCCTGACGCGCGATGGCGGCGCGAAGCTTTCCCGTCAGATCGCGCTTTATGATCTGACTCAGGCGAGGGACGACAGGCGTTACGAGCCTGCGCCGCTGCAAAATGACCTTCTGATCCCCGAGGACAGGCGTGAGGGCTGGAAACCTGCGCCGCTTCAGCCTTATGTGCAGATCCCGCCCAGGCCGACCGTGGCCCAATGGGTATCCGAAAAACCGCGCTTCGAGCAAAAGTTGCGGGAAGCGCTTTATGCACGGGATTTTCGCAACATCGGCATTGCCTTCGACGGCTCGTACCGGCTGTCCGTGAGTCTGTCCAGTGAACGCATTCGTCCCGACAGCCGTGCGGTCGGGCGCGCGGCGCGAACGATTCTGCTCAATGCGCCGCTCGGGACGCGGGAAATCCGCATCACTTTCGCGGAGCATGTCGATCCCGTCGTGACCTATGATTTTTTCGATCTGCCGCGCCTGAAACGCTACCTCAACGGGGAATTGGACCGGAATGCGCTGAAGAATTTCGTCGATATCGAATACATCAATCCGTCCGCGCGCGAAGCAGACCCCCTTGCCTGCCTGGATGATCCCGGTTCGGGCAGGCAGGATTTTTCGGATGTTTTCCTGCCCGACATGCGCCCGGTTGCCAGAGTGGAGCGGGATATCATGGGAGCAGTCGGCATCGCCTCCGATACCGATTGGCTCAAGGCGGGCGCAATCGGAGCCGGTCTGGTGCTGGGAAGCAGCCTGTTGGACAAGCCGGCCGACAATTTCGCCAGAAACCATGCTGCGAACAGCCTGCTCAGGAATTTCGACAGCGTGGGCAATGCACTTCCCTGGGTGGAAAGCGCGGGCGCTGCCATGGTCGCCCTTGGAAGCTCCGATCCGAGGCTTTCCCGGACGGGCTATGCGGCATCCGAAGCGGCCGTAACCTCCTATCTTGCCGTGGTGGGGCTGAAGTATGCAGTGGGGCGCGCCCGTCCGTGGACTGGGCAGGGCAGCAACAGCTTCAATCCTTTCGCCGGATCGGCGGCCAATGGCACGGACGGATTTCCTTCCGGGCATACCATCGTCGCATGGGCGGTCGCCACCCCGTTCGCGGAAGAATACGATGCCCCTTGGCTTTACGGGGTGGCCGCCCTCACCAATTTCGCGCGTGTCGGAAGCCGCAATCACTGGGTTTCGGACACTGTGGCGGGGAGCTTCCTGGGTTACGGGATAGGCAAGTTTTTCTGGGAATCTTCCCGAAAAGAGGACAAGGACAGGCCTTTCATCATGCTCGGCCCGACGGGGGTCAACGTTTCCTGGAAATTGCAATGAAAAGGGTTTTCGCGGCGCTCGCATGCCTTGTCGTGATTCACTGCGCATATGGAGAATCCTGCCTGACCTTGGATCCGGAACTCGCGGGCCGCTATCGGGGCGAATGCAGGGATGGCCTTGCCGAAGGTCACGGAGACGCACAGGGGATCGCCCGATATCAGGGTGAATTTCACGCTGGACGCAAACACGGCAAGGGCGTCAAGATCTGGCCTTCGGGCGAGCGCTACGAAGGCGGCTTCGTCGACGATCGCAAACAGGGGTATGGAGTTTACACCTGGGCGAATGGCGAGCGTTACGAAGGAGGATTCGAAAACGATCGCCGCAGCGGCTTCGGAACCTATACTTGGCCGGATGGCAAAGCGTACAGGGGACAGTGGGAAAACGACCGGATTATGGGTTCCCCCGAAGCCTGGATGCTGGAGCATGCCCGTGTGCGCGCCCGTCTCGAGGAAGAAGCGAGGGCTTCGGTTGCGAAGCCGGGAACCCCGGTTTGCCGTCAGCTTGCAGTGGGCATCTCCGAACAGGACTGGATTCGCGGCATGGTCGTCGGGGCAAGCGGGCTTCTTGTGAATGTCAGGGTAGAGGATCCGGGGCGTTTTCCCCATACCTTGAACGGCACTGAAATTGCCGGGGGCGCGCTCGTTTGGGATGTCGGAACTTCCTGGATGCCCTGCATTAAATGAAAGGGAAAAACTTCCTGTTTCGCCTAGGTTGCGCCTGCAATGGGTTTGCCCAGGCGCTGCGGCGCGAGTCGAGCTTCCGTATTCAGGTTCTCGCCGCCATGCTCGCATTGGGCTCCATGATACTGATCCGTCCCACGCTCATATGGGCCGCGCTTGTCGTGATCACGGTCTGTCTGGTGCTTGCAGCGGAACTCGTCAATACCGCACTGGAACATACCCTGGACGGGCTGCATCCTCAAAATGCAGAGTTCGTGCGCATCGCCAAGGATTGCGCTGCCGCTGCCGTCCTGATCCTCGCCATGGCTTCCGTCGTGATCTATCTCATGATGCTGCTTGCTATTTCTTGAACTGGCCTTCGGAGAGGCGGATCCTGAGCTTCAGGTCTGTGGCTGAATCGGCGTTGCGCAGCGCTTCCTCCACCCTGATCTTCCCGCTTGCGTAAAGCTCGAACAGCGATTGATCGAAAGTGCATACGCCGGGGTCCGTGCTTTTCCCCATCACCGCCTTGATTTCGTCCATGCTTCCCCTGCGGATCAACTCGGAAATATAAGGCGTGTTGAGCATGATCTCTACGGCAGGAACCCGTGTTCCCTCCTTTTCCGGGATCAGCCTTTGCGAGATCACGGCTTTCAAGTTGAGCGAGAGATCGAGGAGAAGCTGTCCCCTCGCATCTTCCGGAAAGAAATTGACGATGCGGTCTATCGCCTGATTGGCATTGTTCGAATGCAGCGTGGAAAGGCAAAGGTGCCCGGTTTCGGCATAAGTGATGGCATGCTGCATGGTCTGCCTGTCGAGTATTTCGCCTATCACGATCACGTCCGGGGCTTCCCGCATCGCATTCCTGAGCGCGGCATCGAACGAATCCGTGTCGATTCCGACTTCGCGTTGGTCGACCACCGATTTCTTGTGCCTGTGCAGAAATTCGATGGGATCTTCTATGCAAAGGATGTGCCCCGTCTCGTTTTCGTTGCGGCAGTTGATCATTGCAGCCAGCGTCGTCGATTTCCCCGAGCCGCTCGCGCCTGCCACGAGGATCAGCCCGCGCTTTTCCATGATCAGCTTTTCGAGAAAGACGGGCAATCCCAGGGATTCTATCGAAGGAATGTCGCTCTTGATGTATCTCACCACCATGGCGACTTCGTTGCGCTGGAGATAGACATTGATCCTGAATCGGCCTATTTCGTGCACGGAAATGGCCAGATTCATCTCGCGCGTGGCCTCGAACTCGCGTATCTGGGATTCGTTCATGAGGGAATAGGCCATTTCCCTCGTGGCTCCGGGGGCGAGCGGGGCTGTTTCGATCGGGCTCGTCGCCCCGCCGATCTTGATGTGGACAGGCGTGCCCACACTGCAGAAAAGATCGGACGCATCGCTTTCCGCCATGAGCCTGAGGTAATCGAGCATTTCCACTTTGTCCATTGTTCCATTATAGAAATTCCTGCGGCTTTGCCATTGTGATTGAATGGAGCGGCGGCAGGTGGTAGAATGCTCGTTGCAATGGGATTTATCGGGAAAGCATTCGCTTTCCCTTTTTAATTTTACTCATATGGCGGGGTGGCAGAGTGGTCATGCAGCGGCCTGCAAAGCCGTCCACACCGGTTCGATTCCGATCCCCGCCTCCATTTCAGCCTGGTGACTCATGTCAGGATGCGCTTTCTTGCCGTCGCTATGATGCTGGCTGCGCCCGTTCGCAAGGCGAAGAATTTTTTGCGCAGGCCATGGTTCGAGAAGGCATGGTCTACTCCCGCATGGTTTTTGCTGGGGGCAAGCCGCCTTGTCATTCTCTTCGTTCCTTTCAGGCGCCTTGCGCCTTTCCTTGGCGCGCAGTCGTATCCCTGGGTGCCGTGCGCAACTGCGGAAGGCGAAGCCAGGGCATTGTCGATTGCCCGGGTAATCGTTATGGCTGCCCGTCATACGCCGTGGGAGTCGAACTGTTTTGCGCAGGCGGTGACCGCAAGAATTTTGCTCGGGCTTTACGATGTTCCGTACAGCCTGTTCTTCGGTATCGCAAATGATTCCATGATGGAGATGAAGGCGCATGCCTGGGTGGTCGCCGGACGGGTGCGCGTCACGGGAGGGGAGAGCTTCGGACAATTTACCGTGGTTGGCTGTTTTGTCGCATCCGTCCTGGCAAATGCATAAGAAGTTACGAATCCGACCAAACCATCTCCATGCCGTCATCGCCATTTACTCGAAATCCTGCGGAAAGGTAGAGGTGTTTGGCGCGCATGTTCAGGGGATCGACCGAAAGCGTCAATATTTTATTCGAGCCTGCAGCCTCGTTTTGCAGCGCCCGAATCAGGCGGCGGCCATGGCCCTTGTTGCGTTCATGCGGCAGAAAAGCGATGTAGACCAGCCGGATCGCCCCGTCGCCGCGATGCGTGATCAAGCAACCTACGGGTTCGCCGTTTTTCTCGACGATGTCATGATCGGCATTCGGAAATTGTGTGCGGTATCCTGTTTGTTGGGATTCGAACTGCATCTGCATCAGGTTGGCCGCCATCGCCTCGGGAAGCCCAAGCTGCAATAAGTCATCCCTTGTAGAACGATAAAGTGTTGCGAGAAAGGGCCTGTCCTGCAAGGCTGCAGAGCGGAGCGTCAATATGTCAACGTTATTGTTCATGGGAAAGGCGATTTGACGGATGAGTATATTGTAACTGCGGTTTGAAAGTCAGTGTACTCCATTGAAAACCATGCACAACTATGCGATATTGGCGTTTCGTCCACTCATCGATTGTGGAATATGAGCGTCAAAGAACCATCGAATCCTTTCGACCGCATTCCACCTTACCGCATCGTGCAGGACTTTCTGGGGAATGACCTGATCGAGCGTTTGCTGGAACACGCCAAAGTCCGCGAGCCGGAGTTCGTATCGACAAAAGTCGGCAATACGGAAGGGCATCTCGACACCGAAGTGCGTATTTCACGCGTGCTGCCGGATTTCGGGGTCCTGCGAACGGAGCTGGAGCTGCGGTTTAAGGGAGCGATGCCTGAGGCGATCGCCGGTCTCAGACTCACCCCTTTCGAACTGATTCGTTGCGAAATCGAACTGGTGGCGCATAACGACGGCGCCTTTTACAAACGCCATATCGATACTCAAACAGAAATTCCGAATGCCGAAACGCAGCGGGTATTGACCGGCGTGCTTTATTTTTATGCTTTGCCGAAGGGATTCAGCGGCGGTCAGCTGCGGTTGTATTCCTGCTCGCTTTCGGGAGAGAATTTCATCGATATCGAACCCGTGCGCGATCAGTTGGTATTGTTTCCAGCCTGGGCGCCGCACGAGGTTTTGCCTGTGTCATGTCCTTCCGGAGAGTTTGCACAATCCCGTTTTGCCGTCAATTGCTGGTATAGGCGCGCGAACCCGCATCAAGCGATTGCACATGAATGAAGGGAACTCCGGAAAACGTCCTTTCCGGTTGTTGCGTTTCCTGTATGTGCGCTGGCCATTCATGGCTAATTTCTACTCCCTGAGCAAATTGGGTTTCCCCTTCATGCTGCCTGATTTTCGCGCGAGCGCCATGAGGCGGCTGCGTGCCCGTGCCCGTCGCGAAATTTTCGCGCACCATCCGCCGGTGCGGCGCTGGCTGGAGCGCATGACGATGACGCTTTCCTGGCCATTCGGCGCGCTGGTGGACACGGTTTACAATTTGAGAATGAGCGGAGCGTTCGACCGTCCACGAAACTTTCCGGATCTGATGGTGCGCGCCGGACATATGCTGACATTGGCCTTATTCGAAAACGTTCCGCCATTTGAATATGTCGCCTACCGTTTGAATGAACCCGGGCGGCGGGAGCGGGCAAGCGAATATCTTTATTGGAGCGAAGACAATATTTTTCGTGTCCTCAACAGTCGCAACGGCGCAGATAACGACGACGTGCAGGACAAGGGGCGTTTTGCCGATATCTGCCGGCAGCACGGTTTTCCCTGCATTCCCACGCTGGCCATTTATCGGGGAGGCAGGCAAATTTTCCCCGATGCGCCATTTATCCCCAGCCAGCCCGCCCTGTGGGTGAAGGATCTTGCCGGCAGCCGGGGAAGCGGAGCGGGGCAATGGCGGCGTCAGGAAGGCGACTACACTTCTCCTGGAAGAAGGGTTGCCACACCCGAAGAACTTGCGGATTCATGGCGCAAACAAAGCTGCATCATTCAGCCGGTAATCAACAACCATCCCGATTTGGCCTGCCTGTCCGACGGGACTCTGGCGGAAATCCGCATCATTACCGGGGTCGATCCCGAAGGCAATGCGCAACTTATTACGCACCAGATGACCATTCCCTGGGGCGGATTCGCCAATCGGCCTTTCTCCGTGCTGGGTATTCTGGACGATGATGGGCGCATATCTCGCGCCATCTCCGGCGACGGAAAGCCTGTGGAACGGCATCCGGAAACAGGCGCACCCATTGCTGAAATTGTCGTTCCATTCTGGCGCGAAGCGCGGGAATTGGTGAGCCGCGCTCATGGGCAGGCGTTTTCGCATTTCGTTTTTCTCGGCTGGGACGTCGCGATCACTGCAGAGGGGCCGGTATTGATCGAAACCAATTCTAACCCCGGAGTTTTCCACCATCAGTTCGCCGACGACATTCCACTCGGGCATACCGTTTTTGCAACGATTGCTTCCCGATATTTCGAAAGGGCTGAAACATGCGATTGATATGCGGCTTTTTTCATCGAGACGGGCAGACAGCGGAAAAAGGCCGCTTAGGGGCCATGGTCGATGCGATGATCGAACCTGGACTCGAACCGCAGATCGCGCAACTGACCGAAGGGTCGCTCGCGCTTGCCGTGCTGGATTTCGCAAGAAAAACCCCTTTCGAGATTGCCCATGGTGAACATGGGCTGATCCTGGCGGCGGATTGTCGTCTCGACGAGCCGGAGGCATTGAGGCGGATGCTTGGCGTCGACGGCGCAGTGGCGGACGAAAGCTTGCTTCTGTCAGCGCTGCAAGATTGGGGTTCTGCAGGCATTTCGAGAATACTGGGCGATTTCGCCTTTGCCGCATGGAACCCGCAAACTCGCTCCCTGCTTTGCGCGAGAGATTGCATGGGAATCCGCCCTTTCTTCATGGCAAAAAATAACCGGCGGGATTTTGCTTTTGCTTCACTGCCGCGCGCCCTGCATGCGGGCGGTTTTGCGACGCGCCGTCTCGACGAAAGCTATCTGGTCAACGATCTGTTGAATGTGTTTTCATGTCCGGAACGTTCCCTTTTCCAGGATATCTCGAAGCTGGCGCCAGGAAATTTCCTGCATGTTTCCTCAAATGAAATTCGCCCGGAAGTCTATTGGAAGCTCGATCCTGAACTTGCCGGCAGCAGGACTTGTTCTTCTGAAGCGGCTGCGGAAGAGCTTTCGGAGAAATTGATCGAAGCCGTGCGTTGCCGCCTGCCGGAAACTGGCCCGGTAGCGGCACATCTCAGCGGAGGGCTGGATTCCTCTGCGATTTCAGTGCTGGCGGCGCGCATGTTGCGCCGCGAAAAACGCCCGCTCCTGGCCTATTCCTTTCTTCCTGAAATTCAGGGCGAGGAAGACGAGCGTCCTTTCGTCGAGGCCGTGCTGAAGCAGGAGAGCGACATCGAATGGATGCCGGTCACGATAGCCGATCCGGAAGCTTTTTTCATGCCGAGGATGGATTGCGATCAGTTGTTTCCTTCCGATTCTGGACATCCCGACATCCGGGTGTGCGCCGATGCGGCAGGCCGCGGCGCGGACATGCTGTTATCAGGCTGGGGAGGAGATGAGGGGGCTACCTTCAATGGTCGCGGCGCACTGGCCGAAGCCCTGCTCAACGGCCGATGGCGCTATCTGGCGCAGGAAATTGAATCCCTGAAACGCACCCGGAAATGGACTGTCATCCAGATCATGCGAGGTGAAGTGCTGGCTTATCTTTTTTCGGAGCGCCTGCGCAGTTTGCTGGGGAAGCATCGGCACGATATCGCTGCCCGCATCTTCAGGGTGTTGCAGCCCGGGTTTGCCGATGCCAGGCGAGGAGAACCCCTCAGGATCGGACCCAATGCGGCGATGAATCGCTATATACTCCTGAGCAGTTTTCACCTTGCCAGGCGGGCCGAGCATTGGGCGCTGATGGGCGCAAGGCATGGTCTGGCTGTCGGCTTTCCGATGCTGGACCGGCGAGTGGTGGAGTTCTCGCTGTCCCTGCCAAGCGCGTTATTTTTGCGTGGGGGCTGGAAGCGGCGCGTTTTTCGCGATGCGATGGTCGACGTGCTGCCTGATGCAATCCGTATGCGTCATGGCAAGCTCACCCCTATTCCTGAAGTATCAGGGATGATGGAAACTCAACGTGAGCGGCTTTTGCTGTATCTTGCCGAATTGCGCGGCCACCCGGTCATTTGTACCTTGTTCGATCTTGGCGAAGCCGAAAAGATATTGCGGTCGGACTGGGAAGGGGCCGACATTCCCACCTTGCTTCGGTTTTTAAACATGGCGACATATGTGCAGCAGCACCACTGACGGCATGGTCGGTTCCAAGGAAGACGGTATGTCATTATGCCTGTCTTGCGGAATTTGTTGCGACGGCGCGTTATTCGGCTGCGTGCCGATCGGCAATGCCGACAGTCTCGCCGCAATGGAAGCGGCAGCCATAGAGGTTCTTGTGCTTGACGGGCAGAGCCAATTCAAACAGCCCTGCCCTGCTTACTCCTGTAAAGGCTGTCGGATTTACGCCGACCGTCCGGCAAGCTGCCGGGAATTTTGCTGCAAGCTGCTGGCGGAATACGAAGGCGGGAAAATATCCATGCTGGTTGCCAGGGAGAAAATAAAACAGGCCGGTTCTCTCAGGGACAGCCTCCTGGAAACATTGAGGCGTATCGACCCGGCATTGTCCGGCAGGTCTCTGGCGGAACTGTGGAAGCAGTGGGACAGTGCGGCAAAAGGGGCGGAAGGGTTGGTCTTCCGGCAAAAATTCGGATATGTGTTGATGCAAATGGCTGCATTAAGGCGGTTTTTTGATCGACATTTTATTGCGCAGGCGTTCCCTCGCGGCGATGATTCGGAAGGGACCCGGAACTAGCCCAGCATGCCGCGTTCGCGCAGCGCCTTGATGAATTCCTCAACTTCCTGGCGACAGGTGTCAAATGGAACGTCATATTCCTCCGTCAGGCGCGCCGCCAGTTCGTCGATGCCGATGGGGGACTCCAGCAGTTCCCAGATGCGCGAGCCTACCGAATTCAGGCTGAAATAGCTGCCTTTTTCGATGCTCATCATCAACAGTTCTTCGCCCACCGCAGCCCCCAGCAAGTCGTTCGACCGCTGAAATAATTGATCCTCAGACATGAAAGCCTCCTGTTTTCAAATATAGCCGAATCTGGACATGACCCGGTGGTGCGTTTGTGTGATCGCCTGCTGCTGCTCCGGGTTCAGCACTTCCCGCCAGATGCCGGCGCAACCGGAACGAAAGAAAGGTGCCGTCGATTGCATGGGCCGCTCGCGAAAGCCGGCGACTTTTTCCTGGCGCTGCAAAGCGGAAAAATCGGTGCAACGGACGGCGTGTTCTATCGCATCGGCCGAAGCTGCGAGGCCGAGAAAATCCGCTGCCGCCTGCATGGTGGCGATGGGCGATTCATGCAGATCCTCGTAGCGGATGACGTGGACCGGTACATCATTCTGTTCGATCCAGCTTTCGACATGGCGGCTCCAGTCGTAAGCCACCTGATGAAGTCGAGGAAGATTGTGTCTGCGATCCAGGACCATCTGCGGGCTATTCATCAATTTTATCGCCTGTTCGATCGAGATTCCGCAGTGAAATGCGAATGAAATCGCCACGTCGCGCGGATCGCGGATTACATAGCACCCCGCTCGCGCGCATCCATGACCCAGCAGCGGCTCGCCGCCCGCTATGGTCCTGTAGGCGTCATGCACCTTGACGTAAATATCGCCATCCGCTTTCGAGGTGATCTCTTTCACCACTCGCGGCCGCAATGCATCCACCTCGTCGTGCGATAGCAGGCTGGAATCGATCAGGGTGATTTCCTCGAAATTGTCGCGATTGACGATGTCGCGCTGAGGCAAGCCGATCTCGTTGATGTCCACCGCTTCCTCTTTGCCGGACAACAGGTTGGCGAGCAGCAGGCGCAGCCAGGTATTGCCGGATTTCGGATAGGATGCGAGCCAGATGATCGCGCCGGCCATCAGCATGCCTCGAACAGGTGTTTCTGCACAAGGGTGACGACTTCTTCCAGTTTTTCGATTTCTTGCGGTCTTGTCAATCGATAGGCGCTGACATGGCCGAGCAGCCTGGCGATCTGGCCGAAAAGCGCAGCATCGAGCTCCATGCGGGAGGCGAGGGCCGACCGGTAAACATCGGATCGCAGCAATGCGGCCGCGTCGCTTAGGCCCAATGGCTCGATTACGGCTTCCTGACCGCGAGACTCCGCCGTGCGCAGCACCAGTATCTTCGAAAGCGGCATCGCGGCGCTTTCGCCGGACGGGTCGACATGGTATTTTTCTATCGTTTCCCGTACCGCTCCACCCTGGCGTTGAGACAGGGAAAGCCGTTCGACGGCATCGATCCACAAACGGTGTTGACGGCTGTCGGGCAATACCCAGGGGCAGCCGTCGGCCTCGAAGCGAACTACGGAAATATCGTCACTGACGAAGCTGCAACCGGCCTGGCAAAGCGCTGCGGATAAAGTCGATTTTCCCATGCCGCTTGGTCCGCAAATAGCGATGGCTCGACCGTCACGGGCGACGGCCGATGCGTGCAGGGCCAGCGTGCCGCGCTGGTGCAGCAATACGCCGAAGCCGGTGCCGAGCAGGAAAGGGACGGTATCGGCCTCGGCATTTTCGACATCGACGATAATTTCCCTGCCTGAACGCACCCTCATGCGGGCGACGCCGGGAATATGCAGCAGAAAATCGTCCCCTGAAATCATCCAGTTCGGCCCGCGCAATGTGACCTGATCCAAGGTTTCGGGAAGGCGGCCTCTTTCAATCCTGACATCGGGTTCAAGCCCCGTTTTTTCGGGATCCGCCACACCTGTGAGCGTAATTTCAGAGGCGACAACCAGGCCGGATATCAGGTAATGCAACAATGCTTCCCAACCTCAGGAAGTATGTCCTGAAGGGCCCCCTTCCACCGGGGTGGTGAACTTCGCCTTGAGCGTGACATCCTTGATCATCTGGTCGCAGATTTCAGGCGTAGCCCAAACCTTCCTGGCGCGAGGCCGGGAGGGGGGCTCTGGAGTTTCTGGATCGGCCATTGCATCTCCTCGTTTGTGTGTAACAGTCACAACATCGTCGTAAGTGCATTCATGATGAACGGAGTCGATATCCATCCGTTCGATTCTATCGTATCAATCCAGGGGAACGGCCAATAACTTTGTATCAAAGTGTAAAGTTGTGTCGCGTGAAGACAGTATTTTGGGCCGGTCATGGATGTTGCGGGAAAAGGCCATCGTTGCAGATGCAATAAAGCAAAGGCAGGTAGGGCTGCCGATTCTCGTGAGTTGCATTGCCGCCGGTTATCCCCAGGGTCGATGCATGCAGGGTCGTGTCGACCTGAGCGCCGGAAGCGGCCAAGGTGAAATTGGGAATGATGGCGCTGGCATCGGGTCCGCTTACTTGCGCCGGGCGAGCCAGCCAGGAGCTGTTTGCCACGGGTACTGCCAAACTGTTGGCCTGAGAACCAATCGGCGACGTCAATTTTTCCATCACCAGGGTGTGATTATGGGAAGGGATTTGAGAGACGGATACGGTTGCCGATTCGGTTCCGTGCTTGCTTCCAAGCAGCCAGTTTATGGCGCTGCCGGGAGCAGTGCTTGAACCGACCCCGACGGCGGCTTGCCCGTTCAGGTTGGGCAAAACGAAGGATTGCGGGTTCGGCGGATTTCCATAGGTATTGCCGACGATGGCGGCTAGCGCCTGGTATTGGGCGATGGGAACTGCCTGACCGTTGCACTCCAGCCAGCCTTGAGGCGCGAATGAAAATGCAAAGGGGCGGATTTCGCCTATGAATGCATCCATGATCTATTCTCCCTTATTGAAATTGCGGATAAATTCCGTTCAGACAAATGATGTAGTTTACAGCCAGGCCGGGCATGACATTGTTATGCCCCTGGCTGCCGCCTGCCGAAACAACACTGGCCGTGTTGGGACTGGCTTGAACCGCGGTCGAGGACGGTAAGCCGTCTTTGATGTACAGTGTGTTTTGTCCTGTGGTGTTGGCGAAAGTCACTGTCGTATCGAACGTTCCGGTGGTGGCGGCAACTCCGGCGGTGTTGAGCGTATGGGCATGAGCTGCCATGCTCGCCGTGGTGAGTGTGACAGTCTCCGTCCCGCCCTGCTGTCCGAGGGCATAGTTTGTCACGGTAGTTCCCTCCGTGTATGTACCCTGGCTGAGGCCGACGCGACCGCGAAAATCCGGAACGGCGAAAGTATTCACGCCGTCGCCGCCGTAAGCGGCGCCTATGAGGCTGAAAAGCGTGTTGTAAGCGCTGACCTGAAGCAACGTGCCGTCGCACAGGTGCCAATCCACCGGAGCGAAATTTCCGGCAAAGAGGCGAATTTCTCCGATATAGGGATCCATGGTGATTCCTTTTCAAATAGGTGATTTACGGGCGCATCGGATAAAGGCCGACCGTTGCAATGCAGAAACTGGTCACGCTGAAAGGCTGCATGTTGGAGTGCGCGCCGCCGCTGCCTGTATTCTGCACGCTTCCGGGATTCAGCGGGATCATGCCCGAGCCTGGCGCTGCAAGCGCATTTTGCTGGGTCGGCACGGCAGCGCTCGTTCCTACCGAGGATATGAAATTGTTCGCAATTTCCTTGATCGTGCCCCCCCCCTTTTTGCCCGCCAGTTGATGGTTGTGCGCAGGCAACTGTGCCACGGTAAGGGTGACGTTTTCCGGGCCGCCGTTTTTGCCCTGCACATAAGTGCTTCCTGCGGGACTTTGGCCTCTGTTCACGGCCACCCGCCCACGCAGGTCGGGTAGCGCGAAGGTCGTTCTGCCGTCCCCGCCGTACATGTTGCTGAGCAGGCTGAAAAGGGCGTTATATTGATTGACAGGCAATGTCCTGCCGTCACAGGGCATCCAGTCCATAGGAATTTTGCCGAATGCGAAATTCCGGATTTCGCCAAGATACCAATCTCCCATCATCTCCTCCTTTTTGTGATTCGCAGGCCGCACTTGGATCGTGGCTCGACATTGCCACGTTCTTACAAATCGATTAAAGCATGTGAAATGACAAATACCAAATTGCATGGCTTCTGAACGGACAAAAAATTTACCGGATGCCATCCGCCCCTGGAGCAGGTTAACCTGCTCATGAATTTGAAAGAATCCGATGGTGCGAAATCCGAGGCGCAGATGCAGTTTTTGAGCCGGATTGGTCCCGTCTGCATGAGAGAATCAATGAAAGGGATTGTGCCTTGATTTGCGGTTCGGGGCACTTTACCATGTGCATATAATGACCATTTTGAGGGACCAATGCGATGGCAACAGGACGATCCTGCTGCGGGATTGAATCCGTCTGATGGTTGACTATCTGCGCGTATTCCTGCGTTTCGACCCTGCTGCGATCCGGCGCGCGGTTCTGTTCAACTTTGCAGCAGCATTCGCCGAGGGAGCGAGCCTCCTGATGCTCCTGCCGTTGCTTTCCCTGGCGGGGGTGCTCGGGGAGGCCGGCAGCAGGCGGGGCTGGATGCCGCCCGTTGACCGGGCCTTATCGATGCTCGGGTTCAAGTGGAATATCGAAATCGCGCTGCTCGTTTTTGTCGCGCTGATCTTTCTCCAGTCGCTCCTGGTGATGCTCAGAGACCGCGAATCCAATGCCTTGCAGTTTCGCTTCGGGGATCACTTGCGGAAAAAACTTTACGCTGCGATTGGCGCTTCCAGCTGGCGCTTCCTTGCGGAGCATCACAGCGGAGAACTGCTTTCCGTGCTTGCCACCGATGTGCAGCGCATCGGGGCGGGAACCCACTTTATGCTCCGCTTTTTCACCGTGTCGGTGCTTGCTGTCGCCTACCTTGCCGTGGCGCTCAGACTTTCAATCGGACTCACCTTGCTCGCGCTGGCGACAGGATCGATGCTCTGGATGTTGCTGCGCGGCGCCGATAACGTTGCAAAACAGGGGGGAATGATGCTGAGCGAAGCGAACCGCTCGCTGTTCGGGCAGATCCAGGAATTCCTGTCAGCCATGAAACTCATCAAGATCCATGGCGAAGAGAAAGACAGCGTGAGCAGCTTCAATCGCGGGGTCGATCAGGTCAGCAATCGCTCGATCGAATTTTATCGGGTCAGGACAAGGGTACAGGCGGTATATCATGTGGGCGGGGCAATGGCGCTCGCTTGTCTCAGCTACTCGGCCCTCGTCTGGTTCGAATTGCCGGCGGCGCATTTGCTGGTGATGATTGCCATCTTCGCACGCATGCTGCCCCAGCTCGCCGAATTGCAAAGCGGAAGACAGCAAATGCTGCATATGCTCCCTGCCTATGCCGCCTGGCGTGGACTGGTCGATGCCTGCGAAGCGAATCGCGATCCTGTGGAGGCGGTCGGCAATCGCGTGCCACTCGAGCTGGGCATCACTTTCGAGCAGGTCGGATACAGCCGCCCGCACCACAGGCTTTTTATCCCGCAATTGACTATTCCTGCGAGAAAGACCACCGCGATAATCGGGGTTTCCGGTTCGGGCAAGACGACTTTTCTCGATCTTTTGAGCGGTTTGCTCATCCCCGAGTGCGGCGCCATCCTGATCGACGGCATGCCTTTGCAGCAATGCTGTGGATGGCGGCAGAGCATTGCTTACATCCCACAGGAAACCCAGATCCGGAGCGGCACAATCCGCGACAATCTGCTTTGGGGCAATTCAATCACGCAGGATGCCGAGATCGAAAAGGCGCTGTCGCAGTCGGCTCTGGCCGGATGGGTGCAGAAGCTGCCTGCAGGACTCGAAACCGAAGTCGGAGAACGGGGCATCAGGCTCTCCGGGGGCGAAAAACAGCGCTTGGCGCTCGCCCGGGCCCTCCTCAGACATCCTCAGCTTCTGGTGCTCGACGAAGCCACCAGTGCGCTCGATGCGGGCAACTACAGGCTGGTGGCCGATGCGATCCGCGCGTTGCGCGGCAGCATGACGGTGCTTGTCGTCACCCACAGGATCGACGAGCTTTCCGGGTTAATCGACGGCATTGTTCGTGTGGATGAAGGTGAGGTCGGAAAATGGCAGCCGACAGCATGAAGGTCTTCGATCGTCCTTGCGTGAGGAAATTCATACTCGATGCGCTCAATCCGGATGCTGCGCTGCCGGACATCGGCGCGATGCAGGAAGCGGATTGGGCCTGCCTCCTGCAATCGGCTCAAACGCATCGTCTCGGTCCCATGCTTCATGACAGGCTCGGCCATTTCGTCTCAATTCCAATCGAGGTTAGGGATCGTTTGCAGGCGATGCATCGAAAAAGCGTCTTGCGCAATCTGAATATTTACCGGGAACTGGTCACGGTGACGCGGAAGCTGGAAGCCGAGCAAATTCCTTCAATTGCGCTGAAAGGCGCCTTTCTCGCTCGTTTCGCCTATTCCGATCCCGGACTCAGACCGATGCGCGATCTGGATTTGCTGGTCACGGTCGATCAGGCGGTCAAGGCTTTCGAATGCCTCAAGGCGTGCGGATACCGGCCCATGTCCGAAGGCTTGCCCGAAGCCTATTTGTCGGACTATCACCATCTGCCCGGGCTGATAAGCCCGGACGGCATCAATATCGAACTCCATCATCGCTTGAGCGCTCCTGGCGGGCACTCTCCCGATTTCGGCGAAGATATTTGGGCGCGCAGCATATCGAAAATGATCGGCGGGACTGAGGTCGGATTTCTCTGTCCGGAGGATCTCCTGCTTCATTTATGCACCCACGCCGCGATCGATCACCGGCTCGATCTGGGCCCCCTTGCGCTTGTCGACGTCGCTTTTCTGGTCGAAACCCATAGGATCGATTGGCGGGATTTCGCAAGTCGCGCCCAAGGCAAGCGCTGTGCGTTTGCCTTGCTTTGTCTGGCGAAGCTGCATCTCGGTGCGAAGATCCCCGACGAGATCATCGAAGCCGGTCCTGAAAGCGATGCAGCCTGGCTGGAGTCCGCAGAGTATCTGTTGTTTTTCGGGCGCATCAGCCAAAACTTGATGGGTAATACCATGCAGCGAATTCTGTATCCGGGGAATTTCATGGAAAGTTTACGCATCCCTTTCGATATCGTATTTCCGCCACGTTCTGCCATTTCACTGCATTTCCCGGTAAGGGCCGATTCTCCGCAAGCGTTTCTGTATTATCCATTGAACTGGCTTCGATTGTTCGCCGAAAAATTGCCGTTTTTGTTGAAAGCGCTTTCCGATCGAAAACGGGCCCGAAAGTGGGCTCTGCACAGGAAAACATTCTCCGACTGGATTCGGGAAAAAGACTGATATCTGCGGAAGCATGACCGAGTCGAACTTGAAAATCATGAATCTCGGGTATAGTATCAAAGCAAGCTGAGCCGCGAGGGGTGGCTTCTGCCTTTGGTGTTCAATACTTAATGGGGGGGAATATGAAGCTCTGGTCCAGATTGTTCGTCACGCTTGCGATTACATCTTCGGTGTTCGGTTGCGCGGTTGCGCCAACGCCCGGAGACAAGCCCGATCCAACCCCGCCGCGCCTTCATGTTGGCGACAAAAACATAGCATTATGGGACCGTCCCGGCGCTTTCGGCCCGGTTCCCTCCGAGTTGCAGGGCGCGGGCGACTCGCTTTGCCAGTCCATTGGGTTGAAGAAAGCTATCGGATATCATCCGAAAGCCGAGGACGTGAATGGTAACCCGATCAAGGGTGGCGGGTATTTCTGTTCCAACTGATCTGGTCTACTCCAGACAGGGCCGCAGCTTGCTGTGGCCCTGTTTCTTTATCCCAAGCCGAATTCAGCGCGAGCCGATGTCCGTATTGGGCTCTGCCGGGAGTCCGCGAACCACGGTATAATGCCCGGAAGGATGCCCGGAAGCCGCAGGCATTCCCGAGCGTCCTCTGCCCGGGTGGTGAAATTGGTAAACACATCGGACTTAAAATCCGACGAGGGGCAACTCTCCTACCGGTTCGATTCCGGTTCCGGGCACCAAATCAATGAATTATGGGTATCCGTAAAGTTTTGTGTATCGGAGTGCGACAAGATTGCCTGGATATTCTTTCCCGATATCGAAAATTATTTTGATCACCGGATCACCTATGTCTCCACTGTCATTTCGAGCTTGTCGAGAAATCCTGTCTTTCGGGATGGGATCCCTCGAATTCCTCGGGATGACAACATCGCTCCGTTCGGGATGGCGGTGCGGGCCCCGGTGTAACGCAAGCGGGTAAGCCGGGATGACACCCGGTGGGCGTCATCCCGCAACAGGTGTCAGAAAACTTTACACGTGCCTTGCCTTACCGTGCCTTGCCTTGCCAATTTCACGCTGTCATGAATTGTCATATGGCATATCCATATGAATAAATTTATTTATATTATAAATGAAATATGAGTGGCATGATTGATGCTTTATATTCCAGGATTTCTCGACAAGCTCGAAATGACATTAGGAAGCTCGAAATGACATGGGGCATTTTCCGCAAGAGGGAAAAACGTATCCGGCGCAGATCGACAACATTCAATTTTTCATGGGTAAACGGAAATGAAGCACAAATACAAACATGCAGTATTGTTTGCAGCGGGTCTTTTGAGCGCGAATCTGGCGCAGGCGGCATTGAGCAGCAATGGGAATGGTCTGGTGTACGACAGCGTGGCGAATGTCACCTGGAGTTCCGACGCCAATCTTTTCGGCACGATGCTGGCCGGCAATGCCAACCTGGTGAACCAGATCATTGCCGCGTCGCCCACGGTGACGGATACCTCCAATGCCCTCGACACGCCTGCGAACAGCGGTTTTCATAGCGTAAGCGCGGCGGATTTCGGCCCGGGCTATACGAGCTGGTTTGGCGCGATGGCCTTCACGAAATATCTCAACAGCACCCATTATCTGGGGCAAAACACCTGGATGCTGCCGACGACCTACGATCAGACCTGTGGCGGTTACTGCACCAACAGCATGCTTGGGGAGCTGTTCTACACGGGGCTGGGCGGCGTGGCGGGTCAATCCGTCACCACCACCCACAATGCCAGCTACAGCCTGTTCACGAATATTCAGAATTCCGTGTACTGGTCCGGTACGGAGTACGCGGCGAATCCTAACAACGCGTGGTTCTTCGCCACCAACAGCGGCGGCCAGGTCGCGCCCTTCAAGTACAGCTACGACTATTCGTGGGCCGTGCTTCCCGGCAATGCTGGCGCTTCGGTGCCGGAGCCTGCGGGCCTGGCGTTGTTTGGCATTGGGCTGCTGGGGTTGATGGCAGGGCGGCGGCGTCCAAGCTTCTGGTGATTCGGACCCTTCGGCTGCGCTCAGGACAGGCCTTCGGCTGCCTCCACTGTCATTTCGAGCCTGTCGAGAAATCCCAGGATCCCTCGAATTCCTCGGGATGACAGCACCGCTTCCTCGGAATGACAACATCGCTTCCTCGGGATGACACCACCGCTCCGTCCGGGATGGCGAGCGGAACCTGGTGGATCTGGACTGCATCACCCATGTGAAGCGGTGATTTGCGTTGGACACCTCAGGCGATTTTGACTGGAATTCCCCAGCTTCCCTCGAAAAAGCGCGACTCCACAGGTTTTCTCGAACGATCGGCGAGCTCCTTCTCCTTCAATCCGGCATCGAGGATATCGGGGGACGCGGGATGTCCCACGGCGATCATGGACATGCAGGCGTAGCGCTCCGGAACGGAAAATGCCGACCTCGCCTTGTCGGGGTCGAAGCCGCCCATCTGGTGCGCGGCAAGGCCGAGCGCATGCGCCTGGAGCACAAGGTTCTCGCTCGCCGCCCCGGTGTCGTACTGTCCGAAACGGTTCGGGCTGGCGTTGAATTCGAAAAGCGTGTCGGCAATGGAAAGCATCAGAATGGGTGCGTTTTTCGCCCATGCCTGGTTTCCCGGAACCATGCACTCGAATGCGCGCTGCCAGGAATCGGGGTCGATGAACCTGTCCCAGACGATGTAGCGCCATGGCTCGTCTCCGAAACAGGAAGGCGCCCATCTTGCGGCTTCCAGGAGGGAGGCGAGATGTTCCCTTGATACCGGCTTTGCGGGGTCGAGCGCACGCGGGCTCCAGCGGCCCGAAATGATGTCGTGCATGGGATGATTCGTTCTGGCGGGCTTTTCCATTTGATTCCTTTCAATCGATCAGGCGCATGTAGGGATGAGATTCCAGTATAGGATAGTCCGTATAGCCTTCGCTTCCTCCGCCGTAGAAGGTCTCGGGGTCGGGTGCGTTGAGCGGCTTGCCCGCTCTGAACCGCTCAGGAAGATCAGGGTTCGCGATGAAAAGCCTGCCGAAGGAAACCATGTCGGCGCCGTCGTTTTCAAGGATCGTTTGCGCTTTCGCAAGATCGAAGCCGCCGCCCGCCATCATTTTCCCCTTGAATTGCCGCCTGAAACGCTGCGCATTGTCGCGCAACACGTCCCCTTCCGCGAGGTCGCTCTCGGAGGGCTCCATCATATGGATATAGGCTATTCCCATCGCGCTCAAACCCGATACCGCCTTCGAGAAGACGATCTGAGGATCCGCATCGATCATCCCGAAATCTCGATTCGAGGGGGAGAGCTTCACGCCCACCCTGTCCGCGCCCCATATTCCGGCAACGGCTTCGGCTGTTTCGAAAAGGAAGCGGCAGCGGTTCGCGCTCATGCCGCCGTACCGGTCTCGCCTGATGTTGCTTCCCGTCTGCAGGAACTGATCCAGCAGATAGCCGCCTCCGGCATGCAACTCGACCCCGTCGAATCCGGCTTCCTGCGCGTTTTTGGCGGCCCTTTCGAAGTCCGCGACGATGCCCCGGATTTCCGCTATTTCCAGCATCCTGGGGGTTGGGAAATTCCTGAAGCCTTCGGGCGTCCGTATTCTGCCCAGAGCCGCAATCGGGGAAGGCGCGACGGGAAGCGCTCCGTCGAGCAGATGAGGGCTCGATACCCTGCCGCAATGCCAGAGCTGGGCGAATATTCTGCCCCCTTTCGCATGCACTGCATCCACGACGCGCTTCCAGCCGGCGACATGATCGGGGCTGCAAATTCCGGGAGAATGGTCCAGGCCCCGACCCTGGAGGGAAATCCACGCAGCTTCGGATACGATCAGCCCGGCCTGCGCCCGCTGCGAGTAATATTCCGCGTTGACGGAACCCATCGCGCCTTCCGCATTTGCCCTCGTGCGCGACATCGGGGCCATGACGATGCGGTTGGGAAGCGTCAATGGCCCAACTTGGATGGGGGAAAAAAGAAGGTTCATGGTCATTGGAAATAATTCAGGATGACGATGCCGATCACGATTGCGCTCGGGACGAGCGCCAGGGTCGTAGTCAGCGCGATTACGGAATGGTCCGGAAAGTCCGGTTTGAGCTGAACCAGCACCTGCACCAGTTTGTCTGCCAGAAAAGTGCAAAGCACGAGCAGGATGATTGCGCGCGGGATTTCGCTGTAATAGGCGCCGATCAGCATCAGGCTTGCGAATAGGGTATAGGCGAGGGCGATGCCGGAATGCCCCGCCCTGCTGTCCGGGGAGGTCTGGGCGACGAAAAGCCAGCTTGCAATGGCAATGCCGAGCGACAGGCTCATCTGTCCGAGCAGGGCGCTGCTCGCAACATAAAGGGCGATCCCGCCGCCCACCGCCGCGATAGCGAGCATGATGACGCCTGCCGGGCGCTCCTTCGAGACGGTTTCGATATGGGACCATGTCACAGCCCAGAGCAGCACGATCGTCGAAATGTTTCCGGCGGCTTCCTGCATGGACCATTTGGCGAGCACGGGCTTCAAAAGCAGCCATACTGCCGCAAGCGAGAACAGCCACCTGATCCCGTGGAGCGCTGTGCCGGGAAGCTTCTTCAGGTCGAACGGGAGGAAAAGCAGGAATGCGGCAAGGCCGAAATAAGGCAGATACTCCAGGAGCTTCGCAGGCGGAAAGGCGGACGGGGCAAGCATGCACGGCGCAAGGGAAGCTGCCGCGAGTGCCGCTGCGAAAAGACCGGGCAGATTGAACAGGATTGCGATGCCGCAGATTGCGAATGCGATGAGCATGGGCGCGATCATCCCCTCCAGGGCGAAGGGCAGAAGCGATTCCGCAAGCATCAGCTTTCGCGGGATCCGAGATCCCTTCTCACTTCATCCATGGAGAGCGATTTCGCCTGCCTGATGATTTCTTCCAGTATGGGGGGCGGGGGCGCGCCGGCTTCCCGGAACACCATGATTTTTGAGCGGAATATCATCAGGGTGGGGACTGCCTTGATTTCGAATTCCCTGGCGAGATCGGAATCCTTGTCTGCATCGACTCTGGCGAAAACGATATCCTGGAAGGCATCCGACGCGCTTTCGAAAACAGGGGCGAAAGCCTGACAGTTCGCGCACCATGTGGCATGGAACTCCACGATGACGAGATCGTTGCTGACGATGGCGTGCTCCAGGCTGTATCGGCTCAATTCCCTGACAGGCATGTATTCTGGTTCCTTATAGAGGATTCAAGTCTAGCATGATGGATGGGGCGATTCCAGAAGGCGCAGCATGGCTTTCGCCTTATCCCTGATTTCCCCATACTCGGCTTCCAGCGTGGAGTCCGCGACTATTCCCCCTCCCGCCCAAAGACTGAGCCTGCCGTTTGCCGCCGCCATGGTCCTGATCGCGATGCTGCTGTCCATGTTTCCGTCGAAGCCGACATAGGCTATGGCGCCGCAATAGAGGCCGCGCCTGAAAGGTTCCAGCGCTTCTATGATCTGCATCGCGCGGATTTTTGGCGCACCCGTGACCGAGCCTCCGGGAAAAGCCGACCTGAGAAGGGAGAGCGCATCGTTCGGTTCCATGATGCGTCCGCTGATCGTGCTGACCATGTGGTGCACCGTTGCGAAACTTTCGATTTCGAACAGGGCTTCCACCTTCACCGTTCCGGTTTCGCAGACTTTCCCGAGGTCGTTTCGCAACAGGTCGACGATCATCAAATTCTCGGCCCTGTCCTTTTCGCTTTCGAGGAGGGATTGCGCAAGGAACGCATCCGTCGCTGGATGCTCCGAGCGCGGGCGCGTTCCCTTGATGGGTTTCGTTTCCACATGGCCTGCGACGACTTTCAGGAACCGCTCCGGGGAAGCGCTCAATACCCTGCAATGCGGATTGGAAAGAAATGCCGAGAAAGGCGCGGGATTGGCTGTTCTCGACGAAAGGTAGAGCTGCCAGGGATCGCCGACACAGGGGGCTTCGAAGCGCTGCGCGAAATTAACCTGGTAGCAGTCACCGGAATCTATGTATGCCTTGATTTTATAGAAAGCGAGCGCATACTCCGGATATTCCGGAGCCGCTTCGAGCTTTCCCGTCAGCCTGAAGGTTTCGCGGGATGCGGTCTTCGGTTTCGAGAGCCTTTCGAGCAGTTCTTCCCACATGTTTCGAGTGTGCGGGTCGCGGCAATTTGATGCGAGATGGGCCTGTCTTGTTTCGTGATCCACGACTATCGCCCAGTCGTAGATGCCTATTGCAAGATCCGGCAGGCCGGATGCTTTCTTGTCGAGCACAGCGATGCGGTTGAGTTTCAGGCCAAGGTCGTACCCGAAATAACCTATTGCCCCGCCCGTGAAGGGGAGTTCAGACCGGCTCGAATATGGGAGGAGCCGGCGTCTTACGAGTTCGAAGGGGTCATCTTCGGAAAGAATCTTGCCATGTTCATCCGAGATTTCCGTCACGCCGTCATGAGTCACGAAAGTGACGAAAGGGGAAGCTGCCAGGATGTCGTAGCGCCCGATCCCCGCGCTGTCTAGGAAAACCGGCCAGGGCAGATCCGAGATCGCTTCGAAAAGAGCGGGGACGTTCGCAGGATAAGGAATGACCGTCCTCAAGGGGACTCCCATAATTTGTCGAGCCGTTTTGCGGAAACAGGCATGGGTGTTTTGAGTTCCTGGGCGAAAAGGGAAACCCTGAGTTCCTCGACCATCCAGCGATACTCGTCGTTCTTCCCGTGTTTCAGGAACCTCTGCCACCTCGGGGAAATTTCGGCAGCGGAGGCCGCATCCCTGGATAGCGCATTGGGCAGTTTGTCCAGCCGGATCAGCATCGCCTTGAGATACCGGGGATAATGTTTCAGACGTTCGTATTCCATATTCGAAATGAAATCCGGATAAACGAGATGGGACAACTGTTCTTTCATGTCGGAGCAGGCGGCATTCCAGGCGGGGGGGTTGCCGGCATCGAGTTTTGCCTTCGCTCTCTGGTAAAGGCCCAATATCTCGTCCAGCAATTTCAAGGCTTCCAGAAGCATGGCCTGAAGTTCCGGCTTCGCTTTTGCAATTTTCATTCTGAATTGCGCCTCGGAACGGGGCAGTTCGGGCAGGAGGGCGTTCATTGCGACAAGGGTCAGGATTGCTTCCCTGAAGTCGGAAGCGAGTCCGGCATGGCGCAGGATGAGCGCATTGGGGATGCTTTTTTCGAGTTGCTGGAATTGCGCCTTCAGTTCCAGCCTGAAGAGGCGTGAAATTCCGAATCTTGTTTTTTGCGCAGCTTTTTCGGGGGTATCCAGCATGACGAGGGAGACGCTCGTTTTATCGTCTGCGATGGCGGGGTAGCCTGTCAGGCCATTTTCGAATTCCATCTTTTCCGGAAGATCGCCGAAGTTCCACTGGATCAGCCCTTTTTGCTCGAATTCGGTGCGGCTTCCGAAATCCTCTTCGGCCAGTGATCCGAAGCGGTTTCTGAGGCTGTCGAGATCCCGCCCCATGCCGATTTCTTCACCTGCCTCGTCCACGATCTTGTAGTTCATCCTGAGGTGCGCGGGGAGTTCAGGCCATGCCTGGATGTCGGCCGATTTTTGCAATGTTTTGCGCATTGCCTCCAATAGCGGGCCTGACGTATCCATGCAAAGGTCCACATGCCCGGATAGCGGAATGAGCTTCGTCCTGACGGCCTTGGGCAGGGATTTGATGAGGAAGGTGATTTTTTCGCGCAGCAGTCCCGGAACGAGACGGTCGAAGTCGGCTGTTTCGATCTGGTTGAGCAGATGCAGGGGGACGGTGACCGTGACCCCGTCCATCACGTGCCCCGGCTCGAAGCGGTAGGTGAGGGCGAGCTTGACGCCCCTGACGCTCATTTCGTCGGGGAAGCGATCCACGGTCACGCTTTGCGCTTCATGCCGCATCAGCGCTTCCTTCGTCAGGAAGAGCAGCTTCGGATTGTTTCTTTCGGCCTCCCTGCGCCATTTTTCGAAAGTCGCGCCGTTATATATCCCATGAGGGATCAGGCTCGAATAGAACTCGTAGAGTTGGTTTTCATCGACGAGAACGTCGTTTCGCCTCGATTTGTGTTCGAGTTCCCCGATCTCGATGAGCAGTTTCCTGTTGTGTTCGAAAAAAGGCGCCCTCGTATCGAATTCGCCCGCGGCGAGCGCGCTGCGGATGAAGATTTCACGGGATGTCGCGGGGTCTATGGCGCCGTAATGCACCCTTCTTTTCGGAACGACGACGAGTCCGTATAGCGTGACCTGCTCGAAAGCCACAACCTGGGCTGATTTTTTCTCCCAGTGCGGGTCGAAATAGTGGCGCTTCAACAGGTGCTCGCCCGCCTTTTCTATCCATGCCGAATCGATCTCGGCCACCGTCCTCGCATAAAGCCTGGAAGTTTCCGTGATTTCCGCGGCCATCAGCCATTTCGGTTTCTTTTTTACATTCGATCCGGGGAAAATCGTGAACCTGATCCCCCTTGCGCCCATGTACCTGTCCTCGAATTTGAAGCCGATATTGCCCAGGAGTCCGGAGAGCAGCGCCCTGTGGATTTCTTCGTAATTTGCCGGGGCATCGTTCATGCGCAGCCCCATTTCCGAAATCTGCGCATGGATTTGCCCGTGCAGGTCGCGCCATTCCCTGAGTCTCACGAGGGAAAGGAAGCGTTTTCTGCATTCTTCGAAGAGCTTGCGGTTCGACAGATTTTTCTGGGCTTCGCTGAAAAATTCCCAGAGCTTGAGATAAGACATGAAATCGGAGCGCTCATCGAGAAACGGCTGGTGCGCGATTTGCGCCGCCTCTCTCTTGTCCGATGGGACTTCCCTCGGGTCCTGGATGCTGAGGGCGGATGCGATGACCAATACTTCGCTCAATGCGCTCCCGGCCGCCAAAATCATTCTGCCTATTCTCGGGTCGCAGGGTAGCTTCGCAAGCTTCATTCCTGTTTTCGTGATTTCGCGGGATTCATCCACTGCGCCGAGTTCGCCGAGGAGCTGGTAGCCGTCTGCGATCATGCGGGGACTGGGCGGATCGATGAACGGGAAGGTTTCGACTTCCCCCAGCCTCATGCTTTTCATTTTCAGAATGACCGAGGCGAGGGAGGAGCGCAGGATTTCCGGGTCGGTGAACGCCTGCCTTGCTTCGAAATCGGCATTGGAATAGAGCCGGATGCAGGTTCCGGCCATCACCCGCCCGCTTCTGCCGGAACGCTGGTTGGCGGAAGCTTTCGAAATCTTCTCTATAAGGAGCTGTTCGACCTTGTTCCTGTAACTGTAGCGGTTGATCCTTGCAAGGCCGGGGTCGATCACGACCCCGATGTTGGGAACGGTGAGCGAAGTCTCGGCGACGTTTGTGGAAAGGACAATGCGCCTTGCCCCCCCTTCCGAAAAAATCCTCTCCTGTTCCTGGACCGAAAGGCGCGAATACAGGGGAAGTATTTCCACTCCGACAGGATGGTGCTTGCGCAGCGCTTCCGCCGTATTCCTGATTTCGCGCTCGCCCGGCAGGAAAACCAGTATGTCGCCCGGATGCCTTGCGACTTCGTCGACCGCCCTGAGAATCGCCGTCTCGATATCCGGCTCTTCCTCGTCCTCCGCGGGACGGTAGCGGATTTCGACCGGGTGGGATCTTCCCGAGACCTGGATCACGGGGGCATTTTCGAAATGCCTGGAGAAGCGTTCGGCGTCTATCGTGGCGGATGTGACGATGAGTTTAAGGTCGGGCCGCCTCGGCAGCAGCGTTTTAAGGTAGCCGAGCAGGAAATCGATATTGAGGCTGCGCTCGTGCGCTTCGTCCACGATCAGGGTGTCGTAGCTGCGAAGAAGCGGATCGGAGCGCGTTTCCGCGAGCAGTATTCCGTCCGTCATGAGTTTGATATAGGCGTCCTCGCTCGTCCTGTCGGTGAATCTTACCTTGTAGCCGACATACCGGCCCACTTCGGAGTTGAGTTCTTTCGCTATCCTGCCTGCTATGCTTCGCGCCGCGACCCGCCTCGGCTGGGTGTGGCCGATCATGCCATGAATCCCGCGCCCGATTTCGAGGCAGATCTTGGGCAATTGCGTCGTTTTCCCGGAGCCGGTTTCGCCGCATACGATGACGACCTGGTTTTCCAGGATCGCCTTGCCGATTTCGCCCCTGTGCTGAACTACAGGGAGTGTTGCTTCGAATGTCGGAACGGGCAGATTGCGCCGCCTCGATTCGACCTGTTCCGTCATGGTTCGATCCATGTGGGGGCGAGCGTGGTCTTGAGTACCCACCTGACGGCAAGGACGATCAGCAGGGCCGAAACATAGCCCGCGAGGACGTCAGCCGGAAAATGCGCGCCCAGGCTGATTCTCGAAAGCCCTGCCCAGACGACGAAAAACAGGCCGATTCTCCTGGAATTGTGGCGCAGCATCGGCCAGAGGCTTGCGGTCAGGAGCATTGCGAAGGAGGCATGCCCAGATGGCAGGCTGTAATGATATTCGGGCCTGCCGAATACATGTATGGATGAGGGCGGCAGGATAAGGAGGGGCCTGGGGAAATCGAGCCAGGATTTCACGAGGTTGAGCATTTGTCCGTCCAGCATGTAGGCGATGCAGAATACGGAAATCGTCAAGAGCCAGTTCACGGCCTTTTTTCTTGCGCTGTCCGGGTGGTTGATCTGGATGTTCGACAGGCTTCCTATCGCAACCAGACAGGCGAAGCCGAGATAGACCGGGAAATTGTCGTGGCCTGCGAGCAGGGTGCCGAGCATCATGAACTGGTCCAGGAAGTCGGAATGGATACCGTTGATCGCATTAAAGAGCCAGATATTGGCGCCTCCCCAGTCGTATAGGATTTCCTTCATCAGGAGAGCGCCATCACCCACAGGGCCGTCCCGCCCAATGCGGAAATTATGGCCATGGCAAAAAGCCATTTCTTGCGCGTGAGTGCCGTGATCGATGCCAGCGAAATGGCGATCTGGATCAGGGTCATGGCCTGCGCGAGCTTGTGGTGGGGATGCATCAACTGCTCGCTTTTCTCGTCGGCTTTTTTGGATTCCTCTTCGAGTGCGTCGGCTTTTTGCTTGATTGCGCCTTTTTCGGCCTTGTATTTCTCGATCTGCTTCTTGTAATAATCCGCTTTTCCGGGATCTGCGAGATCGGAAGCGAGTTCCATCAGGTGGCCCTTATTGCTGACCGCCTGGTAATAATTCCACTGGTCTGAAGCCTGGGTTTTTTTCAGGACGGCTTCGTTCTTGTAGAGCATCGCATCGTTTTGCGTGTCGCCGCCCTGGTAGCTCACGATGGCGCCTATCGATGCGAGGATCGCGGTGAAGATCGCGATCTGTTGTGCAAGGGAGGAGCCGCTGTGGGCTTCGTGTTCGATATGATGCGTTTCCGGGCCGTGTACGTGAAAGCCGTGTTCTGACATGTGTTCTCCTGGTTGAAATTTTCCGTAATTATACCGAACGGCGAACCGGACGGTTTCTTAATTCTGGCATCACTATTCGTATATACTCCGGAAGAACAGGGTTGCAATATGGATCTGTTCGAAATTTCAGGAATACTCCTGACCGCTGCTGCGGTTGGAAGTTACATCAACGACAGGTGGATCAGGCTGCCCTCTTCGATCGGCCTGATGCTTCTGGCCATGGCGGCGGGTCTTGCAGGCATGCTGCTTGAGATCGCCGGACTCATCGATATCGCCCCCATCGATGCTTTCCTGCTTCGCATCGATTTCAGCGAAACGGTGTTTCACGGCATGCTTTCTTTCCTGCTGTTTGCCGGCGCTTCACAGCTCAATGTCGACGACCTGAAAAATGCGAAACTGCCGGTCGCGATCACGGCCACGGTCAGCACCCTCATATCCACCTTGCTGATCGGATTCGCTTTCTACCTGCTGGCAAGCGCGATGGGGTTTCCTCGGGTGAGCCTGCTTTACGCCATGCTGTTCGGCGCCATACTGTCGCCGACCGACCCCATCGCGGTGATCGGCATCATCAAGAAAATGAATGCGCCCAAAGCCATAGAAACCAAGATCGCGGGTGAGTCCCTGTTCAACGACGGTGTTGCGATCGTGTTCTACCTGATCATACTCGAACTCATCAATGGAGGCGTCGCGCCCACCTTCACCAGAGCAGCCGGGCTTCTGGTCCAGGAGGCAGGAGGAGGCCTGCTGATCGGCTGGGCGATAGGATGGATTGCGCGCAGGATGCTGTCCGGGATCGACGCCTATCAGGCCGAACTCCTGATTACGCTCGCGGTGGCTTCTGGGGGTTATCTTCTTGCGGAGAAGCTTCATGTCTCGGCGCCGATCGCGATGGTGGTGTCCGGGATCATCATCGGCAACCGGAGGCGCAATGCATTTTCGGCCAGAAAAAGAGAGCATATCGATTCATTCTGGGAACTGGTGGACGAGATACTGAATGCCGTGCTGTTCATTCTTATCGGACTCGAAATGATGGTGATCCATATCGACCTGTCGGCTGCGATATTGAGTTCGCTATGTATACCCGTGGCGTTGGCTGCGCGATTCGTCAGCATCGGTATTCCCGTCCAGTTGATGCGGCCTGTTTACGCATTCCAGCGGGGCACGACCGCGGTCATGACCTGGGGCGGCCTCAGGGGGGCGCTTTCGATCGCAATGGTGCTTGCGCTGCACCGGCAGGACATCAAGGATGTGTTTTTGCCCTGCGTTTATTTCGTCGCGGTATTTTCCATCGCGGTCCAGGGCATGACCTTCGGCAGGCTGTTGAAGAAATACGATATGGCCTGATGCTACTTGTTCTGGGTGAGGGCTTTTGTGCCTTTTTCTTCCCGGATGATTTCTTCCTCGCCCGGAACCAGAGGGCACGAGGCAAGCTTGATTTTCAGTACGGTGGCGCCGTCTTCATGGATGTCCGTGAAATCGAGTCCTATCAGGAAACCGGATTCGCCCTGCAGGATGGAGTAGATCGCGCGCGCATCGGCATTGAGTTCGTAAGGGAGCGGGTAACGGTCGCAGGGAGGCAGGTAAACCGTGACTTTCGCTTTCGTCGAAAGCGGAACGTGGAAATCGCAATGAAAGCTCAGGCCCTTCATCGAAATTTCCACCGTTTTCCCCAGGCAGGAGATTTTCGAATCCTCCGATGTGAAGCGCACTCTCCACCAGGCATAATGCCGGTCGTAATCTCGAATCATTGCCGCATCCTGCAATTGCACTGCGGAATTATAGCATGAGCCCGGATGGTCCAATCCGGCGCAGTGACGGGAAAGCGGCACCCTTCAGCGGAACGTATGAGATGTGATGCTTGCCCCCGACATTTTCGGAATTTCGCTGAAATTCCAGCAAATCCATGCCCGGTAGTGATAGGATTACGAGGAGGCAGGAAATTATTATAATCGCCAAGCACCCGGGTTCGGTATTAAGCGGCGATCTGCTCGAATGAGAAATGCGGGACGTCCGCACGGTCGCGGGCATGCTCGATGGTCATGGCGCAGATGTTACCTGCCGCGTCTAGTTCGAGCAGCGTGTCTTCGTCGAAATCGCGGGTTTCCGCGACGACAGCCTAGCGAAACTCGATGTAAAGCGTGTCCGTATCCTGAAAATATTTGATTTTCATGGCGTAAAGCCCCGATCAAAAAATGCGTTGTGAACTGTTTCGCCGTCCGGAAGAAGCACTACCCTAAGGTATTTCCACCCGCCTCGGGAATAGGCCCCCATCTCCGGATTCTACCATCATGTTGCACGAATTCCCTTGCGGGATTATCGACGACCTGCAGAACCCAATCGATTGCGATCCCGGCCCTGTCCGGCCGTTGCCGCATTACGGTAAAATATTAAGTGAATTTCATCAGGCTTGCCTTCCTCGCCACAGCTAGTATAGACGTGAGGCGGCGATCTGAATGCGACGCTGCCCGGTCTCGTATTTCATCATCATTTCCGGATATTTTCATGGCAGATCGCATCACATTTCCAATAACTCCGCATTGAAGCAACATCTGTCGATGGAGGGAAAATCAATCCCGGGGGAACCTCTCTCGCCGGGCATTTGATGATAGAATTGCCTATCCCGCTTTTTTGTTTCCGCGATGTCCTCCAGGCTCAATCCCATGCAATCCGCCGCCGTCAGGCATATAGACGGCCCCCTGCTCGTGCTTGCCGGGGCGGGCAGCGGGAAGACGCGCGTAATCACGCACAAGATCGCCTACCTCATCGAGGAATGCGGCTATTTGCCCACCCATATCGCGGCGATCACCTTTACCAACAAGGCCGCGAAGGAAATGCAGGACAGGGTGGGGAAACTGCTCAAGGGAGGCGTTCGCGGGTTGACGTTGTCCACGTTCCATTCCCTCGGGCTTGCCATAGTGAGGAGCGAGTCAAGCTGCCTCGGGCTGAAGAAAAGCTTTTCCATACTCGATTCCGCGGACAGCTTCGGCATCCTGGCTTCATTGTGCAAGACGACCGACAAAAAAGCGATCAGGCAGGCTTCCAGCCTGATTTCAGGATGGAAGAACAGGCTTGTCGCCCCCGGCGAGGCTGCCGCCGCTGCGAAAAACGATGAAGAACATCTCGCCGCGAGAATTTATGCCGATTACCAGGCGACATTGCAGGCCTATCAGGCAGTCGACTTCGACGACCTCATCAGGCTTCCCGCGGCGCTGTTCGAGCAGGACTGCGAAGCGCTCGACAGGTGGCGGACGAAGCTGCGTTATCTTCTGATAGACGAATACCAGGACACCAATCTTTGCCAGTACAGGCTGATCCGGCAGCTCGCCGGGTCGAGGGGCGCGCTCACCGCGGTGGGGGACGACGATCAGGCGATCTATGCCTGGCGCGGCGCATCGACGGAGAACCTCGCTTCATTGCAGACGGATTATCCCAACCTTGAAGTGATCAAGCTGGAGCAGAATTACCGCTCCACGGTCAGGATACTGCAGGCCGCAAACAGCCTCATTTCCCACAATCCCAAGCTTTTCGAAAAGAAGCTCTGGTCGGACCTCGGACATGGGGAACCGATCCGGGCGGTGGCGGCGAGAGACGAAGAGCATGAGGCGGAGAGCGTGGTGCGTTCGCTCCTCGCACACAGGTTCGAACACAGGGGGCGCTACTCGGACTATGCGATCCTCTACCGCGGCAACCATCAGGCGAGGCTCTTCGAGCAGCACCTGCGCAACGAAAGGGTACCCTACAGGATCAGCGGCGGGATATCCTTTTTCGACAGGTCGGAAATCAAGGACATCCTCGCCTATCTCAGGCTGCTTGTGAATCCGGATGACGATCCCGCTTTCGTGCGCGCGGTGACAACCCCGAAGCGCGGAGTGGGGAACCAGACGCTGGAAGCGCTCGGGAAATATGCAGGTGGGCGGCATGTGAGCATGTTCGAGGCGGCATTCGAAGCGGGTCTCGCCCACGAGATTTCTGAAAAACAGCTCCAGCCATTGCTCGCCTTCTGCAATTTCATCAATAATCTGCAATTTGCGGCGCAGAGAACGCCTGCGGGGGAAATCATGAACGATCTCCTCAAGGCCATCGATTTCGAGGCGCACCTTTTCGACACGGAGGAATCGAGGCAGGCGAAGGCGAAATGGGAGAACGTGACGGAGTTCGCCTCCTGGATAGGGAAAAAATCCGAAGAGGAGGAGAAGAGCATCATCGAACTCGCGCAGACGATCGCGCTCATGAACCTCATCGACAGGCAGGACGAGGCATGCGACGAAGTCCAGCTCTCCACCTTGCATGCCGCGAAAGGGCTGGAATTCGGGCATGTTTTTCTGGTCGGGGTGGAAGAGGGGATATTGCCGCACCAGGAATCCATGAGTGATGCGGGTATCGAGGAGGAGCGCAGATTGATGTACGTGGGCGTGACGCGCGCGCGGGAGAGCCTGCATCTGAGTTACTGCCTGAAGAGGAAGCGTGCGAAGGAATTGAAGGTTTGCGAGCCGAGCCGGTTCATTTCCGAGCTTGGCGATGAGATCAAATTTTCAGGCACTGCCGTCACGAAGGAAGTGGGGAATGCGAAACTTGCAATGTTGAAATCCGCGCTTGGAAATAAATCAATTTGATAAGGAGTCAAAATGACTAAGGCAATCATCAGCACCACTGGGGCGCCCAGGGCGATAGGAACCTATTCCCAGGCCGTGCGTGTAGGGGACACGGTATATCTTTCGGGCCAGATCGGCCTCGATCCTGCGACGATGCTGCTGGAGGATGGGGTGGAAGCGCAAATCCACAGGGTTTTCAGAAACCTTGCCGCAGTTGCGCAGGCTTGTGGCGGCGATCTGGGCAATCTCGTCAAACTCAACGTCTACATGACTGACCTCGGGCATTTTTCCATGCTCAACGAGATCATGGGGGGCTATTTCACCGAACCCTATCCCGCGCGCGCCGCGGTCGGGGTGGCGAGCCTGCCCAGAGGGGCTCATGTCGAAATGGACGGGATTCTGGTCCTGAATTGAAGGAAAAGCTCGCCAGGCTGGGAATCCTTTCTCCCTGGGGCCGCGTGCTCCACCTGCCGATCAGGTACGAGGACGAGACCCGTCTTTACCCGATAAAAGATGCGCCTCAAGGTGAATCCGTCCTTGTCGAGGGCGAGATCGTCGAATCCGGGGTGAAGTTCCAGGGAAGGCGCATCCTCTCATGTCGCATCGAGGACGGGAGCGGCGCGCTGGATGCGCGCTTCATGAATTTCTACCCCAGCCAGGTGAAGGCGCTGGCCAAGGGCAAGAGAATGCGTTTCTTCGGGGAGATCAGGGCGGGATTTTTCGGGAAGGAAATGATCCACCCCAAGGTTTCATCGGCAGCGCTCCCCCTGCACGAAGCCCTGACCCCGATCTATCCCACGACTGCCGGACTTTCCCAGAAAAAGCTCAAGGCGCTCATCGATGAAGCGCTCGAAAGCGTGGAGCTTTTCGATACGCTTCCCGATTCCGTCCTCGCGCGCTTCAATCTCGAAGGATTCGAGGAAAGCGTGCGCTTTTTGCACGATCCGTCGCCCGAGGCATTGCGCAGGGATTTGGACGAACGCACCCACCCGGCATGGGTGCGGATGAAATTCGACGAACTGCTTGCACAGCAGCTCTCCCTGAGGCTGCATTACAGGAACAGGAGAGGGCGCAATGCGCCTGTTTTTTCCGGCGAGGGAAGGCTGGTTTCGGCGCTTCTGGAATCCCTTGCCTTCGAACTCACGAAATCCCAGAAAAAGGTGTTCGACGAAATTTGCCGCGACCTTGCCGCGGGAAACCCCATGCAGCGCCTGTTGCAGGGGGATGTGGGAAGCGGCAAGACCATTGTCGCGGCGCTTGCGGCCCTTCTTGCGATAGAGTCGGGATTCCAGGCCGCGATCATGGCGCCCACGGAGATTCTCGCCGAGCAGCATTACGACAAGTTCTCCAAATGGCTGAAGCCCTTGGGGCTGGAAATCGCATGGCTTGCTTCCAGCCTGAAGAAGAAGGAAAAAGAGGATGCATTGTCGAGGATACTCCTGGGGGAAGCGCATCTTGCCATAGGCACGCACGCGCTTTTCCAGGAACAGGTGGTTTTCAGGAATCTCGGGCTTGCAGTCATCGATGAACAACACCGTTTCGGCGTCCACCAGAGGCTTGCCCTGCGCCTCAAGGGGGCGGAACTGGAGCCGCACCAGTTGATGATGAGCGCGACCCCGATACCGAGAACGCTTGCAATGAGCTATTATGCCGACCTCGACGTTTCCGTGATCGATGAGCTGCCTCCCGGAAGGACGCCGGTCACGACCAAGCTGGTGTCGAACGACAGGCGCGAGGAAGTGATCCGAAAGGTGAGGGATGCCTGCCTCGAAGGAAGCCAGGCCTACTGGGTGTGCCCCCTGATCGAGGAATCCGAATCGCTCCAGCTCCAGACGGCGATGGACACCCATGCGCGATTGGTGGAGGATTTTCCGGAAATCCGGGTCGGGCTTGTCCACGGCAGGATGCCCAATATCGAGAAGGCCGCAGTGATGCGGGATTTCCAGGATGGTAGAATCAAGCTGCTGGTTGCAACGACGGTCATCGAGGTCGGGGTCGACGTGCCGAACGCATCGGTGATGGTCATAGAACATGCCGAGCGCATGGGCCTCTCGCAGCTTCACCAGTTGCGCGGGCGGGTGGGCAGGGGAAGCGTGGGCAGCGTCTGTCTGCTGCTCTACCAGGGGCCGCTCGGGATGACGGCGAAAGAAAGATTGAAGGCGATCTTCGAGAGTTCGGATGGATTCGAGATATCGAGGCGCGATCTGGCATTGCGCGGCCCCGGTGAATTCATGGGGGTGAGGCAGAGCGGCGTGCCCATGCTGAAATATGCGAGCGTGGATGAAGACGAGGCATTGCTGGAAGAAGCCAGGGGCGCGGCAGACATGTTGCTGGAGGAAAATCCGGATGCGGTCAACAGGCATCTGGAGCGCTGGCTGGGCGAAAAATCCGAATATTTGAGGGTATGACCTTGAAACAGGGATGGAGCAGGCGCCCGGTCGGGGCAAATAATCTCGGGAAATGGATGGTCGACAGGGGGTCGCTGACGGAACGCATCGCGGGCAGATGCGAAAATTTTTCGGTGAGGCATGTCGTGAACCGTTTCATGGCGGCCAATCGCGACGAATTCTGGCGGATCGGGCTGGAGAGGCGGAAATCCGCATTCGTGAGAGAAGTGTTCCTGTGCTGCGGAGAAACTCCGGTTGTTTTCGCCCATTCGGTAGCGGCGAGAAAAAGCCTGAAAGGCGCATGGCGTTCGCTCAAATTCCTGGGGAAGAAATCCCTGGGAAGCGCTCTTCTCTCGAACCCGAAGGTGGGGCGGGAAGCACTCGAATTTCGCCGGATCAACAGGCGTCACCCGCTATATGAAAAATCATGCCGGTTTCTGGGCTATCGCCCGGCAGAGCTCTGGGCGAGGCGCTCCCTGTTCACCCGCGGCAGGAATGCCATACTGGTGACCGAAGTTTTCCTCCCCCAAATCCTGGAGCTGCCTTGAACAGATGGATGCTTTACGCGAAGCTGATGCGGATAGACAAGCCGATCGGCATCCTGCTTCTGCTCTGGCCCACGCTGTGGGGGTTGTGGATGGCATCGAACGGTCATCCCCACCCTGAAGTTCTCTTCGTTTTCCTGATAGGCACGGCCTTGATGCGCTCTGCTGGCTGCGTCGTGAACGACTATGCCGACAGGGAATATGATCCCCATGTGGAACGAACGAAGGAGCGACCGCTGGCCTCGAAAAAGATATCCAGGAAGGAAGCGCTGACTCTCGCTGCAAGCCTTGCAGGAGCGGCATTCCTGCTGGTGCTTCTGATGAACCGCCTGACGGTCATGCTCTCCTTCGCCGCCCTTTTCCTCGCGGTCAGTTATCCTTACACCAAGCGCTTTTTCGCGATTCCCCAGGCCTATCTCGGCATCGCTTTCGGTTTCGGTATTCCCATGGCTTTCGCAGCGGAAACAGGCGCCGTTCCGGGAATCGCCTGGCAAATCCTGCTGGCTAATTTCTTCTGGACCATCGCCTACGACACGGAATACGCCCTGGTCGACAGGGAGGACGATATCAGGATAGGCATCAGAACCTCCGCCCTCACTTTCGGCAGATTCGACATCCTTGCCGTCATGCTCTGCTACGCTTTCCTGCTCGTCATTCTCGCCATTGTCGGGATGGAACTGGAACGGGGCCTGTTTTACTATTCGGGACTTGCCGCCGCTTCCGCATTGATGCTGTATCATTACACCCTGATCCGGCGCCGCGAGCGGGAGAAATGCTTCAGGGCATTTCTGCACAACAACTGGGTGGGCGGCGCGATCTTCCTGGGAATCCTGCTGGATTACCTGTGACTTGCCGGATCGGTCACGAAGCCGATTCGGGTCATTCCCGCTTTTGCGGCATCCGACATCACCTGCGCTACCAGTTCGTAATGCGCCAGCCGATCCGCGCGGATGTGCAGTTCGGGCTGCGGCTGCTTTTTTTCTTCGAGCATGAATCGCTGCGGCAAAGAGGAAGGGTCGATACGTTTCCCGTTCCAGAAAAAACTGCCGTCCTCGCGTATGGCGAATTCGATGTGATCGGTTTTGGCGATGTTGGGGCTGGAGGATGCTTTGGGCAAATCGATTTTCACCGAGTGGGTCAGCAGCGGCGCGGTGATGATGAAAATCACGAGCAGCACCAGCATCACATCCACGAGCGGCACCACGTTGATTTCCGCCATCGGTTGGCGGCGCGAACCGAAGCTTCCGATCGTCATGTGGATTTTCCCATGATCAGCATTTTTTCTCTCCCATCGTCAGCAGCGCATAAAGGTCATGAGCAAAATTGTCCAGTTGCGCGAGCCATATCCTGTTGCTGCGGGTGAATGCGTTGTAGGCGAGCACCGCGGGGATTGCCACGGCAAGGCCCACCGCCGTCATGATCAACGCTTCTCCCACCGGCCCCGCCACCTTGTCGAGCGTCCCCTGACCGCTCATGCCGATCCCGACCAGCGCATGATAAATCCCCCATACCGTGCCGAACAGACCGACGAACGGGGCAGCGGAGCCTGCGGAAGCCAGAACCGTCAGACCATGCTCGACGCTTGCGGCCTCCTGGTCTATCCCATTGCGCAACACTCTGGTCAGGTATTCGGCCATGCCGCCCGCAGCCAATAATTTTCCCATTCCGCGCTGAGTCCCGCTGTCGATTGCCAGAGCTTGTCGCGCCAATTCGGAGAAGGCATTATTCTCTGTGCCCAGTTTCGCTCTCATCTCCTGCAGCGAAGAGGCGTCCCAGAATTGCTTCAAAAACGCATCCGCCTGTTTGTGTGCCGCCATATTGGCGATGGACTTGGTTACGATCAGGTACCAGCTTGCGATCGACAGCATCAGCAAGAGTCCCAACACGCCCTTTCCCATGACATCGCAGTTCGAGATGAAGTGGGCGAATCCAAAATTTGTTTCCATGTCAGAGTCCTTCCAGAATAAAATCGAATGGCTGCAAGGCCACAGTGCGCACAGGTACGCCATTGCGTACCTGCGGTCTGCAGCGCCAGGTTTTTACCGCATCCAGCGCAGCCTCGTCGAGACGATGGTAGCCCGAGCTTGTTTTCACGTTTGCCTCCACAACCCGCCCGTCTTCCCCCAGCTCGACCCGCAGCACGACCTTGCCCTGCTCGTTCATGCGCATGGAGCGTGCGGGATAATCGGGTGGCGCGCGCTCGGGGCAGTTCACCGAAAGTTCGGCGGGCAACGCCACCGGGCGCGGCGGCATGGGCGGCGCCTCGGCGGGCTGCGGCGCAGGTGGTGGAGGTGAAGCGATCGCGACCGCCTCGTCCGGGACGACTGCCGGAGCCTCAACCACCGGTTGCCGAGGCTTGGGCGGCTCGACCGGCCGGTGTTTGGGATGCGGCTTGGGTTTGGCCGGTTTTGGCTGATTGACGAGATTCACCATCATGATCTGCTCTTCTGCCGGGGCGGCTGCAACGATGCGATAGACCCAAAGGCCGTACAATGCAGCGCCATGCAGCGCCAGTACCAGCAGCAAGCCGATAAACTGTTCGCGTTTGAGCTTGTGCAGGAATTCAGGCATGGACCGTTATTCCGGTTTGCAGGCGCCCAGCCCGCGAGATGCGCCTGGCATTGCGCTTCTTCCACCAGATGTAAATGCCGGTGACCGACAGCATGGTGATGACCAGACCCAGGAGGCACACCAGAATACGGTAGGCCAGCCAGCCGTGCAAATTGGCAAAATGCAGGGCGCGCAGCCAGTTGGTCACGGTGTTGCCGCTGTGTTCTCCGTCAGGCAGAAACGTTTTTTTGAGTTTTCCCGTGTCTCCATCGACCCATATGCCGACACCGCCCCATTCGCCATCGCTGATGTCCCGACTGCTTCGCACGTCATAGGTGTAGGCACCCACTTCCGGCAGGTAGCCGAAGCCGATGGGGCCATTGACGGCAAAGCCTTTCCCCCTGGCGACTTGCGCCATCAACTGTTCCGCCCTGCCCTGCGCTTCGTGCCAGCCCAGGCGCGGATCGAACTTCGGAGTCTTCAACAGGTGCGAGGCGAAGTCCTGTTCCGCCGTGCGGTAATCGAATAATTTTGCCGTGGTCCATTCATAGACCGATCCCATATTGAACATCACGCTGGACCAGGCAAAGACGAAGATCAGCGGCCATAGCCACAGGCCGGATGCGCGGTGCAGATCGAAATTGAGGCGGTATCCGGATGCGGGCCATTTGATTTTCCATGCGAGCTTCCAGCGGGAGAAAAACCGCGAAAATACCACCGGGAAAGTCAGGTAAACGGCATGGAAACAATCGATGGTCCATGCCAGAGCCACGATTCCCAGCACCCATGTTCCCCACTTGCCCAAGGCCAGATTCATATGCAACTCGTAGATGAACGGCATCAGATTGATTTTTCCCTGCAACCAATCACCATTCAAGCGATGCCCCAATTCTTTTCCCGTCCACGGATCCAGGAACATCTGGTCGAAGTCGAGCGGGTAAGGTTTTCCCGTCGCCGGATCGGTGCGCGGACCGGCATGCATCAGCACCTGTTCTCTTCCGACCAGGAAATAATGCACCCGCGCATGAGGTTCTGCCGCCTCCGCTTTTTCTGCGAGCGTCGCCATATCGAGCGGTTTCGCATCCGGAGTGGGCTTGACGGCGAACAGTTGCGGGTTGATCAGCTTTTCCATGTCGGTATTGAACGCCAGCAGGCTTCCGGTCAATCCGACGATGATGAGAAATGCCGCCATCAGCAGCCCGACCCATCGATGCAGCCAGACGAAAAATTTACGAGCCATGTCAACTTGCCCCGGTAAATGGCGGAAATGTCAATATTCGAGCTTCAGCGATGCCATCGCCGAGCGCGGTTCGCTGTACAAAACATTCACCAAATTTCCAGCGGAGCCGGAAGCCCAGTTGGCTATGTTGATATATTCCTTGTCGAGCAGATTTTTTACGTTCAACTGGGCGGTCACTTTGGATTTTCCCCATGTCGTGTGGTAGCTCGCCATCGCGTTGACCAGCGCATATCCCGCTGTCGAAATCCTGTTGGTCGCATCCACGGAAGAGCCGCGTGCCGTCACTCCGCCGCCGATTGTCCAGCCGGCCCAGTCGCCCTGCTTGAAATCGTAGGTGCTCCACAGACTTCCCATGTTATGGGGGGTGCTCGCCATCCTGTTGCCGACCAGAAAGGTGGATGACGAACCCGGAGTGTCGGCGCTTTTGCTAACCCTCGCATCGGTGTAGGCATAGGTCACGATCAAATTCCAGTTGGGGCGTACTTCACCCTTGACATCGAGTTCGACTCCCTCGCTCCTGATTTCGCCTATGGTTGTCTGGGGTGCCCCTTGAGCTTGACATCCGGCCGGATTATGCTGCGGGTTGGTGTCGCAGGTGGGGACATTCGTCTTGGTCAGATCGAAATAGGCCAGTGAAGCGTTCAACTTGCCGCCCAGGACTTCCGACTTGACGCCGATTTCCTTTTCCTTAGCATCGCTGGATTTCAATGGCTGTCCGAGCCAGTCCGTGCCCGTGTTGGTTGCAAACCCGCCGGCATAATGGCCGTACACGCTCAACCATGGCTCCGCTTTCCACAGCAAGCCCAGTCTCGGCGTGACGGCATGATCCGACATGGGCTTGCCCGCTATCTGGGTGTTGTTGCCTCCCAACGATGTTCCTGATGAACTCCAGGAAGAGTTGCTGACCTGCTGGTATCTCAATCCGACCGTGATATCGATGCGCTTGGGCAGTTTGATCTGGTCTTGCAAATAAGCGCCCTTGCTGGTGGCAATGGACCCATACCCTAAAGAGGCATTGGGATCCATGGTTACCGGCGTTACTGGCCCTGGATTGAATACGTTGACGGTCGTCGTGGCAAAGCCGGTGGCCAACAGGATGGATCCCTGATTATTCACCCGATAATAATCCGCGCCCAGAAGCAGGGTATGCCTCAGCACTGCCGTGTCGAAATGCCCGGTCAGGTCCAGGCTGGATGCCACGGTGTCATCCGAAGTTTTGGGGAATGAATAGGGCGATTGAGTTGCCTGCAACACGTTCCCCGCATAGGCAAAACCCGTGATGTTTCCGGTATTGCCGCTGCCCTTCACATAATTTTCGATGACTTGATGCCTGATGGACCAGTCATCGTTGAATTCATGCGACCAGCCGAGCCGGATATCCGTCCTGTCCGTGGTCACTGCCATGGGATAGGGATAAAGCAGATTCCGGCTTTTTGATATCGGGACGAATTGTCCGTTGAAGTAGGGGAGAACCTGTGCATTGTCGTTCGTATAGGGATTATGGGTGTTTTCGATTTTGAATGACACTTGCGTTTGCGGGCTGACGATCCATTTCAAGCTCGGGGCAATGAAAGTTTTTTGATTCCTGTCGCCCTGCCGCCATGAATCGGTGGTGTCGTAGTTAGCATCCAGTCGATACAGCAAAGAACCGGAATCGTTGATCGCTCCGGTCGCATCGAAGTCCGTGATGTAGTGATTCCAGGAGCCTGCCGACTGCTGCAGCGAATAGTAGGCGCTGGACTGGGATTGCCTGGTTACGATGTTGACGATGCCGCCCGGTTCGATTGCGCCGTAAAGAATAGCCGCCGGCCCCTTCATTACTTCGATGCTTTGTGCATTGGACAGGTTTCTCAGCCCGAAGCCGCCATACTCGACAATACGGAATCCGTCCACAAAGACCGTGCTGGTCTGAAAGCCGCGCATGGTGATGGATTCTTCACCATAGCTCCATGAGTTGGAAACCACTCCGCTGACATTCGTCAGAGCCTGATCCAGTGTCGTGGCCTGCTGTTCCTTCAAAATCTGTTCAGGGACAACCTGAACGTTTACGGGGGTTTCCATCAGCGGCGTGTCGGTTTTGGTCGCAGTCGCAGCCTCTTTCACGACATAGCCGGAAATTTTTGCCCTGCGTACCCGAATGGGCGACATTTCCGTGGTTTTGGCGTCACCGGATGTTTCGGTCGAAGCCTTTTCGCCCTTGTTCGCCGGCTGGCCGTAATCTTCGGCACGCGCCGCAAGCGAGTTCGCCGTAAAAGCGATGGCCAGAGCCAGCGCCAACGGTTTCATTTTCATATACGGTTGTCGAGCCCGCATAGTTCCCCCTTTGTTTTTTGTGTCATGCCCATGGGGCCGGTCGCGTCAAACGACCCTGAGAATGGTAAGGAAAGGCCATGCTGATGAGAATGTGGCATGGTGCCGCGCGACAAAACGCCGCAAGCCTTCTGCCGAGGAACGCCTGAACTGAAACTGGCGCATTCCGTCGATATCGACCGATCTATGCGAAAAAAAGCCGCAAAGGCAGTGGCTCACGAGGCGGCGTATCAACCTTGTCTTGGGAGGGACGACTGTCGATGACTTCGGGCATATTTGCGCCATTTGCCACGTCATAACGTAGGTTGAACGAGTATCCACACCCCGCAAGAAACGCGGTTACCGCAGTGACGATCAGGCGTAGTAGTTGCATAGGCTCTCTAACTCGAACTCGATAGCCTAATTGGTGTAAATAAAAACGACATATTGGCGCCTATTCAGGATTTCTTTTCATAATGGTCTAAATTCAAAGGGAAATCAATATTTATGCCCTCTCCAAAATGGACACAACTACACCAGAGCATCATCCGAAACTGCTCGAACAGCCGGCGGCAGGGCCATGAAGTCCGCTTCTGGTCGAAAGCGCCGCTTGATGCGGCGCAAACAAAAAACCCCGCGTTTGCGGGGTTTTTCATGATGCAGGTCTTGCTTACTTCCTGGTGCCGGATACTTCGACAACCACGCGGCGATCGGGTTGCAGGCACTTGACCAGCTTCTTGGTTTTCTTGTTGCCCTTGCATTCGCCGGGTTTGGTCACCGGATCGGTTTTTCCCTTGCCGGAAGTGAAGATCTTGGTGGCTTCGATTCCGTCGTTATCCACGAGGTACTTCTTGACGGATTCTGCGCGGCGCACGGAAAGCTTCGCGTTGTATTCGTCCGTGCCGATCCTGTCGGTGTGGCCCGTCACGCTGATGGCATCGTAATTGACGCTCTTGAGGTCGTTTGCGAGCTTGTCGAGCGATTGCTTGCCTTCGGGCTTCACGTCAGTCTTGTCGAAATCGAACAGGGAGCCGGCGGAGAGCGTGAGTTTTTCAGGCGCTGGAGCCGGGGCAGGCGCGGCCGGTGCCGGTGCTGGTGCCGGAGCAGGTGCAGCCGGTGCCGGTGCGGGCGCCGCTGCAGCGACCGGCTGCGGCGCGGGCTTGCTTCCGAAGGGGAAAACGAGGCTCAAGGAGTATACGTTTATGGGGCTGCGACCATTGAAGCCATCATTGATGATATAACGCTCCCATTCGCCCCTCACCTTGACGGCAGGCACGATGTCATATTGTGCGCCGAACCCGACTTTCAGGCCGACTTCGTTCTGCTTGGGATTGGGAGTGACGACCGTAGGGCCGACGAACGTATCCTTGGTAGTGGCATACTGCGCGCCGATGCGGGCAAAAGCGGAAAACCTCTCGGTGAAAGGAACGAAAGTGAGGAAATCCAGGTTCACGCCCGAAGCCTTGAACGTGCCGGTCACCGGGTTGGTCGACGTTACGCCGAATTTTCCGAGATTGAAGTATCCGCCTTCGAAGGCGAACCCGTTGCCGAGGTTGTAGCCGCCGAAGATTTTGTAGGCCTTGTCCCTGGGCTGGGTGGTGATGCCGGTTCCGGCTACGCCGCCCCGGGCATTGGCTATGGTCCCCGCATAATCGAATTTCGCGCTGGATTGTCCTGCGCCGATGCCGACATACCAGCCCTCGTCGTCAGCCATCGCAGCCGAGCCGCTCAAGGCGCCCAAGCCCAACAGGCCCAGCGCCACGTAAATTTTCGCAGATTTCATTTCTTCTCCTTAGTATCTGAAAGATTCTTAACGCTCCTTGAACCGGTCGCGTTGACATGTTTTGAAAGTATGGAAGTGCTTTCTATCAATAGTATATATGCTAAATATTTCAAGTCAAAGTACGATAGCGAAGTCTACCTTGCCTTGAGCCCGGCTTATCGGCTATATTCAAAACGGTAGGGCGATCGGGAGGGAAGCTTATGAGCATCGAGGACGAACTTCAGTCGACCGTGGCAGATCTTGTTCAGGAAGGCCGAGGGATACTTGCCGCCGACGAAAGCCAGCCCACCATCGCCAGGCGTTTCGCGCCATTCGGCGTGGAATCGACGGCCGAGACGAGGCGTGCCTACCGTTCGCTTCTTTTTTCCACTCCGGGCATCGAAGCCTATATCAGCGGGGCGATTCTGTTCGATGAGACGCTCGCGCAGTGCGGCGACGACGGCAGGCTCCTGCCGGACATCCTCGCTGCGAGGGGCATAGTGCCTGGGGTCAAGGTCGACAGGGGTACGATTCCCCTCGCGCATGCTCGCGGGGATACCATCACGGAAGGACTCGATGGGTTGGCCGTCCGGCTCAGGCTTTACAAGGCGCAGGGCGCGCGCTTTGCCAAATGGCGTGAAACCTATCTCATCACGGAGCGCAACCCCACACTGCTCGGGATGGAAGCGAATGCCGACATGCTGGCCCGTTACGCATCGATCTGCCAGGAAGAAGGTTTCGTCCCCATAGTCGAACCCGAAGTGCTCATGGACGGCGACCACACTTTGGGGCGCTGTTCCGAAGTCACCGAAATGGTGCTGCATTCGGTATTTCATGCCCTTTACCGGCATCGCGTGATCCTGGAATACATCCTGCTGAAACCGAACATGGTTTTGCCGGGCAATGCGCATCTGCCCAAGGCGACTCCGATGCAGGTGGCGCAGGCTACCGTCAGGGTGTTGCGCCGAACGGTTCCGGCCGCAGTACCCAGCATCAACTTCCTTTCCGGCGGGCAAGGCCCGACGGAAGCGACAGCAAATCTCAATGCCATGAATGCCCTGTTTCCCGATGCGCCCTGGACGCTTTCCTTTTCATACGCACGCGCCCTGCAGCAGCCCGTGCTTCAGGCCTGGACGGGAAAAAGCGAAAACAGAGCTGCCGCAGAGCAAGCGTTTCAATTGCGGGCGAAGCTCAATGGACTTGCCCGCCTCGGCAAATACAATCCGGAAATGGAAAAATGACACGCTATATTCGCTGGTTTTCGGAGCTTGGCATGGATGACGTGCCTCTGGTTGGCGGGAAAAACGCCTCCCTCGGGGAAATGTACAGGGAACTCACTCCGCAGGGACTGAATGTGCCCAACGGATTCGCCATAACGGCCGAGGCCTACCGCTACATCCTGGACGAGGCAGGGGCGTGGCCGAAACTGCATGAGGCCCTCGACGGACTCGATGTGAACGATGTGGACGACCTTGCGCGCCGTGCGCAAAGCGCGCGGGAAGTGGTCTACAGTGCGCCGCTTCCGGAAAACCTCGTATCCGAAATCCTGGAGGCTTATGCGAAATTGAAGCGTGAGTACGACTCCCAGCTCACCGTTGCGGTCAGGAGTTCGGCAACCGCGGAGGATCTTCCAACGGCGAGCTTCGCAGGCCAGCACGAGACCTTCCTCAATATTGCGGGAGAATCGAAACTCATCGATTCGGTCAGGCTCTGTTTCGCAAGCCTCTTCATGGATCGCGCCATACGCTACCGGGTGGACAACGGTTTCGATCATTTCAAGGTGTACCTCTCGGCGGGCGTCATGAAAATGGTGCGCTCCGACCTCGCATCGAGCGGCGTGATTTTTTCCGTGGATACGGAAACCGGGTTTTCCGATGTGGTGTTCGTCACGGGCGCATACGGCCTGGGCGAGAACGTGGTGCAGGGCACCGTGGATCCCGACGAATTCTATGTGTTCAAGCCTTCCCTGAAGGCCGGAAAACGCGCCGTGCTGCGCCGGGCCCTGGGCGGCAAGGAGATCAGGATGGTGTATTCGGACGGCGTGGGAAGGGAAGCGACCCGCAACATCCCGACGCCGAAAGAGGACCAGAGGCGTTTTTGCATCAGCGACGAAGAAGTGCTGGAACTTGCGGATTGCGCGGTCAGGATAGAGGATCATTACAGCGCCAAGGCGGGGCGCATCATGCCCATGGACATGGAATGGGCGAAGGACGGCATCGACGGCAAGCTTTACATGGTCCAGGCGAGGCCCGAGACGGTGGCGTCGCGCAAGCCGTTCGACATGCTAGAGGAATTCGAACTGGAAGGGCGCGGCGAAGTGCGCGCATCAGGCCGGGCCGTAGGCGGGAGAGTCGCATCGGGATGCGCCCGTGTCATCACCAATGTGGGGCAACTCAACGAATTCCTGCCCGGGGAAGTGCTCGTTGCGGATACCACGACGCCCGACTGGGGAACCGTGATGAAGCTTGCATCGGCGGTTGTGACCAACCGGGGAGGGCGCACCTGCCATGCCGCGATCGTTGCCCGCGAGCTTGGCATCCCGGCCGTGGTGGGATGCGACAATGCGACGGAATCGATCCGCACCGGCGAAGAGGTGACGGTGGTCTGCTCGGAGGGCGATCTGGGTCATGTCTATTCGGGCATACTCCCCGTCAGGTGCGTGCTCACCGATCTTTCGTCCCTGCCGAGGCCGCAGACGCGCCTGATGATCAATATAGGCAATCCGGATATCGCGTTCCAGACAAGATTTCTGCCCAATGACGGGGTGGGGCTTGCCAGGATGGAATTCATCATCAACCAGTACATCAAGGCCCATCCCATGGCCCTGCTTCATCCGGAGAAGGTGGAAGACGCCGAAGAGCGCGCCAGAATAAAAGGGCTTATCCGCCACCATGAAAGCGCGACCCGATTTTTCGTGGAAAGGCTCTCCGAAGGGGTCGGGACCATCGCTGCCGCGTTTTACCCCAAGCCCGTGATCGTGCGCATGTCGGATTTCAAGACGAACGAATATGCGACCCTGCTGGGAGGGCGCTGGTTCGAGCCTAGGGAAGAGAATCCCATGCTGGGGTTTCGCGGCGCATCGCGCTATACCCATCCTGCCTATGCGGAAGGGTTCGCCATGGAGTGCATGGCCATGAAGCGCGTGCGCAACGACATGGGACTCACCAATGTCAGGCTGATGATCCCGTTCTGCCGCAGGGTGGAGGAAGGGGAGAGGGTGCTGGAAGCGATGGCGCAGCATGGCCTCGCGCGCGGCGAAAACGGACTCGAGATCTACGTCATGTGTGAAATCCCCAACAACGTGATTCAGATCGACGCATTTTCCAGGCTGTTCGACGGTTTTTCCATAGGCTCGAACGACCTGACGCAACTGGTCCTCGGCGTGGACAGGGATTCCCGGATCGTTTCCTTCGACTTCGACGAAAGGGATCCCGGAGTCAAGGAGATGATCCGGCTTACCGTGGAGGGGGCAAAGCGCAACGGACGCCACTCCGGAATTTGCGGCCAGGCGCCTTCGGATTATCCCGAGATGGCCGAATACCTGGTCGAGATCGGCATCGACTCGATCAGCCTCAATCCCGATACGGTGCTCAGGACAACGCGCCATATTCTCGAAGTCGAAAAGCGCCTCAATCGCCCCCCCAGATAGCCCCCTTTTCTGCATGGGTATGAAAATTGCTTGGATATTCTCTGAACTTGCGGTTATTCGCAGGGTCGAAATTGTATGTCGGGTGAAAATTTAATGGAGTGTCAGCTTGGCCAGATTACATGACAAGGAAAGCAATATCGAGCTGATAACGATCTACGAGATCAGCAAGATACTGAGTTCGTCCCTCGATTTGCACAAGACGATCAGGGAAGTGCTTAACGTGTTGTCTTCGCATCTGAAGATGTACCGCGGCATGGTCAGCCTGGTGCAGGACAACGGGGATTTGCAAGTGGTTGGTGCATCGGGCCTGTCCGACGAGGAAATCGGCCGGGGGCGCTTCAGGATAGGCGAGGGCGTGACCGGAAAAATCATGAAATCCGGCATGCCCGTCGTGATTCCCGATATCGCCAAAGAGCCGCTGTTTCTCAACAGAACGGGATCGCGCAACCTGGAAGCGGGGCAGGTGATTTCCTTTGTAGGCGTGCCGGTCAAGGTGGGCCGCGAGACGATAGGCGTCATCAGCGTCGACCGCGAACAGGCCGGACAGCGCCCCAATTTCCAGGGGGACACCCGTTTTCTTTCCATGGTCGCCAATCTGATCGGGCAGACGGTCAGGCTGCATCAGAGTGTCGCGAACGAGCGGCAGCAGCTCATGATGGAAAAAAGCCGACTGCAGAAGGAACTGCACGGGAAATACAACCTTGACAACGTGATCGGCCAGAGCAAGATCATGCAGGAAGTGTTCGCCGAAGTGCATCAGGCCGCTCCCGGAAAGTCCACTGTACTCCTGCGCGGAGAAAGTGGGACGGGAAAGGAAGTGATCGCTCGCTCCATCCATTACCTGAGTTCGAGGCGCGACAAGCCTTTCATCAAGGTCAATTGCGCCGCGCTTTCCGAAACCCTGCTTGAATCCGAACTGTTCGGGCATGAGAAAGGTTCGTTCACGGGCGCCACTCAGGAGCGCAAGGGGCGTTTCGAGCTTGCCAACGGCGGAACCCTCTTTCTGGACGAAATCGGCGATATTTCACCGGGTTTTCAGACCAAGCTCCTGAGGGTGTTGCAGGAACGCGAGTTCGAGCGCGTGGGGGGGAACAAGCCCATAAAAGTGGACATCCGCCTCATCACCGCGACCAACCGCAACCTGGAGGAAGCCGTGGCAAAGGGAGAATTCAGGGCCGATCTCTATTACAGGATCAACGTGGTGAGCATTTTTCTGCCGCCCTTGCGGGAGCGGCGGGAGGATATTCCCCTGCTCGTCGATTATTTTTTGCAGAAATTCAACCTCGAAAACCAGAAAAGGATAGGAATTACGCCCGAGGCGTTGAAAATCATGCTGGACTGCTATTGGCCGGGGAATGTCCGGGAGCTCGAGAATTGCGTCGAGCGCACGATGACCATGACGCGCGGCAGCGCGATACGGGAAGTGGATCTGCCATGCCAGCAAAACAAGTGTTTTTCGCTCTCCCTGAGGAGCTACGGCAATCCCGGCAGGCCGATCATTCCCATCGTGGCCGAGCGCGCGGAGGAACATGCGCCTGAACCCGAACCCGATTTCCAGGGGCAGGAGCCTTCATCCTTCGCATCCGAGCGGGAACGGCTGGTCTGGGCGATGGAGCAATGCGGCTGGGTGCAGGCCAAGGCGGCGAGACTCCTCAAGCTGACTTCCCGCCAGATGGGCTATGCCCTGCAGAAACACAAGATCGAAATCAAGCGCTTCTAGTGTAGTTTTCGCTACACTTGCGACATCCCTGTATGGATTCATACATTCGCTGCTTACCCTGTAAGCCAGCGTTTCAGCGCCTTTCGGCCCGATATGGGATTGGCATGGTTGTTGCTCTGTTCTCATTGACGGATTTCCGGTAAATCGATGGAAGGAGCTGACAATGCAGGGGCAATTACAAACAAGACCGCTCGATGATGTGATGCAGCAGATCGCCGAGCACAAGGGGTGCGGAACTTCCAGTGATGCCGGCAAGGCGAGCTGCGGTTCTTCTTCCGCTCCGGAGGACATGGCGCCAGAAGTATGGGAAAAGGTCAAAAACCATCCCTGTTACAGTGAGGAAGCGCATCACCATTATGCGCGCATGCACGTGGCGGTTGCGCCCGCCTGCAATATCCAGTGCAATTACTGCAACAGGAAATACGACTGCGCCAACGAAAGCCGGCCCGGCGTGGTGAGTGAGAAGCTGACCCCCGAGCAGGCATCCAAGAAAGTGCTGGCCGTGGCTTCCACCATTCCGCAGATGACCGTGCTCGGGATCGCGGGTCCAGGGGATCCTCTTGCGAACCCCGAAAAGACTTTCAAGACTTTCGAGCTGATCTACAAGGCGGCGCCCGACATCAAGCTTTGCCTGTCCACCAATGGTCTCGCCCTGCCCGATCATGTGGATACGATCAAGTCGTTCAATGTGGATCATGTGACCATCACCATCAACATGGTCGATCCGGAGGTGGGGCAGCATATCTATCCCTGGATATTCTGGAAGCATCAACGCGTCACCGGGATCGAGGCCGCCAGGATACTTACGGAACGCCAGATGCTGGGGCTGGAGATGCTGACCGCCGCAGGAATACTGTGCAAGGTGAACTCGGTCATGATCCCCGGCATCAACGACAAGCACCTGGTCGAAGTCAATCGCGCGGTGAAATCGAGAGGCGCTTTCCTGCACAACATCATGCCGCTGATTTCGGCGCCTGAGCATGGCACGGTTTTCGGACTGAACGGGCAGCGCGGACCCACTGCGCAGGAATTGAAAGCGCTTCAGGACGATTGCGAGGGCGAGATGAACATGATGCGCCATTGCCGTCAGTGCCGTGCGGACGCGGTGGGGCTGCTCGGCGAGGACAGGAGCGCCGAATTCACCACGGACAAGATCATGGAAATGGATGTCGAATATGACATCGAGAAAAGGCGCGCCTATCAGGAAATCGTCGAGCAGGACAGACTGGAAAAAGTCGCGGCCAAGAACGCGGAACTTATCGAACTGCAGGAGGAATACTCCGATGTGAAGATACTGATTGCGGTCGCCACGAAGGGCAGCGGCAGGATCAACGAGCATTTCGGCCATGCCCAGGAGTTCCAGATTTACGAGATCGGCGTCGAAGGCACCAAGTTCGTTGGGCACAGGCGTGTTGACCTGTACTGCCAGGGCGGATACGGGGAGGAGGATACGCTTCCTACCGTCATTCGCGCCATCAACGATTGCGTCGCTGTGTTCGTGGCGAAAATAGGCGGATGCCCCAAGGATGAATTGCGTGCCGCTGGGATTGATCCCGTGGACAAATATGCCCACGAATTCATCGAGCAGTCGGCGGTGCGCTATTTCAAGGAATACCTGGGGAAGATCAAATCCGGGGAAATCGTCCACATGGACCGCGGCGACGCCGACATCCGCCAGGGCGCCTATATTGCAGCTTGATTGATTATTTTATTTGAACCATCTGGAGAAAACCATGACATACAAAATCATTTCATCTCAATGCACAGCCTGCTCTGCATGCGAGCCTGAATGCCCGAACGTGGCGATTTACGAGAAGGATGGCACTTTCGTCATCAATCCGAAGAAATGCACCGAGTGCATCGGTTATTTCGACGATCCCCAGTGCGTCGCGGTATGTCCGGTCGACAATACCTGCGTGATCGACAACAGTTACCCGCGCTACCAGGCCGCATAGGAGAACAGCATGAATGTGACGATTACACCGGGCGCGGAAAAATTCATCAGCCGGATGATCCGATTCAACGGCGGAGAAGGTTTCAGGTTGAGCGTAACCGCCGGGGGTTGCTCCGGGCTTGCGTCGGAGTTTTCGGTCGAGGCTGCGCCCATGCCGGGGGACAGCGTGGTGCAGGCGGGCGGGGTCAAGCTTTTTCTTCCCGCCGAAAGTCGCCTGCTGCTCGAAGGCGTGACCATAGATTTTGTCGATACGCCGACGAAAACGGGACTCTCCTTCATTGATCCCAAGGCGGCCCCATGCGGCTGCAGCAGTTCGAGCACGGCCAGCATCGATATTGCGTCCATCGTCAGAAACTGATTTGGACGCTGCAGACGAAGCCTGGCTCGAACGTGCGTGCCTGGGCGGGGGCCTGCCTGCGGATGCGGAGCACCATTTGCGTCTCGCGGGGCTGGCCTATGCCGAAGACGAGGTGGCTGAAGCGCATCTTCATCGCGCGATGGAAGCGGCTCCGGAGCATGCCGCAGTATTGATCGGGCTGTATCGCTTCTATTTCTACAAGGGGCGATTGCTCGACGCGCTCGAAGTGGCGCAAATATGCCTCGCCAAGGCGGCGCGGGACAATGACCTGGAAGAGGACTGGCGTCTGGTGCGCCATGGGGATGCGAATTTCGGGAGTTTCGAGGCCATATTGCCGCGTTTTTATCTCTTCACCCTGAAGGCCTACGGCTATTTGAACATGCGCCTTGGCAGGCTTCAGGAAGGCAGGGAAGTCGTTCTGAAGCTTCTGGAACTGGATCCGGGAGACAAAATCGGGGCGAAAGTGCTTTTGAACGTGCTGAATCGGGAAGGGCTGGACGAGGATGACTGATATCGTTGAGGCCAAAAACTGGCTCGGGGTCGATCTGGACTGCAAGGAATGCGGCAATTTCGGCGGTCGCTGCCGCCTCATGGAAGCCTGCGTCGAAGACCGCTATGCGAAAAGGATAGACCGATTCTTCGACTGGAATCCCGGCATGGCGAAGAATTACCTGAGTCATCCCTATTTCGAGGTGAGGGCGGTTGCCGCCAAGCATGTCGAGGTGGAGTTCCTGCCGAGACTCATGATGGATGGTGACGAAACGGTAAGGTGGAGCGTCGCAGCGAGACTCCCTTCCGAACACCTGATGAACATGAGGTGCGACCCGGACAGGGAAGTCAGGATACGCGTGGCGGCGCGTCTGGACGAGGCGAATCTAGGCGCCATGATCGACGACCCGGATTATTACGTGCGCCAGATCATCGCGCGGCGGATGCCTGTCGCCATGCTGCCCCTGATGATGAGCGATTCAGACAGGGAGGTAAGGAAAACCGTTGCCGGGAGGATAGGGGATGAATGGCTCATCAGGTTCCTTGCCGACGAGGATGCCACGGTAAGGTTGCAGGCTGCGAGGCGTGTCGATGCCGGGAGGCTGGCGCTGCTTCTGGACGACGAAGACTGGCGGGTGAGGTATGAAGTGGCGAGCAGGATTGCGCCGCAGTATCTGAAGCGTTTCCTGGTCGACAGCGACGCTGCGGTCAGGGGTATGGCGAGCAGCAGGGTTGCCGTGAATTCGTGAAGGAGGAAGAAAAATGGCCAAGATCAGTCGTGACAGCGATACGGTGGAACTCACTGCTCCGCCCTGGTTCGGATACGGGCAGAAAGTACGTATCATCAAGACGATACGGAACGACGGCACGTTCCCCGGAAAGGACATCGGGGAAGTCCTGGTGAAGAAGGGGGATATGGGTTACGTGACGAGCATCGGCACATTTTTGCAGCAGTTTTATATTTACGGCGTCGAGATCATCGATCGCGGGTACCGGGTCGGATTGCGCGGCAAGGAGTTGGAAGTCGTCGGTCCAGTGGTTTCTGTAGAGGAAGAGAGCTTGCAATGATGGAACCCAGGATGCCGAAATACCAGTGGGGCCAGCCCGTTCTTGCCAGTACGGATTTGTACAACGACGGCTCCTTTCCCGAGAAGGAGAACGATGTGCTCCTGGTGAGCCAGGGCAGCCGCGGGGAAATCGTTCAGGTCGGCAGTCATGAGGAATCCAGTACTCCGGTTTATCTGGTTGAATTCCGGGAGGGACTCGTCGTCGGGTGCCTTGAGGAGGAAATCTCTCCCTTATAGTTCGGAGGCGGGCTTGGATAATTGTCCTCACCCCAACGAAATCGATCTCAGGCGCATCGAGCGCAGGTTGTCGGACAGGTGCCGCTACCGCTATGTTTCACCGCAGGTGAGCGCCATCCCGAATGGATACGAGATCAGGAGTCCGTGCTGCTCGCGCAACATCGACAAGTCGGGTGGGATGATAGATATCGCGAGAATCGAGTTTGTGCCTCAGAAGAGGACTTGGCGGCTTTACAGCAAGGAGCACGAGGGCGGAATCTGGCGGTTCCACGCCGAATATCCGAATCTGCCCGAATTGCTGAAGGCGATCAACGAGGATCCTGAAAGGCGTTTCTGGCAATGAGCACTTATCTCGACAACAACGCGACGACAAGGGTGGCGCCCGAGTGCATCGAAGCCATGCTCGAATGCATGGAGGATTACGGCAATCCTTCGAGCATGCACAGCCTGGGGCAGAGTGCGAAGAAAAGGCTGATGGATGCGCGTGCGAGTCTTTCCCGCCTGATCGGAGCGTCTCCGCAGGAGATCGTGTTCACGAGCTGTGGGACGGAGAGCAGCCATATGGCGATCCTCGGGGCCTGTGCATTGAGTCCGGGAAAGCGGCATATCGTGACAAGCCGCGTCGAGCATCCATCGCAACTTGCCTTGTTCGCTCATCTCGAAGCGCAGGGGTATGAGGTGACGAGGCTGGACGTGGATGGGGAAGGCAGGATCGCCCTGGACGAACTCGAAAAGACGGTGACGGACGACACTGCGCTTGTCTCGCTCATGTGGGCGAACAACGAAACCGGGGTGGTTTTCCCGGTGGAGGAAGCGGCGAGGATCGCCAAATCTGCGGGATCGTTCTTTCATACCGATGCGGTGCAGGCTGCCGGAAAAACGAAGATCGATCTTGTCGCCATGCCTGCGGACTTTCTGTCCCTTTCGGGACACAAGATGCATGCGGCGAAGGGCGTGGGTGCGCTTTTCGTGAGAAAAGGGATCAAGCTGCCCCCGCTTTTTTTCGGTCACCAGGAAAGAGGCCGGCGCGGCGGGACGGAGAATCTGCCTGCGATCGCAGGGCTGGGCGTTGCAAGCGATCTGGCGATGGCAGGGCTGGAGAGCGGCGAGGCGAGAATGGGCATGCTGCGCTCGAAGCTGGAAAAGGGAATTCTGGAAACCGTTCCGATCGCACGGATCAACGGTTTCGGCGCACCAAGGGTCGCCAATACGACGAACATAAGCTTCGGCGAATTGGAGAGCGAAGCGATCCTGGACAGGCTGGACAAGGCCGGAATCCAGGCTTCGAGCGGCGCCGCATGCACGGCGGGAGGAAACGAGCCTTCCCATGTATTGCTTGCGATGGGCCTGGGAAAATCGGCGCAGGCCGCGGTAAGGTTTTCACTCAGCCGTTATACGACGGAAGAGGAAATAGCGCAGGTGCTGGGCATTTTGCCCGGCATTGTGGAGACGATGGCAACCTGGAGAACAGAATGAAAGTGATGATCCGCAGAAACGCTTCGGGCGAGCTTTCCGCTTACGTGCCGAAGAAGGATCTGGAAGAACCCATAGTTTCCGTAGAAAAGGAATCGCTGTGGGGCGGCACCGTGACGCTCGGCAACGGATGGGTACTCGAATTGCCGGAAATGGATGCGGACACGAAGCTTCCCATCACTGTCGAAGCGAAGAAGAGCGGAGGATGACATGAGTATCGATATCGAACGGATCGGGTCTTTTCTGGAAGCTTGCGAGGACAGGAGCCGAATCGTGGCTGAATTCAAGAAGCAGTTTCCGGGAGTTTCCCTGACTCGTTGCGATTCGCAGGACATGAGCGGGGAAATTCCTTTCAAGTCGATTCCCGGGTTCGACCTGCACCTTGTCGACGGCAGGGATCATTGCTGGAAAATCACGCAAGAGGCGGCCGATGCAACAGGGGTCGTGCTTGCAGAAAGAAGGAAATGAGCTTCATCCCGCTTTCCGATCCGGATATCAGCCTGCTCGAACTGGATTTCGTCGCGGCAACCCTGAAGTCTCCGCGGCTCAGCCAGGGGCCGATGGTGGAATCCTTCGAGGCCGCATTCGCAGCCTATGTCGGGCGCAGGCATGCGGTCGCGGTGCAAAGCGGCACGATGGGTCTTTTTCTCGGACTCAAGGCGAGCGCGATAGGGGCGGGGGACGAGGTGATCGCCTCCCCCTATTCCTGGCACCAGATCGCCCATGCCGTATCGCATTGCGGGGCCAGTCCCGTTTTTTCCGACATCGATTACTGGGCCGGCACACTGGATCCTGCCAAGGTTGAAGCCAGGATCACCTCATCGACCCGCGCCATCCTGGTCGGAAACACCAACGGTCATCCCGCGCCATGGGATGCGTTCAGGGAATTGGCGAATCGTCGCGGGCTGCTTCTGATCGAGGATTCGACCGAGGCGATAGCCTCCACCTACAAGGGCATTCCGGTGGGGCGCTTCGGGGATTTTTCCGTTTTCGATTTTTCACAGCCTTCGCCGCTCGTCTGCGGCGAGGGCGGCATGGTGGTGACGGATGATGCCGAGCTTGCAGGGCGGATCAGGCAGATCAGGAACAGGCGGATGGATGAGCGCTTTTCCGTGGTAGTGGGCGGAAATCTTCCCTGGCAGGGCGGGATGAGCGACCTCAGTGCATCTCTCGGGCTTGCCCAGATCGAGCGCATGGACGAGATACTGGAGCGGAGGAAAATCGTCGAGGAATACTATTACGACCATGTGCGCGCTTTCGAAGGCATCAAGGATCCCTATGTTGCGGAGGACGTGAGCGAGGTGCACTGGTTCCTCTATCTCGTCCACTTGGGAACGCGGTTTTCGAAAAGCAGTCGGGATGCGATCGTCAACGATCTCCATACGGAAGAGATCGAGGCTGCGGCCTATTGCCAGCCCATGCATGTGCAGCCCTTCTACCAGGGACTCGGATACCGCAAGGGCAATTTTTTCGTGACCGAGAAGGTGGCCGACCGGGTGGTCGCGCTACCCTTCCACGGACACCTGAGCGAAGATCAGGTCGGCTTCATCGTGAAGACGGCCAAGGATGCTTCGCTCAACGTTGGGGCCGGTTCGGCCATATATTAATAATCGTAAAAGGAGCAAAGCAATGCCAGTACTTACTATCATGCCATCCGGCAAAACAATCGATGCCGCAGAAGGAATCAGTATCCTTCAGGCGATCCTCTCGTCCGGGGAGACTTCCCTGCTTCACAAGTGTGGAGGAAAGGCTGAATGCGGTTCCTGCCACATCTTCGTGCCCGAGGGCAGAAAGAGCCTTTCGAAAATACAGCGTCTCGAAAACGAGAAGCTCGACACCCTGGTCGGTATCGGATCGAAATCCCGCCTCGCCTGCCAAGCCATACTCGGCAGCGAGAACGTGACCGTCGAGATTTTGAGCTTCAACTAGGAGATTGCCATGGGAAACGTCATGATTCACGTTCGCTTCGCAACCGACGGGTCGGTCAATGAAATCGGTGAGCGCCCTTCCGGTGCGAGCGCCCAGACATGGTTCAATCACCTGAGCCGCAATACGCTGAACTGTTATGAAGCGCTTTCGGGCGGACGCGGCATCTTCAGGATCGCGCGCGATCAGGTGGATGCACTGAAGGCAAGCTGCACACAATAGGAGAACTGCCATGACCAAGCCTATCCTGGAAGAGATCAGGGCGGGACTCGAAGGCGGGAGCATCATCCCCTACCTTGGCTCCGGCGTGCTCGATCTCGTGACGAACTGCCCGGTTCCGAACTCACCTGAAGCACTGGTGGAGCGTCTGGTTGCGAAAGTTTCCGTTCCGCACAAGATTCGCAAGAATCTCACCGCGGCCGCCCAGTTTATCGAGAATTTCAAGCATCGCAAGACGCTCACCGGGATCATGGAGGAAGCTTTCACGGCCAGGGTGGCGCCGACGGAATTGCACCGTTATCTCGCGGGACTATCCAGGGAGCCGATGTTGATCGTCGATGTCTGGTATGACAACGCCATGCAGGGAGCGCTCGAAGCGAAAGCGGACTGGGGACAGATCCAGGGGGTGAGCCAGTCCGAGCATTTCGGGGAGTGGGTGCATTATTACCGCCCCGACGGGTTGCAGGCCGACGATTTCGAAGCGGAAACTTGGGGATGCGTGCTTTACAAGCCGCTGGGGTCGATTTCGCCCGAACGGAATTTTCTCGTATCCGACACGGATTTCGTCGAAGTCCTGACCGAGATCGACATCCAGACCCCGATTCCTGAAGTGGTCAAGCAATTGCGGACGGATCGCAATTTCCTGTTCATGGGCTGCCGCTTCAGGAACCAGCTGGAGCGCACTTTCGCGCGTCAGGTCATGAAACGCTCGTCCAGCCGGCATTGGGCGGTTCTGCCTCAGGAACTGACGAGAAACGAAGAGCGCTTCCTGGAGGAGCAGAACATCCAGAGACTGGATATTACGCTCGCTGAATTCGTCGATTTTCTGGTTCCGGAAAAACTCGCTGCCTGACCTGTGTTCTGAACTGCGGCGAATTCGGGTGGGGCCGGCGATGCCGGCCCTTGTCCGTTCGTCCATCAAGCCGTGAAACAGGGCTTGTGCCTCAACGAGGTGGGCGGGAATGGCCTCCGCGCTGGACGCTTACGGTGCAGAAGGGGGCAAGGGGATTGCAACTTTGATAGACTTGACCCCGAAGTGTGCCGCCGAAGTATGACCCCGAAGTGCCCATGAGATATGCAGGCTAGACTGGCCCGAATGTGCCTAGTTGACCGCCAGTTCCTTGAACTCGGCAGTGTATTCCTGCTTCGGTATCTTCATCGCCTTCCTTTCCAATTTGATCGTGATTGTACATCACCCTTGGAAGACGAAATTTCGGGGGAAGTTTAGTTAACGGAAGGTCCAGTTTTACGCAGCCACCTCTACGCGTAGTTGGAAATGCGACACGACAATTAACACTTGTTCTTGGATATTGTATGGAAGTGCAGAAATAAATTTACTTTTTGTAAAAATTAAGCATAATTAAGCATTATTCCGTTAATTGAGGCCGTCATGCTGCTCGAATTTAGGGTTCGGAACTACCGCTCAATTCGTAATGAAGTGGTTGTTAGTTTTGTTGCATCCACGGACAAAAAGCTTGCCGAGACACACTTGGCTTCGACAGGCATAGCGAGTCTGCCCAACGTATTGCGCAGCGCCGTGGTTTATGGGCCTAATGCCAGCGGAAAATCTACGCTGCTCCAATCGCTGTTTTATATGCGTGCTGTTGTGGCTGAATCGGCAACCATCATGCAGCCGGGGCAGACGTTCAATTTTCAGCCGTTCCGTTTGGATACCGAATATGCCAAGCAACCCTCCGAGTTTGAAATTACCTTCCTGCTGGGCGGGGTGAGGCATCAATACGGCTTCACCCTCACACCTGAAAGGATCGTGGACGAGTGGCTGTTGGTATACCGCGCGCCCAAGCCACAACAGTGGTTCAGTCGTGCTTATGATGAAAAATCGCAAAGCTACGAGTACGAATTCAGCACACACCTGACCGGCCAGCGCAAGCTCTGGCAGGAGGCGACACGCCCCAATGCGTTGTTTCTTTCCACGGCAGCGCAGCTCAACAGCGAACTACTGGGACCGATTTTTCGCTGGATGGTAGAGCAACCTGTTTATTTTGCTGCTGGTTTGTCCCCATTACCGGACTTGACTACTCAATTGTTGCAAACCGATGCAGGAAAGCGGGCTGTGCGCGATTTTCTTGTCTCGGCAGACATTAGTATTAGTGATGTAGTGAGCGTGTCTCGCCCTGGTTTTTACCAACAGTTCATGATTGGACCGGAGGGGCCAAAGTTCTCTCGTGAAGAGCGGGAAATTCTCATGCCCCAGTTTGTCCATGAGACCGAGCGCGGTTCTGCCACATTTGAATTGCACGAAGAATCACAGGGAACTCAGCGCTTGTATGCATTGATTGCACCTGTGCTGGATGTCCTCAAAAATGGCCGGTTGCTGATAGTAGATGAGCTCGACAGCAGCTTGCATCCCTTGCTGGTTCGTCGGTTGGTGCGCATGTTCCACACGCCAGAGCTAAATCCAATGGGGGCACAACTGCTTTTCAGCACGCATGACACCTCGTTGCTTGATCGCACCCTGTTCCGGCGCGATCAAATTCTGTTCACCGAAAAGGATCGGGATCAGGCTACGCGTCTGTATCCGCTTTCCGACTTCAGTCCACGTGAAACTGAGGCCTGGGAGAAGGGATACTTGATAGGACGTTATGGCGCTGTACCATTTTTCGATGAACCCGTACCGCCTATTCAAGCGGCAGGCTGATGGGCCGGATGCATGGGGAAAGATAATCAGGCCAAACATCGCCATGCGGCACAACTTGTCCGTAAGATGGGGCAACGGGCCAGTTACGACAGAATTCTCATCGTTACCGAAGGCAGTAAGACCGAACCGCTCTATCTGGGGGAAATACGCTCAAAATTTCGTTTGAATACGGCGAATGTGGCCGTGCAGCCCAGTCAATTCGGCACAACGCCTTTACAGGTTGTCGAATACGCAGAGTATTTGTTTTTGAATGGTGATGAATATCGGGAAATTCCAAAGAAAGGCTTTGAGCAAGTATATGTTGTGTTCGACCGCGACGATCACGAGACCTACCACAATGCCCTGGCAAAAGCTGCTGAGCGGAACGGCAAGTTGCGCAACGACCTGAAGCAGGCAGTGAAATTCGAAGCTATCGCCTCCGTTCCATGCTTCGAGCTCTGGCTGTTGCTGCATTTCGAAGATGTGCAAGCGCCATTGCATCGCACCGACGTGTACCAGCCTTGCGCCGGCATCTGCCGAACTACGACAAGGGCCATGCGGGGCACTATGCCCAAACGAGCCAAAATTTGGCAGATGCCTCTCAAAGAGCCGGGCACCTAGCTCAACTGACCACCGCCCATGACGGCACCGAACCCTATACCGACCTTGGTGCATTTGCTCACCACGCTTAAACCCTGATTTTCGAAGAGGAATAAAGCGCCACCAGTTCGGCTTTGAATTCGTGGGGCTGGGGTCTAGAAAAGTAGCATGTCATTTGGCTTTTCTCATCCAGGCCTGACCGTTCGTCGTGATCGGCGGGGACTGAGCACCCTTTATCCTTGTCCCTTCCCCCAAAACGCCTGTGAATCGAACGATACATTCGGCTCAATTCATGCGCTCGCGAGGGGCTGCGCCATAAAAGGATGATGGACTTGACTCGTTCCAGTTGCAAGCGCTGCGGACGTGCTGCACCGGAACGACGGCAGGCGGGCCCCGCCCGAAAGGTAATGTGCAAAATTATGTGCAAAAGCGCTGAGGGATAGCGTTAAGGTGGGAGGTCATGGTAAGAGGTTGATTGA